>CAJQPY010000030.1 GCA_905480335.1 uncultured Ilumatobacter sp. | reverse complement strand
GACGATTGAGTTGCCGTCGGGTACGGAGATGGTGATGCCTGGTGACAATGTCGAGATGACGGTTGAGTTGGGTAAGCCGATTGCGATGGATGAGGGTCTGCGGTTCGCGATCCGTGAGGGCGGTCGTACTGTTGGTGCTGGCCGCGTCACCAAGATCATCAAGTAACCCCTGATACGAACAGAAAGATCTGAACTATGGCTCAAAGCATTCGTATCCGCCTCAAGGCGTTCGACCACGAGATCATTGACCAGTCGACGAAGAAGATTGTCGAGACGGTCACCAGGACTGACGCCACTGTGCGCGGTCCGATCCCACTCCCAACTGACAAGCACCGGTACACGGTCATCCGTGGCCCGCACGTCGACAAGGACAGCCGGGAGCACTTCGAGATGCGCATCCACAAGCGTCTCATCGACATCGTGAACCCGAACAACAAGACGATCGACTCCCTCCAGCGCATTGAGCTGCCGGCGGGTGTCGACATCGAAATCAAGATCCAGAGCTGACGACGCTTGGGGCACGCCCCATCTGGTGTTATCTATCGGGCGGGCCTTCGGGCTCGCCCGTTGCGCGTCCAGGCCGCCATGGCTTTCGCCGTTATCCCGGCTGCTGTCGCCCTCCCTGCCGGTTTCGAATGTCCTGCTACTGGTTGTGATCCGTTTGGTATTTCCTTCAGAGCACCTGCAGCACTATCCAATGGGCCTCGCTGCTTGGAGGTGAACGAGCGTTGAACACGACGGCACGCGGTGACGCCGGGGTCGCAGTCAGGTAGAAACAAGGTATGGCCACGTTGCCTCCACCTCCTCCGGGGCAAACCCCGGTGACCTTCGCACCGCCGCAACGCCGATCGCGTCTGCGCCTCGGCACACTCCTACTAGCTGTCGGCATCGTTGCCTGGCTCGGCGGGCTCGGGGGAGCGGTGCTCGGAAATCAGGTTGCCGACTGGTGGAACAGCCCACCCGGCCGTGCGTCCGACCAGCCGATCGACGTGGCTGCGCCCCGCCCGGGCTTCGAGAACCGACTCGACGTCGCTCGGGTCGCCGAATACGTTGCCCCCTCGACGGTCACTGTTTCGGCCGATATCGGCGGCGGTGTGTCGCTCGGAACCGGTGTAATCATCTCCGACGACGGCGAAATCCTTACCAACGCCCACGTTGTCGACGGCGCCGATGAGGTGCGGGTGAGGTTGATGGGAGAGTTCGAACCACGTCAGGTGACCGTGCTCGCTGAAGATGCGGGCAACGATCTTGCATTGCTTCGGATGTCTGGTGAGGGTTTCGAGGCGGCGACGTTCGCCGACCCTGACAGTATCCGCCTCGGCGACGACGTCATGGCGATCGGGTTTGCCCTCGGCCTCGATGGTGAACCCTCGGTGACGCTCGGCATCGTGTCGGCGCTCGACCGCAGCGTCGGTCAAGGCGACGTGTACCTGGACGGGTTGATTCAAACTGACGCCGCCATCTCGTCGGGCAATTCTGGCGGCCCGCTCGTCAATGCAGCCGGCGAAGTCGTCGGCATCAACACCGCCGTTGCCCGCGATACGGCCGTCTTCACCGCAACGAACGTCGGGTTTGCGATCTCGGCAGGTGAGGCGCTCCCAATCATTGAGTCGCTGCGGGCTCAGTCGGCCGGCGAAATTCGCGAAGAAGCGTTCCTCGGTGTCGGCTTGGAAGACCGTCGCGATGGAGGCCAGGGCGTGATCGTCACCAACGTCGAACCAGGCACGCCTGCCGATGAGATTGGTGTGGCCCTCGGCGACCTGATCGTCTCGATTGACGGCTCGGTCACCGACGGGTCGTCCGCCCTCATCGCAGCGATTCGTGACAAACAACCGGGCGACACGGTCACTGTTGCGATTGTGCGTGAGACCGAATCACTCGAGTTCGACGTCATTCTGACGGCCCGTCCCGGCTAGGACAAAGCACACAACTCGTCAATGTCGACAGCCCAACGGTCGGCTTGACGCCTCGGTTATGCCCAACCCGACGTACGGTCGGGAGATGAGCGACACACCCACCTCGGACTCGCTACTGGGAGCCAGCCGACCGTTTGGCCTCGGATACTGGCCGCTACCCATTGATGATCCTGGGGTCGCCGTGCGCCGCGAAGCGGTGCGACTCGTGTCGGACGACGGGGCCCTCGTGCGCGGGATTCTCTGGACCCCGCCCGTCGGCACTCCGTGGAAGACAGCCGTCATTCTGTCCCACCCGCGAGGCGATTTCAGTGTGCACTATGCCTGCCCACTTCTTGCTGCCGCCGGCTACGCGGTTCTTGGGTTCGGGACTCGGTACATGAACAACGACACCGACTGTCTGCACGAGTCGTGCATCCTTGATGTACAGACAGCCCACGACGAGATGGTGCGGCGTGGTGCTGAGGCCGTCGTCCTGCTCGGAAACTCGGGAGGCGGGTCGCTGATGGCGATGGCTAACGCCGCATCGGACATCGGTGACGGGTGGGTTGGTATCGCGGCGCATCCGGGCGAAGGCGTGTTCATGCTGCAGGTCATCGACCCGTCGGTCGCTGCTGAGGACGACCCGTTCTCGACCGTACCCGAACTTGACATGTACCACCCGGACAACGGATGGCGACCGTGGCCCGAACCGTGTTCGTACGACCCGGCCTGGATCAAAACGTATCGGGCGGCGCAGCGTGCTCGTGTTGCTCGCATCGACGCCATCGCACAGGCGTCGATCGCCGACTCGACCGCAGCCGCACCGTTCTTGCAGGTAATCGACAAGTCGACTGATTTGATCGGCTATCGCGAGGCCAGGCGTCGCGCCGTCTTCACGAAGTACCTGACGATCTACCGAACGCTCGCCGACCCGGCATACCTTGACCTGTCGATTGATCCCGACGACCGGGCGATGGGGTCGTTGTTCGCGTTTCCGGATCCGTTCGACGCCAACTATGGCCGTGGTGGACTGGCCCGAACCATGACGGCGCGTGGGTGGCTGAGCACGTGGTCGGGCCTGTCGAGCGGCGCGAAGCTTGCCGACACTATGCCGCATGTGACGGTGCCGACGCTATTGATCCACCCCACCGCCGACACGGAAATCCGCGTTTGGCAGGCGCAGGAGATCGTCGGTGCCGCCGGCGCCGACGACGTCACCTACATCGAGATGAAAGGAGCGCTGCACTACCTCGAAGGTGACCGCCCCGAAGCGATGCAACATGTCGTCGACTGGCTCGCCAAACGCTTTCCCTGAGAGGTCTCCGGAACGACCTCGATTGTTCGAGTAGCAGTAGTTGCCGAAGTAGGACAGCGTCCCCGTTGACGTGGCCCGGCCAATGAAGTGAACGAGACCACGACGGAATTTCTGTTTGAGAAACACCGCGGTGGGGAACACCGACGGGGCCATGCAGCCATGCGTCGCAGTGAGTATCGAGAGGAAGTAGATGGATGTGTCGTGTCGGCGAGCAGATGCGAGTCGCCGAGTGTGAATTACCCAGATCTTGGCGTCTTCGATGCCGGTGGGTGACGTGGTGGAGGCGCTGGCCCCGGCTGAATATTCTTGCTCGTAGCCTTGCGCTGATGACCGTTCCGCCTGCGAGCACCAACGGAGATTTGAGGGTGGACGAGGTCGACAATGGGTACCGGCCACTCAGCGGTTGGTTGGCGGTCGCCCTAGTCACGGGTACGTCAGCAGCGGTGCTCGTCCTCGAGATTCTGGCTGGACGAATTCTTGCGCCCTACGTGGGTGTCAGCCTGGAAACGTTCACCGGGATCATCGGCACGATTCTCGCCGGCATCGCCGTTGGCGCCTGGCTCGGTGGCGTTGCAGCGGATCACGTCAATCCTCGGCGGTTGCTTCCCCTTCTGCTTGTGCTCGGCGGCGCGCTTGCAATTGCAACCATTCCCATTGTGCGGATTCTCGGTGAGGGATCCGGAAACGGTGGGGGGATCAGGATTCTCGTCCTGACGGCGTTTGGTTTCCTGCCTTCGGCGACAGTTTTGAGCGCAGTGCCCCCGGCCGTCATCAAGCTCCAACTGCGCGACATTGCCTCGACGGGAACGACGGTCGGACGGTTGTCGGCGTGGAGCACTGCAGGCGCGCTGTTTGGAACGTTCTTCACCGGGTTCGTGCTGGTGTCGGCAGCGGCAGTGACCACGTTGATCGTGGCCGTCGGACTTGTCCTCATCGCATCAGGGACGGCGATGTGGGTTGCGACTCGGACTGTCTCGGCTGGCGAGATGCTCGGCATTGGCGGTCTCGCCGCGGTCTCGCTGGTGGGCGCAGTAGGGGTTGATTCGCCATGTGAGACCCAAACCGCCTACTACTGCCTCTCTGTGCTTGAGGACCCGGACCTCAAGTCGGGGCGAACGCTCGTGCTCGATGACCTCCGCCACAGCTACGTTGACCTTGACGATCCGACGCGACTTGAGTTTTGGTACGTCCGCCGAATCGTCGATGCCATCGAGGCCCACGCAACGAGCCCGGGGGTGCCGCTCGACGCCGTCTATCTCGGTGGAGGTGCATTCACAGTCCCGCGCTACGTGCGTGCGACTCGACCTGGAAGCATCCAGACGATTCTTGAGATCGACGGTGATCTCGTCGACGTCGTCGAGGAACGGCTCGACTTTGATCGCCAAGACGATGTCGAGATTGTCGTTGGGGACGGTCGCCTTGCTGTCGACGAGTTAGACGACGACTCAGCATCCCTGGTCGTCGGCGATGCCTTCGGGAGTCGAGCGGTTCCATTTCACCTGGCAACCAAGGAGTTCCTCGCCGACGTGGAACGGGTGCTGCGACCCACCGGAATTTACGTTGCGAATATCATCGATGGCCCTGCCGAGAAGTTTCTTCGAGCTGAGGTGGCAACGGTCGCCGAGGTGTTTAACCACGTCGCCGTGATCCGCGGGCCGGGAATCGTGAGCGGTCGCAACGGTAATTCTGTCGTGATTGCGAGCCAGTCACCTTTAAACGAAAGGTCACTCGCACAAAGACTGGGTCGTGACGTGAGGCTGGGCGGCGCTACGAGCGACGATCCCGATCGGGTTGTCGGCGAGGTGCTCGTCGGCGATGACCTGGCTCAGTATCTCGACGGTGCTGACATCCTCACCGATGACTTCGCACCCGTCGACCAATTAATCGGCGGTTGACCGGTCAGGCTAGATGCGTATCGAGCGCAGCCAGAACCTCGCCGGGCTTCGCTTGACGGCCGTGGTCGGCCTTTGACCACACCAGCGATCCATCAACCACGACATCAAAGACGCCTCGGGTTCCGGTGACCAAAGTCAATGATTCAACTGTGTGCTGATGGGCCGTCAGAAGCTCCTGAGCCACGCGCACGGCGTGGGCGGAATAGTCTCAAGGAACGCAGTAGGTGATGGAAATGCTCACGCGCACAGCCTACGGCTGCGCACCTGTGGCGTGGCTTATCAGATGTTGCGTGAAATGCGTGTGGTTGACGTGTTGCAAGCCCGACTCGCGCTCCGTAGCATTGCGAGGCCGTGATCGGGAGGCATCCCGATCACCAAAACACAACGCAACTGACGTCCGGCCAGGCCTCCCGCATCGATTGGGAATGGCACCAGTCGGCACAACCGAGTTTCTCAGCTCCGCATGCACGCTCTCTTTCGTGCTGCGGAGCTTTTACGTGGAGAGCCCCCGGAACGCCGGCGGCTTGGACAACGAGAAGGACCGCCTCATGGCTCAACAAGCGATCGTCGGCGAGAAAGTCGGCATGACACAGAAGTGGGTTGACGACAAAGTCGTCCCCGTCACTGTCGTCAAGGTCGACCCGATGCGCATCGTTCAGATCAAGACAACCGAGCGCGATGGCTACACGGCCATCCAGGTCACCTACGGCACTAAGCAAGCAAAGAAGCTGAACCAGCCCGAGGCCGGTCACTTTGCGAAGGCCGGCGTCGAGCCCGGAAAGCGGCTCGTCGAGCTGCGTCTCGACTCTGTCGATGGGCTCGAGGTCGGCCAGGAGCTGACCGTCGAACAAATTGCGGCCGGCACTAAGGTCGACGTCACCGGCACGAGTCGGGGCAAGGGATTCGCCGGTGTCATGAAGCGGCACAACTTCGGTGGCGCCCCCGCATCGCACGGCGCGCACAAGAACCACCGCAAGCCCGGTGCTATCGGCCAGTGCGCCTTCCCAGCCCGTGTCTTCAAGGGCATGAAGATGGCTGGCCACATGGGCCATGAGCAGGTCACCACGCAAAACCTTGAAGTCGTCGAGTCCGACGCCGAGCGCAACATTCTGCTCATTAAGGGTGCCGTCCCTGGACCTGCCGGCGGTGTCGTCACAATCCGCAACGCTGTCAAGCTCGTTGGAAAGGGCGCTTGAGCATGGCCGACAACACATCACAGCTCACGCTGAAAAACACGGCGGGCAAGGATGCCGGCAAGGTTGACCTTGATGCGGCGGTGTTCGGTCTTGAACCGAACGTCCCGGTTATGCACCAAGTCGTGACCGCTCAACTCGCAGCCCGACGTGCAGGCACGCAGAGCACGAAGACCCGCTCTGAGGTCCGTGGTGGCGGTGCAAAGCCGTACCGCCAGAAAGGCACCGGCAACGCCCGTCAGGGGTCGATCCGGGCGCCGCACTTCACCGGTGGCGGTATCGCGCTCGGCCCGAAGCCCCGCAAGTATGACCAGAAGACACCGAAGAAGATGGTCAAGCTGGCTACTCGCTCGGCGCTTTCAGACCGTGCGAACGACGGAAAGATCGTCGTGGTCGATTCCTGGGACTTCGACGCTCCAAAGACCAAGTCGGCAAAGCAGGCGCTTGACGCCCTCGATGTCGCCGGCAGCGTTCTAGTCGTCGTGGCCCATGACGACACCAATGCCATGCTGAGCTTCCGCAACCTGCCGAATGTGCAGGTCATCGATGCCGGCGAACTCAACGCCTATGACGTCTTGTGCAGTGACTGGGTCGTGTTCACCAAGGCGTCGCTGCCGTCGTCTGAGGCCACTAACGAAGAGGCTCCAGTCTCCTCGAAGAACGCCGCAACCGTGGACGACACCCCAGCCGAGGGCGCTGCGTCAACAGAGAGTGAAGATTCCTGATGAAAGATCCTCGTGACATCATCATTGCGCCGATTGTCTCGGAGAAGAGCTACGAGCTCATCGAGTCCGGCGTCTACACGTTCCAAGTTCACACCTCGGCCAGCAAGCCCGAGATCCGAGACGCAGTGGAATCGATCTGGGGCGTTGAAGTCTCCAAGGTCAACACTCTGAATCGTCCCGGCAAGAAGAAGCGCACCCGTGGGACGAACCGTGTCGGTACCAAGCCCGCCACGAAGCGTGCCATCGTCACCCTGGCAGCGGGCGAAATCCCGCTGTTCGAGAACTGAGCCGGGAGAACTGAATCATGGCTATCCGTTCACGCAAACCTACGAGCCCAGGTCGTCGTTTCCAGACGAGCTCCGACTTCAGCGAGGTCACGAAAACCACGCCGGAGAAATCGCTGCTAGCGAAGAAGTCGAAAACCGGCGGTCGCAATGCATACGGTCGCAAAACCAGCCGTCACCGCGGTGGCGGCCATAAGCAGCAGTACCGGATCATCGACTTCCGCCGCAATAAGGACGACGTTGTCGCCAAGGTTGCCGCAATTGAGTACGACCCGAACCGCACCTGCCGTATTGCTCTTCTCCACTACCTCGATGGGGAGAAGGCATATATTCTCGCCCCAAGGAATCTGAACGTTGGTGATCGCATCACCTCTGGACAGGGTTCCGACATTAAGCCTGGCAACGCCATGCCGCTCCGCTACATGCCGGTTGGCACCACCGTGCACAACGTCGAACTGCGCCCTGGTGGCGGCGGTAAGATCGGGCGCTCTGCCGGCATGTCGGTTCGCCTCGTTGCGAAGGAAGGCGACTACGCCACGCTCCGTATGCCCTCGACCGAAATGCGTCGAGTGCTGCTCGATTGTCGTGCAACCGTCGGCGAAGTTGGCAACTCCGAGCACGAACTCATCAAGATCGGCAAGGCCGGCCGTAACCGCTGGAAAGGCAGGCGCCCGCAGACCCGTGGTGTGGCAATGAACCCGGTTGACCACCCGCTCGGCGGTGGCGAAGGCCGGACATCTGGTGGCCGACCGGCCGTGTCCCCATGGGGCAAGCCCGAAAGCCGCACCCGCAATAAGAAGAAGAGCTCACAGCAGCTCATCATCCGCCGTCGTCGTACCGGAAAGGGCGGACGTCGCTGAGGCGACGGACGCAGTAGAGGAAATCACTCATGGCACGTAGCCTCAAGAAGGGCCCCTTCGTTGATGAGCATCTGCTCAAGAAGATTGACGCCCAGAACTCCGCAGGCGAGCGCAAGGTCATCAAGACCTGGTCGCGTCGCAGCACCATAATCCCCGACATGGTGGGTCATACGCTCGCCGTGCACGACGGCCGCAAGCACGTCCCGGTCTACGTGACCGAGTCAATGGTCGGTCACAAGCTCGGAGAATTTAGCCCGTCGCGGACCTTTAAGTTCCACGCCGGTATGGAACGGAACGCGAGGCGCTGATGACCGGCCCCAAGCTCAACGAGAAGTCGTACGTCGCAGGCGAACGTTCCGGAACGAAGTCGACCGCCAAGTATGTGCGCAGCTCGGCCTCCAAGGCCCGTGCTGTACTCGACTTGATCCGCGGTCTCGATGTTGTCGCCGCAGACGAGGTGCTCCAGTTTACGGACCGCCACATCGCCCATGATGTGCGCAAAGTCCTGGCCTCAGCCGTCGCGAACGCCGTGAATAACGACAGTCAAGACGCCGAAGAGTTGGTCGTTATTGCGTGCTTCGCCGACGAGGGCCCGACACTTCGACGCTTTCGGCCGCGTGCCCGTGGCCGTGCAAGCCGCATTAACAAGCGCACCTGCCACATCACCGTGATCGTCGCCCGAATGAGCGATGATCGGCTTTCGATCGTGCAGGCACGACGTGAGCGCCAGGGTGGCAGCGGCGCTAGCGGTCGTCCGCAGTCGTCGGCGTCGAGCCGTCGAGCACGCGTCGAGCGCAGCCGCCAGGAAGCTGCCGACGAGGAGTCGAACATCGACGAGGTAAACGACTCTTCTGAGACCGCAGCCGAGAACGACGACACGCTGGAGTCCGGAGAGGTCGTCACCGGCGGGTGGGCCGGCTCCGCCGAACCGCTCAACGACGGCGAGATGCCCGGTGGCTACGAGATTAAGGGCAATGCGCAGTCGATGCTCTTCCACGAGCCTGGCTCGCGGTACTACGAGGCCACTAAGGCCGAAGTCTGGTTCGACTCCGTCGAATCCGCCGAAGCAGCCGGCTTCTCGAAGCCCGGTGCCAGCAAAGAACAAGCGGCAGATGCCGACAACACCGACGACGCGGCCGCTGACGAGGCGGAGGAGAGCTGATGGGTCAGAAGATCAATCCGTACGGGTTCCGACTGGGAATCACCACCGACTGGAAGTCGAGGTGGTTCTCCGAGCGCGACTACAAGCAGTACCTCACTGAGGACTGGCAGATCAGGGACCAGATCATGGAGCTCCTCGAGACGGCGGCGATCAGTCGCATCGAGATTGAGCGAACCCGTGACAAGCTCCGCGTAGACGTCCACACCGCTCGCCCGGGCATTGTGATCGGTCGCCGCGGCGCTCAAGCCGATGAGCTTCGCAAGATGATCACCGAGATCACCGGTAACCAAAAGATCCAGCTGAACATCGTCGAGATTAAGGCCCCCGAGCTCGACGCCGCGCTCATTGCGCAGGGCGTCGCCGACCAGCTAATCAACCGCATTGCATTCCGTCGTGCCATGAAGCGTGCAGTGCAGAACGCCCAGCGCGCCGGTGCCCTCGGCATCAAGGTGCAGTGCTCTGGCCGTCTTGGCGGCGCCGAGATGAGCCGCACTGAGTGGTACCGCGAAGGCCGAGTGCCCTTACACACGCTACGCGCCGACATCGACTACGGAATGCGCGAGGCCAAGACCACGGCCGGTCGTGTGGGCGTCAAGGTCTGGTTGTACAAAGGAGACATCACCCCGTACAAGAAGGCCAACGACGACAAGATCCAGCGCGAAGCAGCGATGGCGGTCGGCGAGACCTCCGGCCAAACTGCGGCAGCCGGGCCGCGCAAGGTTGTATCGTCGGGTCGCCCAGACGCTTCGACCGAGGCTCTGGCCGGCGAGACACAGCCTCTCGTTCTCGAGGCCGATCCGGAACTCGAGCAGTTGCTCACCGAAGAGGCATCGATTGATGTCCCCGTCGATGTGGCACCTGTGGCAGAAGAAGCGCCGGTCGGCGACGCACCATCGGTCGAGCCCGACGGAAAGGAGGGCTGACGTAATGTTGATGCCCCGAAAGGTCGCACACCGCAAGCACCACCGCGGCCGCACACGCGGTCTCACTAAGGGCGGATCAGGACTCAGCTTTGGCGAGTACGGCATCCAGGCGCTCGAGCCGGGTTGGCTGACCGCCCGTCAGATCGAGGCTGCTCGTATCGCCATGACCCGAGCTATTAAACGTGGCGGCAAGGTCTGGATCAATGTGTTCCCGGATAAGCCTGTCACCAAGAAGCCCGCTGAGACCCGCATGGGCTCAGGCAAGGGCAACCCTGAGTTTTGGGTCGCCGTGGTCAAGCCCGGACGGACGCTCTTCGAGCTGTCGTTTCCCGACGAAGAAACGGCGCGGATCGCTCTCAACAAGGCAATCCAGAAGCTGCCAATCAAATGTCGCATCATCACGCGTGAGGAGATCGTCTGATGGCCGGCAAGAAGAGCGACCTGGCCGAACTGTCGATGGGTGAACTCGTCGACGAGTTGAAGGCAACTAAGCAGGAGGCGCTGAACCTGCGCTTCCGTAACGCAACCGGCCAGCTGGAGAACACCGCCGAAATCGGCAAGGTTCGCAAGCAGATCGCCCGGATCAACACACTCATCCGCAGCAAAGAGATTGCTGCCGCCGAGGCAGGACAGTGATGGCAGAAGAAACCGAAACCCCCGCACGGGCTGCGCGTAAGGTGCGCGAAGGCACCGTCGTGTCCAACAAGATGGACAAGACTGCAGTCGTCGCCGTTGTGTCGCGCGCTCCGCACGCTCGCTACAACAAGATGGTGTTGCGAACGACGAAGCTGCACGCTCACGACGAAGAAAACGACGTGAACATCGGTGACAAGGTCCGGGTCATGGAGACCCGCCCCATGAGCAAGAACAAGCGCTGGCGCATCGTTGAAGTTCTGGAGCGTGCCAAGTGATCCAGCAAGAATCCCGCCTGCGTGTTGCAGATAACAGCGGGGCCAAAGAGGTGCTCTGCATCAAGGTGCTCGGTGGCACCCGCCGTCGTTACGCCTCAATCGGTGATGTCTTCGTCGCCACGGTCAAGGACGCAATGCCCGGCGCCGCCGTCAAAAAGGGCGAAGTCGTCAAGTGCGTCGTCGTCCGCACCAAGAAAGAGAAGCGCCGTCCCGACGGCAGCTACATCCGTTTCGACGAGAACGCTGCCGTTCTCATCAAGGACGACATGACCCCGCGTGGCACTCGAATCTTCGGCCCGGTCGGACGCGAACTACGCGACCGCAAGTTCATGCGCATTGTCTCGCTAGCACCGGAGGTGTTGTGATGAAACTTAAAAAGGGCGACACCGTCGAGGTGATAACGGGGAAGGACAGGGGCAAGCAGGGCGAGATCGAACACGTCTACCCGAAGTCCAACAAGCTCATCGTGCAGGGGGTCAACACTGCAGCGAAGCACTCCAAGCCGAGCCGCGCTAACGAGCAGGGCGGCATCATCGACAAGGACATGCCGATTGACGCCAGCAACGTCATGCTGGTCCACAAGGGCAACAAGGTTCGCGTCGGCTACAAGATCAATGCCGATGGCGCCAAGGTTCGCATCGCCCGCCCGTCCGGAGAAGAGATCTGATGGCTGATAGCACAACAGACGTGGCGGAAGTTCCCCGTCTCAAGACGAAGTACAACGAGCAGGTTGCGGCGAAGCTGAAAGAAGAGCTTGGCATCGACAACGTGATGCAGATCCCGAAGCTTGACAAGATCGTCATCAACATGGGGATGGGTCGCGCTGCGAGCCAGCCGTCGTTGATGGACGCAGCGATCGACGACCTCACCGTGATCGCTGGCCAGAAGCCGATCGTGACGAAAGCGTCCAAGTCGATCGCCAACTTCAAGCTCCGTGAGGGCCAGGCCATTGGGGCAAAGGTCACGTTGCGCGGCGACCGCATGTGGGAATTCCTCGACCGGCTCGTGTCGGTTGCGATCCCCCGTATCCGCGACTTTCGTGGGCTGCCTGCACACTCCTGGGACGGGCAGGGCAACTACACCTTCGGGCTAAACGAGCAGTCAATGTTCGCCGAGATCGACCCAGACAAGATCGATCACCCTCGTGGCATGGACATCACCATCGTCACCACCGCAACGAGCAACGAAGGCGGTTACGCCCTGCTCGATGCATTCGGGTTCCCCTTCAAGAAGGGCGAGGATGCGGCCAACGCGCCGCGCAAGAAGCGTCGCAAGCGTCCGATGTACGGCAAGAAGAGCAAGTGAACAGGGCCTGAGAAGAGACTGACATGGCAAAGAAAGCACTCATCAACAAGGCCAACAAGAAGCCGAAGTTCAAGGTCCGCGCCTACACGCGGTGCCGACGCTGCGGCCGCCCTCGTTCCGTTTACCGCAAGTTCGGACTGTGCAGGGTCTGCCTCCGTGAGCTCGCTCACGCCGGTGAGATCCCCGGTTTGACGAAGAGCTCGTGGTGAGCCGGAAAGGAATCACAAAATCATGCTGACTGATCCAATCGCCGACATGCTGACCCGGGTTCGAAATGCGAACACTGCGATGCATGACGAAGTGCGTATGCCCTCTTCGAAGCAGAAGGTCGCACTCGCCGACGTTCTCCAAGCGGAGGGTTACATATCCGGATTCGCCACCGCCGACGCGCCCAAGGGCCCTGGCAAGGTGCTGACCATCCAGATGAAGTACTCCGAAGATCGTGATCGCACGATCAGCGGAATCCGCCGCATCTCGACCCCCGGTCTGCGCGTGTACCGCCAGGCCAACGCGATTCCTCGCGTTCTTGGTGGTCTCGGTGTGGCCGTCCTGTCCACCTCGAACGGCCTCATGACCGACCGCGAAGCGCGTAAGCGCAAGGTGGGCGGCGAGGTCCTCTGCTACGTCTGGTGAGCAGGAAGTAGGAACGACATGTCCCGTATTGGAAATTCACCTATCACCGTTCCGGCCGGCGTCGACGTCAAGCTGACACCAGGACACATCTCGGTCAAGGGCCCCAAGGGCTCCCTTGAGCGCGTGATTCCCGGCAACGCCGGTATCGCAATCGAGCAGGACGGCGACACGATCACCGTCACGCGACCGAACGAAGAGAACAAGACCAAGGCGCTCCACGGCCTGACTCGCAGTCTGGTCAATAACATGGTGATCGGCGTAACGGAGGGTTTCCGTAAGGAACTCGAGATTCACGGCGTCGGCTACCGCGCTGAGCAGCAGGGCCCAAACAAGCTCCGCATGAACCTCGGCTATAGCCACACCATCGACGTTCAGGCCCCCGAGGGCATTGTCTTCGAAGTGCCGCAGCAGACCTCGGTCATCGTGACCGGAATCGACAACGAAATCGTCGGGCAAGTTGCCGCAAACATTCGAAGCCTCCGGAAGCCCGAGCCCTACAAGGGCAAGGGAGTCCGCTACGCCGGCGAGCGCATCATCCGCAAGGCCGGCAAAGCCGGAAAGAAGTAATCATGAGCAAAGTCGCAGCAGCCCGCCGCAACGGCCGGATTCGTCGTCACCGACGTGTCCGCAAGAAGATCCACGGAACCGCCGCCCGGCCTCGCCTTGCGGTGTTCCGTTCGAACAAGCACTTGTCGGTGCAAGTGATCGACGACGACCTGGGTACCACCCTCGCCGCCGCCTCGACCACCGAAGCCGACGTCCGTGCGGCAGGATCGACCGCATCGGTCGCCGCCGCCACCAAGGTCGGGGAGCTCGTAGCCGAGCGTTCCAAGGCCGCCGGTATCACCACGGTCGTGTTCGACCGCGGTGGATTCGCCTACCACGGTCGTATCGCTGCCGTGGCGTCTGCTGCACGTGACGCAGGACTGGAGTTCTGATGGGTTTCGGAGGAAACAACCAGGGTGGCCGTGGCGGCCGTGACGGTGGGCGTGAACGCGCTCCCGATCCGGACGGCCTGCGCGAATCGCGCGTCATCACCATCAACCGCGTGGCCAAAGTCGTTAAGGGCGGTCGCCGGTTTTCCTTCACCGCACTGGTCGTGATCGGTGATGGCAATGGTCGAGTTGGTCTCGGCTACGGCAAGGCGAAGGAGGTGCCCTTGGCCATTCAGAAGGGCACCGAAGAAGCTCGTCGCAACCTGTTCACCGTTCCCATGGCCGGTGGCACTGTCATCCATGAGGTCCTCGGACGTACCGGCGGCGGTCGTGTGATGATCAAGCCTGCAGCATCGGGTACCGGTGTCATCGCCGGTGGCGCTGCTCGCGTCATCCTCGAAGAGGCTGGAGTCCACGATGTGCTCTGCAAGTCGCTTGGGTCGGCCAACCACATCAATGTTGCCCGCGCCACCATCCAGGGTCTGAAGCAGCTACAGCGTCCCGACGATGTTGCGACGCGTCGCGGCCTGCGGCCCGACGAGTTCGTCCCGAAGGGTCTGCTCAACGCCTACGCCGAAAGCAACAAGGACCGGTTCAAAGCCCCGACGGCTGGCTCGTCGGGCGGTGCATCGGATGCTAATGAGGATGGGTCCGCCGAGGTGACCACTGCTGCCGGAACAGGAGACAGCTGATGGCTGACATCACCGTCACTCAGACCCGGTCGGCGATCGGAACCAAACCGAAGCACCGCGGCACGCTGCGCGCACTCGGCCTTGGCAAGATCGGCCAGACCAACACGCTGCCCGACCGCCCGGAGATCCGCGGCATGATCGCGCGCGTGCCCCACCTCATCGACGTGAGCGAGGACAACTGATATGAAGGTCCATGACCTTAAGCCTGCAGAGGGCTCAACCAAGAAGGCCAAGCGCGTCGGTCGAGGTACCGGCGGCAAGGGCGGTAAGACCGCCGGTCGAGGCACCAAGGGACAGCGCGCCCGCAACACAGTTGCACGCGGTTTCGAAGGCGGACAGATGCCGCTCAAGCAGCGTGTGCCGAAGCTCAAGGGCTTCAATAACCCGTTCCGCGTTGAGTACCAGGCGGTCAACCTGCACGCCCTCAACGATCTGGTCGAAAAAGTCGGTCCCGACATCACGCCGGAGATGCTCGTCGTGCACGGACTAGTGCGCAAGGGCGCCTTCGTCAAGATTCTTGCTCGTGGTGAGATTTCGGCGAAGGTCAACATCAGTGCACACGGTGCGTCTAAGGCGGCGGTCGCGGCGATCGAGGCTGCTGGCGGCTCGGTTACCATGATCACATTGCCGTTCAATGAAGAAGGCAAGGCCGGTCGCCCAGCTTCCCAGGGCAACCAATTTATGAACCGATAGTTCGGCACGACGCGTCTCGCTCCGCTTGGTACCTTGCGGGCTTACAGCGTCGTGATTCCGCAGCAATATGAACATGCGAAGGCCCGCGCCGTTGGTGCGGGCCTTCGCATGTTCATGTGACACCAGTTGCTAGGGACGATCTTCCATCTCTTCCTTGAGGAGCACGAGAGGGGAGTGATGACCGACGACAGCCTCGGGGGATGGTGCGAAACAACCAAGTCTCTGCTCGGTGGCGATTCGCGCAATGACGTTTCGAAGCTCAACTAGCTGATCCTGCATTACCCTTGGCGATGAACGGGTTCCCTGACGGGTGCACCTGCCACCGACGCCCCAAATGGGGCTTTCTTGTCGCTTGGTTGCATGATTGTCTTGAGCTAGCGGTCGCTCGGGAAGGGCGCATGCTGGCTGATAGCCTCGCCGCTGGTCTGCGCTGACGCGCTCGTTCTCCTTGACCCTGTCTGAAAGTCATCAATGCTCTCCAACCTGCTGAACGTCTTCAAAATCAGCGACCTTCGAAACAAACTCCTGTTTGTTGTCTTGATGGTGGCCGTATACCGTCTGGGCGTGGCCATCCGGGTCCCCGGAGTCGACCCGATCGCGATTGAGCAGCTCCGGGCCTCTGCCGACCAGCAAGGGGCGCTGGGCTTCCTGAATCTTTTCTCCGGCGGCGCCTTTGAATCGTTCTCGATCTTTGCGCTGGGCATCATGCCCTACATCACCGCGAGCATCATCATGCAGGTCTTGGGTGTCGTCATCCCCAAGCTCGAGCAACTTCAGCAGGAGGGCGCCGTCGGACAGCGCAAGATCACGCAGTACACGCGGTACGTGACAATCGGACTGGCCACGCTGCAGGCGACCGGCCTCGTCTTCATCTTCGGGACCGGACAGGGGCAGGCATTCTTTACCTCCGGTCCACCGACGAACGTGCCCCTGCTATCCGGTGGCATCTGGCCGCGGGGGTACCTGATCATCCCGACGCTCGTCGCCGGGACTGCCGTTCTGATGTGGCTCGGTGAACTGATCTCCCAACGCGGTATCGGTAACGGCATGTCGATGATCATCTTTGCGTCCGTGGTTGCCTCACTGCCCGGCGGTTTCTGGGGAATCCTCCAGCTCAACAAGGAGTTTTGGTTCGTCGCCATGATTCTGCTCACGGTCGGCATCGTGGTGGCCGTCGTGTTTGTCGAACTTGGCCAGCGGCGAATACCGGTGCAGTTTGCCAAACGTGTGGTCGGCCGCCGGATGATGGGCGGTCAGAACACATACATCCCCCTCAAGGTGAATCAGTCCGGCGTGATCCCGATCATCTTCGCGAGTTCGATCCTGTTGCTTCCGGTGATCTTCTCCAACGTGCTCGGTGGTGCTGATCCCGACAGCTGGCGCTCGGGCGTGCAGAGCTGGATCACCGAGTACATCGTTAATCCGTCCAACCTCGTCTACATCACCATTTTCGCACTGCTGATCGTGGCATTCGCCTATTTTTACAACTCGATTGCGTTCGACCCGGTTCGCCAGGCTGATCAGCTCCGCAAGCAGGGCGGGTTCATCCCGGGAGTGCGCCCCGGACCGCAGACGGAGAAGTACCTCGCCAAAGCCGTTAACCGCATCACGTTGCCTGGTGCTGTCTTCATCGCTGTCATTGCGGTCCTGCCGTACTTGCTACTCCTGGCGGCGGGCATCAATACCTTCGGGTTCGCCGGCACGAGCGTTCTGATCTCTGTCGGCGTGGCGCTTGAATTAATGCGTCAGATCGACAGCCAGCTGACGTTGCGCAATTATGAGGGCTTCCTCAAGTAGGCCGCAGCCCATGATCCCGGGCGCCCGCCTCATCATCCTCGGGCGACAGGGTGCCGGAAAGGGGACGCAGTGCGTGCGCCTCAGCCGCCACTTCGTCGTGCCGCACATCTCCACTGGAGACATGCTGCGGTCAGCGGTGCGCGAGGGTACCCCGCTCGGTATCGAGGCGAAGAAGGTCATGGATGCCGGCGGCCTGGTGTCTGACGACATCATGATCGGGATCGTCCGTAATCGGTTGAAGGCTGCCGACGCAGACACGCGCGGCTACATCCTCGACGGGTTCCCGCGCACGATCGAGCAGGCGGACGCGCTCGACGAGATCACCTTTGAAATCGGGAAGCCGATCGATGTTGTCCTCGATCTCGACGTTCCTCGCGAGATCGTTCTGGAGCGGATCTCCTCGCGTCGTGTCTGTCGGGACTGCGGCACCAACTACACGGCGAGTGGCAACGACCCAAGCCCCTGGATCTGTGATGTGTGTGGTGGTGACGTCATGCAACGCGACGATGACACACCCGATTCGGTCAACCGTCGTCTCGACATTTACGAAGAGCAGACCTTTCCGCTAATTCGTCACTACGGCGATCAGAACCAACTCTCAGTGGTCAACGGGATCGGACACCCCGACGCAGTGTTTGAGCGGCTCGTGCAGGCCGTCGAGCAAAGTCGCGTGTGAGTAGACGGTGACTGGATCTAGCGCGTTGCCCGAAACAGGCCCAACAATGGCCACTCTTGTCTTCGACGGCTATTGAGGCTTCTGTACCCGTTCGGCCAGGTGGCTCGACAAGTTGGACCGCAGGCAGCGCGTCGATGTCGTCGCAGCACAGGCGCACGGCATCTGGGAACGGACTGGTTTGAGTCAAGCTCAGACTGACCAAGCGGTGTGGACCGTTGCAGGCGACTCCGCAGCGGGAGGGCCGCGAGGTATCGCACTGATGCTCGCTGTCGCCTGGAACTCCAGGATTCCGTTGTGGCCATTTCGACTTCCTGGCGTTTCATGGTTACTTGACCAGATCTACGGATGGTTTGCGGCGAATAGGCATCGCCTGCCAGGAGAGACCCCTTGGTGCGTCGCTCATCCTGGTGAGTGCGTTGCGTCAACGTCGCACGAGCCGAGGTGACGATTCGCTCGGTCCGTCCGCTGGGAGGAAGAGATGTGCCGTCCGTCATACTCGCAGGGGTGGAGGCACAACACAATGAGGCACCACGACGACGTGGCCGGCCACCTGACACGAAGTCGTCCGAGACGCGCGAGGCGATCTTGAGCGGTGCCCGCAATCTTTTCGGTGAGCGCGGCTACGGCTCGGTGACGAACAAGGACTTGGCCGCTGCGGCGGGGGTGACCACCGGAGCTCTCTACCACTACGTGGAGTCAAAGCTTGACCTCTATATCGAGGTCCACCGCGATATGCAGGGTCGCATTTACGGCCGCTTCCAGGAGGCGGAATTGTCGCAGGAGACCTTCATCGGCAAGCTCGAGGCGGTGCTTAACGCGGCACACGATATGAACCGCGAGGATCCGTCGTTGACCAAATTTGTCGGGGCGGTGCGCGCCGACACCCGTCGACACCCCGAAATCGGCGAATCCCTCGGCGCAGCTATGACGGATCGCGAGCGGTTTTTCCTGGGAATCGTCGAAGCGGGAATCGCGTCCGGTGAGGTGCGTCGTCAGGATGCTGCACTGCTCCAGGAATTCATTCGGCTGATCCTCGTTGGCCTCACTGACGGAGCGAGCCATTCGCTTCAGCGGCAGCGCTGCGCCATCGACAGCGTGATGGCGGTCGTACGGGGTGACCTGGTTCGTCCCGTACCGAAGTCGAGTTTGCCGGCGCAGCACGCGTGACTCACGTCGCTGGGGATTTCGCGCGTGGAGTCGCGCCGATCGACCGTTAGCATCGTTTTTCGGTCTGTTCGCAGACCGGGTCGAGTTATGCCGTTCGATCCCAATCCGCCAAAACAGTGAAAACCGAACTCATCGCTAGCAGCAGAGGCCTCTGTCGAGGCGGTGAGCACGATCAGGTGAGGAGAATCCCCTGCCCAAGCCAAAGGAAGATGCGATTGTACTCGAGGGTAAAATCCTCGAATCGCTGCCGAATGCCATGTTCAAGGTCGAACTCGACAATGGACACGAGGTACTCGCGCACATTTCCGGAAAGATGCGGATGCACTACATCCGTATCCTTCCAGGCGACAAGGTCCAGGTGGAACTAACTCCGTACGATCTCACCCGAGGTCGCATCACCTATCGGTACAAGTGAGCCGGCCCGAGAGACCGTCTCCGAAATTCGAACAACGCACGATCCGAACGAACGAGTAGAGAAGCAACCATGAAAGTACGTCCCAGCGTCAAGCCGATGTGTGACAACTGCAAGGTGATACGTCGCCATCGTCGAATCATGGTCATCTGCACAAACCCCCGCCACAAGCAGCGGCAGGGTTGAGCCCAGGAACAGCCCAGGAAGTAGCAAGGTAGACAAGCAACATGGCACGTATCGCCGGCGTCGACATCCCCCGCGAGAAGCGGTTGGAGGTCTCTCTCACCTACATCTTCGGGATCGGTCTCACGACGTCTCGGACCATCTGTCAGTCCCTAGAACTTGACCCCAACACGAAGGTGTCGAATCTGACTGAGGACGAAGTCAACAAGATCCGCGGCTACGTCGATCAGAACCTCACCATCGAAGGCGACCTACGCCGCAACGTGCAGGGCGACATTAAGCGCAAGATTGAGATCGGTTGCCTGCAGGGCGTCCGTCACCGCAAGGGTCTTCCCGTCCGCGGGCAGCGCACACACACCAACGCCCGCACCCGCAAGGGACCGAAGCGCACCGTCGCCAACAAGAAGAAGGCCGTCCGGAAGTAATCCGGGAGAAAGATCGACATGGCAAAGCAGACCCCAACCCGCCGTCCGCGTAAGCGCGACCGGAAGAACGTCACAACCGGTGTGATCCACATCAAGTCCTCGTTCAACAACACGATCGTTTCGATCACCGACCCGCAGGGCAACGTGATCGCCTGGGCGAGTTCTGGTGTCGCCGGATACAAGGGGAGCCGCAAAAGCACCCCCTTTGCCGCGCAGTTGGCGGCCGAGAAGGCCGCGCGCGCCGCTCAAGAGCACGGCTTGCGCCGCGCTGAAGTGCAGGTCAAGGGTCCCGGCTCCGGCCGTGACGCCGCCGTTCGCAGCATCCAGCAGACCGGTATCGAAGTTGTGTCGATCAAGGATGTCACCCCTGTTCCCCACAATGGTTGCCGGCCACCCAAGCGCCGGCGCGGCTGAGAAAGGACGCTGAGTCATGGCTCGTTACACCGGACCCAAACTGCGCATCTCGCGCCGTCTGTCAACCAATATCTTCGAGAATGAGAAGGGTCGCAAGATCCTTGAGCGCCGTCCGTTCCCCCCAGGAGCGCACGGTCGCACCCGTCGCCGTAACGCCGGCTCCGAGTACCTCGCCCAACTGCAGGAGAAGCAGAAGGCAAAGTACATCTATGGTGTCCTCGAGCGTCAGTTCAAGAAGACCTACAACGAAGCGGTGCGCCTCGATGGGCCCTCCGGTGAGAACCTGCTGCGGCTGCTCGAGCAGCGTCTCGACAACGTCGTCTATCGCGCCGGCTGGGCGTCGACCCGTCCCCAGGCTCGCCAGTTCGTGAACCACGGACTAATCAACGTGAATGGCAAGCGCCTCGACATAGCGAGTTACACCGCCCGAAAGGGTGACGTCGTGTCGCTGTCGCCGAAGGCTGCAAAGATGATCGTTATCCAACACAACATTGACACCCTTGACCGCTCACTCGTTGGCTGGCTCGAACAGGGCGATGGCGGCAAGGAAGTCACGGTGCGGAGCCTCCCCGAGCGCGACCACATCGACATCCCGGTACGCGAATCGCTTATCGTCGAGCTCTACTCCAAGTAGCGCTTGACGGCGGCGCCATGCCGCTGTTTATCCCGCCCTCGTTCAACCCCCTCGAATACTGTCTCGAATACGTCCCGAATACCCGGAAAGGTCCTGGCACAAATGCTCGTCATGCAGCGCCCCACCATCGAATCCATCGGTGAGGAATCGAACAACCGCCAGCAGTTTGCGGTCGGACCACTCGAGCCCGGCTTCGGCCATACGCTCGGCAACTCACTGCGCCGCACGCTTCTGTCGTCGATTCCCGGTGCTGCGGTAACCGTCGTTCGCTTCGACGAGTCGCTTCACGAGTTCGACACGATCGCGGGCGTGACCGAAGATGTCACCGACATCATCTTGAACCTGAAAGACATTGTCGTCACCTCGACGAGTGACGAGGCCGTCACTGCTCGCATTGACGTGCGGGGAGCGGCCGACGTCACAGCGGCCGACATTGAGTGCTCCTCAGACGTTGAGGTACTCAATGGTGACCTCCACATAGCAACGCTCAACACGAGGGGCCGACTTGCGGTCGATCTGACTATTGAGCAGGGTCGGGGCTATTTGTCGAGCAAGCGCGAAGACGACACTCGCACCATCGGAATGATCCCGATCGACGCGATCTTCAGCCCGATCCGTCGTGTGTCGTTCGAGGTCGAGCCGACCCGGGTCGAGCAGTCCACGAACTACGATCGCCTGGTCATCGAGATCGAGACTGACGGGTCGATTGCGCCCGCCGAAGCACTGGCATCGGCCGGCGCCACACTTCAGGCGCTCACTGAACTCGTTGCCTCGATGTCCGATGAACCGCAGGGCCTCGAGCTTGGCGAAATCGTGGATGTCGCCGTCAGCTCCCCCGACCTCGACCTGCCGATCGAAGACCTCGACCTGTCGGAGCGTCCGAACAATTGCCTCAAGCGGGCTCAGGTCAACACGGTGGGAGAATTGCTCACCAAGACCGAAGATGACCTGCTCAACATCACCAACTTCGGCCAGAAGAGCCTCGATGAAGTGAAGGCCAAGCTCGATGAGCGCGGCCTGACGCTGCGCGGCTGAGCCGCCGGACTAAGAAGGACACGAATCATGCCTACCCCACGCCGCTCCCGCCGTTTCGGTTCGTCGGCTTCGCACCAGAAGCTAATGATGGCCAACCTCACCGCGTCGCTGTTTGCAGCTGAAGGCATCTCAACCTCCGAGGCGAAGGCCAAGCACCTCCGCCCGATCGCCGAGAAGTTAATCACGAAGGCGAAGAAGGCGCAGGAGGAGGGCCCGATGCAGGTCCACCGGATCCGTCAGATCCAGAGCCAGCTCGGGGACCGTGAGATGACGTACAAGCTCGTCCATGACATCGCCCCGCGCTACATGGATCGCAATGGTGGCTACACCCGCATCCTGAAGCTCGGCACGCGCCACGGCGACAACGCCGAGATGGCACGCATCGAACTCGTCTGACCCGAGCGGCCGGTCCGCCGATGCGGGTGAGTGGCACATCTCGCTTCGCTCGTCTGCCCGGAGTGGCCTCAGCTCGTTGTGTGTGGTGAGACTTAGCTGCCATGACGACACGATCCGAACCCACGCGCAATGTTGCGCTGGTGGTCTCCTATGACGGGACCGACTTCCACGGCTTTGCGGAGTCGCCTCCCGTTGCCACGGTGATGGCCTTGCTCCGTGGAACGCTCGAACAGATCCTGCAGAGCGATCTTGCATTGACAGCGGCCGGCCGGACCGACGCAGGCGTGCACGGATGGGGTCAGGTCGTGACAGGCCGAATCCCGGCGTCTACTGATCTGGTGCGGCTTGAGCGTTCTGTCAACCGGATGTGCGCGCCTATGGTCGCAATCCGTTCGGCCGAATGGGTCGACGATGATTTCGATGCTCGTTTCTCGGCGACATCGCGGACGTATCGCTACGCCGTGTGGAACCACCCGCAGCCGAATCCGTTGTTGGCGCGCACTTGTTGGCACGTACCCGAACAGCTCGATGTCGATGCGATGAATGCCGCCGCTGCTCACTTCGTCGGTCAGCACGACTTCGCGAGTTACTGTCGGCGCCCGAAGGTGGCCGAGGGGCAATCCGACAAGTCGCTTGTAAGAATCCTGCAACGCGCCGAGTGGTTACGAGTCGATCAGGAGCCCTCGGGCTCGCTGCTGCGTTTCGAGATCGCCGCCACCAGCTTCTGTCATCAGATGGTACGCAGCATTGTCGGCACGCTCGTCGACGTCGGACGTGGTCGCCGGAAGGCGGCGTCGATTCCGGTAACGCTGGCCGCGCTCGATCGGTCGGCCGCAGGGCCAGTGGCGCCCCCGACTGGCCTCGTGCTTTGGAATGTCGGCTACGACGGCGTCCGTTGGGACGCCTGAACGTAGCGTGGTGGAGCGCACGCGAGGCGACCCGGGTTCGATGTTGGAAGATCGATCGTTTGGCAGCGGGTGTCTGCCGGGTCAGACGTTGGTATCGGCGTCAGCCGAATGACAGGGGATACGTCCATCCGTGGAAGGCCGTGCACCCGGACATGGTCAAGCGGTCGCGCTAGTACGGCTATCCGACCCCGTGCGCCACACAGCCGATCTGCGGGCCCTTACTGGCCCTGGGTATTGCCGTGTTTGAGTGCGTGGCAGCCGGGTCAATGTCGAGGGCGGCCACAGTTTTGCGGTCAATGTTGACGGAATCTAAACGACTTTGGCCGTTTAGATTCGGTCATGTCCAGCACGTTTATGCAGGAGATGGTGCATTCGGACCGCGTTGGGTCCGATCTTCGTAGATTCTGACGATACGTGCCGGGTTGGTGGCAGCCGGGGCCCGCCGTAGCATTGCGGGGTTCCCTGGAGCGGGTGTTCAACTGATGACCCATCCTCGGATGCTGCGGGTCGGCTTGTGTCGGACGCAGTCGAATCCACTGGTTGAGATCGACCACAGAGAGAGGCCCCGAAATGACGACCTACAGTCCGAAACAGAGCGAAATTCAGGCGCAGCGCGAATGGCACGTCGTTGATGCAGAGGGCCTCGTCCTCGGGCGGATGTGCACCGAAGTCGCCCGAGTGCTCAAGGGCAAGCACAAGCCGATCTACGCCCCGCATATCGACACCGGTGACCATGTGATCGTGATCAATGCCGACAAGATCGTGATGACCTCGGGCAAAGCCGAGCGCACGATGAAGTACCGCCACTCGGGATACCCCGGTGGGATTAAGTCCGAGTCGTACGCCAAGCTCCATGCCCGTAAGCCTGCCGAGGCCGTGCGCCAGTCGATTCGCGGAATGCTTCCCAAGGGCCCGCTTGGCCGCCAACAGCTGACGAAGCTGAAGGTGTACGCCGGCGGCGAACACCCACATGGCTCGCAGTCGCCGAAGCCGATGGCCATCGACCATGCGAAGGCCCGCTGAGCGGTCCGCTGACTTTACGACTGACGACAACGAGAGAACGAGAATTACATGACTGCACCGCTCACCCAGACCACCGGCCGCCGCAAGCGTGCCGTCGCCCGCGCTTCCTTGCGCCCCGGCACCGGCCAGTTCACGATCAACGGCAAGACCCTGGAGGCCTACTTCCCGACCGACGCGTCGCAGATGGTCGTCGCGGAGCCGATGAACGTGACCGAGACCCGTGAGGCGTACGACGTGAACGCGACCATCCACGGCGGAGGTGCCAGCGGTCAGGCCGGCGCACTGCGCATGGCGATCGCACGCTCGCTCGTGGAACTTGACCCTGAGTCGCGGCACATCCTGAAGACCTCCGGCCTTCTTACGCGTGACCCGCGAAAGAAGGAGAGCAAGAAGTACGGCCTCAAGAAGGCTCGCAAGGCACCTCAGTTCACGAAGCGCTGAGCCTGCTGTTGCGATGAAGTTCGGCACCGATGGTGTTCGCGGCGTCGCACACGAGGAACTGACAACTGAGTTCGCCGTCCGTCTCGCACGGGCGGCGGCTTGCGTTCTGGGGGCAGATGGCGCCCGAACCGTGGTGATCGGCGGCGATACACGCGAGTCGACTCCGGCATTTGACGTCGCCCTCACCGAAGGATTCAACGCCGAGGGGATCGACGTGGTCCGTCTCGGTGTCGTGCCCACGCCGCTAGTTGCGTTCGAGGCCCAGCGCTCTGACGCAATGGGAGCGATGGTTTCGGCGTCGCACAATCCGTATCAGGACAACGGCATCAAGCTGTTTGCGCCCGGCGGGACCAAGCTCACCGACGACGTCGAGGCCCGGATCGAGGCGGAACTCGCTGCGCTCGACAATCCCAGGCGTCGTAGTCCGGTGGGGTCTTTACGCACAACGGAACCGGCCGTCGTAGCAGTCAACGGAAGCTCCGGCTACGTCGATCACGTGTTGAAGGTCCTTGAAGGCCGCGACCTCAACGGCCTCAAGGTTGTCCTCGATGCGGCCAATGGTGCGGCATCCGCAGTGGCTCCCGCTGCGCTGCGCCGGGCCGGTGCCGAGGTAATCGTCGTCGCCGACGCGCCCGATGGTCGCAACATCAACGACAGATGTGGTGCGACCTACCCCCAGTTCGTCGCAACGGAGGTTGTGGCGCATGGGGCGGACATCGGTATCGCGCTCGACGGTGACGCGGATCGGTTGATTGCCGTCGACCATCAGGGCAATATCGTCGACGGCGACCACGTCATAGCGATCTGTGCGCTCGATCTTCGCAGTCGAGGTTTGCTTGCGCACAACACGGTCGTGGTGACGGTGATGACCAACCTCGGTTTCAAACTGGCGATGGAGAAAGCCGGCATCCATGTTGTGGTGACCGGCGTCGGCGATCGTTACGTACTTGAGGCGCTTGCGGCGGGGCCCTACTCGCTCGGCGGGGAGCAGAGCGGCCACGTTATCTTTTCTGACCATGCGACAACCGGTGACGGGCTGCTCACAGCGCTTGCGTTGCTCGATGTCGTGCAACGGGCGGGGCGCCCGCTGGCAGAAATCGCTGCGGAGACGATGATGTCGCTCCCGCAGGTGCTCGTTAACTTGCGGATTGCCACCCGTGTCTCGGATGTAGCCGAGCTAATGGCCGACGATGTAGCTCGCGCCGAATCCGAGCTCGGAGCGTCGGGGCGCGTGCTGCTGCGGGCGAGCGGGACCGAACCGCTGATCCGCGTGATGGTTGAGGCGCCGACTGCTGAACGCGCGCAGGCGAGTGCCGATGCGCTCGCCGAAATCGCCCGCCAACGCTTCGGCTGAGGGCGGCTCGTTCAAAGCGGCGATCGGGCCGCTCCTCGGTGCGGTCTTGGGCCTGGTGGCCGGACCGTCCTTCGGTAAAATCTCCCTCGTAGTGATTTCTGAGTCGATCATCAGCGGAGAATCAATACTCCGCTGGGCTTGCTTGCCGTGTTCGCAGTCATCGCCACCATGGTTGAATTGCTCGCAGCACCCGTTCCGCTCGTCGTAACGCACGCGGTGCGGCCGCCGCATGATGAACACGCGACTCTCGCCGACGTCGTTGCGCGTTCTCGAACGGAACCGATCGGTAACCTGGCGCGGTATGTGCGGCATCATCGGCGTTCTCAGTCGACCTCCTACTCGGCCGACACCGCGCACCGAAAATCTGTTGGGCGGGCTTGACGCCGCAATCGAGTCGATCCCAGACGTTGCTGCGGTCGCAGCAGCGAGCCGCGAGGTCGACACAGCCCTGCACGGTCTTCCCGGCGTATTTGCTCTGAGCGATCAGCCGGAACTCGTTGCGGCGCTCTCGTCCCGTCTGAATCGACTCGACCGGTTCCGTTCCGAGCGAGAAGCTGAACTCGACGTCAACGCAGGCGGGTTGTCCGCCGATGCACTCGAGACCGCGAACGCCGAATTATTCGAGCTCGCCGACGTCCTGTGGGCGATCCGCAACGACCGGTTTCGCACTGCTCGCGAAGTTGAGGCGCTCGCCGGCCGCAACGCGAGCGCTGGGGCACTGGCTGCGTATCTGGTGGCCCAACAGGCATTCTCGGCAATCGATCGCCTCGAAGTTCGCGGCCGGGACTCGGCGGGCATTCATCTTTACGTCTGGGATCACGACATCGACTCCGACACGCTCTCGGCATTGATTGCCGAGCGGGGCAACGACCTCCTCTTTGAGAACGGATCAGTCGTGGCCACACAGGGCGCCGACGGTCTTCCGGTCCTATCGTTCGCGTACAAGCAGGCTGCCGAGATCGGCGAACTCGGCGACAACACAGCAGCCCTGCGATCGACGCTTGCCGCCGATGCCCTATTTCGGCGAGCGGTGTCATCGCCACAGGCCCGCACCGCCCTAATTGGACACACGCGCTGGGCGAGTGTCGGCATCATCAGCGAGCCGAACACCCACCCACTCAATTCCCAAGAGTTGGAGCGTGGCGGAAAGGCGCAGGCTGAGGCCCCGTACGTCGTGGCAGCCCTGAACGGAGACGTCGACAACCACGGCGATCTCCGTGCCGAATACGACCTTGGGATCGCCGGCCCGATCACGACCGACGCGAAGGTGATTCCGACCATCACCTCCCGTCACCTCGCCGCCGGCGTCGAGACCGTCGAAGCCTTTCGGCGGACCGTGTCGATGTTCGAAGGTTCCGTCGCAATCGGCGCGATGGCAGCGGCATCCCCATCGACCTTGCTGCTCGCGCTCCGTGGAAGCGGGCAGGGCCTGTACGTCGGCCTCGCCGACGACTGCTACATCGTCGCCAGCGAACCGTATGGCGTGGTCGAAGAGACGGCCACATACGTTCGGATGGACGGAGAAGATGGCGGTGAGATCATCGCTATCGACGCCGATGTTGCTGGTGAACTCGACGGAATCCGCCGCTACGCCTACGACGGGACATCAACTCCGGTCGAACCAGGTGATGTTGTCACAGCAGAAGTCACGACTCGCGATATCGACCGCGGTGATGCGCCACACTTTCTGCTGAAGGAGATCTCGGAGTCGCCGACGAGTTTCGCGAAGACGCTGCGCGGCAAGATCGCAACTGCGACTGATGGGTCATTGTCAGCGGTCGTCGGCGAGATGGCATTGCCCCCCGAGGTCGCAGCGAAGCTTGCCGACGGCACGATCAACCGCGTCCGGGTGATTGGCCAGGGGACTGCGGCGGTGGCCGGGCAGAGCACTGCGGCGATCCTCGACGAGTTGCTCGAGTCTGCATTGGACGTCGATGCGATTACGGCAACCGAGTTGTCCGGGTTTCACCTCCGACTTGACATGAGCGACACGCTGGCCATCGCGGTCAGTCAGTCGGGGACCACGACCGACACGAACCGCACGGTTGATCTGATCCGGTCCCGCGGTGGGCATGTGATCAGCATCGTCAACCGGCGAGGTTCGGACCTCACCGACAAGGCCGACGGGGTGATGTACACCTCCGACGGACGCGACGTCGAGATGAGTGTCGCATCGACCAAGGCGTTCTACGCGCAGGTCGCGGCCGGGGCTCTCCTGTCGTGTGCGATCGCTGAAGCAACCGGTCGAGGTGACGCTCGCCGACGTACCCAGCTCCTCACCTCGCTGCGCTCACTTCCAGACGCGATGCGTGCAACCCTCGAGCGGCGCGAATCAATCGCAGATGCGGCGCGCCGTTTCGCCCCGTTCAAGCGGTACTGGGCGGTTGTCGGCAACGGGCCGAACAAAGTGGCCGCCGAAGAGGTCCGGATCAAGCTCAGCGAGCTCTGCTACAAATCGATGGCCTGTGACTCCACGGAGGATAAGAAACACATTGATCTTTCGTCCGAGCCGCTAATTCTCGTCTGCGCCGCCGGCCTTGAAGGGTCGACCGCCGACGACGTGGCGAAGGAGGTCGCGATCTTTAAGGCGCACAAGGCGACACCGATCGTTTTCGCCACCGAGGGAGAGACGCGCTTCGACGCCGACGCCGTGATAGAGGTTCCCAAGGTCGATCCGACGCTCGGCTTCGTGTTGTCCGCCATGGCGGGGCATCTCTTCGGCTACGAGGCGGCTCTCGCCATCGACGCATCTGCTCACCCGCTGCGCGGCGTCCGTGAGCGAGTTGAGGAACTGGTAGGCGATCAGCTGTCCGGCGACGATGCCCTTGCGCGCCTGCGTCACGATCTTGTTCCGAATGCCGACCGCTTCCATGATGGGATTCGGAGCGGACTCTACGACGGGCACCTCGAGGCATCGACCGCCGTGCGGCTCTCCCAAATGCTCGGTCACGTGCTGTCCGACCAACCCGTTTCTTCCTACCAGCGCGTGTCAGGAAGGGTTGCGACGCCGTCGTCATTGATTGACGACCTCGTCGGGGCGCTCACCACGGCGATCGACGAGTTGACACGGCCGGTCGACACGATCAAGCACCAGGCGAAAACCGTGACGGTAGGAATCTCACGCAGCGATGAAGGGGTCATCGATTGTCCTCTTGTCCAAGCCCTGCTATCAGCTGGCGCTGGTCGCGACGTCCTGAGCTATCGGACGCTCAAGGTTCTTGCCGACCTTGACCCGTCGGTGGCCGCAGTTCGCGGCTTCACGAGATATGACATCGATTCCGATCGCAACACCGTTGCGATCATCGACCGCGGCGGGATTTCCCGGGACCTGCAAAGCCGTGTCGAGGGGGTTGCACCGTTGCTTGGCACCAAGCACCGGGTTGCGTCCGAACGTGATGTGCTCGTCGGTCGAGGTCGCAGCGACGGCCGAACAGTGATCTTTGTCCCGGAGGTCAAGGGCGGCGAGACGACCGGGTTAACACTGTTGCACGTGAAGTTCCACGACACTCGCCCGGCTGCGGTGATGCGTGGTGTGCTGCAGGGCTACGACCGCCGCTACGACCGCCTCGTCGACACCGTCTACGAAACCGAGGGTTCGTTCGACGAAGCGCTGCTCGGCGAGATCGCCGTCGAGCAACTGCTCGTCGGGCCGGTCGTCGAGACCGCCGAACTCTGGAGGCGTTGAACGGTGGCGATTGTCGGGATCGGAATCGATCTGGTCGACATCGAACGGTTCCGAACGTCACTCGAACGGACACCGTCGATGCGGACCCGCCTGTTCACCGAGGTCGAACTGGCCTACGTGGCACCCAAGACCGACCCGGTGCCGTCGCTTGCGGCGCGATTTGCGGCACGGGAAGCGGTGATGAAGTCGCTCGGGCTTGGCCTCGGAGCATTCGGCTTTCACGAAGTCTGGGTGGATCGGGCAGCATCAGGCGAACCGTCATTGGCGATCACTGGTCGAGCATTGGACCTCGCTGCCGAAGCCGGCGTAGAGAGGTGGCACCTCAGCCTCACGCACTCAGCGTCGACTGCTGGTGCTTACGTCATCGCAGAGTGACGCTACGGCGTATCGAACGTGGCAATTGGTCTGGCTTGGATCACGCTGCGATCATGGAAACCATGATCGACGAGTACACCGAAGCCTGGAACGAACTGACCGCTCCAGGAGGCCCGTTCGCGATGACCGAGATTGAGGTGCGTGGCGTCCCGATGCGAGTGTTCGACTCTGCGCCACCGTCGATGCGTTTCGTGTGGGAGATGGCGTCGGGACACGGCGATGCGGACTACGTCGTGTTCGAAGATGAGCGCTTCACCTACGCCCAGTCCGACGCGATCATCAAAGCGCTGGCGCAACATCTCGTCGACGACCTCGGCGTGCGCCACGGCGACCGCGTTGCGATCTCGATGCGAAACTTTCCCGAGTGGGTGTTCTCGTACTGGGCGATCGTGTCGATCGGAGCCGCCTGCGTCGGAATGAACGCCTGGTGGACGACCGATGAGATGAAGTACGGGCTGTCCGACTCTCGACCAAAGGTGCTCATCTGTGACACCGAGCGCGTCGACCGGGTCACGCCGATCCTTGACGAACTTCGACATGGTGACGAAGGTACGCCGTTGCACGTCATCACGGTGCGCCACGACGGTGAACTCCCCGCGGATGCTGCTCGTTGGGAGGACATGATCGACCCCAGCACTGCACCAGCGACCTTTCCCGAAGTTGACCTTGACCCTGACGACGATGCATGCATCTTCTACACCTCCGGGACCACGGGGTTCCCAAAGGGTGCCCAACTCACCCACCGCGGTTCGGTCCACAACTTGTTGGACCTCGCGTTCATGGCAGCGGTGTCGGCCGCAGCGGCGAAAAAGGTGGGCGCCGCCGCCGGTACACCCGATCTGAGCGACGACGAGCAGTCGGCCGGCAGCACACAAAGCGTATTCATGGCACCGACACCGCTGTTCCACGTGACCGCTAACAACTGCCTGCTTCATCCAGCGACCATCTCCGGTGCGCGGATTGTCTTCATGCACAAATGGGATGCCGGGCGAGCACTCGAGTTGATTGAACGAGAGGGCGTCACCAACTTCTCGGGAGTCCCCACGATGAGTCGCGAGATGCTGATGCACCCCGACTGGTCCACGCGCGACACCTCGACCGTCCTCGGCATGGGCGGCGGCGGCGCGCCATTACAACCCGACCTCGTCGACAAGATCGACAAGTCGTTGACGAAAGGTGCGCCGAGTACGGGGTACGGCCTCACCGAAACTCATGGCATCGTGACGGCTAACTCCGGGTCGATGTACACAGCGAAGCCGTCGTCGTGTGGTCGTGTCGTTCCCGTCCTCGACTCCAAGCTCATCAATGATGCCGGCGAGGAAGTCACCGAGCCAGGAGAACGGGGGGAACTGTGCGTGCGCGGCTCTGTTGTAATCAAGGGCTATCTCAATCGTGCCGAAGCGACCGCCGACGCGATTCGTGATGGCTGGTTCCGCACCGGCGACATTGCGACGATCGACGACGACGGGTTCGTCTTCATCGTCGATCGCGCCAAGGACATGGTGCTGCGCGGCGGCGAGAACGTCTACTGCTCCGAGGTCGAAGCGGTAATCTACGAGCATCCCGATGTCGCAGAAGCAGCAGCGTTTGGCGTCCCCGATGATCGTCTCGGCGAAGTCGTGGGTGTTGCGATCGTCCGGTCGCCTGGTTCAACGCTCGATGACGCCGGGCTCACGGAATTCCTCACAGGCAGGCTCTCGAAGTTCAAGATCCCCGAGCGGATCTGGTTCATGGACGATGCTTTGCCGCGGAATGCGAACGGAAAGTTTCTGAAGCGTGAGTTGCGCGACACCTTGATTGGCTGACGGGGCGATCAGAGAGGGTGGCGTGACTCAGCCTCCGACACTCTGGCAGACTCGACCCATGATCCCGGTGGTGACGCCCGACGAGATGCGGGCGATCGATGTTGCGGCACCGGAGCCAGTCGACGAACTCATCCGCCGGGCAGGGGCTGCGGTGGCGCGGGAAGCAATCGACATTCTCGGCGGAACCTACGGCCGCGTGGTCAATGTCATCGCAGGCCAGGGCAATAACGGTTCCGATGGTCGGGACGCAGCAGAACGACTGGCGGCGCGTGGTCTTGGAGTGCGTGTGTTTGACGCGATGGCGTGTCCGCCGGAGTTGCCCGCTGCCGACCTCGTAATCGATGCGGCCTACGGCACGGGGTATCGGCCCGACCCCGACCGACCGTGGCAGGCGCCGGGTATCGGCTCGGCTGCTGTGCTCGCTGTCGATGTCCCAAGCGGCATCGACGCGCTTACCGGGATTTGCCGAAGCGGCGTGCTGCGCGCTGACCGCACGATTTCGTTCCAGGCGCTGAAGCCCGGGTTGCTCTTCGGTCGCGGCGCCACGATGGCTGGCGACGTCGTGATCGCCGACATCGGGCTCGACATTGGCTCCATCAACTGCCACCTCGTCGAACAGCATGATGTCGAGCGTTGGTGGCCAGCTCGTTCGATCGATGCACACAAATGGCATGCCGCAGTGAAGGTGATCGCTGGGAGCCCCGGCATGCCCGGCGCTGCCGAGTTGTGCACGGCGGCAGCAGCTCGGGGCGGTAGCGGGCTGGTATCGCTCTCGGCACCAGGTTGTAGACCCCGAACCCGAAGCGAGATCGTTCAGCATGCGATTCCGGTGGGTGGCTTCTGTGCGGAGGTGCTCTCCGACATCGGACGGTTCGGTGCGATGGTGATCGGACCGGGCCTTGGCCGCGAAGATCAGACGCTCTCCGCTGTGCATGCGTGTATCGGCGAGGCTCCCGTACCGTTGGTGGTTGACGGCGACGCGCTGTTCGCTGCGTCGTGGAGCGGCAATGGCCCTGGTCCGCTGTTCAGGGATCGCGACGTTGCGACGGTTCTCACCCCGCATGACGGTGAATTCGGGCTCCTGACTGGCAGGCGTCCCGGGGACGATCGCATCGCGGCGACGCGTGCGGCCGCCGCAGAGTTCGACTCAACGTTGCTGCTCAAAGGGCCAACTACCGTGGTCGCGTCGCCCGGTGGGCGGGTGTTGCTCGTCGATCGGGGTGATCAACGGCTCGCCACCGCCGGGTCCGGAGATGTCCTTGCCGGCCTGATCGGCGCTGGCCTAGCTGCCGGGGTCGAGCCTTCGGACGCGGCGGCGGCATGGCTGCATGGTGCCGCTGCGGCACTGGGTCCGGATGAGGGGCTGCTGGCCGGTGACATTGTCGACCTCATTCCTCAGGCGGTCGGTGCGCTGCGATGAGCGAGCCGATCCGCTGGGCCTGGGCCGACATCGATCTCGATGCGATTGCACACAACGTTCGTGTGTTGCGTGAGCGTGTCGCACCGTCAGAACTCTGGGCCGTGGTGAAGGCAGATGGCTACGGACATGGTGCGGTGGACGTCGCCCGTGCAGCGGTCGGCGCTGGAGCCGAAGGCCTGTGTGTTGCCTTGGTTGACGAGGGAATCGAACTGCGCAAGGCAGGCATCGATGACCCGATCCTGATTCTCAGCGAACAGCCTCCGGAGGCAGCAGCGCGCATCGTCAAGTACGAGCTGACACCGACGGTGTACCGCCGCAGCTTTCTTGATGCCCTTGCTGCTGAGGGTCCGAAGGAGCTCGCCGTCCATCTCAAGATCGACACAGGGATGCAGCGGGTTGGTATCCACCCACGTGCGGCGGCGACGATGGCCGCAGAGATCGCTCAGCGTGAGCCTGCCCTGCTGCTCGCTGGCATTTTCACGCACTTAGCTGTCGCCGACGGCGACGACGCAGCATCAATCAAATTCACCGATACGCAGTTGGCGGAGTTCCGCAAGGTCTACGAACAACTGCCCGCCGTGCCGTATGTTCACGCCGCCAACTCGGCGGCGGCGCTGGCCCGTCCTGATGCGCGCTTGTCGTTTGCTCGCGCTGGTATTGCGGTGTACGGGATCTCGCCCGGGCATGGTGTGGACCACTTGTGCGCCGACCTCGTCCCGGCAATGGCGCTTCGAGCGAGGGTGTCGTTCGTCAAGAAGGTGCGGTCAGGCAGCTGTATTTCGTACGGCCTCCGCCATAGGTTCTCCGGTGACACGACGGTGGCAACCATCCCGATCGGCTACGCCGACGGGGTACCTCGTCGCCTGTCCGCCGTGGGTGGTGAGGTGCTGATCGGAGGTCGGCGCCGGCCGATCGTTGGCGTGGTGACGATGGATCAACTGATGGTCGATTGTGGAGATGACGATGTGAACGTCGGCGATGACGTCACGTTGCTCGGGTCGCAGGTTGGACCGGAAGGCCACCGTGACGAGATCCGAGCCGTCGAATGGGCGGAAGCGCTCGACACGATCGGTTACGAGATTGTCTGCGGCGTGTCGAAGCGCATCCCACGGGTTCCGCGCCGTAACATCGAACTCTGATGTCCGAGCACACTCTTGCGCTGCAGGCCAACTCGATCGCCGAGACACACGCGATCGCTGCGGCGGTGGCAGAACTTGCGCGCCCGGGTGACATCATCGTGCTCTCGGGCGAGATGGGTGCCGGCAAGACTGCTTTCGCACAGGGCTTCGGCCGGGCACTCGGCGTCACCGACCGGATCACGTCGCCCACGTACACACTCGTCCACAGCTACCCCGTCGACAGCGGCCCTCGAGCCGGCAAGGTGACCTTGCATCATGCCGATCTATATCGCCTCGAGCGGACTGCCGAGGTATCCGATCTTGCGCTGGGCGAACTCGCCGACTTTGCCGGGATCGTCTTGGTCGAATGGGGCGAAGTCGTCGATGTGTTTGGCGACCACCTCGTGATTCATCTCCAGTCGGTAATCGACGACGACAGCGACGTGCTCGCCTCTGACGGTGTGCGACGGATTGAGGTTGGAGTGGTCGGAGGGAGCTGGGCGGGCCGCTGGCAACGACTGATCGATGGGCTAGGAGCTCACCGATGCTGATCCTCGGAATCGAAACGGCTACCGAGCGGGTGAGTGTGGCGATCGGTGGGCATGAAGGTGTCATCGGTCTGCTCGAGATCACGAAAGGGCGCCGCCATGCCGAGACGCTCGTACCGGCAATCGAGTTCACGTGTCGACAGGCCGGGATCGATTTGGATGAGATCAGCGTTGTCGCAGTTGATGTCGGTCCTGGTCTGTTCACCGGGATGCGAGTAGGGCTTGCATCGGCCAAGGCGGTCGCTCAGGCGTTGCGTATCCCGATGATCGGGATCTCGTCGCTCGACCTGCTCGCATTTCCCTGCCGCCACACCGATCGCGTCGTCGTGCCGGTAATCGATGCTCGGAAAGGCGAAGTCTTTTACGCGATGTACAAGCAAGTGCCGGGCGGGATCCAACAGGTGGCGCCACCTCAGGTTGGCCCAATCGACGAGGTGGTCGCCGATCTGATGGCACGCAACGAAGAAGCGCTCTGCGTTGGCGACGGTGCTCGCCGTTACGCCGACGAGATCCTTGACGGTTTCCATTGTGAGATCGGCGGCGATGCCTACCCGTCCGCAAGCCCGCTCGTCCAACTCGCTCATGCGCGGGCGCTGCGTGAGGAATGGGTCAACCCGCGTGAGATCGAACCGGTCTACCTGCGCGCTCCTGACGCATTGATCAACTGGAAGACCCGGTCGGCCCGATGAGCGTGATCGAACGGATGCTTGGACGTGGACCCGACAAAGCGCCGGGCCCGAGTGAGCTCGTCGTTGCGCCCATGCGTAAGCGGGACTTAAAGGACGGTGTCCTGGAAACTGAACGCCATGCGTATCCCACCCCGTGGTCACAGGCGGTGTTCCACAGCGAGATCGATCAGATGCGCGACGGTTCGCGCCTATACCTGACCGCCCGCCGACCGATCGTCGGTCGCGGAAAAGGGCGAATCGTCGGCCACGCTGGTCTTTGGTTCGCGGTCGACGAAGCCCACGTCACGAATATCGCCGTGCATCCGGATGCGCGGCGCAGCGGCGTGGCAACCGCGCTGATGCTCGCACTCGCAGCTGAAGCAATGGAGCGCGCCTGCACTGCGTGGACGCTTGAGGTTCGTGTGTCGAGTACTGGCGCCCAGGAGTTGTATCGCGCGTTCGGGTTCGTACCCGCAGGCATCCGCAAGCGCTACTACGACAACGTTGAGGATGCGATCGTCATGTGGTGCCACGACATTCAAGATGTCGCCTATGCGGCACGACTTGCTGAGATCCGAGGAGCCCGATGACCGACGAGGCTTTCATCGTCGATGAGTCCACGCTTGTGCTTGGGATCGAGACCAGCTGTGACGAGACGGCGGCAGCGTTGGTGATGGGCGGAGACGACGTGGTCTCGAATGTCGTCTCGACACAGATCGATCTGCATGCCGACTTCGGAGGTGTTGTCCCCGAAATCGCGTCCCGTGCGCATCTCGATGCGCTGAATCCCGTCGTTGCCCGGGCGATCGTTGAGGGAGGAGTCGACGAGACACGGATCGACGCGATTGCGTGCACGGTCGGGCCGGGACTTGTGGGCGCGCTCCTGGTTGGCGTCTCGGCAGCTAAGTCGTTGGCGTTGGCGTGGAACAAGCCGTTCGTCGGTGTCAACCATATGGAGGCCCACCTGTACGCGGCGTCGCTCGAGGACCCGACGCTGGAATTCCCGCTCGTCGTCTTGCTCGTGTCGGGGGGTCACACGATGCTCGTCGAGATGCAGGACCACGGCAGGTATCGCATGCTTGGCCAGACAATCGACGACGCAGCGGGCGAGGCATTCGACAAAGTCGCGCGGTTTCTCGACCTGGGTTATCCCGGAGGGCCGGCGATCGACGAGGCTGCGATGTTTGGCGATCCGGATTTGATTCAGTTCCCGCGTGCGATGAGAGAGGTCGGACTCGACTTCTCGTTCTCGGGGCTCAAGACGTCGGTCGTGAATTTTGTCCGCAAGCATCCCGACGTTGGCGATGCCGATATTGCGGCATCGTTCCAGATGGCTGTTGTCGATGTTCTCGTTCACAAGGCGCGCAAAGCTGCGGCACAGGTGGGAGCCACTGGCATTGTTCTGGGCGGAGGGGTGGCGGCAAACTCGCTGCTCCGCGAGGAACTGCTGACAGCCTGCGAAGCTGATGGGATTCAGGGGTTCCTTCCGAGTCGATCCTTGTGCACGGACAACGCTGCCATGATCGCAGCAGCCGGGTGGCACCGGCTGCGCTCCGACGGGCCGACGTCGCTTAACGTGGGGGCGATCCCGAATCTAAAACTTCCGCTCATCGACTGAGGTCGATCGTGTTGGTTCGGCACCGTCCCAGCTGAACCAGAGGGTGCTGAGCTCGCTGCTCTCAGCGTGCAAGAATTCCGGCATGTCGAACGACTTCCCACCGACGCAGCCGTCCGACGGCTCGGAGACCGGGCTCGGGGACCTTGCGTCCGGACCGGGCGACGCAACGAGCTCTGTGCCGCCGGTCGACTCCACTCAGGTCATGCCGGGGATGCCCAGTCCCGCTGCTGACAACTCGGATGTGGTGCCGCCGCCGACTGGTGCGGTGCCTCCGCCCGGGGCGCCAGGCGGGCCCGGTACCCCGATTGTGCCGGCTCAGCAACTGCCGGAGCTGCCGTGGTTTAAGCGTCCTGGTGCGCTTGCTGCGGTTATGGCTGGGGTGCTGCTGGTTGGCGGCGTGATCGCGTTGCTGTTCCTGGTGGGCAGCCGGAACGACGGAGGTGGAGGCGACCTTGAATCTGAACCGGTGTCGCTCGTGATGGTGAGAAACAATGCGGCCGGTGGGCCGCTCGCTGTCACTGTTAGCGCAGTGGTCACAGCGCAGCAATCGGCCCCTGACGCGTACCTCTGGATCGTGCCTGGTGACGGTGTCGTCGGGCAGCCGGCAACCCGACAGACGGATGCGACGGGGCGCACCGAATTTCGTTGGGCCCCATCCGGTGACGCCGACGTGGCGACATGGTCGTCGACGGTCGAACTTGAGGAGTTCGTCGAGGCGGAAGGTGATTCGGTGGTGGCTGGGTTGAATGCGACGTGCACTCTGGAACGCGACGGATTGATAAGCGCACTCGTCGTCACGGCGGAGGTACGTACTGGCGAGGTCAACGATTCGCGGGCGGGCATTGGCTCCTACACGTTCCCGAACGTGCGCTTTCAAGCCGGCGACCGAGTCGAGTGCACGCTTGGCAACCTGTTGGCGACACCGCCGGCAACGACTGTGCCGGAGACGACGACGGTCCCCGAGACAACGACGACGGTCCCCGAGACAACGACAACCACGACGACAACCACGACGGTCCCCGAGACAACGACGACGGTCCCCGAGACAACGACAACCACGACCACGACCACGACGACGACAACAACCACGACGACGATCGCCCCGGCCGACCCAACACTTGGCGAAGTGCTCGATTCGCTCGAGCTCACCGAGATCAAGAATTTGCTCGAACAAGTGGGTTTGCTCGCCGAGGTAGAAGCCTCCGATCAGCCATACACGCTGTTTGCTCCCAACAACGCAGCGATTAATACTCTTCGTGACGATCCAAATGGCCCCGACCTCACCGATGATGAAGTTGTCAAGGCCTTGCTGCAGGCCCACCTGTCGACCGGTGAATCCCTGACGCTGAACGATCTGGCTAACCTCAAGGAGGTCAGCGTCGACAACGGAGCACCACAGCAGATCGACGCAGAGGCCACGCCGCTGACTGTTGGCGATGCTGGAATCATCTTTAAGGACAACGTCGTTGTCGGTGGCATCGTGCAGGTCATCAACGCCGTATTGGAGCTACAGTAAAGGCGACCCGAGTATCGTAGATCAGCGATGACGTACTCGATCGGCCGACACAAGCTGGCAGCTCCTGTCGTCCTGGCGCCGATGGCCGGGGTGACGAATGCGCCATTTCGCGAGTTATGTCGGCGCTTCGCGCCTGGTCTGGCATACGTCAACGAGATGGTGATGGCGACTCCGGTCGTTCAGGTGAACCCGAAAACGCACCGGATGATCAATTTTGCGCCCGACGAGCATCCGCGCAGCCAGCAGCTCTACGGCAGCGACCCAGTGATCATGGGCGAAGCCGTTCGTCAACTCTGCGACGACGGCCGTATCGATCATGTCGACATCAACTTTGGCTGCCCGGCCGCAAAGGTAACCAGGCGCGGCGGTGGCGCAGCCGTTCCCGCCCGCCCCGAACTCCTCAGAGCGATCGTTCGAGCTGCGGTGGCCGCAGCCGAACCATATGGGATCCCAGTGACGACGAAGTTCCGGATGGGTCTGTTCGACGACTGGCTTACTTTCAAGCGCACCGGCGAGGTGTGCGCTGAAGAGGGAGTCACGTCGATCGCAATGCATGCTCGGACGGTCGAGCAGCACTACTCCGGGGAGGCTCGGTGGGAGGCAATCGGTGAACTGAAGGAACACATGGTCTCTCTTGGCGGGTCGATTCCCGTGCTCGGTAACGGTGATATCTGGGAGGCGGACGACGCTGTTGCGATGATGGAGCAAACCGGCTGTGACGGCGTCGTCGTCGGGCGGGGGTGCCTTGGGCGCCCGTGGTTGTTCAGCGACCTCGTCGACGCGCTCAACGGCCGTCCAGTTCCACCGAGCCGCTCGCTCGGGGCGGTCGCTGCGGTGATGGTCGACCACGCTGCGATGCTCGCCACACATCTGGGTGAGGACCACGCAATGCGCGATTTTCGCAAGCACACCGGTTGGTACATGAGCGGGTATCCGGTCGGCTCCGAAATTCGTCGACGGTTCTCGCTGATTAAGTCACTCGCGGAGCTCGATGACGTTCTGGCGGCAATGCTCGACAAGGTCGGCCCTGAGACGACTGTCGTCGCGGGCGGCGAGCGAATTAAGCGCGGTCACACCAACGGTCCGATCAAAGTGGCAATTCCTGAGGGTTGGCTCAATGGGCAGACTCGTCGGGGTCTCGATACCGACACTTCCGTGCCGGACGACGCTGACGTCATGGCACTCTCGGGCGGATGATCGGTCTTCGTCACGGAGTCTCGCTCGTGCTCGGCTCAGCATCGCCGCGCCGCCAGGAACTGCTCGCTCGTGCCGACATTGAGTTCCATGTCCGACCGGCAGAAATCGACGAAACACCTCGCGACTACGAGAAACCAACCGAGTACGTCCGCCGGCTCTCTCTCGAGAAGTCGGCTGCGGTAATTCAGGGCAAAGAGATCGTCATCGCCGCAGACACGACAGTCGAAGTCGACGGTCGTTTGCTGGAGAAACCCGTCGACGACGTCGACGCTGTAGCGATGCTGCGGATGTTGTCGGACCGGGCCCACCAAGTTCACACGGGTGTCTCCATCCGGAGCGATTCGGTCGTGCGGAGCTTCGTTGTCTCTACCACCGTCGTGTTTGTCGAGCTGACGTCGCAGACCATTGAGTGGTACGTCGGAACAGGCGAGGCGAGCGACAAGGCGGGGGCGTACGGGATCCAGGGGGCTGCCGCAGCGTTCGTCGAACGCGTCGACGGGAGCGTCACCAACGTGATCGGACTTCCAATGGCCGAGACCCTCGCAACGCTCCGCGTGGTCGCGACCTCCTGATCCTCCCGGTGCCGGTAGTGGCACCGGCGGTAGCAGATTGCCGTTGGCACTCTCGATTGCCGGTTGCCAATCCTGGATCCAGGCCCTAGCCTTAGCGGTCGCTTCGGGAGAGTGCCAAGTGCCCCCCCGAGCTTGTTTCAACCGCAACACTGTGACTTGCCAATGGAGGCATGAACCCATGAATTTGAAGCCACTCGATGACCGCATCGTGGTCCGGCCCGCAGAACCTGAGACGCAGACTGCTTCCGGCCTCGTCATCCCAGACACCGCCAAAGAAAAGCCTCAGCAAGGTGAAGTTCTCGCCGTCGGGCCAGGCAAGCGCTCGGACAGCACCGGTGAACTGATTGAAGTCGGGATCAACATCGGCGACACCGTCCTCTACTCAAAGTACGGCGGCACCGAAGTCAGCTCGGGTGGCGAGGATCTGCTCGTGCTCAACAGCCGTGACGTGCTCGCCATCGTCGGCTGAACACCAATCGCATCGCATTCATTCGTAGATCGCTAGGAGAAAAAAGATAATGGCAAAGATTCTGAAATTCGACGACGAGGCCCGCCGGGGACTCGAAGCCGGTGTCAACAAGCTCGCTGACGCCGTCAAGGTCACCATCGGCCCGAAGGGCCGCAATGTGGTCCTGGACAAGAAGTTCGGCGCGCCGACCATCACCAACGACGGTGTGTCGATCGCCAAGGAGATCGAGCTTGACGACCCCTTCGAGAACATGGGCGCTCAGCTCGTGAAGGAAGTCGCGACCAAGACCGACGACATCGCGGGCGACGGCACCACCACCGCCACCGTGCTCGCACAGGCCATGGTCAGCGCCGGGATGCGCAACGTGGCTGCCGGTGCCAACCCGATGTCGATCAAGAAGGGCATCGAGGCTGCCGTGGCCGCAGCCGTCGTCTCGATCGGTGAGCAGTCGAAGGACGTAGACGACAAGAGCGACATCGCTTCGGTTGCCACGATCTCGGCCGCTGACGCGTCGATCGGCGAGGTCATCGCTGATGCGATCGACAAGGTCGGCAAGGACGGTGTCGTCACCGTTGAGGAGTCGAACACCTTCGGCACCGAACTGGACTTCACCGAGGGCATGCAGTTCGACAAGGGCTACCTGTCCCCCTACTTCGTGACCGACGCAGAGCGCCAAGAAGTTGTCCTCGACGACGCCTACATTCTGCTCCACAGCGCGAAGATCTCGACGGTCCAGACGATGCTTCCGACGCTTGAAGCCGTCATGCAGACCGGCAAGCCGCTCGTGATTATCGCCGAGGACATCGACGGTGAGGCACTCGCCACTCTCGTGGTGAACAAGATCCGCGGCACGTTCAATGCTGCGGCTGTCAAAGCCCCTGGCTTCGGTGACCGTCGTAAGGCGATGCTGCAGGACATGGCAGTCCTCACGGGCGGTCAGGTCATCAGCGAAGAAGTCGGCCTCAAGCTCGACAACGTGACCCTTGACCTGCTCGGCACCGCCAAGCGGGTCGTGATCACCAAGGACAACACGACCATCGTCGACGGTGGCGGCACGTCCGATGACATCGACGGGCGGGTCAACCAGATCAAGGCCGAGATCGAGAACACCGATTCTGACTGGGATCGCGAGAAGCTCCAGGAGCGTCTCGCGAAGCTGGCCGGCGGCGTTGCGTTGATCAAGGTCGGCGCAGCCACCGAGGTTGAACTCAAGGAGAAGAAGCACCGCATCGAAGATGCAGTGTCATCAGTTCGTGCGGCCATCGAAGAGGGCGTCGTCGCTGGTGGCGGCACCGCCCTCATCCGCGCCCGAGGCGCCGTGCAGAGTGTCGTTGACTCGCTCGAAGGTGACGAGAAGACCGGTGCCAAGACCGTCTGGGAGGCGCTCACAGCGCCCGGCCGCAATATCGCGAACAACGCGGGCCTCGAAGGCTCGGTCGTAGTGCGTGAAGTTGAGGCTGCCACAGGCTCGAACGGCATGAACGCCGCAACCGGCGAGATGGCAGACCTAATCGCTGCTGGCATTATCGACCCGGCCAAGGTCACCCGTGCGGGTCTGCAGAACGCGGCGTCAATCGCTGCGATGCTGCTGACCACTGAGGTCCTCGTTGCAGACGAGCCCGAAGAAGACGCAGGCATGGGTGGCGGCATGCCTGGCGGCGGCATGGGTGGTATGGGCGGCATGATGTGAGACTCGGCCGGGGCGCTGCTCCGGCCTGACCGACTCTCTCGTTCCTACGACTGGTCGGCACTCATCATTTCCGACACGAGCGGACCGGCATTCGCCGGTCCGCTCGTTCGCGTTTTCGCTGAGCGCCGGGCGAACGCTGCGCCAGCTGTCAGTGATAGTTCGAGATCAGTCGATCCTCACCGAGCCGCGAGGCGGAGCTCAGTTAGTCCGCGGATCACGAATGTGGGGTGATACCGGGGCTCCTCGGCGAGCGTGAGGTCGGGGAATCGATCCACAATGCCCGCGACTGAGGTGGCAAGCTCGAGCCGTGCCAGCGGAGCACCGACGCAGAAGTGGATTCCGCCACCGAATCCGATGTGGGCGGCGTCGTTGCGGCCGATGTCGAAACGGTCGGGATCGTCGAAGCGGCGCGGATCCCGTTGCGCTGCGCCGAAGAGCATCGCAACTTCTTGGCCGACGCCGATTTCCTGTCCGGCGATCTCCACCCCGTCGTCGAGAACCCACCTCTCGAACATCTGCAGCGGTGAGTCCCAACGAAGAAGCTCCTCGACCGCAGCCATCGCCGTCACCTCTCCGTTTGTCAGTCGTCGCCATTGGTCCCGATGATGCATCAGCGCTCGAAAGCCGTTTCCAAGCGTGTTCACCGTTGCCTCGTGCCCGGCTTCGAGCAGGACCATCGTTGTCGACACGATCTCCGCTTCGGTCAGCGTGTCGCCTTCGTCCTCGACGCGGGCGAGCTCGGAAACAAGCAGGCCATCGGGTTGCCGGCGCTTATCCTTGATCAGCGATCGGGTGTACGCGATGAACTCCGCAGCAGCCTGGTTCGCAGCGATTTTCGTCTCGTCGTCGGCCTCCAGCTCGTACATCTTGACGATCGCGTGCGACCAGTCGAGGAGCGCCTGAGCATCGGCTTTTGGCACGCCCAACATTGAACAGATCACACCTACAGAGAACGGTTGGGCAAAATCAGCCAACAGGTCGAACGTATCCAGCTCGGCGCAGCGGTCGAGTAAAGCTTCAGCTGATTTGGCAATGGGGCCGCCGAGACCGGCAACCGCCCGCGGTGTGAAGACCTTCTGCACGAGACGACGCAAACGGGTGTGGTCGGGTGGTTCGAGGGCCAGCACGGACCATTCCTCATGCTCGTTGAAATCTGCCCAGCGCGGGTCGGGTTCGGGGCGACCGAGTTCGGCATGAGTGAACCGGTGGGTGTAGGCGCGTCCGAGTCGGCGATCACGCAGCGTTGCTGCGACGTCGTCGAATCGAGTCAGCATCCACTGTTGGCTTGCGTTGTTCCAGAAGATCGGTGTCGTCTCGCGCAATTCGGCGAGCACCGGGTACGGGTCTGCGATGAACGCCGGATCCGACGGGTTGAAGTGAGCGAACCGTTCAGTAGTGGGAGGCACTTCGGAGACGTTACTGACCGGTCCGGTGGGGTACCGCGAAGCTCGGTACCCTCGACGTCGTGGATCAACTCGGACATGGAGCGATGCGCCCGTTCTGGATGCACCAAGTAGTCGAATACATCATCGGCGCAGTGTTCATCTCGGCAGGCTTCGGGAGTCCGACTCCGGCGGTACCGGCGGTCCTGGGTGCCATCGTGATGCTCAATGCAGCAATTGCTATCGGCCCTGCGTCTGCGTTCCGGATCGTCCACCGACGTGTTCACCGTATTCTTGACCTCATCGTGATCGGACTCGTCGCCGTTGCTGTGGTTCAGCCGTGGATCGAGATCGAAAGCAACGGGCGGATCCTGATCGGCCTGCTGGGGATCGTCCTCGCTTTCGTATGGTGGAACACTGATTTCGCGACGAAGAACGAGCGCAAACAGCGGCGCAGTCAGACGTCGACACCTGACGCAGAGCAGGTCGGCCGCTCTGCGGGCCGTTCGGCTGCGGAGACCTACCTCGCTGCAAAGCGACTGAAGAAGACGGCGATCGACGACCGTCGCAGCAGCCCGTCGGCCGACGACGACTCGTGATTGACCCCGCTTCGATCAGGCGGCCGGGTGGAAGGCAGGTCATCCCGCGCCCGCACCACACCGTCGAGGAGTATGACCCGCCGTGGGACCCCAAGGTTCGTTGGAATGTCGACGAACTCGTCACTCCGGTCGCATCCGAGTCGGCGCCACCCCTGCCGACGTTTCCCGACGCTCGCCAATCGGCCGTTCTGGTCGTCTTGTCGGAAGGACCGACCGGCGCCGAGGTGCTACTGACACGGCGTTCGATGCAGATGAGGAGTCATCGTGGTGAGATCAGCTTCCCGGGCGGGCGGTGTGATCCTGGCGAGACGCCGGTTGAAACAGCGCTGCGTGAAGCCGAGGAAGAAGTTGGACTCGACGTTGGCAGACCGCAAGTTGTCGGGGAGTTGGAGCACCTCTCGACGATCGTGTCGAAGAGCTACATCGTGCCTGTTGTCGCAACGCTGGACGAGCGGATCGAGCTTGAGCCACGCACGGGCGAAGCTGACCGGGTGATGTGGACACCAGTCGCTGAATTGACGCGTCCAGGCACGTACCATCGAGAACGTTGGGGGATCCCGCCACTTGACCGGCCGCTGCACTTCTTCTATCTCGACGACGAGACAGTGTGGGGAGCAACCGCCCGGATGTTGGTCGACCTGTTGACGTTGCCGCGTCAACCGGGCTCGGTTGCGGCCGGTAGCGGACGGTATCGGTGACGACATTTACGGTGCGGCCATGACAAAACTCCGCAACTGACGGCGTGCGACATCAGCGCTAAAGCGCCCCGCGTGTCGTGGATCCAGCCATGCGTTCTCGTGGGGACGCGTCGCCCCCGCTCAGGCCACCCCGGTGGTGGGCGGCTGTCGTAGGACTCCTGGTGGATGCCGGTGCCGTGCTCAGGGTCGTCAACCCGCTCCTCTTCCAACGGATCTTGAACAACGCGCTCGTACGACCCGATGGGCTCAACTTGGGTCTGTTGTTGGTGCTCGTCTTATTCATGATCGCTGTCGCGCTGGTCTCTGGGATGCGCGGTGTCATTCAGGCGATCCAAACGAAAGCGCTCGGACAACTTGTGCTGCTCCCGCTTTGTGAGCAGTGCGCTCGATACCTGGAGTGCGTCGATCACTAAAACGGTCGCCGACGACGGCGACGTTGCGGTCAGGCTCCCCAACCACCGGAGAAGTCGAAAAACTGGCCGGTCTGGAATCGGTTGGTTCCATCAAGGAGGACAGCCGTCACGTTTGCTAACTCGTCCATCGTGCCGAGTCGGCGCATCGGTGTCTGGGCCTCGATTCGTTTGCGTCGTTCGGGATCGTCGGCGCCCGAGGCCGCGATGAAGCCGGGGAAGTCCATAAAGTTCGTCCCGACGGCGTTGACTTGGACGCCGTCTCGGGCGTGTTCCAGACCGACTGCTCGAACGATGCCGTTCGCGCCGGCTCGCGTGCCGCCATAGATCGAAGTCATGGGCTCGGGCCGACCACCGGTGGAAGAAGTGAACACGACGATCTGGCCCGCGCCGGCGCCGACCATTGGCGGAATGGCTGCCTGGAGCGCGTGGAACACCATGTCAAGATTGCTGCGTTTTATCTGTTCCCATTGCTTCAATGTCATCTCAAGGAACTTGCCGACGACAATCACGCCTGTGACGTAGCAGGCGGAATCGAGCCGCCCGAATCGATCGAGCGCCTGAGCGACCAACGCGGCGTTCCCTTCGGCGCTCGTGAGGTCGATGTCACTTACCGTCTGGACCGTCGCGCCGAGGGCCTCGAGTGGCGGCACCTGCTCCTCAAATGACCGCTCGACAGCGACCATGCTGTCATCACCTGCAGCACCTTGCAGCACGAGGTCATAGCCGCGTTCGGCCATCGTGCGTGCCAACGCCGGACCTACGTAGCCGGTGGCCATTGTGATGAGTGCAACAGGACGCGCGGAGCCAGCCATATACGCATCGTCGCATGTTCGTCGGCGTCACGCGCCAACCAGCCTCAGGGGAGAGCGCGGAGGTTGTCCCACATGGCGCGGACATGGGCAGGTGTGGTGGTTCGCGCCCCTATCGAGATTCGCATCACGGACCGCCCGTCGAGCTCCGTGCGGGTGAAGTGGCCCGCTTCGCTGGCGTTGGCCGACGCGATGAGTGCGTCGGTCGCAGCGTCGCCGTCCGCAAGCGCAAGACAGATCAAGCTAAGAGGGTGTGGAGCAACGACCTTGAAGCGGTCGTCGGCGGCTACCCACGCTGCCAATTCTTGGGTCATCGCAACATGACTGCGGATCATCCGCTGGAATGCGTCGATGCCCTCGCAACGGATCGCGAACCACAGCTTCAGGGCTCGGAAACGCCGCCCGAGCGGGACCTGCCAGTCCCGGTAGTCGATCGCGGCACCAGAGTCAGCGGCGGTGGAGCGCAGATATTCGGGGAGAATGCTGAGAGCACCGAGGAGCGAAGAACGATCGTTGGTCCAGAAGGTGCTGCAGTCAAAGTTAACGCCCATCCATTTGTGGGGGTTGGTGCAGTATGAGTCGGCGAACTCAATGCCGTCGTTCACCCACTGGAACTCCGACGCGAGGGCGGCGATGCCAGCCCACGCCCCATCGACATGGAGCCAGACGTCGGCCTTTCGACAGATTGACCCGATCAGCGCGGTTGGGTCGAATGCGCCCGACGAAGTTGTGCCGTGATTGGAAGCAACAAAGAAGGGAACGAGTCCGACTGCACGGTCGGCAGCGATCATCTTCTCGAGCTCATCGGAGCGCATCGCAAACTTGTCGTCGTGCGGCACGATGCGGAAACGATCGGTTCCGACCCCAGCGATGCGTAGCCCCTTTTCGATGCTCGAGTGGGAATGTGCAGTTGCGTACGCGACCAATTTCGTCGTGTTGCCGTCGGCATTGACGGCACCTGAGGTCGCGCGGAATCGTGCTGCGAGGATCGCGACCAGCGTCGCCTCGCTCGCAGAGCCTTGGATCACGCCGCCGCCGGTCTCGCTGGTCGAGCGAAATTGAGCGGGCAGGCCGAGCAACTCCTGCATCCAGTCGAGCATCAGGGCCTCGAGCTCGGTGCATGCCGGCGATGTCACCCAGCTCATGCCCTGGACACCGAGTCCAGCCGACAGCAACTCGCCAAGGATTGACGGAGCAGAGTTGTTGGCCGGGAAGTACGCGAACCACTTCGGGTGCTGCCAATTGGTGACACCCGGCATGATCACTCGGTCAACGTCAGCCATTACAGCCTCAAAGGTCTCGGGTGAGGTCGGCGGATGCTCTGGCAATGCAGCCCGTACGTCGCCCAGCTTGACGGTTGCTTGGACCGGGCGATCGCCGACGCCGACGATGTAATCAGCAATCCAGTCGATCAGTTCGTGTCCGTTTTGGCGGAACTCGTCGGGCGTCACGCGTGCGGCCCGTCGGAATCTGACGTCCGGTCGTAGCCTGGCGGTACGCTGCGGTTGCGTCGGACACCGACCGAGATTCGCCAGAAGATTACTGCCATCCCTGCAGCCAGAGCGATGAAGACGACTGTCTGCCGCCATCCGCCGCGCTCCTCGCTGCCGCAGCCCGGACGTTCGACCAAACCAACGCAGTCACTCAGGTTGCTGTCCTCGGGGTAAAAGTCGCTGACGGTGACCGGAGGTGTTGGCTCAATTGGCGTGGCGAAGGCAAATGAATGCGGAGATGCCATGGTGATCGAGCCGAGGAGCACGATCAGGAGCGTGGCACCAGCGGCGGTAAGTGCGGTCCTGATGCGGACCGTGCCTCTACGATGCATGCCTTGAGTCAAGCGCAGACCTCCTTCGATCACACCGCTGTTCAGGCCGATCACGAAACCGTGCTCGTGGTCGACTTCGGTGCCCAGTACGCGCAGCTGATTGCTCGGCGTGTGCGCGAGCTTCACGTGTTCTCCGAAATCGTTCCGAATCGAATCTCTGCTGCCGAAGTCGCTAAGCGGGCGCCTGCGGCGATCATCCTGTCGGGCGGTCCAGCAAGTGTGCACGTTGAAGGTGCGCCGCAGCTTGATGCGGCGATCTTCAACCTAGGAATCCCGATCTTCGGTATCTGCTACGGCGCCCAACTGATTGCTCAGCAGCTCGGTGGCGTGGTCGGACGCGGGATGGCGGGGGAGTACGGGCGGACACAGCTCAAGCGTTTCGGTGATTCACTGATTCTCCCCGATGACGCCCCGGAGTACCACGAATGCTGGATGAGCCATTTCGATGGCATCATCGAAGTGCCCGACGGGTTTGTGGCAACGGCTAGCTCGCCAGGCGCGCCGGTCGCGGTGCTGGAGAACGATGAGCGCAAGATCTACGGGGTCCAGTTCCACCCCGAAGTCGTCCATTCGCCGTTCGGCATGGCGGCGATGGCGCGATTCGTCCATGAGCGTGCCGGCATCGGCGCAGACTGGGCAATGTCGTCGGTGATCGACAGACAGGTCGCCGAAATCCGCGAACGGGTCGGCGATGCACGAGTGATCTGTGGCCTGTCCGGAGGCGTCGATTCATCGGTCGCTGCGGCACTCGTTCACAAGGCGGTCGGTGCGCAGCTCACGTGCATCTACGTCGACACTGGGCTGATGCGTAAAGGCGAGTCGGAGCAGGTAGTCGAGACCTTCCGTCGTAACCTCGGGATTGAGCTTATTCACGCGGATGAGGGGACGTCTTTCTTTGAGGCGCTTGCCGGCCTCACGGAGCCCGAAGCGAAACGCAAGGCGATCGGGGAGCGATTCATTCGCGTGTTCGAGAAGCACACTGGCGGTCTCACCGAAGCGAAGTTCTTGGTGCAGGGAACCCTGTACCCAGACCTGATCGAGTCCGGAGGCACCGACGGCACTGCGTCGGTAATCAAGAGTCATCACAACGTTGGCGGGCTCCCCGACGACATGGAACTTGAACTGATTGAGCCACTCCGAGATCTCTTCAAGGACGAGGTCCGGGCGCTGGGCACCGAACTCGGATTGCCTGATGAGATGGTCTGGCGCCAGCCTTTCCCGGGTCCTGGCCTTGGTGTTCGGATCATCGGTGAGGTCACAGCGGAGCGGGTTGCCGTGCTCCAGGAGGCTGATGCAATCGTGCGCCACGAACTTCACGCAGCCGGTCTGGAACGGGCGATCTGGCAGTCGTACGCCGCGCTCCTCGCCGATGTCCGCTCGGTTGGGGTGATGGGCGACGAGCGCACCTATGGACATCCGGTGGTAATCCGTGCTGTGACCAGTGACGATGCAATGACCGCAGACTGGGCCCGGGTGCCGTACGAGACGCTTGAGATCATGAGTCAGCGGATCATCAACGAAGTCGACGGTGTGAATCGAGTGGTCTATGACATCACCTCCAAGCCACCCGGCACCATTGAGTGGGAATGAGCGCTTGGGCCTGACGCGTCATCGAGTTTTCGAGCTACGGCTGCTTTTCCTGTGAAACCACGCGATTTGGGACGATTGCGACGAACTCGATTCGAAATATGAATTTCTACGTCGTTTCGCAACACCTTCGTCATATTCGGTAGAGTTGGCGACCGTGAAGCGGCTGATGCGTGTTGCCCCGATTGCGCTCATGGTGGCGCTCGTCGTTCCGGCGATGAACCCGCACGTTGCCACAGCGAGCCCGGTTGACCAGCAGCGCGCACGCGTCGAGAGCATCGTCGATGAACTCGAACGACTCGAAGAGCAGGCGAACGACATCGCCGCCGACTACGTCGAGGCAATCGATGCGAAGGCGGCACTCGATGTGGAGATCGTCGAGCTCGAGGCGGACATTGTGGTGAAAGAAGCAGAGCTCACCGAGCTGCGTGCGGACCTCGGCGACATGGCCGTTCGTTCGTTTGTCGGTTCTGGCACCACCCCGCTCGGCCCGCTGTTCGAAGACACGGGCGACATCAACGACGTGCTGCAGCGTGACCAGCTTGCTCGTGTTGCGCTCAGTGCCGGTGATATCAGCACCGACGAACTCGACGCCTTCGTCAGCGACCTTGAGGACGATCGTGAGGAGCTTGACGGCAAAGTTGCCGAAGCCGAAACCCTCGCCGCGTCGCTCGTCAACGCACAAGAGGACACCGAGCGGCTGACCGGCCAGTACGAGCAAGCCCGGATCGACGCAGAAGCTGAGCTGGGTCAGCTGATCGCTCAGGAACAAGCCCGACGGGCTGCCGAGTCGGCTGCTCGCGTTCAAGCCGAGTTCGCAGCAGCACAAAACCAGGCGAGCAACAACTCCAATTCAGGTGGTAACTCGAACTCGGGTGGTGGCGTCAGCGATTCTGGCACTACGAACTCGGGTGGGGGTAGTAACAACTCCGGTGGCGGCAGCAGCATCCCAGCATCGGCCGCCCCGCCCCCGAGCTCGCGGGCCGGCGTTGCCGTAAACGCTGCGCTGGGCCAGCAGGGCGTCCCCTATCGCTACGCAACCTCAAGTCCCGGCGTGGCGTTCGACTGCTCGGGTCTCACGAAGTATGCGTGGGCCCAGGCAGGCGTCTACCTGCCGCATCAATCGCGTGCGCAGTACGCGTCAATCCCGCATGTCGCGAAGGGATCGGCCCAACCGGGCGATCTGATCTTCTATTACAGCCCGATCAGCCATGTCGGCGTGTACCTCGGTGGGGGCCAGTTTGTGCACGCTCCCAACACCGGCAGTGTCGTGAAAGTTGCCGGCGTCAACTGGGGCAAAGTTTCCGGCGTCGGCCGCCCCGGCTGACGCCTCGCCCGAACCGAGGTAGGTCTGTCGCACCGTCTACGTTCGAGCCGATGAGCGCTACGTCACCGATTCGCACCGACCGGGTTACTGCGTGGCTCGACGAACACGTTGACGGGATCAGTGGGCCATACGACTTCAAGTTGATCACGGGTGGCCGATCCAACCTCACCTACCGGGTGACAAGTGGGGAGGGTGATGTATTTGTTCTGCGTCGACCGCCGACGGGCAAAGTGCTCGCCTCAGCGCACGACATGGTGCGCGAGCACACGATCATCTCAGCGGTCGGGCAAACCGACGTTCCTGTGCCGCGGACCATGGGCGTGTGCACCGACGACGACGTGAACGGTGTGCCTTTTTATGTGATGAGCTATGTCGATGGCGCAGTGCTCGACAGCGCTGACAAGGCGGCACCCATGGGTCTCGATCAGCGACGCCGCGCTGGTGAGCATCTGATCGACGTCTTGGCGGACCTGCACGCAGTTGACGTCGATGCCGTCGGCTTGGGTGATCTGGCGAAGCGGGACGGGTACGTCGAGCGGCAGGTGCGTCGGTGGACCACGCAGTGGGAAAAGTCGAAAACACGCGAGTTGCCGGCGATTGACGAGGTTGCACGCCGCCTCGCCGGCGACCTGCCGACACAGCACAGCGTTTCGATCGCCCACGGCGACTACCGGTTCGGTAACTGCTTGGTCGACACCGCCGCTGGTTGCGTCACGGGTGTTCTCGACTGGGAACTCTGCACCCTTGGCGATCCACTGGCTGACGTCGGCTACCTCGGCGTCTACTGGTCGGACCCAGGCCACGAGCAGGCCCGCCCGAATGACCCGACGGGAATCGACGGTTTTCCAACCTACGCCGATCTCCTTGAGCGGTATGCGTTGCGCACCGGTCGGGATCTCTCGAACATCGGGTACTACGTGGCGTTCTCGTCGTGGCGCCTTGCAGTTATCTCAGAGGGCGTGTACGCCCGCTTTCTGCATGGAGCCATGGGCGACCAAGAGATCGACACTGAGACGATGAGCGGCTTCAAACTTGGCACCGAGCGCCTCGCTTCCGAAGCACTCGATGCTCTATCGCGTTGAGGCTAAGCCTGCGAGACTGGTCGAATGAGCGAACATGACGTGCTGGACGGCTGGGAGCGCGGGGAGTTCACCTCCGCAGGGATCACCCACGCGACGTACCGGAAAGGAAGCGGACCGGGTGTCGTCGTGATCCATGAGATTCCGGGGATCACTCCGAAAGTCGCCCAGTTCGCCGACGAAGTCGTCGCACGCGGCTTCACCGTGCTGATGCCCGATCTTGTCGGAACACCGCGCAGGCCGTCGAGTAGGACCTACATGGCAACATCGATGGCGAAGGTGTGCGTTGCACGCGAATTCACTACGTTTGCCCTGAATCAAACGTCGCCGGTAATTTCGTGGCTCCGCGCGCTTGCCCGAAACCTCCATGAGGAAGTCGGGGGACCCGGTGTCGGAGCCGTGGGGATGTGCTTCTCAGGAGGGTTTGCGCTCGGGATGATGGTCGATGAGATCATGCTTGCGCCCGTGCTGTCTCAACCGTCGATGCCGTTCTCGATCAGCAAGAGCCGTGGTGCTGACCTCAACCTGTCGCCGGATGACGAGGCGGCAGTGATTCAACGTGCGGCCGACGGGTGTCAGGTGCTCGGGCTTCGATTCACTGGCGACAAGCTGGTCGGCTCGAGGTTTGCGACGTTGCGCGAAAAGCTTGGGGACGCGTTCATCGCAATAGAACTCCCAAGTAACGCGAGGTCGGACCACTCGGTTCTCACCGAGCAGCGAGACGATGCAAGCGTCGAACGCGTCCTCGACTTCTTCGCTGAGAAGCTCCAGTCCTAGATGCCTTTGGCGTCTACGCGGAGGCGCCTTCGGCAAGGATACGTGCCGCCTTGTAGTCGGCCTTGCCATTCGGAGCACGGGGGATAGTCGGAACGAACACCACCGACTTCGGTGCCTTGAAGCCGGCGAGGTCGTTCTTGACCGCAGAGATCACGGTTGCCTCGTCGATGGTGATGCCCTCGGCAGTCGACGCAACAGCTGTGACCGCCTGGCCGAACTTCTCGTTATCGATACCGACAACCAGACAGTCGAGGATGCCATCGACGCGCTTTACCGCTTCCTCGACCTCTTCGGGAAATACCTTCTCGCCGCCAGTGTTGATCACCTGGTTGCCACGACCAAGCAAAACGAGGGTGCCGTCCTCCGCCACCATTGCAAGGTCACCGGGGAAGGAATATCTGACTCCGTCGATCACCCGGAATGTTCGTGCCGACTTCTCTTCGTCTTTGTAGTAGCCGATCGGCACGTTGCCGCCGGCGGCAACCATGCCGACCTCGTCGGAGCCTGGGGTGACCTCGCGGTCGTCATCGGTGAATACCTTGGTGGTGGGCATCTGCGTGAACTTTGCCGTGTCCATCGACACGCCCTTCATGGTGATCTGAGTCCCCATCGACCCCTCCGACGAACCCATGGCATCGACAAGAACGGCCTGCTCGATCCGTTCGAGCATCTGTTGCTTGACCTCGGTGGTCCACATCACTCCCGACGACGTGAACAGACCCACCGAAGCGAGGTTGTACGCGCCGCCACTTGGCTTCCCTTCGTCAATCGCCCGGACTAGCGGCTTTGCAAAGCTGTCGCCGACGATCGTGAGCGAGGTCACTTTGTGGTCCTCAATCTTCTGAAGCACTTCGTGGGCGTCAAGACTGCGGCTTGTGAGGGTCACAATTTCACCGCCTGCGCACATTGGAATGAACCAGCCGAGCCAACACCCGGTGCCGTGCATGAGCGGAGCACACGGGATCGACACCATTCGCGGGCCGTTCTCGACCGCAGTTTTGACCATCTGCGCCACTTGAGAAGCATCAGCCGGCGGCTCGAGGCCGATCATGGGAAAGCCCTGCATGATGAACCCTTCAGCAAGCCCGCCGATCTGGTACATCACGCCTTTCGGCATTCCGGTAGTACCGCCGGTGTACAACATGTAGAGGTCGTCTTCGCTGCGCTCAATGCGTTCCATCGGGGCATGGTCGGCGATCACCTGCTCGTAGGCAATCTCGCCTGGCACTGCATCACCAGGGCCGTCGTCGACGACGATCATCAGCTTCAGCTTCGGCAACCGGTCGACAACACGCGCAACGCGATCGGCAAGCGATCGGTGGAACACGATTGCTTCGGAATCGGAGTTATCGAGGAGATACCAGAGTTCTTCGTCGAGGTATCGGTAGTTGACATTGATAGCAACGCCGCGCATCTTGAACGCGGCGTAGTGCGACTCCATGTATTCGTTGGAGTTGTACATGTACAACGCAACCTTCGACTCGGGGCCTAGGCCTGCGTCGGTGAACGCCTGGGCAATACGCGCAGCGCGGTCGTCGAACTCGGCCCACGTGCGCGAGTCGTCGGCATGCGTGATGGCAATTTGATCGGGGATCGCGTCAGCGATCGATTCCCACACGGTGGCGAAATGCATCTCCATGAGCATGATCGTAGGGCACGAGGTTGTGCCGATCGTCATGCAGCCGGTCGCATGGGCGCCGGATACCGCAAGAGCGCGTCTTCCTTGCTCAAACAAAAACTGCCCAGAGCCGGACTCTTGGCAAGGGAATGAAGTCTTGGCAGCACATCAGAACCCTCGACGGGGATTTTGAGCGCAATTTCGGCAGATCCGCCATGACGTGTCCGAGGGCTGTACGGGCTCCTGATCCGTCCCCAACCTAACGCAAAGCAGTTCCGCAGCGGCCCGCAGCTGCGGACTCAGTGGGGTCCGCCGTCGATCTCGATGGTTGCTCCGGTTGTATACGAGGATGCATCGGTGGCGAGGTAGAGCGCAGCGCCGACGATCTCGTCAGGTTCGCCGCCTCGGCCGAGCGCATACCCCGTGTGGGCCGCCGACTCGAACTGGTTCATGTCCCACGCTTTGGAGATGTCGGTGAGGAACGGTCCGGGAACGATGCAGTTGACACGAACCGTTGGACCGAACGTTCGAGCGAGGCCGTATGTCAGGTTGTTCACGCCTGCTTTGGCTGCGCCGTACACGATCTCTTGAGCGGTCGGTCGAGTCGAGGCAATTGATGACACGAAGATGATTGAGCCGCCACCGGAATCGACCATTCGGGCGCCGATGTTCGCGGAGAGACGGAATGGACCTTTGAGGTTGACTCCGACGACCTTGTCGAACAGCGATTCGCTGATCGCGTCGACGCTCGAATACAGCGGGGACATCCCGGCGTTATTGACGAGCACATCGCAACGTCCAAATCGGTCGTACACCGTGTCCGCCAAGTTGTCGGCGGCCTCCCAGTCGGCGGCGTGGTATGCGATCGGTAGGGCGGTTCGCCCGAGCGCTTTGACCTCGCCAGCCACAGCCTCACAGTTCTCGATCTTGCGACTGGCGATCACTACATCGGCACCCTGCTCGGCGAACGCCAATACCATCTGGCGTCCCAAGCCCCGAGAGCCTCCGGTCACTACGGCGACCTTGCCGGTCATGTTGAACTTGCTGATCGTGCTCATCGGCCGATTGTCACCGGGCCAGAGCTTCGCCGCCGAATCGGTCGTTTAGCGGATACTGCTTAACGCTGGTTCCTCACGACGAAGGATGCGGGCAAAGTTGCGCCAGTGCTTCGCAAGGATCAGGGCGCTGAGGCCGCCGACTGCGGCGAACTCCCACGCAGGTCGTCCGAGGACCGCGAGGCCAACCGGAACGAGGGCGACGGCCACGAGCGAGCCAACTGCGGCCTTGCCCGTGATCCGGGACACGATCCACCACAGAGCGACTGCGAATGGGGCGAGGACCGGGTGGAGCGCAAGCAACACACCGGACCCCGTTGCGACACCTTTCCCACCATGGAACTTTCGGAACACCGGAAACATGTGACCCAAAATCACTGCGGCGCCGCACACATACGCAAGCGGTCGTCCGTCGGTCACGATCATGAGTGGGATGACGGTGGCAGCGACACCTTTGAGGGCGTCGAGCACGTAAACCCAGATGCCCTTGCGCCATCCGAGTGCACGGGTGACGTTTGAGGCCCCAGGGTTTCCTGACCCGAACGTTGCAATGTCGATTCCGTTTGCTCGAGCGATGAGCGTCGCGCTGGGGAAGGTGCCGAGAAGGTAGGCGACGACGATCAGAACCATGGGCACGGCGTGGATCCTTGCAGGTGTGTGGACCGATGCGGACAATCGCAAGCGGCTTTTCTGGGCACGCGCTGTTGATCAGCGGGCGCTGATCTTGACCGGCACGCGCGCCAGCCTCGAGTGGTCCATCATCGGTTTCGGCGGCGTGACGTCGTCCGATGAAGCGGAGAGCATGGCTGCCTCCCCGTAACCATCGACGCACTCGGGGTCGGGACCATCGAGTGGAATGCCAACGAAGAATTTTGCGGCCATGCAGCCACCCTGACAGGCGTCGTAGCTCCCACAGGACGCACAGGCTCCAGCCGATTGGGGCTCGCGGAGTTCGGTGAAGAGTTCGCTGTGCTTCCAGATTGAACTGAAGCCGCCGGTGTCTCGGACCGATCCGGCCTTGAACTCGTCGTGAATCACGAATGGGCAGGCGTACACGTCACCGATTGGGTCGATCAGGCACACCACGCGACCAGCACCGCACATGTTCAGGCCGGGAAGAGCCTCATCGCCAAGCGCGTTGAGATGGAAGAACGAATCACCGGTGAGCACGTTGTCGCCGTGTGCGAGCAGCCAGTCGTAGATCTGGCGTTGCTGCGGCTGCGTGGGATGAAGGTCGTGCCATGAGTCGGCGCCGCGACCCGATGGGCGCAGGCGCGTGATCCGCAGTTGGGCGCCGAAGCTGTCGGCCAGTGCCTTGAACTCGTCGAGCTGGTCGACGTTGTGCCGAGTGACGACCACCGAGATCTTGAATTCGCCGAACCCTGCGTCACGGAGGCGCTCCATTGCCTGAATCGCCGTTGCATACGATCCGCTGCCCCGAACGGCGTCGTTGGTGACTGCGTCGGTGCCGTCGAGGCTGATCTGTATGTCGAGGTAATCCATTGCCGCAAGCCGTCTTGCTTTGTCGGCGTCGATGAAGGCACCATTGGTCGAGAACTTCACCCCGATGCCCTTGTTGATCGAGTACTCCACAAGCTCGAAGAAGTCGCGACGAATCATTGGCTCGCCGCCGCCGATGTTGATGTAAAAGACCTGGAGGTCGTGCAACTCGTCAAGGACTGCTTTGGCTTCGTCGGTACTGAGCTCGCGAGGGTCGCGGCGTCCGGACGACGATAGACAGTGGACGCACTCAAGGTTGCACGCGTAAGTAAGTTCCCACGTGAGGCAGATGGGGGCATCGAGGCCACCTTTGAGCTGCTCGACGAGCGTCGGTGCGTTAGTTGCTGCGCTCATGGAGCATCTCCGATTCGTAGAGAGAGGTGAGGGCTTTGTCGAACGATGGCCAGCGCCGCTTGTCAATTTTGCATGCGGCCAGTGCGTCGGCGACGGTGGCGTGGTCGGCGAGCGACCGCACGACGCGCACCACGTCCGGGTGTTTCAGGAAGACGAGCTTGCGCGTGTCGTAGTGGTAGGCCAGCGCGCCGAACGGCTCGTGCCGGAGCGCTACCTGTGGGTGCAGATCAAGCGAGGAGTCGAGCACGACGCTGGCGTCAGTAGACGCCGCACATTCCATCGATGGAGATCTCCTCGACGAGCAGCTCTTCCTCGACAAGCTCGTCGGTCTCGTCGTGCACTTCGATGGCCTCAATTTCGTCCATTACGCAAGAGTACCCGGCTCCAACGACCGACGAGCAAGCCGTCGCACTACACCCTGCGTCGCGCCACGGAAGACGGGTCAGGAGCGGAACGTTTGCCAGGCGGCGAGCGATGCGGTCAGCTCGTCGAGGGAGTGAACCATCTCGTTCAACGAGCACTCGATCATCAGATTGACAACTTCGTTGTCGAATCGTCGCCGCCAGTCGGTGTGCAAGCCGACTATGTGCTTGTTGGTTGCAAATGCATACCCGAGTTCCCAGGCGGTGCCGTCGTCGGTCGTCACTCCGTTGAGGCTGGCGACGACAATCTCGCACCGGTCAATACCGTTTTTGTCGTTCGCGAAGATCTCCTTGACGTTGTCGACCGTCTTGACCGGGTTGTCGCGATGCGGCAGAAACGTCGCGAACCCCGACATTGCAATTGTCTGCTCAACGCGTTCGATCCACCACCGCTCGCCGTCGTCGAACAGCGGCCCCGCAACGTAGACGAGTGGTGGTCCGGCGATTGAAGACATCGGCCACACCGTAGGCGAGCGCGCCATTACTGTCTCGACGATGCGAGTGACCGAGATCTGGCGATCCCCCGTTAAATCGATGGGAGGTGAGACGCTGCTCTCAGCAGAGGTCACGGAGTTCGGGATCGCAGGCGACCGAGGTTGGTCGATTTATGACCATGCGACCGGGACCACACTCACGGCGCGCCGCACGCCGGAACTGCTCTTTGCGTCGGCTCGGTTCGACGCTGATGATCTGGTCATCGTGTTGCCCGACGGATCAGAGTTCGGCGCGGACGGGAGTGCCCGACTCTCTGCATGGCTGAGCCGCGACGTTGAACTCCGCTCGACAGATGAGCACAACGCCGACACAGGTGGCGTCTACGAGGTTCCGCTTGACGCCGAAAACGACGCGAAATGGGTGAGCTGGACTGGGCCGGGTGGCGCATTTCACGACTCAGCGAAGACACGCCTCTCGCTCGTCTCGACGGCGACTCTGGGCAACTGGGACCGTCGACGATTTCGGACGAACGTCATCGTCGACGCGCCCGGTGAAGACGATTTCGTCGGTCAGCGAGTCTCGATTGGTGACCTGACGCTCAACGTAACGAAACAGGTTGATCGATGCGTGATGGTGTCGCGCCCGCAGCCAGGGCTGGATCGTGATCTTCAGGTGTTGAAGACGATCACTGCTGAACGAGCGACATTCCTCGCAGTCGGTTGCGTTATCGCTGAGCCCGGTGTGATCGCGCTAGGAGATGAGGTCAGAGTGCAGCAATGATTGCAACGTCAACCTCGCGTCCGTGGCGACGCCAACGTTGAGCGGCGACCCGCTGCTGCCTGTATTACGCACCACCCTGCGAGGGCAGTTGCGATGCCCACGGCGGTGACTGTGGCACCTGATTCGGCGGTGAGGGACCAGGCGAGAACGACTGCGAACGAGAGCGTGACGATGACGATCGCCACTAGTGCGACGACAAGCATTCCTGCGACTAGGCGTCCAAGCCCGCGGCTCGAGGCGAACGGGTTGTCGCACGCGTGGACGGCGATGGGGACGAGCATCGACTAGGCAGGTGCTCCGCCGGCTTCGGCCCGCAAGCCAGCGATACCGACTGCGATCCCAGCCGGCAGGTAGCGCTATTCGCCTGCGACCTCTACTGCAACGATCGATCCAACGGCTGCCAGCGGCGATGCCTCGTTAATGACAGACCGGACCTCGGCGCGCACGATCACCTCCGCTTTAAGTCCGCAGCCCATCTCGACGCCGACGGCTGCTCCATCGTTTGCGATGTTGCTGCCCGTCATGAACAGCACCGAGGGTTGCAGGGCAACGCCGACGAGCACGTCCGACGTAACCCCGATCCGCACCGGCCTAGCTCGGGCCGCATCGCGACGCCGGCATGGGCCGACGACCCCGATGACAACAGCGCTCGTCGAGTTGTCACTGCAAAGACCCGAGCAACCGCTGACGGCCAGACTGCGTGAACGGTTGCATGTCCGACCGCAAGAAGTGGTGCCGACCCCCATCGTTGGGAGCAAGTCCGTAGGGTCGTGCAGGATGAGCGGACGGTGCAGCAGACGACCAACCCTGATGATGACGATCGCGGTGGCGGTGGCATTGGTTTCCTGTTCCAGCGAGAACGACGTCACCAGCGACTCGGGAGTCGAGACCGAGGGGTCGGAGATGCCTGCCCTGACCGAGCCGACCGAATTGAGTTCGACGCCGGTGACCTCGCCAACCTCAGCCGGCCTGCCCTCGTTGACAGCGCCGGATTCAGACACCGTGACCGGGACACTCGACAACGGGCTTCGCTATCTCATTCGTGACAACGACAATCCCGGTGGGAAGGCCGAGCTGCGACTTGCCGTCAATGCGGGATCCGTGCTCGAAGACGAGCTTCAGCTCGGTGGCGCCCATTACCTGGAGCACATGCTGTTCAACGGCACCGAGCGGTTCCCGAAGAATGAGCTCATCGACGTCCTGCGTAGTTTCGGCGCAGGGTTCGGCGCAGACATCAATGCGAGTACGAGCTACGACGAGACGGTTTACGAACTGACTGTTCCGAACGATGATGACGTCGTCGAAACTGGACTTGACATCCTCGAGGACTGGCTGTCGTTCGCAACCATCAGCCCTGACGACGTCGAGGCAGAACGCGGCATCGTGCTTGACGAGTGGCGCTCTCGTAGCCAGACGTCGACCGGGCGGGTGCTCGATGAGTTCGCGGAGTTTCATCTCGCCGGCAGCGCGTACGACGGTCGGAGCCCGATCGGAGGCCAGGAGGCCATCGAGTCGGTTACGGCCGAAGATCTCCGCCGCTTCTACGATGATTGGTATCGACCGGAGTTGGCCTCGGTAATCGTGGTGGGGGAGATCGATCCCGAGCAGGTGGAAAAATGGATTGTCGATCGCTTCGCTGATGCCACATCACGTGGCCAGAGCCCCGCTCGAACTGACGTGCTCGTCGAGTCGGCGACGACGACTCAGGTCGAGGTGGTCGGGGATCCGGAGTTGGCGGAGGGGTTCGTCCGGATCGCCCTACCGCTACCGAGCAGGCGAGCCATTCCCGAATCAATCGAGGTTGATGAGCAGGATTCGATCCTGGAAGGCCTTGCGTTCCAGATGATTGCGACACGCCTTGACAATGAAGCACTCCGCGGAGATGCCCCATTCGAACGTGCCGGTCTGTCATCCGCGTCGTGGGTGCGAGGCCTGGATGCACCGGAGATCGCTGTCGATGCCGGTGGCGATGGCATCGACGAATCTGTTCAGGCCATTGCCAACGAGTTCGAACGCGTCGAGCGATTCGGTTTCACGCAATCGGAGTTCGATCGCGCTGTCGGCGCGCGTCGAAGCGCAGCTGAGCAGAGTTTTGAGAGCAGCGGTTCGCGACAGGACGTCTCGTACGCCGACGAGTATGTCCGGCACGTGCTCGAAGATGAGTGGTACGTCCCTGCCGAGCAGGAGTTCGCTTTCGTTAGTGCGGTTCTCGACGCAGCCACACCTGCCTCAGTCGCCGATGTGTTCGTTGAGCGCCTCGCCACCGCCGGTGTGCATGCGTTCATCGCCGTGCCCGAGGCTGAGTTCGAGATGGTTGGCTCGACCGAGGAGCTCATCGCTGCAATCGACGGAGCGGCGGGTCGCGATTTGGCGCCACCTGTCGCGGAGGCGGAGACCGCTGATGCGCTGATGGCCCGACCAAACCCGGTTAAGGAGTTGTCCGCCGTGCCGCTTGTGACTGATCCGTTCACAGAGGCGCTCGATCCGGTCGTCCTTGAATTTCCGAATGGAGCGAAGGTATCGCTCAATACGACGTCCATCGTCGAGCGCGAGGTGTTCTTCGAGGCGCGGAGCCCAGGTGGGCTCGACGCAGTTGCCGATGCCGACATCCCTGACGCCGAAGCTCTCGGAGAGGTCATTGGCGATAGTGGTGTCGGCGACTTTGACCGCGTAGCGCTCGATGCGTTTCTTGATGACAAGGCCGTCTCGTTCTCGCCATCGGTCGACCCGTTCACCGATGGCATGTTCGGCACTGCAGCTACCGACGACCTTGAGGTGTTGTTCCAGCTGATCCATCTCATGATGACCACGCCTCGCGCAGACGGGGTGGCAGTTGATCGATACGTCGACGGTCGGCTTCCGTTCGCCGAGGATCCATCTATCGATGCGGGATACGCCGAGTTCGATGCGTTACTCAACGCCCGGTACGACGACCCGCGCTTCCTGCTCCCGACACCGGCAACGTTGGCGACAGTTAATGCAGATGGCATCGAGCGCATCGCTGCTGAGCGATTTGGTGACGTCGGCGACTGGTCGTTCTCGTTCAGTGGCGACTACGACATCAATGACGCCGTCGAGCTGGCGCGAGCGTACGTTGGCTCGCTGCCCGCGGCAGGCACGAGTGAGCCACTGACTTTCGATGAGCCGCCGCCGCCCGCTGGAGTGGTCGTCGTAGAGACGGAGGCCGGCCAGGGGGACGCCGCGAACGTGTCATTCCTGTATACGGCATCGGCTTCGTCGGCACGACGCGACGACGTGCTTGCCCGCACTGTGCGCGAGGTAATCGGTAACCGCCTCACCGACTTTATTCGCGAGGAACTCGGCGATTCGTACTCGCCCTTTGCGGCAGTCGACATCGGTGGCGGCGAAACGCCGGCGGTCGAGACGTACATCTCGGTTTCGACCGCTCCCGACCTCGCAGAAGAGGTGTCGGACGCAGTGCTTGAGCAGTTGGGGTTGCTTCGCGCCGCCGGCCCGTCGGCGCAGGAGTTCGCGAATGCCATCGCAACGGTCGCTGAGCAGCTTGATTTCATCAACAATGCCCAGATCAACGGTGAGGTCCTCGCAGTGCTTGTCGATCCGGGTGGCAACGCGTCGTTCGACGATTTCACAAATCAGCCGCGGCTGATCGCAACGATCACCGCCGACGACGTGCAGTCCGCCATTGCAGCGTGGACGTCATCGACCGATTACATCGAGGTCCGCGTGACGCCTGTCGACTGACGGTCCGTTTAGTGGCGGGCGTTGACGGTGCGTTGCGACACCCTGACTAGTTCGCCGCCACGAATCTCGTAGCTAACGACGTGATCCACGGAATGTTGGCCGCTGCGGGCCCTACCGCTCACGACGTCAATCCCGGTGCCGTCGACGACGGGCAACAGCGCAACAGCGCGGAATCCTTCGTCAGTTCCTGGCGATGAGCGTTTGTCTTCACGGAGCAGTAGATGCGACTCCCAGATCCAGGTGTCGTCGACGCTGACGAACCGACATTTGTGGCTCGCCTTCGACTTTGACACCATTCCGCCCGGGCACACGACGACGTTGCCCTCGATCCACGGCAGTACGGCGAGCCCGTCACGGCCGAAGGCGGTCTCGAACGCCGAGGCAATGATCGCGTCCTCGTCGCCGCCGCCGATCGCACGTTCGATCTGGACTCGGCGCACGACTTCGGCGACGTTGTGTAACTCGAGGTCAGTCATGTCGCAGATCATCGCGAGCAAGGCGTCGGCGAACAGGTCGTCGGATCCCATGCTGCCAGTGTGCCAGAGGGGTACTTCGGGGTGCCAAGCGCCCTGAGGACCTCTCGTCTCATAGGTCTGCCAGATCATGTCGCCAACCGTCACGATCCGTTTGAGTTCCAACCGAACATGAGCGGAACCGGGCCCGGTGTTTGTGCCTGCGTGAAAGATGGCGGTCGTATCGCGCCTACTGTCTGCAGTATGCAGACCAAGGCCGCAATTCTCTGGGAAACGAACACGCCGTGGAGCGTCGAGGACATAGAGCTCGACGATCCGAAAGAAGGCGAGGTTCGCGTCAAGCTCGCTGCCTCAGGCATGTGTCACTCCGATGAACACCTGGTCACCGGTGATCTGCCCTTCGAACTACCGATGATCGGTGGACACGAAGGTGCCGGTGTCGTCACCAAGGTCGGGCCGGGCGTCAGCTGGCTTGAGGAGGGTGACCATGTCGTGTTTGGGTTCATTCCGTCTTGTGGCCGCTGTCCGAGCTGTTCGACCGGTCATCAAAACCTCTGCGACCTCGGCGCGATCATGGGTGCCGGGCTGCAGGCGTCAGACATGACATCGCGTCACCATCGTGCTGATGACGATCTCAAGCTGATGTGCATGCTTGGCACGTTTGCCCACGACACCGTCGTCAATGAAGCGAGTTGCATCAAGATCGAGAAGGACGTGCCGCTCGATCGCGCATGCCTGCTCGGCTGTGGCGTAGTTACGGGCTGGGGTTCGTCGGTGTACGCCGCCGAGGTGTCACCGGGGGATGTCGTGGCAGTTGTTGGGGTCGGTGGCATCGGCGCCAACGCGATCCAGGGCGCCAAACTCGCCGGCGCCAAGCAGATCTGGGCGATCGACCCGGTCGAGTCGAAGCGTGAGAAGGCAATGGAGTTCGGCGCCACCCACACAGCTGCTTCGATGACGGAGGCGATGGAGCCGCTTGGAGCAGCTTCGTGGGGCACGATGGCCAACAAGGTCATTCTGACCATGGGCGTTGGCTCAGGCGAGTTGATGGCCGAGGCATTGGGACTGGCTGCCAAGCGTGGACGCGTCGTCGTCACCAACATCCACCCGGCGATGGAAATGTCGGCCAACATGAGCCTGCTCGACCTCACGCTCATGGAGAAACAGATCGTCGGTTCCCTGTTCGGTTCGGGCAATCCTCGGGCCGACATCCCGAAGCTGCTCGGCCTCTATCGAGAGGGCCAACTCGACCTCGATGGCCTCGTGACTAAGACGTACACACTCGATCAGGTCAACGACGGCTACGACGACATGCGCGCTGGCAAAAATATCCGTGGCGTGATGGTCTACGACTGAGCGACCCCGGCAGGAACCGCATCGCTTCACACAACTGCGCGGGCCCTGAGCGACATGATGCCTTTTCTTGTGGTGGTCGATGTTGGCCCGGCGATCGCTGGACCAAGACGTTCGCCGATGGCTCACGCCAACACCTATTCCGATCTCGGCGCCGCGGAAACCGGGCACTAGGTTGCGCGCAGGAAACGACTGGTACGAATGAGACCGAGGGAGTCAGTGTGAAGACGAGAGCAGCGGTGTTGCATGGCTTAAACCAGGACTGGGATGTGGTCGACATTGAGGTCGACGACCCTAAGACGGGCGAGGTCGTCGTCGAGTGGATGGCTGCTGGGCTGTGCCACAGCGACGAGCACATGATCACCGGCGACATGGTGCCGCCTGAGGAAGCCTGGGAGGAACTCGGCATCGAGAGCATGTGGCCGATGATCGGTGGTCACGAAGGTGCCGGAGTGATCGCTGCGGTCGGCCCCGGGGTCTCCGGTGTTGACGTCGGAGACCACGTTTCGGCATCGTTCGTCCCGTCGTGTGGCCGCTGCCGCTACTGCTCAACTGGCCGACAAAACCTGTGTGACGCGAGCGGCGGCACCTTTCGCAAAGGCATGATCACCGACGAGACGAGCCGTCATCGTCTCGATGACGGCACTGACCTGAACATGTTGGCCAAGCTCGGCACATTTGCTCACCACACGTGCGTCGCCGACTCCCAAGTCGTCAAAGTCGAGAAGGACCTGCCACTTGAGGTCGTCGCCCTGGTCTCGTGCGGTGTGGCAACCGGGTTCGGATCTGCAACTGAACGGGGCAACGTGCAGGCCGGCGACACCGTCGTCGTGGTCGGAACCGGAGGCATCGGAATGAACGCAGTGCAGGGTGCCAAGGTCGCCGGGGCGCGCCACGTCATTGCGATCGACCCGGTTGAGTTCAAGCGCGAGAAGGCGATGGAGTTCGGCGCAACGCATGCGTTTGCGTCAATGGAGGAGGCGTTCGCACAGGTTCAGGAGATGACCTGGGGTCACATGGCCGACAAGGTGATCATGACGCCGGGGGTGCTGTACGGCGACATGATGCAGCTCGGGACCGGACTCGCAGGAAAGGGCGGCACGATCGTTGTCACCGGTATCGCACCAATCACGCAGACCGAGTCGTCGGTCAACCTGTTCGAGCTTGCGATGTGGAACAAGGAAATCAAGGGGACGATCTTCGGTTCTCTCAATCCGCGAGCCGACATCCCGCGCCTGCTCGGGATGTACCGGGAGGGCCAACTCAAGCTTGACGAATTGATCACGAAGACCTACTCACTTGACGACATCAATGAGGGATACAGAGCCATGCGCGAGGGCGAGAACATCCGCGGGGTCGTTCTGCATGGGTGACGTGCAGTCCGCGCCGGCGGGCAGTGAACTCTACGAACTCGTCGATCACCTGTCGGCGTCGGTTGTCGGACGCGTACGCGAGATTGAGCTGACCGTGGCAGCTATCGCGTCCGACCGTCACATCGTGATCGAAGGCCCGCCCGGCACCGGAAAGTCGACGCTTCTGCGTGCTGTCGCTCGTGAACTGGGGATCGGCTTTGAGTTCGTTGAGGGAAATGCCGAGCTGACCCCAGCGCGCGTGGTCGGACACTTCGATCCGGCCCGCGTACTCAGCGATGGGTACGACCCGGAGATTTTTGTCCCAGGTCCACTGGCGTCGGCGCTGCGCAACGGCTCGCTGCTGTATATCGAAGAGCTCAACCGTGTGCCCGAAGAAACGCTGAACGTGTTGATCACTGTGATGAGCGAGCGTGAGATCACCGTGCCCCGACTAGGCCGCCTCGAAGCCGCTCCCGGGTTCCTGCTCGTCGCAGCGATGAACCCGTTCGATGCTGTTGGCACCGCCAGAATTTCCGGGGCGGTTTACGACCGGATGTGCCGTATCGCAGTCGGGTATCAGTCGACAGCCGACGAGACAACGATCGTGCGCCGCGCCGTCTTGTCCGGAGCCGCCGCTGTCGACGACGACTCCTGGGTCGAGCTTGCCGTCGAACTGGTGCGCTCAACTCGCTCACACGCCGACATCCGAGTGGGATCGTCGGTGCGCGGTGCGATCGACATGGTCTTCGTTGCGAACTCCCTGGCCGAACTCCGCAAGCTCCCCATATTGTCGCCGAAGGTAGCGCTTGATGCCGCACTCGTCGCGCTGTCTGGCCGCGTCCGCGTGCGTGAAGGTACGACCAGGTCGCCTGAGGACATCATCACCGAGCTGTGGGAGTCGGTGTTCAATCGCTCGACAAGCGATGACGGAGGCGATCCTGAGGGAAAAGCGACCGCCCCGATCGGGGCCACGACCTTGAACTGAAGTCACCCCCTGCTAAGGAGGGTGACGAAGCTGACGACGAGGTCGCAACAGCTCGGAAGAAGACAACGTCGCGCCGTGAACTCGGTCAGCAACCTCAATTCGATGACATCTCACCTGAAGTGGGCGAGATTGACGAGGCCGCTGTCGAACAGGCGATGCAGGACGATCCCGACGAGATGCTCGCGATGCTCGCCGACTTGACGGGTGCGACCGATCAGCGATTGCGTGAACTTGCGCGACGCCTGGCGGGCCGTCTATTCCTTGACGTCGCCAAGCGCGGTCCGGCCCTCTCTCGTGGGACGGGCAAGTTGACGACCCAGCGCTACCGACCCGATGGTGGTGACCTTGATCTGGACGCAAGCTTTGACGCCGTATTGACAGCGCGCAGCCGGGGGAGTGCCGTCGATCCTGATGACTTGCGAGTGCGTTCTTGGTCGACTCCTGCAACGGCGATCTGTTTGCTGGTCGACCGCAGCGGATCAATGGCTGGAAAATCCCTAGCGACTAACGCCGTCGCGGCATCAGCCGTCGCGTGGCGGGCACCAGACGACTACTCCGTCCTGTCGTTCGGCAAGGACGTTGTCGCAGCGAAGTCTCAGGACACGGGAAAGTCGAACGAAGCGGTCGTTGATGCAGTGCTCGCGCTTCGCGGGTTCGGCACGACCGACGTCGCGGGTGCGCTAAGGGCGGCAGGAGAACAGCTGTCCCGGTCGTCGGCTGAGCGTAAAATCACCGTGCTGCTTTCCGATTGTCGGGCGACGGTCGATGGTGATGCCATCGGTGCGGCCGTTGGGCTGGACGAACTCGTGATCGTGGCCCCGGACGCGGACAGCGAGGAAGCAGAGTTGCTGGCCCGTATGACCGGTGCCCGCCTCACCACGGTCGCTGGGCCGTCGGACACAGCCGAAGCGCTCACCCGCGTGCTTGACACCTGACCGAGCAGGTCAGGTGCAGGAAATGTTTGAGTCGGGCACAGCGCCGTAGACGATGTCGACGGTCTCGACCACCGGAAGCGTGTCGAGCGGCACGAGTTCGGTGGTCGGAACGCTGTCGGCGGTCGTAGTCGGCGTATCAGGGTCGACGACGGGCACCGTGGTTCGAGGGGCAGCAACGTCGTCGGACTCTGTCTCGAGATCAATGATCTGTTCGGGCCGATCGGCCAGCGTTACTTCGCCGCGGAACAACTTCAGGACAGCTTGCATGTTGCTGCCACCGAGCCGCGGTTCGAGGACCGAGTTGCCCTGGATGGTCGTACCCTGGGCTTCGATCTGATAGGTCGTGATGTCGGCGGGGTCGGTGGCCTGCAGGACGCCTGCGTACTGTTGAATCTGGTCGAGCGTCAGCTCGTTGTCGGTGACGATGTAGTCCTTACCTACGTCGAAGAGCGTGCGGACGACCGATGGTGAGAAGACGTTGGACAGCAGTTCGTCACCGACACGACGGATGAAGTCCTGTTGGCGGGAGATGCGGCCCAGGTCGGATGTCCCATCCCGCTCCCAGCGACCGTCCTCGTTCAGGAACTCGATTTTTCTCGAGCGGACGTAGGCGAGGGCATGTTCGCCGCTGAACGTGAAGCATCCAGCCTCATCGACGATCAGCCCGGTGGCGCCGTCGCGAACTGGTGTCTCGAACGGAACTGCGACACCACCGACCGCATCGACGAGTTCCTTGAAGGCGCAGAAGTCGATTTGCATGAAGTGATCGGTCTCAATTCCGAAATTTTGCCGGATTGTGTTGATCAGCCGCTGTGGGTTATCACGTTCGTAAGCCTCGTTAATCCGGCCTTTGCTTGACCGACCGTCGATCTTCAGCCACAGATCCCGTGGGAACGACAGAACGGCAACCTGGCTGGTCGCTGGGTTGACGCGCCACATCATGATCGTGTCGCTGCGCTCGCCGGCACCCTCGCGATCGCCGAAGGCCGGAGCGAACCGTGACTCGGGGTCAAGGCAGGCGTTGTTGTCGGCGCCGGTGATCAGGATGTTGCGAGCATCGGGTTCGGCGGCCGGAAAGGTCTCGACTGGGATGGCCGGATTGGGCTCTGACATATCTGCTCCATCGTCTCCACCGGACGAACTGGAGCCCTCCGACGACTCGGCTGCGATGACGCTGGTTGTTTGATCGAGTGCCACTAGTTGACGGTCCTCGAGCTGTTGCTGGGTGACCCAGACGAGACCAGCTGCGAGGAAACTACCCGCCGCAGTACAGGCAACACCGGCGATCAGGAGTCGCTGCGGCCAGGTGCGTCGAAGCGGTGGCCGCTTGTCGTCGTGCGTGTGTTCAGCTGTCATGACCGACGGGAACGATAGCCAGTCCAAGCCCACCTCATTCGGCGTGCGGACGATCTCGCACGATCATCGCCACCTATGGTTCAGGGGAGGACGACGACCTTGGTGCCGTTCCAAGCCCAGTTCCACATCCACTTGGCATCGTCGAGCCCTTGGCGGACGCAGCCGGCCGACAGTGGCGTGCCGAGTTGCGAGACCGACTGCAGCGGAACCCCGTACTGCTTGGGGATCTCGTGAAAGCCGATGTTGCCGCCTCCGCAACCTTTCGCGAATCGGATCATGTAGCCCCATTTGATACTGGGCTTCTGAATGGAGTTGGTGTAACGCGAGCGGGAGTAGACGCGGTACTCACCGACGCGCGGGTCGCACCACGTCAGTTTGCCCGACACCAGGTGGGTCTTGAGCACGGTGCCGTTGCTGTCAACTGCCCAGACGCGCTGAAGCGACTTTGAGTAGACGGCGCGACGACCCGAGCCGGAGTTGGTCGGAAGCACCCAGGACGGCACCGTCGTGGTGGTCGACGGAGGTGGAGGTGTTTTGGTCTGAAAAGTCGTACCCGGCCGTGAGCCGGTCGCAAGCGGATCCCGGTCCGCTGGGCGCTCAAATATGGAGGCCGCTGTTGTCGTCGGAATCGTGGTCGGGTTGCTCGACGTCGACGTTGAGTCGTCGGGCTCCAGGGTTTCGTCGCCTGGAACCGACGTCGTTTCGCCGGGGTCCGAGTCGGACGGTAGGGCAGCGGCAATGGTGCCCACTGACAGTGCAGACGACATGGCGACGACCACTGCCCCGATCTGCAGCTGAAGGTTCCCAACACGGCCATGCATCATTGGAAAGTTAGCGGCAATCGTTACTGATCGTTACCGGACCGCAAACTACATAAGGGTAATCTGATGGTCAGAGAGCGGCGAGATGGTCAGTCGTGGACAGGTGCGATCGTGACGTCGCAGTGCAAGTTTGCGGTGTCAGTTGCTGCGATTGAGATATCGGCAACCGTTCCGGCGGCGGCGAGGTCGCTGAGCCCGGCCCCCAGGGCCGCATGCATCAATGCCGGTGCAGAGATACTGACGGTCTTTACGTCGGCGCGCTGACTCACCTTGGCTTCCGACTTAGCGCGCCTAATAAGAGTCAGGGCCTCAATTGTCGGATCGATCAACGTTGCGTCTCCGCCGAGCGCCGATGGGGTTGGCCATTTGGCAGCATGGATACTCGTGTCGTGCCACCAGCTCCACGCCTCTTCCGTTGCGAACGGGAGGAACGGGGCGAGGAGCCGCTGGATCGACGACAGTGCCTCGCGTAGCGCGCAGCGCGCAGAGGCAGCTGCTTCCGGCCCTGTCGCCTCGTAGGCGCGGTTCTTTACCAGTTCCACGTAGTTGTCGCAGAACCACCAGAAGAACGACTCGGTTCGTTCGAGGCCACGGGCGTAATCGAACGCGTCGAATCCAGTTGTCGCCTCGGCGATCACCTCGTCGACCTTCGCCAGCATCGACTTGTCGATCGGCTCCGTCACGATCTCGACGACGGGCGCGTTCATGTCGACGTCACCGAAGGACAGCACAAACTTGCTGACATTGAGCAGCTTGTTAGCGAGCTTGCGCCCGACTTTCATCTGATCTTCCGAGTACGCCGTGTCGACCCCAGGGCGTCCTGATGCCGACCAGTACCGGACCGCATCGGTGCCGTACTGGTCGAACAGGTCCATCGGTGTGACGACGTTGCCCTTTGACTTCGACATCTTTTTGCGGTCGGGGTCGAGAATCCAGCCCGAAAGCGCCGCGTGGGTCCACGGTGCAACATTGAACTCATGGTGGCTTCGGGTGATGGTCGAGAACAGCCAGGTGCGGATGATGTCGTGGCCCTGGGGCCGCATGTCGTACGGGAAGACTCGATCAAACAGGCCATCGTCCTCTTCCCAGTGGCCGGCGATCAGTGGTGTGAGCGACGACGTGGCCCACGTATCGAAGATGTCGGGATCGCCCGTGAAGCCGCCGGGTGTGTCTCGCTGGCCGGCGGTGTAGCCGTCGGGCACATCGGTCGACGGGTCGATCGGCAGGACATCTTCGTTTGGAATCAACGGTTCGTCGTACTGCGGCTCACCTGTGGCGTCAAGGGAGTACCAGATCGGTACCGGCACTCCGAAGAACCGCTGGCGACTGATCAGCCAGTCCCCGTTTAGGCCTTCGACCCAGTTCTCGTAGCGGTGACGCATGTGGTCAGGATGGAAGGTGACCTGGTCTCCACGCTCGACGAGGGCGGTCCGTAATTCAGTGTCGCGGCCGCCGTTGCGGATGTACCACTGACGCGAGGTGACGATTTCGAGTGGGCGATCGCCGCGTTCGTAGAACTTGACTGGATGTTGCAGTGGCCGGGGCTCACCAATGAGCAGGCCCTGCTCGGTCAACTGATCGACGACGGCGCGCTGCGCCTGGTTGGGGTACTTGCCGGCAATCAGCGCATATGCATCGGGGTCGACATCGTCCGGTGCGTCGGCCAGCAAGCGGCCGTCGCGGCCGATGATCACACGCATGCCGAGATGCAACTCGCGCCACCAGGTGACGTCGGTGGTGTCGCCGAACGTGCAGATCATGGCGATGCCAGTGCCCTTGTCCGGCTGGGCTAGCTCGTGTGCCCGAATTTCGACTTCTTGGCCGTAGAGCGGCACAATCACCTTGCTGCCGAAGTGCTTCGTGAAGCGATCGTCGTCGGGGTGTGCGACGAGTGCGACGCATGCAGCGAGGAGTTCGGGACGAGTCGTGTCGATCTCAATCTGGCCAGATCCATCGGCCTTCTGGAACGGGATTTTGTGGTATGCGCCCGGCCGTTCGCGGTCTTCCATCTCGGCTTGAGCAACCGCCGTTCGGAAGTCGATGTCCCACAACGTTGGCGCTTCCTGGCTGTACGCCTCGCCGCGTTCGACATTACGCAGGAAGGCTCGCTGGCTGGCGCACCGCGAGCGCTTGTCAATAGTCGCATAGTGCTGGGTCCAGTCGACGCTCAGCCCGAGTCGCCGATAGAGCGCCTCGAACACCTTTTCGTCCATCTCGACGAGTTCGTCGCAGAGTTCGAGAAAGTTGGGCCGAGAGATCGGGACGGCCTGATGTTTTTTGGGCGGATCGCCTCGGAACGGTGGTTCGAAGTGCTGCTCGTACTGCTCGTGCGGATCGCAGCGCACGCCGAAGAAGTTCTGGACTCGTCGCTCAGTCGGCAGACCGTTGTCGTCCCAGCCCATCGGGTAAAAGACCTGCTTGCCGCGCATCCGCTGGTAGCGGGCGATCAAGTCGGTATGGGTGTAGCTGAACACGTGCCCCATGTGCAGTGAACCGCTGACTGTCGGCGGCGGGGTATCGATCGAAAACACGTCGGCTCGAACCGCCGACGTATCGAATCGGTAGGTGCCATCGGCGTCCCACTGGGCTGCCCAGTGGTCTTCGATGCCGTCGAGTGTCGGCCGGTCCGGAACGTTCGCCATATCGCACGCGAGGCTACCGACCGCGTTGCGCGCAGAGCCCGATTCGTTCGTGTTGCGATTCCGGCTGTCCCGACCCACAAATCTTAGAGGCAAGAGATCTAGGGTCACCTCTGAGCAGTTTCAGTGCGACCGTGAAAGGGTCTGAGAAGCATCGGAGTTTGACTGCAGGATCCGAGTGAGAGGTGTGGTTGGACCCAGTAGCGGAGAGTCCGGCGTGTGGAGCACCACGATGGACGCTCCGCTACCGGGGCAAAAATGGAGCCAAACACACCTCAGATACGAGACAGAAGTCGTTGCCCTGAGGACGGCGGCCTCTGTGTTTTGGTGACTTGGTTCTACACGGCGCCGGCACACACGCTCACAGAGACGCTTCGTGGTAGATGCCTTGGTTAATGCTGGTGCAGTTCTCACAGACTTCTTTCGTATCTTTCGTAACCCCGTAGCCCCGCCCGGCGTGACACCCGGGCAGGGGGTCGCACCCCCTCCTTGCTCGCTTCCGCCGGCAACACAAACGCCTGGGGCAGGACTCGTACACTTCAGGCCGTGCTGCACTTGTATGACACTGCGACTCGTTCCGTGCGTGAACTAGCCCTGCGAGAGCCGGGCAAGGTCAGCATCTACCTGTGTGGGCCGACCGTGTACGGACCGGCACATCTGGGACACGGCCGGGCGACGCTCACCTACGACATCCTCCGTCGCTATCTCGAGTGGACCGGGCTTGACGTCCGCCTCGTGTCGAACGTGACTGACATTGAGGACAAGATCATCGAGCGAGCGACTCGTGAGGATCGCCCGTGGGATGAGATCACCACAGAGTGTGAAGCGATGTGGTTTCGTGCGATGGATGGGATCGGTGTTCAAAGGCCGACCGACATCCCGCATGCGACGGAGTACGTGAAGCAGATGATCGAGCTGATTGGTGCGCTAATCGAGCGCGACGCTGCGTACGTCACCGACGACGGGGTTTACATGGACGTCGAGTCGGTGGATGACTACGGGGCGCTTGCGTTTCAGTCGTTGGAGGACATGCGAGCCGGAGGCGGCGACCGCATGGTGGTCGGAGCGGCTCAGAAGCGACACCCCGCCGACTTCGTACTCTGGAAGTTCACGCATTGCGAGCCAACGGCGAGCGACCCGTCGTGGCCTTCGCCGTGGGGAGCGGGTCGACCAGGCTGGCACAGCGAATGTGTCGTGATGAGTCTCGACCTTCTGGGCGAGGGCTTCGATCTGCACTGTGGGGGTCAGGACCTGCGCTTCCCGCATCATGAAAACGAGCGGGCCCAGGCGGTTGCACTCGGGAAGACGTTCGCGCACCATTGGATGCACAACGGGTTTGTGGTCGATGCCGAGGGCGAGAAGATGTCGAAGTCGATTGGCAACGTGTCGAACCTGCTTGACCTAATCGAGCATTACGACCCAAGGGCCTACCGGCTCGTGCTGCTGCAGTCGCACTACCGCAGCCCGGTCAAGATGGGCCAGGCCGGGATCGACCAGGCCGTTGCTTCGCTCGCAGGGCTTGATGCTTTCGCCTCGCGCGCCGCTGCTGTCGCCATCGGTGATTCGGACCCCGCCGTCATCGCTGCGTTTCGCGCTGCGATGGAGGACGATCTCGACACACCCAAGGCGATGGCGCTCGTGTTCGATACGGTGCGCGCAGCTAACTCGGCGATCGATGCCGGTGAAGCAGCGGCGGGCTCGCTCGTTGGTGCAGTGATGGAGATCTGCTCGGCGTTCGGTCTCGAACTCTCGGCTGGTGGCAGCGATGCTTCTGACGACGTGCTGGCCAAGGCCTCCGCTCTCGACCAGGCGCGTGCTGACCGGGATTATGTGGCAGCGGATGCAATCCGCAGTGAACTCCAGGCTGATGGCTGGAACGTCGAGACCACCAAGGACGGCACGACCGTACGTCGCTGACCGTGACCCGGTTGCGTGAGTTAGCTGCTCGAACTGCGTCTGAGTACGACGTCGAGGACAGCCCGAAACGGCCGGGAACTACCAACGGGTAGACACCTGTGTTACTGACGGGTAACTTGGGGAGATGAGTGATTTTTCGATGGCCCTCAACGAAGACCAGCTGACCCTTCAGAAGTGGGTCCACGGCTTCGCTGAAGAAGTGGTCCGACCCGCCGCAGAGGAATGGGATGAGAGAGAGGAGTTCCCGTTTCCGATCGTGGAGCAGGCCCGCGAAATCGGCCTGTATGGCTGGGAGTTTATGGCTGAGTCGATGTTCAACGACCCGACTGGCCTCTCGATGCCGATCGCGATCGAGGAGTTGTTCTGGGGCGATGCAGGTATCGGCATGGCAATTATGGGATCTGGCCTCGCGGCCGCCGGCATCGCTTCGTCGGCCACGCCCGAGCAACTGATGGAGTGGGTGCCGCAGTGCTACGCAAATGAGAAGGGTGAGCTTGCGCTCGGTGCATTTGCCGCCTCCGAACCCGACGCCGGATCCGACGTCGGCGGCTACCGCACCTCGGCCGTGTACGACCAGAAGAATGACGAGTGGGTGCTCAACGGCACTAAGGCGTGGATCACCAACGGTGGCATCGCCGATATCCATGTGGTGGTTGCGGTGGTGGACCCTGAGCTCGGCTCGAAAGGCCATGCCAGCTTCGTCGTGCCGCCCGGGACCAAGGGGTTGTCGCAGGGTCAGAAGTACAAGAAGCACGGCATCAAGGCGTCGCACACGGCCGAGGTCGTGCTGGAAGACGTTCGAGTTCCGGGCCGCTGCTTGCTTGGCGGCAAGGAGAAGCTCGACGAGCGTCTCGCCCGAGTGCGCGAAGGCAAGCCCGGTAACGCCCAGGCGGCCATGCAAACCTTCGAAGCGACTCGCCCCGCAGTTGGCGCCCAAGCCTTGGGTGTTGCT
>CAJQPY010000029.1 GCA_905480335.1 uncultured Ilumatobacter sp. | reverse complement strand
CCCGGAATTGTGCCAATCCCCCTCAGTGGAGCTGGGGGGAATCGAACCCCCGTCCATCAGCCGATGCACGAACCCGCTACGACCATTCCCGGCATTACCTCTGACGCTGAGACACCGACGGGTCGGCTGCCCGCTCAAGGCGGACCACGCTCAGTCTTTCCTGAAAGTCAGCAGTCTTTCCCGCTGGCAATGGTCTTTCCCATCGTCATCCCCCACTTCTGTTGCCGGGCTGTGGTGGAGTGGCCCCGTGCGGCATTTCTGCTCACGATGACTCTTCACTCGTCTGATCGAAATCAGGCGGCGAGAGCGAACTGCTCATCGGCAATTCTGTGGTTTCCCCGTTTAACGAGTCTGAGAAACTCGGGTCGCAAACTCGAACAGCGTTACTGACGTCGAAACCAGTCAGCCCCGTGTATCCGATATGTGACGTCGACGCTAGCGGAGCGCAACCGCCGAGCGTCGCCAGCGAGTAAAATCTGCCGAAGTTCCTCTCGAAGCCGTCTTTATCGATCACGATGCTCAATGCTCGCCGCGGCAGCCGACGGCTTCGCCTCGGGTGCGTTACTGCACGTCGACCGGTCCGTCGAGGTGTTGGCTTCCCTTGCAGGGGCAGCAGTCGTGGATATTCGACCGAACTTGAAGCTTGCGGTTTTCCACTGACCCAGCCGCAGCGTCGCCTTCGCAGGGACATATTAGGGCCAACGTGGCCCTCAGTCGTCTCGTAGTCAGTCGTTGGCGTACTTCTGGGCCCGATTGAATGCGGTCTGAATTTCGCGGTCGGCGTCGCGCTCAGCCAGGTTTTGGCGCTTGTCGCCCTTCGTTCGGCCCTTCGCAAGCCCAAGTTCCATCTTTGCGCGTCCGTTCTTCCAATAGAGTCGGAGCGGAACGATGGTCAGGCCACCTTGGGCGGTGCGCATGTCGAGCTTGTCGATCTCGGCTCGGTTAAGTAGCAGCTTTCGTTCGCGGTCGGGCTCGTGAGCGCCGAAACCGATCGCGTTCGTGTACGGGGGGATGTGAATTCCGTCAATCCACATCTCGCCGCGCCGAACGCGCGCATACCCCTCAGCGATTTGGGCGTTGCCTTCGCGCAGGCTCTTGACTTCGCTCCCGGTGAGGACCATCCCCGCCTCGTAGGTGTCGAGGATGTCGTAATCGCGATAGGCGCGCTTGTAGCTGGCGATCAGCTTCGTGCCGTCGGTCTGCTTCGCCTTCTTAGTCTTCTTACCCTTCTTCGCCATCAGACTCGTGAGGGTACCGACCCAGCTGGATCGCTACGCTCGCCGTCGTGCTCCAGCTGACCAGCGATACGTATGCTCGCCTTGTCGGCCTCGCCCTGGACGAGTATCCGCTTGAGGCGTGCGGCCTGCTCGCAGGACCCCTGGCTGCCGCCGGCGTGCCGGGCAACTTGGCTCGGATCTTTTATCCATGCAAAAACGATGCTGCGTCTGCGCGAATTTACACGGTGAACCCGTTGGATTTTATGCGCGCTGAGAAGGATGCAGATGATCGGCACTGGGAGATCAACGGTGTCGTCCATTCCCACACCCACTCCGAGCCTTACCCCAGCGCGACCGACGTCGCCGCTGCCGTGTCGCCCGACTGGCATTACGTGATCGTCGGCCTTAAACGCAGCGCGCCCGAGACGCGCAGCTACCGCATTGTCGACGGCAAGGTCGTCTCCGAAGTCGTTGTTGTTATCTGATTGCAACGCCGTAACTTCAGGCTCGATCAGGTTTGGTTAGCCGCCGGGCGATACATTCCCGACAAAGCAGATCAGATTCATCGGAATAACGCCAGTGCGGCCCAGTTTGGACACGACGATGGTACAGCCCACCCCCACAATCACGCAGAACTCGGCGCCCAGCGCCAGGCATGTCAGCGTGCTCGACATGATCGGCAACACGCCACTGGTCGACGTGTCGAACCTGTCGCCGAACCCAGACGTGCGGATCCTTGCCAAGATGGAGATGCAAAACCCATTCGGTTCGGTGAAGGATCGCATTGCCAAGAACATGATTGAGGCAGCCGAGGCCGACGGTCGGCTGCGCCCAGGCCAGACCATCATCGAGCCCTCGTCAGGAAACACGGGCATCGCGCTTGCTGCGATCGCCCAGCTCAAGGGGCATCCGATCAAGATCATGATGCCCACATCGGTGTCGATCGAGCGTCGCCAGATGCTCGAGATCTTTGGAGCTGAGATCATCCTCACCCCCGGCGAAGAGGGCTCGAACGGTGCCGTGGCCCGGGCAAAGGTGCTGGCCGGTGAACATCCTGAATGGTTCTTTCCCTATCAGTACGCCAACGATTCGAACCCGCAGGCGCACTACCAGGGCACGGGCCCAGAGATTGTTCGCGACGCACCCGAGATCACCCACTTCGTTGCCGGCCTCGGCACGAGTGGGACGCTCATGGGAGTTGGGACGTTCCTGAAGGAGTGCGACCCGGCGATTCAGGTTGTGGCAGTCGAGCCTCCTTTGGGTGAGCACGTCGAGGGTCTACGCAACATCGGCGAGGGGTACATCCCGCCGGTGTTTGAAAAATGGAACGGCTACGAGATCCTCGATCGCAAGCGGGTCGTTCGGCCGCGTGAATCAATCGAGTGGACTCGCCGGCTAGTTGCCGAGTGCGGCGTTTTCGCCGGGATCTCGGCCGGGGCAGCGCTTGCTGGTGCTGCCAAAGTTGCCTCGCAGATTGCGTCGGGGACGATCGTTTTCATCGTCTGCGACGGCGGCTGGAAGTACCTCTCGACAGGCGCATACACCGATGACCTAGACGCCGCCGAAGCGAACGCCGAGAAGATCATCTATTTCTAATTCGCCCTGACGCGCCGCTGCGATCCCCATACGGTCAAGGTCCCAAATATGCAGTCCGCAATGGGGCACGAGCGTTGTTCGATATTGAACTCGAATAAATCTTTCGGCGTGAACGAACCTTTATGACCCCTACGCGCCGTCGCCTACTTCGACACCGGTGACGCCTCGGCGAAGGGCGTGCGCGATGGCCCGAGCACGGCGAATCGGCAGGCTAGGGCAGCCGTGACGAGAACTAGGGAGTGCGCCGCTTCAGGGTCGATGCTCCTGCCGCGAGGAAAGCAAAGATGAAACCCACAAGGACTCCGATGTCGCGCCATACCTCGCCGGTGACCTCGGATTGAATCGTGAGCTGCTTCATGGCGTCGACCGAATAAGTCATCGGAAGCACGGTCGAAATCCATTCGAGGAGCTGAGGCATTGACGACGTCGGCGAAATAATGCCACACAGTAGGAATTGCGGAAGCAGCAGCATCGGAAGCATCTGAACTGCCTGGAACTCCGTCGAAGCAAACGCACTCGCAAAGAGGCCGAGACTGGTGCCTAGCAACGCGTTCAACACGGCAATCAAGACGACGCTGCCCACAGGTGCGGCAATCGTGAGTCCGAACACTGAAAACGTCAACGCAGACGCGATCAGCGCTTGGAGGACAGCCGCCACACCGAATGCCAATCCGTAGCCGCCCAAGAAATCGATTTTGCTCATCGGCATCGTCACTAGCCGTTCCAAAGTTCCGCCGGAACGCTCGCGCAAGGTTGCCACCGATGTAACCACGAACATCAGGAGAAGCGGAAAGACGCCAAGAAGGAGCGCACCCCACTCGTCAAAGACTCCAGGCTGGCCGCTCAGCACCCAGGACAATAGACCTAACAGCAACACGGGCGCGCCGAGAATCAGTGCGACCGACCGCCCGTCGTGTCTCAGCTGGGACAGGACCCTCGCTGCAGTCGCAATTAGAACGGATCTCTGTTGAAGCGGATTGTCGGTCCTCTTACGCATCAGGGACACTCTCGACAGCGTTGTTGAGATTGACAAGCACCAAAAAGGCATCCGTGATGTTGTTAGTGCTGGTTCGAGCGAGTAGCTGCTCTTCTCCGTCGTCGGCTATCAGCTGCCCGTTACGCATGACAAGAATCCGGTCGCATTCGCTGGCCTCCTCCATCACGTGGCTGGAAACCAACAGTGTCACCCCACGAGAAGCCAGTCGACGAAACTGCGCCCACAAGTCTCGGCGCAGGACAGGATCAAGTCCTACTGTTGGTTCATCAAGTACGAGAAGTTCTGGCTCGCCCAGCAGAGCTACAGCAAGTGAAACTCGATTGCGCTGTCCGCCGGATAGGTCGCTGACGAGGCTGTGCTTTTCGATCTGCAGGCCGACTTCTTCCAACACGAGACAGACGCGGTCTCTGCCTACACCGAGCACGGCTGCGAAGTATTCGAGATTCTCGGTCACGGTGAGATTGATGTAGACCGAGGCGTCCTGGGTCATGTAGGACACGCGACGACGCAGTGAGGCAGATCCCGCTGGCACACCGAGTACCTCGCAGGTTCCGGTGACATTTTGCTGCACTCCGACCAGCGCCCGCATCAGGGTTGATTTACCGCACCCGCTCGGCCCCAGCAGTCCAACGATCTGGCCCCGTTGGACTTGGAAGGACAGCCCCTCAACAACCGTGCGACCTCCGCGTAGTACGGCGAGGTTTCGAACATCAACTGCGGCGCGCACTGAGGTTTCTTCCTCTCACATTATCGGTGTGCCAACCTGGCAAACTTCGCACACTGCTGCTTCACATCGACGGCGCAAGCGCTCATCATCCGCTGTGCAGAGCGTGCCATTCGCGCCGAGTACTTTGCTCGGACTGAGGTGGCATGAGTTCCCATCAAAACTGCGTTTTGATGGGAGCCGAAACGCAGCCTACGAGCAACGTGTGGCTAGGCCCGTGAAAAATGGAGGCGGGTCGCCACCTCCAGCCATTTCAGCATCAATGTCAATGAACTCCTCCTCAGTGTACTCGCCTTCCAGCCCCTCCAAGACGCACAAACACTCCGAATCTGATCCGCCCGCACCACGGCAGGACTCTAAGAAATTTGATCTAATTTCCGACGAGTACTCGCGAACGTCCGATGCCTCTTCATCAGAGCCGCACGCAACCCCAGCGATGACGAGAAGTCCTACCAGCAAAGATTTCACCACCATCTCCCTACCTTATACGGCACTCGTCGCAGTCGATAGCCCTAGATGGCGCCGCTTGCGCTGTTCTTGGAAGAAGCGCTAGCGACTTTGCGAATGTCGTAGAGACCGCTGTCGGCAGGAGCTAGCCGAATTTCGTAGACATTCGTCTGGTGTAAAGACCTGCGGCGCATCCCGGTGGGACAACAATGGCGGATGGAACCTCAAACTCCGGGCGCTGTGAAAACGACGCAGTCTTGCCATGCCTCGTTGCTGATTGAAGTAGAACGTCTAAGAAGTCCTGACTCAGCGGAACTCCGACCCAACACTGCCTGACTCGCACGCTCAAGCCGCTCGACCGGACAATAGGCTGTAGGGATTGCCCTTGCTTGTCGGCCGGAAACGGCAGCGGAATCCGGGTGCTACCGACCAAAGAACAGTCCATGGCTGCTCCCGTCACGGCGCCGAAGCGCACGTCCGCCCTGCGGTTGAATCATCGCTGGCGCTAACCGTTTGGTGCCCCGCCGCTGTCGAGTCCTTCATTGCATTACCGCAGCGCGGAAATGTCGGCTGCGATGCTCGTTCCGGTCGGGCGGAACTCAAAATCGAAATCGACGGCGCAGATCACGTGGTCCCACCCCGCCGTTTCCCGCCGGGCACCGTTGTCAAGCTCTGCGTCGGAGCGGCGCTTGTAGCGGCAATGTTCCCGGCCCTGTTCGCCTAGTGATTGGGCAGTACCCTCGCAGCCGATGAGCGGTCCAATCGGGATGTTTGACTCCGGCTTTGGGGGATTGACCGTTGCCCGCGCAGTCATTGATCTGCTGCCGAGCGAGGATTTAGTTTACGTCGGCGACACCGGTCGGTATCCCTACGGGTCAAAACCGTTACCAGACGTGCGCGGCTATGCGAGCGAGCTTGCTAGCAGCCTCGTTACTGACTTCGGTGCGAAGGCGATCGTCGTGGCTTGTAACACGGCGACTGCCGCCGGGCTTGACGACCTTCGCGCCGAGGTCGACGTTCCGGTAATCGACGTGATCACACCGGGAGCGAAATCGCTTGTCGCGACGACGACGACCGGCCGGGTAGGAGTGATCGGCACCGTCGGCACGATCTCGTCGGGTGCCTACATGCGCAGCATCGCTGCAACCGGTGTGCCGGTCAATCTCGTGAGTGCTGCGTGCCCCGGTTTCGTCGAGTTTGTCGAGCGCGGTCAGATCACCGGGGACGAGGTCACAGTCCTTGCGGAACGTCTTCTTGCCCCAATCGTCGACGCCAACGTCGACGCACTCCTGCTGGGATGCACTCATTATCCGTTTCTCGCCCGCATCATCAGTGACGTCATGGGACCCTTGGTCACGCTCGTCAGCTCGGCCGACGAGACGGCATTCGCCGTGCGGCGACGTCTCGGGGAAGCAGGTCTTCTCCGAGACGTCGGCGGTCGTGGAGTGCACCGCTTTGCCTCGAGCGGCGACATCAATGTGTTTCGAGAACTCGGCTCGCGCCTACTGGGACCCGAGCTCGACCACACCGAATCGTGGGCTGCACCGCGCTGAGATGTTCAGGCCAGAGCCCGCAGGTAGGTTCACAGTCATGACGAGACCTGACGGCCGAAGCGCCGACGAACTCCGCCCCATCACCTTCCAGCGCGACTTCACCGAGATGGCCGAAGGCTCGGTGCTCGTGAGCTTTGGAAAAACACGTGTGCTTTGCACCGCAAGCGTTGACGACGACGTGCCGCGTTGGATGCGAAACTCGGGGAAGGGGTGGGTCACCGCCGAGTACTCAATGCTGCCGGGGGCGTCACCCGAGCGAGTCAACCGTGAAGCAGCGAAAGGAAAGCAGAGCGGTCGAACAGTCGAGATCCAGCGGCTGATTGGCCGTTCGCTGCGTGCCTCATGCGACATGTCGCTGCTCGGTGAGCGTCAGGTGACCGTCGACTGCGATGTGTTGCAGGCCGATGGAGGTACCCGGACAGCAAGTGTCTGCGGGGGCTTTATGGCTCTACACGATGCTCTACAACGAATCGTCGACCGCGGCGAGTTGCGCCAGAATCCGCTGCATTCATTCTGCACCGCGATCAGCGTTGGCATCGTCGATGGGAATCCCGTGCTCGACCTTCCCTATGTCGAGGACTCTGCTGCCGAAGTTGACATGAACGTGGTCATGCTCCAGGCCAACACCAGCGGCGAGCCGACCGGTGATGCCAAATTCGTCGAGGTGCAGGGGACCGCCGAAGGCGTGGCATTCTCGCGTCCGGAGCTCGATGCAATGCTTGGTCTCGCCGAGGTTGGTCTAACCACGATCGCCGCAATGCAGGCGGAGTTGTTGTCGACACCGCCGACGGCTCGCCCACCGACGCGATGACCACAATGACGCAGCTCGTCTGCGCGTCGGCCAACCCGGACAAAGTCGCGGAGATGAGCGGACTGCTCGCCGGCATCGTTGACCTGCTGCCCCGCCCGCCGGAGGTGCCTGACGTTGTCGAGGACGCCGACACGCTGATAGGCAACGCGCGCCTGAAGGCAGTTGCGATCGTAGATGCGACCGCATTGCCGGCGGTAGCCGACGACACGGGCCTCGAAGTGGCGGCGCTTGCCGGGGGTCCCGGAGTGCGTACCGGGCGTTACGCAGGAGAGGGGTGCTCCTACGCAGACAACCGGCGCAAGATGCTGGCTGAACTTGACGGTGTTGCCGACCGTCGAGCCGCATTTAAGACCGTCGCCCTGGTGCGTTGGCCTGACGGCCGTGAGCTCGCTGTCGAGGGCATTTGTGCCGGAATGATTGCAACGGCCGAGCACGGCGATGGGGGTTTCGGGTACGACTCCATATTCGTTCCGTCAGAAGGCGGTGGGGCCACGTTTTCGCAGTTGGACGCAGCAGCCAAGCACGCGATTTCGCACCGCGGCCGGGCGTTTCGCTCGCTGCTCGAAGCGCTCAGCTCGCTGCAGGCTTGACGGTCACAACGAACGCAGCGTGATCACTCCCTGGAAGCCGGAAGTCGTCGATGTCCGTCGATACGAGACCATTTCCTGCGAGTGCGTGGTCGAGGCGGACAAAGGGGGGGAAGAACTCGTCAGTCGGCCACGATGTCGACCATCCACGATGGTTTGCCATGTGGGCATCGGTAAAACCCCGCCGCAGGATGTCGCGAAACGCCGGGTGCCAGTACGCAGCGTTGAAGTCGCCGATCACCAGAGTTGGGGTCAGGATGTCGTCGGCAGACTCTGCGATGAGGCGCAATTCGCGCTTCCAGCCGTCATGGCTGAGGATCGGTGTGGGTGGGTGGACGGCGAGGACCCGGACGGCGCCGTCGGGCCCCCCGATTGTCGCGTCGATGGAACCGTTGATCGTGTCGATTGGGTCGTGTTCGGTCAGCGAAAATTTCGACCACAATGCCACGCCCCCGGCGAACAGGCCGTCACCGTTGATCTTGTGGGGGTAGCGATTCGCAAGGGGGTGAGCAACGAGCGTTACTCGATGCTCGTGCGTGAACTCGCTGAACACGATCATGTCGGCGTCGAGTTTGTCTAGATCATCGGCGACCGCACCGACCTGCGGGTTGCTGTAAAGCAGGTTCACCGCCGCTGCGGTGAACCCCACGGCGCCCGGTCGGACGTCGGGCTGATCAGGGGGGAATACCATTGGAATCGCGAGCAGAAGTGCTCCGAACCCAACCGCGGCCGATGTCGCTGCCAGCGCGTTGCGTCCGGTCCAGATCGCTTCGGCCGCAACGAGCACGACAATCGGAACGGCGTACGGTGTGAGCGTCTGAAAAATCGACACGGTGCGAGTGCCATCCCACCCGAACGCCTGCGTGATTATCAGCAAGCCGACGCTGGCCACGACGCCCCACCCGGCGAGCTCCGTGGAGCGCCGGTTTCGATGTCCACGATCCATCGTCTTCGAGACTAAGACGCGTCGACGACCACCAGGCAGCGACTCGAGCGATTACTAATCGACTTGCGTCCGGGCCTGGACGTGCCTGCGAGCGTTCGGGAATTGTGAGCCCGGTTTCGACACTCGACGTCAGGTTGATTACCTGGACGAGAAGCTGGCGCGCAGTGCCTGGGCGGCAGTGTCGCAAGCAGTTTGGCCAGAGAGTCGTAGCCTGGGGTCCGTTCGCCGGCGTAGCCCAATCGGCAGAGGCACGGTCTTTAGGTGGCCGTCAGTGTGGGTTCGAGTCCCACCGTCGGCACGACATGATCACCAGGTCCTGATTCAAGACCCCGCGAGCTGGGGTAGATGGCGCCCGAAATCAGAAAGCAACGTCGACCCGGAAGTCTTCACCTCACATCTATGAAATTGAGTTACGCCGCGTCCCGCTGACCGCTATCGATTGGTTCGGCATTGCGAAGTTAGGCGTAATGATGACGCAGCCGAACGATCCCGGCGGTCGTAAGTGCAGCCGAGGAAGGCTCCAGTGGCCACGGTAACGCTCGCTCCGCTAGCGATGTTGGCTCTGCTCTCCGGGCTTGCTTGAGCCCTCGGGCCCCGGTCGATTGATACGGTCGGTGGATGGTGTTCCGCGGATTTCCTGTTGAGGCGATCGAGTTCTATGAGCACCTTGAAGCCGACAACTCGAAAGCCTTCTGGCTAGAGAACAAGCATCGCTTCGTCCAATACGTCAAGACGCCAATGTTGGAGTTAACCGAAGCGCTCGACGACTTCGGGCCGTTCCACATGTTCCGGCCGAACAACGACCTCCGGTTCGCAAAAAATAAGCCGCCGTATAAGACCGCCCAAGGTGCATTCGGTGAGTCAGAAGGCGGCGCTGGCCACTACGTACAGTTCTCGGCTCGCGGACTACTGGGTGGCGCCGGGTACTACAGCATGGCCAAAGATCAACTGCAACGATTCCGCGACGCCGTCGTCGTAGACGCGACGGGGGAGGAGATCGTCGGCCTGGTTGCCGATGCAGCGCACAGAGGCTTCCAGATCGGATCGATCGGCGAACTAAAGACCGCACCTCGCGGATACGACCGCGCCCACCCCCGGATTGAGTTGATCCGACGGAAGGGTCTCATGCTGTCGAAGAACTTCGGGGCACCCGAGTGGCTCCACTCACAGCAAGTCGTGCGTCGCATTCGTGAATGCTGGGAGGGCGCCGGAAGGGTGTGTGCGTGGCTTGATGCCCACGTCGGTCCGAGCACTGAGCCACCCGACGACCGTCCGTTTTAACATCGGACCCGCATACCCGACCGATAGCTGAGGAGGTTCACAGTGATATTGGCACAGGCATCGACGTCGGTAACTCCTGTGATGATCATCCACACGCCATCACCATTTTCTGTGCCGCGTGCAGTACAACGGTCAGGCTCCGTGTCGAGTCACCTGGGTTGGGGCCTTGCCCTCAAATCCTCAGTCGGTAGGGCCGGCGGTGCGTCGATGGGCCGATCACTTGCCGGAACGTGAACCACGCTTTTGAAGTGATGGAGTCGCACACCTCTCGTGCCGGTCGCGCAGCGGCCTCCGTGTCAATCGACCAGACCTGACGGGCTGTGAACCCGCATATTTTCGTTGCGTGTCGACGGAGAACTACAGGGCATTGCTCGATCAGAGTGGCTGATCAGCTTCCACCTTGACAGACTATCAAAGTGACCGTCATTGATTCGCCTTCCGACGACAACGTAACTGCGCTCGAGAATCAGTTCGGCCTGGCCGACCGGATTGTCGATGAGGGGGCGCTGACCAACAGCGTCGACCGGTTCCGCGAACGAGGAATCTTACTACCACGGTTCAGCGAACTCGCCGATCCGTCGACATTTGATCATGGTGCAAAGGTCGGCGATGCTGATCCGCAGGGACCTGATGCCCGCAATCTGTGGCGCGTCCACTGGTACAACGATCTATCCGGCAATCGCGTACAGGTGCCTGACCATGTGGTGCTTCCGTCCGAGTTGACCGGGGTTCCGTCGCCAATCATCGTGGTGTTCGGGGACCGCTTTCCCATGATCACAGCGCACAAGGTGCTCGCTGCATATTCCTGCTTGGCGCCTCGTGTTGTCACTGGTCAGTTCGACCCAACGGTTCATCGCGCCGTCTGGCCGTCGACAGGCAACTACGCCCGAGGTGGGATCGCCATCAGCAAGATCATGGCGAGCCGAGGCGTAGCCATTCTTCCCGAGGGAATGAGTCAGGAGCGCTTCGATTGGCTCGACGCGTGGTGCGCTAACCCGGAGGAAGATGTCATCAAGACATTCGGAACCGAATCGAATGTCAAAGAGATTTACGACGCCTGCAACGAGTTAGCGAAGGATCCCGGCAATTTCATCCTCAACCAGTTCTCTGAGTTCGGGAACCACCTCGGACACTTCAACGTCACCGGGCGGGCGCTCGGCCACGCATTTGAACAGGTCCGCACCGACTCGGGGCGCGACCTTCGGTTGGCTGCGTTCACAAGCGCAACTGGATCGGCAGGAACCATTGCTGCCGGCGATCGATTGAAGGAGGAGTACGGCACGAAGATCGCGGCCGTGGAGGCGCTCGAATGTCCGACAATGCTGGAGAACGGCTACGGCGAGCACAACATCCAGGGCATCGGCGACAAGCACATCCCACTGATCCACAACGTCACCAACACCGATGTCGTGGTCGGTATCTCAGACAAAGCGACCGACGAGTTAGACCTCGTGTTTAACTCCGAGGCCGGCCGGGCGCACCTCTCGAACAAGGGCGTGCCGGAAGCGGTCGTTGCCCAGCTCGAGCACTTCGGGTTCTCCGCAATCTGCAACATCCTCGCCGCAATCAAGACCGCCAAGTTGCTCGACCTTGGCCACGACGACGCGATTGTTACGGTCGCGACCGATGGTGCGGCGTTGTACCCCAGCGAGCGCGCCAAGTTGCTCATAACCCGGTTCGGCGGCGAGTTCAGCCCGTCGGACGCAGCCGAAGCGTTCGGTGAACACCTAGCCAACGTCGACACCAACAACACGATCGACTGCACCGAAGCCGATCGTCGACGAATTTTTAATCTCGGGTATTACACGTGGGTTGAACAGCAGGGAACGCCCTTCGATCTGTTCGAAGTCCGCCGCCACCAGGACTTTTGGAAGGGCCTGCGTCGTTATATGGGTGTTTGGGACGAGATGATCGACGAGTTCAACGGCCGCGTCGCTGCGGGAAGCTAATCGTGCCTACGACGTATGCATGAGGTCACGGGTTGGCGGTGCGCAGTCTGCGGGGCGCGGACTGCGCTGACCGAGCGGATGCCGTGGCGCTGTCCGAAATCGACGCTGATGGACCGCCACCACGTGCTCCAGGCCATATCAGCGCAACTTGAGCCGACAGATGAACTAGCAGCGTCACCCAACCCGTTCATCCGCCACGACCGCCGCCTCGCATGGGCGGCAGCGGCTGCCGCAAGAGGAATGACCGACTCCGCCCGTACTTCACTCGTGAGCGAGTTTGACGACGCCGTGCGTGCCGTCGACGGCGTGGGTTTTGTCACCACACCCTTCGAGCGATCGGAGGTGCTATCTGACGAACTTGGCTTCGGCGTGCAGGGAGGCGTGTGGGCGAAGGACGAGACCCGAAGCGTGGGAGGAAGCCAAAAGGCTCGGCACCTTTTCACTGTCATGCTGCACCTCAGGGCGCTAGAGCTGCTCGGCCAGATGTCTGTGCGTCCGCCGCTCGCGATCGCCTCATGCGGAAACGCAGCCCTCGCAGCGGCCACGCTCGCGCGGGCTGCCGAGTGGCCGATCGATGTGTATGTCCCGACATGGATGAACGATGGGTTCGGTGACCGACTCGACGCTCTCCGCGCCAACGTGCATCGCTGTGAGCGACGCAGCACCGATCCACCCGGCGATCCGGCAATGCTTCGCTTTCGCGAGGCGGTCGAGGTCGGAGCTGTACCGTTCACGGTTCAGGGCCCGGAAAACGCGCTCTGCCTCGACGGCGGCCGGACTATCGGGTGGGAGCTCGCCGAACAGATCCCGACATCCGGTGGCCCTGGGCAACTCGACGCAATGTTTGTCCAAGTCGGCGGAGGCGCATTCGCGGCATGCCTCGGCGCCGGATTGGCCGAGATGGGTCAGGACGTGCGGTTGATGGCCGTCCAGGCAGCCGGGTGTGCGCCGCTCGACCGGGCGTGGCGGCTCGGAGCGAATGCTGCCAGCGACTGGAACACCGTGATGCCGCCATGGAGTGATCCCGTGTCACTCGCCGATGGGATCCTCGACGACGAAACGTATGATTGGATCAGCGTCATTGAGGCACTGCGCACATCCGATGGCGCCACTGTTGTCGCCTCAGAGCGGAACATCGAACGGGCGCACGCTCTCGCACACCGTGCCGGATTTGATGCCAGCCCGACCGGTTCCGCTGGTCTGGCAGGACTCCTCCAAGTGGCGGACGCAGAGGCAAACCCCAATGGATTGGATCGACGTATCGGCGTCGTGATCAGCGGCGTCGCCCGCTAACAAACCGAGAAGCAATCTCGACGCCTCATTGACCGGACCGATGGTCGCTGGGCTCCTCCGGGGAGTAGCGTTCACGTTATGTTGAGCGGCTGGACCCGGCTGGGAACCGTGGGCGCGCTCGCGCTCGGTGGCTTCCTCGTGTCAAGTTCGTTTGGCGTGTCTAGCGGTGCGCAGTCTGCGCCGCCGCTCGTGATTCCGTTCGCCGGCACCGACACCGCTCCTGACCTTTCCGACAACGGCAACATCGTCGTATTTGCGTCCACCGATGTCGAAGGGGTCTCTACCGTGGTCGTTCATGATCGGCTCGCCGAGACGACCACACCGATCCCCGGTTCGAGCGGTGGTCAATATCCAACCGTGAGCGCCGATGGGTGCACGGTCGGCTGGTCGGTCGCCGCAACAGACGATGATCAGCAGGTCGAGCCGACCCCCGAGACGAGCACCACGGCCTCCGAGACGACCACGACGACGACGACTATTCTTACCACCACAACCGAAGCGCCCGTTGAGGCTGAAACGGCGCCTCTTCCGGCGGCCGAGACGGATGCGGCATTACTCGTGATCGACCGCTGCGATCCCGAAGCGGTCGCGTTCGACCTGATTCCGCCCAACGCGGTCACCGATTTTGGGCCGCCAGCGATGTCCGGCGACGGTGCCGTTATCGTGGCCAGCGTTGGCAGCGAAGTGCTGCGCTTTGACCGCACGGTGGACGGATACGTACCTACTGCCTCGCTCAAGCCTCCCATACTCGTCGAGGACCGACCGCTGGCAGTCGCCGCACCGGTTGACGTATCTGAAGACGGCTCGACCGTGGTCTTTGCTGCTGGACCTGACCTCACCACCACCAGCGGGCTCACCGTGTTTCGCTGGGACCGTGTCAGTGAGGTCGACACAGTGTCGACGGTGGCGACCTCAGCCCATCAGCCGAGTCTCTCAGGTGACGGCTCGACTGTGGCGTACGCCGCAGTGGCAGACGACCCGGCGTCGTCGACGGTCACCATCCGAGAGAACAAGAGCGCTCCCGTGGCGCTCGGTGCGGGGACACGGCCGGTAATCAGTCGCGACGGCAATCACGTCATCCACGAAACAGATGACGCACTCCTACTCACGTCCTGGACCGGCGGTGGTTCAGAGGCTTTTGCGCAAGTCGAATCGCTAACGCTGACCGGCCCGATCGCACCCAGGGCCTCCCGATCCGCCATTGACCGATATGGACGCACCGTGGCGTCAGATTCGATTGCCGAGGCCGACGCCGACGCCGACGCCGACGCCGACGCCGACGCCGACATCATGCTTAACGTCCTCAGCTCCGACGCAGGATTCGACTCGGACACCTACCAACTTGGCAGCGGTGTGGTCGGCACCGACCTGGCCACCACCGTGACGTTCGCCAACAATGGTCCAGCCAGCGTCGGTGTGGCGTCGGTCGCTGTCGACGGGACGTTTGCCGTGCTGGAAGAGTCCTGTACCCCAGTCGTCCGGTCGGGCTCAACATGCACGATCGAGGTTGGCTTTACGGTTCAAATCCCGGAGGAGGCGCTCGGAACGGTGACCCTTGTACCTCTCCTCGATGTTGCCGAATCAAGTCCGTTCACCACGGAGGTGATGGCTGTTGGTCAGGTGCCACCTGTCGAGACATTGCCGACAACAACAATGCCGGGATCGTCGACCGGCGGCACCACAGGTGGATCCGCAACGACCGGCGGCACGTCATCCACGACTGGGGGTGGCCGCCCATCCTCAACAACCGGTGGTCCGATTGTTACTACTACCACCACGACTCAGGCCCCGGGGGTGGTGGCATTCAGTCCGACACAGTTCGAATTTGCGCCCACAATCATTGATTCCGGCCGTCGCATCGGTCTGATTGAACTCGTCAACACCACACCGGCGAAGGCGAATGTGGTTGGTGTCCGTTTCGAACCCAACGACACTGCGGCATTCGAAATTGTCGAGAACGGGTGTGTCGGCCAGGCGGTCCCGGCCGCCAGTCGCTGCGCGATCACCATCGCGTACGCGCCCAGTGATGCGGGCGAACATTCGGCCCAGTTGGTCGCTTCACTTGAGAGCGGCACCGAGACTGCCGCAACAATCATTGGAACGGGGACTTCGTCACCAACACTCACAGTATTTCCGAGCGTTGCGACGACAGGCCAGGTCGTGACGCTGCGTGGCGCCGGATTCCCGACTGGGTTGACGGTGGAAGTCACCTGGAGCGGCAGTACCAGCGACGTGACTATCGACGAGACGGGTGGCTTTGCAATCCCAGTGCTGGTGATGCCGCACACTCGAAGTGGTCCCGCCAGCGCATCGGTTGCCGGTCAGGTCGATCAGTTCGGCGATGTGACAACAACCATGCTTGTGACGGTGACGACCGGCCGGTCACAGCTGAGTGTCCTCCCTGGCGCCGGCCCCAAGCTTGGGCGCTGAACACAACGACCATCGTAGGCCGTGCTGTTGCAGAGTCTCAGTGGGGCCGGGCTCTCTGATTTCAGGCTTCGTCGACGAAACCTGCGGTCGTGGCTGACGCCTCGCACGATGTCGTGCCTGGGCCGGGGGTCTGGCATGTGACCCGCAGCGAAATCGTGCTCCCGCTGTCGAACTGGAACGGTGCGACCAAGTGAAAATCAAGGTCGCGGAAGTTTGCCATCTCCTGATTGAGCAACACCTCGCCATCACGCAGCAACTCCAGGCGGCCGACAGCGCCAGTTGGATTCTGGAGGATCACGTCGGTGACCGACAAGACGCGTCTGCTGCCGTTTTGATCGAAGTCAAATGATTCTGTCACCGTGGTGCCTGGGTTGCCCTGGACCGTAAGCCGGAGATCCGTCGGCTCCCCGAGTGGGAGTTCCGATGCCTCCTTCGCTGCGGCATCGAGTTCGTCCTGTTGGAAAGCATCCAGCTCAGCCGCCTCCTCGCGAGCAATGTCCTCCACGGCAGGTCTGAGCAGGAGGAACCAAGCCAGCGTCCCGAACAACAGTGCACCCAACATTCCTGCTAGCGCTGGGACGACCCACGGCTGGACGCGCGGCCCCTGCGTGTAGAGCCCGTCCAGCGACCACTGCTCGTCGTTGCTCCCTACCAGAGAGACGCTGAAGGGATGCTCGACTGGGGGGCCACTCCAGAATCGCGAGTGGGGAGTGATGCGAAGTTCCACATTGGCCGACTTGCCGCCATCGATGTTGACGGTCGGGGCAGCAATGTCGGCGACGACATCGGCTTCTGTCGAGGTTGCGATCTCGACGGTGACCGGGACATTGCCAAGGTTGTCGAGAGCGACCTTGTGGCGGCCTCCGGTAGGCGAGCTTGACTGCTCCGGCCCGAGGCGTGCCGTCCACGCCGCGGTCGCATCGATTTGGACAATTGCAGCTGCGCTTGTGGTCTTATTGTCGGCAGAGACTTCGACTACACAATTGTGTGGTCCGGCCACGAGGCTGACATTTGCGTCCACGATGACCGGCACTTCGAAATGTTCGTTCGGGTCGAGATAAATCGTTTCGGTCTGGAGCACGGTCTGTGCTGCCAATTCGCCGGCCACTCGTAGCGTGACGACTTGCTCAGCAGTTGTGTTGTTCTGCAGATGCAGCGACAACGCTGCTGCTTGGCCGGGTAACGCACCGATGTGGTCCGGTTGAAAGGATGCGGTCACCGACATGGCGCAGAACCGTAGTCCGAAAGGGGGACCGATAGCATGTCGCCATGCCAGAGACGACGCGAGACCACGGCCCCGACACCAGCCCAACCCCGTACGGACTGGAGGCCAGTTTCGATCCCAGGTCAGCAGTTTTTGATCGGCTCCTCAAGAACCGCGTCGTCATGCTTGGCTCCGACGTTAACGACGACATCGCCAATCAGATCTGCGCGCAGCTGCTGTATCTCGAAGGCGAAGACCCGAATGCCGACATCTGGCTCTACATCAACAGCCCCGGCGGGTCGGTCACTGCTGGTATGGCGATCTATGACACCATGCAATTCGTTGGTTGTGACGTAGCCACGGTGTGTTTGGGCCTCGCCGCCTCAATGGGTCAGTTCTTGCTCACCGCTGGAGCGACAGGCAAGCGCTATGTGCTTCCGAACGCTCGGGTGATGATGCATCAACCGCTCGCTGGGCTTCGTGGTCAGGCGTCCGACATCCAGATCCAGGCCGAACAGCTCCGCTACACGAAGAAGCGGATGGCCGAGCTGATTGCGTTCCACTCCGGCAAGGACATCGAAGAAATCCAGGCCGACTCGGAACGCGACCGTTGGTTCACGGCTCAAGACGCCAAGGACTACGGCCTGTGCGACTCGGTGATCTTGAAGCGCGGCGAAATCCTCTGACGTCGTCGGCTAACGCCGACTGCAGCGTCAGCCTGCCTGTGCGACGATTGTGGAGACAGGCCCGATGTCGAGCGCACAGTTGTCGACCAGCCATTTCTTGACCTCGGCGGCCGACTGCTCCGATTGGTACGCCTGTGCCGCCGCCACCTGCATTGATGCCTCGTCGCCGGGGACGACCGTGCTCGCAGTTTCGTAGTTGAGCACTAGTTGCTCCCATTCTGCCTCGATGGATAGCGGCGCCAACTCAGCGATCTCGCGGTACAAATCGACAAGCGGAGCGATCTCTGCGGCAGATGATAGATCGGGGGCGAATAGCGTTCCTTGGTGCAGCTCGATCTCGCCGCAAAATCGCTCGGCGTCGCCCGCTGCGTTGTCGCCGCTGCTACAGGCCGCAATAAATGAGCCAAGGCTCACTGCGGCCGCAACTCGGGCGGCCGCAGCAATTCGGCGTCGGCGAACTCGGGTCAGCATCCGCAGAGCATGCCACTTCCCTCGTGTGATCCGGCGGCACCATCAACTCTGGAGCCCCTGATCGCCAAGGGCGTCGCGTGGTCAAGCGAACGGGACGGGCCGCCAAGTCGAGAGAATGGTTCGACCGGGTTAACGAGTGTCGCGATTTGGTGTGACTCGCAACATCATCCATGCGTGTCGTTACCGGGAGTCCTACGATCAACGGCGTGGAATCGTGGCGCATCGGTAAATTCAGCGCTTCGCTAACTGCGCTGTCGGCGAACACCGTTGCGTCCTACAGCTCCGACTTGCGCAGCTTCTCGGAATGGTGCGCCCGAGGCGACATCACCGATCCGGACGCGGTAACCCGGGCGTCCATTCGCCGATATCTCGCATTCCTGACCACGCGCACCTTCGCTCGCCGAACGATCGCTCGGAAAGTAGCGTCGATCCGCCGGTATTACCGTTGGAGAGTCGCCACCGGGCTCGGGTCGGTCGACCCGACCGCTGGGGTCTCAGTCCACTCAGGCGGCGGGCGTCTCCCGCGAGTGCTCGACCGCTCAGAGCTGAACGGCCTACTCGTAGCGCCGCCCCTCTCGCCCAACGAGCCCGAGTGGCGCCGACGGCGCGACGACGCAATCCTCGAAGTGCTCTACGGATCAGGCCTTCGCGTCAGCGAGCTGTGCTCGCTCACCGTGGCGTCGCTGTCGCTCGCGCAGCAAGCTGCAACCGTCTGGGGGAAGGGTGCTAAGGAGCGGCGGGTACCGCTCAGCGAGCCAGCTGTCGCTGCGCTGAACGCCTGGCTGGCGCTTCGTGCCGACGTTGTCGTGGTAGCGCCGCGTGGGCCGAGTGGCATCTTGTTCTGCAACGAGCGCGGCAAGGATCTCACGCCCCGCGATGTCCGGCGGATCGTCGATCGTCGCTCGCCAGTCCCGACACATCCGCACGCCTTGCGACACAGCTTCGCAACGCATCTGCTCGACGGCGGTGCCGATTTGCGTGCGGTGCAGGAGTTGTTGGGTCACTCCGATGTTGCAACCACGCAGCGTTACACTCATGTCAGCAGAGAGCGACTTTCGGCTGCCTACCGCCAGGCACACCCCAGGGCATGAGCATCGTTCCAGAGGACGCCGACCTCCAGATGCAGTGGAACCGCTGGCTTAAGCGTAAAAACAGCGCCGCCCGCGACCACATCATCGTTCACTACTCGCCCCTGGTAAAGTTTGTCGCAGGTCGCATCGGCGCTGGGCTGCCATCCAACGTTGACCAGGGTGATCTCGTCGGCTCCGGCGTCTTCGGTCTGATTGATGCCATCGAGCGATTCGACCCCGAACGTGGGGTGAAGTTTGAGACCTTCGCCGTCACGCGCATCCGCGGAGCAATCTACGACGGTTTACGTCAACTCGACTGGGTTCCGCGGTCGGTACGAAGCCGGGCCCGCCAAGTCGAGAAAGCGTTCGCCGAGCTCGAACACCGTGAGGGACGCGCGCCCAATGACGAAGAGATGGCCGAGCACCTGGGGGTAACCGAGAGGGAGCTCACGAAGTGGCTGTCGGCAATCGCCAGCACCACGATTGGCCCGCTCGACCGTGCTATTGCTGCCGGGACCGAGCCGTCCGCACCCGACACAGCAATGTCGGGCTCGCCGTCCGCAGTCATCGAGGACAAGGAACAAAGCGCCATTATGCGCGCCGAAATCCGCAAATTGCCCGAGCGGGAGAGGCTCGTACTCTCGCTGTACTATGACGAAGGTCTCACCCTCTCGGAAATCGGTGACGTTATCGGAGTGACCGAGAGTCGGGTGTCGCAGATCCACACCAAGTCGGTCCTGCACCTTCGCTCTCGGATGAGCGCGGCCGGCGTCGCCTAAAGCCTCGTTCAACCCCTGGGGCGTCCTCTTCCATTTTTCGTCGTCCAAGGACCCGTGCCCCGTTTTTCTCTTCCGGTGCGGCACTCGTTCTCGCCGTCGTGATCTAGATGCCAGCTGCGGTTGCACCCCGTGAGCCCCGCCGGTCACCGGCATCATTGTCGACCCGTCCGCGAACTTCCGTGCCCGTACTCGGCTGAAAATCGAGCTATCAGGTACTGCGTCGGATCTCGGGTACTTGTCCGGGTCGGCGCCGCTGACGCCGTGCCATGAGCAGGGTCGATCACGGCAACTCGTTACGCGGTCGCACGTAATGCGAACAGCTGGCGCTTGACCTACGGACGGCTTGTCAGCGCGTTGTGGCGCGTAGGTAATGCGGTTGTTATCGGCGCGGCGGTCGGCCGAGCCAGCGGAGCTTCCTACTTAGTCCGCGCCGAGGAACCGATCATCGATCCGGAGCCGTTCGTCCGCGAACTCCATGGTCAACTCCGGCTGATTTCGGTCGACGGCCGAAATATCTTGTCCCGTACCTCCCATTCGCTGATGGTGTGGCGCCTGAGCCGGCCCGGTAACGTGAAGGCTGTTGTGCCGCCCGGCACGACGGCCAACTCACTGCCTCGCCGGTCCAAAGCGGTCGCCTTCGGGCGCCGATCGGTGCGGTCAACCGCAACAAGGAGAACAACATGGCTGTTATCAGCATGCGCCAGATGCTTGATGCCGGAGCACACTTCGGTCACCAGACCCGCCGGTGGAACCCAAAGATGAAGCGTTTCATCTTTGGTGAGCGCAACGGGATTTACATCATCGATTTGCAGCAGACGCTGCCGCGCGTGGAGCAGGCCTACGGATACGTGCGCGATCTCGTAGCCGGCGGTGGCACAATTCTTTTCGTCGGCACTAAGAAGCAGGCGCAGGATCCTGTCAAGAGCTACGCTGACAAGTGCGGGATGCCGTACGTAAACGAGCGCTGGCTCGGCGGCATGCTCACCAACTTCCAGACAATCTCAAAGCGTGTGTCAAAAATGCTTGAGTACGAGCGCATGGTCGCCTCGGGTGAGACCGATGTCATGATCAAGAAGGAAGCGTTGCTCCTCAACCGCGAACTCACCAAGCTTCAAAAAAACCTCGGTGGTCTGCGCGACATGAAGAAGGCGCCCGACGCAATCTTCGTACTTGACACATTGAAGGAGCATATCGCTGTCACCGAGGCACAGAAGCTTGGCATTCCGGTCGTTGCGGTGGTCGACACCAACGTCAACCCGGAAGTCGTCGACTATCCGATCCCGGGCAATGACGATGCGATTCGCGCAAACAGCCTGTTCGCTCGGGTGATCGCTGACGCTGTCGCCGAAGGGCGCTTCATCGCGCAGAAGCGCAACCCGGCTCCCGAGCCGGCCGTCGAGAAGTCACCTGAGGAACTCGCCGAGTTTGAGGTCGCCCAGAAGGCGGCTCGCGATGCTGCAGCCCAGGCTCAGGCCGATCGCGATGCCCGTTTGAACGCAGTAAAGGACGAACTGGTCGGCGAAGCCGCTGCGACGGACCCCGACCCTGCTGAGCCTGCCGCCGAGGCCCCCGACGCGCCCGATGCCGCCACCACCGAGATCCAGGAGAGTTGAGTTTCATGTCATTCACCGCACAGGACGTCAAGGCGCTCCGCGACTCGTCTGGCGCCGGCATGATGGATTGCAAGAAGGCTCTCCAGGAAAATGACGGCGACACGGAAGCTGCTCGGACATGGCTTCGCGAAAAAGGACTCGCAGCCAGCGCCAATCGCGAGGACCGCGACGCCTCTCAAGGTGTCGTGGCGATTCACCTCGACGGCAACGTTGGTGCAATTGTTGAACTCAAAAGCGAGACCGACTTCGTCGCCAGCTCCGACCAGTTCAAGGCCGAAGCGCAGGCGCTGGCCGAAATCGTGGTCGCCAACGATGTCAGCGCCGTTGCCGAGCGCTCAACCGAGCTTGAGGAGCTGAAGGTCACCTTGAAAGAGAACATTGGGCTCGGTGACGTCAAGCGCGTCGAGGCAGCCGTTGGCAACGAACTGGGCCACTACCAGCACAGCCAGGGTGGGCGCGGCGTAAACGCTGTGCTGGTCGAACTTGCGGGCGGTTCGGCCGAACTTGCTCATGACGTCGCTGTGCACATCGCCTTCGCCCGTCCGACGTACCTCACCCGCGACGACGTCTCCGACGATGTCATCGCAGCCGAGCGGGCCACGCTCGAGACGATCACGCGCAACGAGGGCAAGCCCGAGCAGGCGATCGAGAAGATCGTCGAAGGCAGGATTCAAGGGTTCTTCAAGGACGTGGTCCTTATGGACCAGCCCTACGCCAAAGACGATAAGCAGTCAGTGAGCCAGTTCATCGGGAGCGCCACCATCGTGTCGTTCGCGCAAGTCGAGATCGGCTGAACCCGCCCGAACCGCTCTGAGGTCTTCTTCTCCACGCCAGCTTGCTTTAAACGGCTCCGTGGAAGGTCATGTATCTTTTATTGGAGCCGCTTCGCGCCGGCCCTAGTCACCACGGAGACCACTCAATGACGGACAATCGACGGCCGAGCTTCAAGCGAATCATCTTCAAGCCGTCGGGAGAAGCCCTGGCCGGTGATTCCGGCTCGGGTCTCGATGGTGCCACGCTCGATGCAACGGCGGCCGAAATCATTCATCTCCGCCAGGATCTTGGCGTTGACGTGGCCGTAGTAGTCGGAGGCGGCAACTTCTGGCGCGGTCAAGAAGGATCCCTGACCGGGATGGACGCCACCCAATCCGATCACATTGGCATGCTCGGCACAGTGATGAACGCGCTGGCGCTCCAGGACGCGCTCGAGCGCCAAGGTCAGGAGACGCGAGTGCAGTCAGCGATCGAAATGCCGCGCATCGCCGAGGCGTACATTCGCCGGCGCGCAGTGCGCCACCTTGAGAAGGGTCGCGTTGTGATCTTTGCCGCAGGCACTGGCAACCCGTTCTTCACAACAGATACAGCAGCTGCGTTGCGTGCCGCCGAAATCGAAGCTGACGCGTTAATCAAGGGCACCCACTCCGGCGTCGACGGTATCTACAGCGCAGACCCGCGCACGGAGTCCAGCGCGACGAAATACGATGAGGTCTCGTACATGGAAGTGATGACCAAGAACCTACGCGTCATGGACTCCACGGCAATAGCGTTCTGCCGCGAAAACAACATCCCGATCATTGTGTTCGACATGTCCCGAAACGGTTCGCTAGCGAGCATCGTGCAGGGTGGGCCCGAGGGCACCCTCGTACGCGAGTAGAAGAAGCGCTACTCTGGCCGCCGTGATCGACGACACGATGCTCGAGACCATGGAGAAGATGGAGAAGGCAGTCGAACACACGCGCTCGCAATTTTCCACGGTCCGCACCGGACGGGCGACCCCATCGCTGGTCGACCGGATCACAATCGAGTACTACGGAGCGCAGGTCGCCCTGCAGCAGCTGGCGTCAATCTCTGTTCCTGAGGCTCGGCAACTTCTGATCAAGCCACACGACCGGAGCTCGCTCGAATCCATCGAGAAAGCCATCCGGGAATCTGATCTCGGTGTCAATCCGAACAATGACGGGATCTCGATCCGGATTTCGCTGCCACAATTGACCGAAGATCGTCGAAAGGAATACGTGAAGGTGGCGAAGAGCATGGCCGAAGATGGTCGGATCACACTGCGCAACCTGCGCCGTGATGCGCGCAAAGCCATGGAGGCGGAGCAGAAAGACGGCGAGGTCTCTGAAGACGAGCTCGAGCGCGCCGAGAAAGAACTCGACAAGGTGACCAGCGAACATGTCGATCTCGTCGACGAAGCCCTTAATCGCAAAGAGCAGGAACTACTCGAAGTCTGACGGGCGTCGACGGAACCGAGAGGAAAGAACTATGACCGATGACATCTGGCGTAATGACGACGCAGCAGAACCAAGTGCTGGCGGTCGTCGTCCAGGTCAGTTCGAATCGTCGATGGACGAGTTCGACGAGGAGGAGTTTGGCGGACCGCTGTTCGGCGACGACTCCGGCGGGGACGGTTCAGGTTCCCCTACTATTGAGAATTCCGGGTTGAGCTTCGGCAATGATACAACCGGACCACTTCCACACTGGACCGAACCGCCAACTGGCGAGATGCCCAAGATCGAAGCAGCATCTACTGATGGCGGCGATTCCGACGACCTTGATGTGTGGTCGACGTTCACTTCCGAGTCACCGGTGTGGAAGGAGGGCGACAGCGTCGACGAACCCTCGGGCACTTTGACTAGGAGTACCACCGATTCAGCGCAGTCGGCATCCAGCCCGTCCGATCCGACAGGAGAGCTGAGCTGGGAGAACGAACCGCTTGATGCAGCGGAGCCCGCTGTCGCCGAGGCGCCTGGGGCCGATGATGGTCCCGGGACCACTGCGGCAACCGATGCGGTTGTCGCCGATGCGTCGCGACGCGAGCCGCCGCGCATCACGATCGGCACCGACCCGTCGGGAATGCCGCGTCGGCCTGATCCGGTCCGTCGTGGCTCGACACCGCAGCGGCCCCCGTCGGCAGGTTCGTCGATCGGTGTCAGCGATAAGCGCAATCTGCCGGTGGCGATCGGTTCCGGGCTCGGGCTCGCCGTTGCCTTCCTTGTGGTGGTTCGTTTCATTGGACCGCTCGGGGCTCTTATCTTCGTGACGGCTCTGCTGACTGTTGCTGGTATCGAGTACTTCGGCAAAGTCACCGAGAAGGGGTATCGCCCCGCCGTGGCCCCCGGAGTCGCAGCCATTGCCGCCGCACCGCTCGCCGGTTACTGGGTTGGTGAGCAGGGGGTCCTACTCGTCATTGCGTTTGCGTTCCTCGCAGGATCACTGGGCTTCATTGGTGCTCCCTCGATCGAGTCTGGGCCGATGCCAAACATGGCAATCACGATGCTTGGAGTGGTTTGGATCGGTGTGCTCGGTTCGTACGCCGGCATGCTCCTCGACTTCTCGAACGTCTCCACCACCCTTTACGCCGATGGCACCCCGTGGGGGACCGACACGCTGGTCCTTCTCGCTCTCGCAGTGGTGGCCAACGACGTCGGCGCCTACTTCCTCGGTTCGGCCTTCGGCCGTACCCCTTTGCGCGCGTGGATTAGCCCCGGCAAGTCAGTTGAGGGATTCCTCGGTGGCACGATCCTCACGATGCTCGTGATGGTCATCGTCTCGATCCAGGGGACATTCGACACGTGGAGCCAAACCAGCGACCTGCTCTTCTTCGGGCTCGTTGTGTCGGTGCTCGCTCCACTGGGGGACCTCACCGAGTCCATGTTCAAGCGCAATCTCGACGTGAAAGACTTTGGGTCGATTGTCAAGGGGCATGGTGGCGTCCTCGACCGATTCGACGGGTTCCTCTTCACGTTGCCTGGCGTGTACTACCTATTCCTGGTGTTGACCCCGTTCGCCGAATTCGTTCCGAGCTGACGAACTTTCGACGATGACGGTTCGGGTCGCGATCGCAGGATCGACCGGGTCAATCGGTACCCAGACGATCGGTGTCATTCGGGCAGAGAACGCGCGGGAGCCAGGCTCCTATGCGGTGGCTGCCTTGAGCGCCGGTGGGGCAAATATCGAGACCATCCTCGCCCAGATTGAGGAGTTTCGGCCCGAGGTGGTCTCGATCGCTCGCGAAGATGCTCGGCGCGAGGTTGCTGCGCTAACCACGGGTGTTCTCGTGACCAGCGACTCCGAAGACATCGTCGAGAGCGCTGATGTCGTCGTCAACAGTGTTGTTGGCTTCGCCGGACTTGAGGTCACGGTCGAAACGTTGCAGGCTGGCAAGCGCTTAGCGCTGGCCAACAAGGAGAGCCTGATTGCTGCCGGGCCCGTCGTGCAGCCGTTGCTTTCGATTCCCGGTGCAGAGATCGTGCCCATCGACAGTGAACATTGCGCGTTGCATCAGTGCTTGCGGTCGTCGTTTGAGCCCGAACGTGAGGTGCGCCGTCTGCTGCTTACCGCAAGTGGCGGACCGTTTCGGGGCAAGGTCGCCGATGAGTTGGCAGGGGTCACGGTCGAATCGGCGCTCGCCCACCCGACCTGGGCGATGGGGCCGAAGATTACGGTCGACAGCAGCACACTTATGAACAAGGGCTTAGAGGTGATTGAAGCTCACGAGCTGTACGGGACCCCCTATGACCAGATCGAAGTGGTGGTACATCCGCAATCGGTCGTGCACTCGATGGTTGAGTTCTCGGACGGTTCAACGATCGCCCAGTTGTCGATGCCGACGATGCATCTTCCGATCGGATATGCACTCGGCTACCCGGACCGTACAAGGGTGCCATTCGGCGCCATCGACTGGACGACTCTGTCGAGACTCGACTTCGAACCGCCTGATCGGGAGACCTTTCGCTGCCTGGACCTTGCGTACCAGGCGGGGCGTGCCGGAGGCACAGCACCAGCGTGGCTCAGCGCCGCCAACGAAGTCGCAGTCGCTGCTTTTCTTTCTGGAAAGGTTCGATGGAATGCCATTGCTGACGTCTGTGTTGACGTGTTAGAGCGCCATGATGGTGCAACCCCCGTATGCGTCGCAGACGTGATCGAAGCTGATCAAGTCGCCCGACGAATCGCCGAAGAGATCGTTGAGCAGCAATGACCGACCAACTTGAACAACTCCCACCACCCAAACCCGTCGTGACCATGACACGGTCCGACAAGCTCAAGAGCGAAATCGTCGCAGGAGGCTCCGCAGAGGAGATCTCCGACGACGACCTCGCCGGGGGCTGGAAGGGCGCACTTGCGATGGCTGCGATCGGTGGGTTGTTCGTTTGGCTTTACAGCCTTAACGCCTGGTGGTTCATCTTTGTCGTCGGCATCGTGATCTCGATCTTCCTGCACGAGGCGGGGCACTTCCTGACCGCCAAGTGGACCGGGATGAAGGTCACCCAGTTCTTCATGTTCATGGGACCGCGCCTCTGGAGCTTCCGGAAGGGCGAAACCGAATACGGCGTGCGCCTGGTCCCTGTCGGTGCCTTCGTTCGGATCATAGGAATGCACCGGATCGACGCGGATGTCGCACCTGAAGACGAAGGGCGGACCTATCGACAGAAGAGCTTTCCGCGTCGTCTGCTCGTGATTTCCGCAGGGTCAATGATGCACATGATCATTGCGGTCACGCTGCTCTTCGTCGTCTACGTCGGTCAGGGTGAGCGTACTAATGAACTCGTCCCCGAAGTCATCGTGGCCGAGGCGGTAGCGGGGCTTCCTGCCGAACAGGCTGGGATCATGGCCGATGACCAGATTTTGTCCATTGGTGGGGTCCCGCTGGCAAACCCTTCCGACCTAGGTCCGGTGGTTCGCGGATTCGAGCCTGGTGAAATCGTCGATTTCGTCGTGTTGCGCAACGGGACCGAGGTCGTCGTCCCCGTCGGTCTGGGTGCGCGCACCGACGTCCCAGAGAGCAGTCCGCTCTTCGGTACCGCTTACATCGGCGTCAGCCCGTATAACCCTTACGTCTACGAGGAGCATGGTCTCGTCGCTGCTGCAGGAAATGCGGTGACAGATATTGTTCCCACCGCGTGGGAGTCGACCAAGGGCGTTTTCAAAGCGCTCAACCCCGTCAATGTCATCGGCCACCTCGGGGGTGGTAACGATGACCTCGAAACTCGGCCGGTCACCCTCGTTGGAGTCACCGGGTTATCGGATGATGTCGGCGACTCAGAAGGCATCTTCGGAGTGCTGTGGCTGCTGGCAGTGTTGAACGTGTTCGTCGGTGTCTTCAACATGTTTCCGCTGCTCCCGCTCGACGGCGGTCATGCTGCGGTTGCGGTCTACGAGCGGGTGCGTGAGGGAATCCGGGGTGGAAAACAGCGCTACTTCGCCGACGTCGAACGACTGATGCCGCTCGCAATGGGTGTGATCGTCTTTCTCTTCGCATTCATGTTCGCCGGGCTGTACCTCGACATCACCGATCCGCTGTAGCTGCGTCTCTGCAGGGGCCTGCGCAGGTGATTGACTGTTCCCATGGATGTTGTCTCGGCCGCGGTTCGGAAGCAGACCAACCAGATCGCAGTAGGGGATGTTTTTGTCGGAGGTGGCGCTCCCATCACGGTGCAGTCGATGACGATCACGAAGACGTCCGACGTCGATGGGACGCTGCAGCAGATCTATGCGCTTGCGGCGGCGGGCGCGGACATCGTTCGTTGCACGTGTAATGAGCTAGAAGCGGCGGAGGGGCTTGCTCAAATCGTGCCGCGGTCGCCGGTGCCGGTCATCGCCGACATCCACCATCAGTACAAGATGGCGATGGCGGCGATGGAGGCTGGCGTCGACGGACTGCGGCTGAATCCGGGCAATATTCGCAAGCCAGAGCACATCAAGGCAGTGGCCCGCGAGGCGAAGGATCGTAATCTGTCGATTCGGATCGGAGTCAACGCAGGGTCGCTCGATCCAAAGCTTTATGAAAAGTACGGTGGAGCGACGCCCGAAGCGATGGTCGAATCAGCACAAACTGAGATGCAGTACTTCGACGAGGTCGGGTTCGATGCGATCAAGATCTCGGTGAAGGCGTCGTCGGTGCCGCTTATGGTCGAGTCGTATCGGGCTCTCAGTGAGGAGACCAACCATCCGCTCCATCTCGGCGTGACCGAAGCTGGCCCACCGCCCGCTGGGCTGATCAAGGCAACCGCCGGAATCGCGACGCTGCTGATGGAGGGTATTGGCGACACGATCCGCTACTCGCTCACCGCCGATCCGGTCGAAGAAGCAAAAGCCGGGCGCCAACTGCTTGAAGCGCTCGGCCTTCGTGAGCGCAAGAACGTCGACCTGATCGCATGCCCATCATGTGGCCGTGCTGAAGTCGATGTGATTAAGGTGGCTAATGACGCGATGGATGCGTTCGGCGAGCGGGAGATCCCTCTGCAGGTCGCAGTGATGGGGTGCGTGGTCAACGGACCTGGCGAGGCTCGCGATGCCGACATCGGAATCGCCGCCGGCAATAAGCGCGGTCATTTGTTCATCAAAGGGCAGAATGTGGCGGTCGTGCCCGAAGATGAGATGGTCGACCAACTCGTTGAATGGGCCGAGTTCATCAACGATCAAGGAGTTGACGCTGCGCTTGAGCGGGCCGACCTCGATAGAGCCCGACGCGAGGCTGAGAAAGACCGCGCCAAGCTGCTTGACGAGCAAGGTGATGATGCGAACCAGGCAAACGAGAAGATTGTTGAGATCCGGAAGAAGTAGCGGTCAGTGCGTCACGGCGTAGCTCGGTCAACGAGAAGCGTGCGGATTTCGAGATTGCGTAGCAGGAAGGAGCGCTCGTCGAGCCGCTTTCGCCGCATCCAGGCGGTCACCTCGTCGTTCGATTTGCTGGCGTTGCACGAGGCGCAGGCAGGTACAATGTTGCTAAGGGTGTAGCGGCCACCTCGCGACAGCGCCTGCACACAGTCGCGTTGAAGCGGTTGGTCGGAGGCGTCACAGTAGGCGCAGCCGCCCCAGGCTTCCTGGAGCGCGGTCCACTGCTCGGCCGTAAGGTCGTGGTCGACGTGATCCATCCGACGCCGACGTTTGTGAGCTGCCCGCGTTCGCCGTGTCCGATTGGACGTCATGATGACGACGCTAGGTCGTTGTCACATCGATTGGGGTGACCACGTAGGTTCGACTGTCGGTGTAGACCGGAGTTCCCGGCGACAGGTAGAGCGTGGTGCCGTCCATGGAGATGGCGAGCTCGTGACCCACGGCTGTGTGGCTGTCTCCCGGCTGAAGTTGAACAAGCATCACTCCAGCCTCTGGGAGTGGGTACCGGCCGTCGTCGACGTGCATGATTGGGTCGGCGAGCGGCGTCGGATCGAACGTGTCGAGCAGGAGCTCGATGTCAAGGGTCTTGACCGTAAGCCCGCCGCGCACGACGTTGTCGGATGCCCGCATTAGCTCGATGCCCGAACCGCGCAGGTAGCCGTGCAGGTTGCCCGCAGTCAGGTGGAGCGCTTCTCCGGGCTGGAGCGCCACATGGTTGAGCAGCAGTGCTACCGCCACACTCGGATCGCCGGGGTACTGCGCGGCGAGTCGGCGCGCCCAAGCAGCCTCGGGGCCGGGTGCTTCGGCGCATGCCTCAAGTGTCGGTGCGATGTCGATGTCTCCTTGGTACAGACTACGGATCGCCGCCCCGGGGCCATCGGCGTCCACCGTGTAAGCAAGCATGTGCGCGCCGATTGTGTCGAGTAGCTCGACCGTTGCGGCAGCGGGTCTCACCCCGCACAGTGCTTCGAACTCGGTGAGGGCGACTAGGAGCTCGGGCTTCGCGTGGGGGTCATCGAACACGCCGCGCTCAAACCCGGCGGTTGCTTGCTCTTTCGTCGGATGGACCTGGAGTGACAGCGGTTCGGCGGCGGCGAGCACCTTTAACAGGTACGGCAGCGGGCCGGTCAGGTCGGACAGGGGCGTACCGTCGTCAAGCAGGGTCGGTCCGTTCGGGTGGGTCCCGAGCCAAAGTTCCGCCCATGGCTCACCCTTCCCGGCGACGCCGAGCAGACTCGGAATGAAGTCTGAGTCGCCCCACGCGTAGTGCTGGATCACTCCGTCGACTACCCGAACCGGCATCACGACACGCTACGCCCCCAGCGGCCAGACGCGTCACAAGCCAAGTTCGGCGCTGCGAGCGAGCACCCCGTGGCGTTCGGCTCCGATGGTGGTTGTGTCGCCGTGTCCGGTGTGCACCACGGTGTGATCAGGGAGTCCTAGAAGAACTTCGCGAATCGACGCGAGGATCGTTGGCTCGTCGGAGTACGACCGGCCCGTGGCTCCGGGGCCGCCGCAGAACAGCGTGTCGCCGCTCATCACGGCACCGGTCGCTACATCATGGAAACAGCAGCAACCGGGGGAGTGGCCGGGGGTGTGGAGTATGCCGAGTTCGTGCCCGCCTGCGTTCAGGGTCGACCCGGGTTCGATGACGCCGTCGGGTGAGTGGTCCGGATAGACGGCGTCCCACAGCATTCGGTCGGCCTCGTGGAGAAGTATGGGCGCATCCACTGCCTCGCGGAGGGCGACAGCGGCGTTGATGTGGTCGTTGTGGCCGTGGGTGAGCACGATGCTGGCGACCTTGCGTCCGTTGACGGCCTCAAGGATCGGCTGGTGATCATGCGCAGCGTCAAACACGAGCACCTCGCGGTCGTTGCCGACGATCCAGATGTTGTTCGTGACCTGCCACTGGCCGCCGTCAAGGAAGAAAGTGCCGTCGGTCGTGACTAGCTCGATCGTCACAGAACCACCACGCTGCGGAGTACCTCACCCTGTTCCATATTGTGGAAGGCCTGCTCGACATCGCTCAGCCCGATCGTTTCCGATACAAAGCGGCCGAGATCGAGGCGCCCCTGGAGATATAGGTCGATCAACATCGGGAAGTCCCGCTCGGGCAGGCAGTCGCCGTACCACGATGACTTGAGTGCTCCACCGCGCCCAAAGATCTCGATGAACGGCAACTCGACGGTCATCTCCGGGTTCGGCACACCAACTAGCACGACCGTGCCTGCCAGGTCCCGCGCCTCGAAGCACTGCTTGTACACCTCGGGATGGCCGATCGCCTCGATGCACACGTCGGCACCGTTGCCATCGGTAACCGAGCGAATGAATTCGACCGGGTCGGTTGTTGCGGAGTTGCAGACATGAGTCGCTCCAAACTCCTGGGCCCACTCGAGCTTGCGGTCATCGATATCGACGGCGATGATCGTCGATGCGCCGGCCAGCTTGGAGCCGGCGATTGCAGCGTCGCCCACACCACCGCAGCCGAACACGGCAACAGAGTGCCCGTGCCGCACCCCACCGGTGTTGATTGCGGCGCCGATTCCCGCCATCACGCCGCACCCGAGCAGCCCGGCGACTGATGCCGGCGCGGCAGGGTCGACCTTTGTGCACTGTCCTTGGTGGACCAATGTCTTCTCGCAGAATGCTCCGATCCCCAGCGCCGGTGACAGTTCGGTGCCGTCGGTGAGGGTCATTTTCTGTGACGCATTATGGGTGTCGAAGCAGTACTGCGCCTCGCCACGACGGCACGCTCGACACTCGCCGCAGACCGCCCGCCAGTTGAGAATTACGAAGTCCCCGACGGCGACATGCGTGACACCGTCGCCGATAGTTTCGACGATGCCTGCGGCCTCATGGCCTAGGAGGAACGGAAACTCGTCGTTGATGCCGCCTTCCCGATAGTGCAGGTCGGTGTGACACACGCCGCAGGCCTGAATCGCAACGACGACATCGTCTGGTCCGGGCTCGGGGATGACGATCGTTTCCGTCGAGACGGGCGTCCCTTTTGACCGAGCGATGATTCCTCGTACTTCTTGGCTCATCCCCGGCACCGTAATCGAAGAGGCGGCTCGGTGGCTTGGGGCTGTCGGCAGTGTCGCCTCAGTGTTGCGGGAAGAAGAACAAAACGTGCTCAGCGATGAAGGACACCGGCGCCTTTCAATCCCACTGCCGTTGAGTCTCCGATCAGAACGATAGAACGGGACGCTATATGAGCCGCCAGAACGGTCGTGGCGGTGGTGGAAAGATCTTCGTGACGGTTGCAGCGGGCGTTGCCGAAGCCTTCAAGGGCGACAGCAGTACTGCTACGCCTGTTCGAGCAACAGGTGCAGTGATGATGGCATTAGCGAAGTACAGAGCAGGCCTGGCCGAGAGGGTCAGAACAACTTGAGTTCGTCGGACCGCAAGCCGCGCAACTGGTCGTAGTCGATCTCGACCCAAGTGAAACCGCGTGACTCAGCAAATACCTTGGCCTGGGGCTTGATCGATTGTGCGACGTATACGCCGCGAATGTCGCCGAGCGACGAATCAAGCTGGAGCCGCTCGATATAACGCGAGAGCTGCTCGACACCATCGATCTCGCCGCGGCGCTTGACCTCGATCGCTACGACTTGGTCGGTGTTGTCTCGGCATACAAGATCGACAGGACCGATCGCCGTGGGGTACTCGCGGCGTACGAGCGTCAAGCCGTCCTCAATCGCCTCCGGGCTCGCAGCCAGCAATTCCTGGAGGTGCGCTTCGACGCCGTCCTTCTGTAGCCCGGGGTCGTCACCGAGCTCGGCGCTCACGTCGCTGATGATCTCGTGCAACGTGATCGTCAGCGTCTCGTTCTTCGGGTTGGTGATCACCCAGTAGTCACCGCGCTCGTCGCGCTGCTCAACGAGCGTGTTCGGCGCATTCATCCAGTTCAACGGCTTGTAGGCGCCACCATCGGCGTGGATCGCCACGCACCCATCGGCTTTCACCATGACCAGCCGGTTTGCTTCGGGGAGGTGAGCGTCGAGTCGCCCGGCGTAGTCGACGGAGCAGCGGGCGACGACTAGGCGCATCAGGCGCGACCTTCGACATGTTCGGCCATTCGCTTCTGAATGAGTGCCCTGCGAGCTTGTAGCTCACGGTAAGTGAGCTGGTTGACGCTCGACTCGAGCCCCATGCTGGCCTTGACGGTACCCATGTCGAACTCGACCGCAGCGGGATCTACGCCGAGTTCACGTCCGAGGCGTTCACCGTGCTTGGCGGCGAACAGCATCGAGATGTTCGTGACCTCGCCGATGAGGTCGAGATCGGGTGCGAGTCGAGCGATCGCGCCATCAAGGAACACGAGATTTTTCACGTACAGCATCAGCTCCTTCGGCAATTTGGCGCCGTAGCCGAGCATCGCCTTGACGACGCGCTGTACCTCCTGGACCATTTCCTCGCCCGTCAGGGTGGTTGGATCGATGACGTCTTGGTCGAGTCGAAGATCAGAGACGACGGCGCTGATGTCTGTGTCGAGCGGTAACGCCCCGAGATCGCGCAGCGCAGCGACTTGACTACGAGGGTCGTTTGTCGTCGCTCCGAGCATCAAGCGGAGAAAGGCATTGCGTCGCAGGCCATCGAGGCGTCCGACAATGCCGTAGTCGAGGAGGGCGGTTCGTCCGTCGTTGAGTACGAGTAGGTTGCCACCATGCAGGTCTCCGTGGAAGATCCCCTCGACGACTGCACCTTCCATGAAGGCGATCATGGCGGTGCGGATTACCTCCTCGGTGTCGATGCCCGCTTCCTGCATCCCCACGACGTCGTCGAAGTTGAAACCGCGAAAGCGTTCCATCACAAGAACGCGCCGAGTGACTAACGATGGGTGTGGACGCGGGGTGACATAAGCGTCCTGCTCGAGGTCGTGGAGCATGCTGGCAACATCGAGCATGTTGACTGCCTCTATGCGGAAATCGAGTTCCTCGACGATCGTTTCGGCGAACAGCTCCACCAGTGCGGGGGGATTCGCCAGAGCAGCGACCGGGATTCGCCCGACGAGGTAAGGGGCAAGCCACGCCATTACCTTGAGGTCTTTGCGAACAAGGGCCGCCACCTGGGGCCGTTGGACTTTGACGACGACGTCTTCGCCCGTCCGAAGTCTGGCGACATGGACTTGAGCGATCGACGCAGCAGCGAGCGCCGTCTCGTCGAAGTACTCGAACACGTCACCGAGGCGAGCTCCGAGGTCCTGCTCGACGGTCCGCTTGACCACGTCGAAGGGTTCGGCTGACACTTGATCACGGCACTTCTTGAACTCTTCGACGAGTTCCGGCGGGAACAGACCTTCACCCGACGAGATGATCTGGCCGAGCTTGATGTATGTCGGCCCGAGTGCTTCCGCTACCCGGCGGAGCCGGAGGGAGATGTCGGCGCGGCTCGCCTCGGGGGTGGTGTGGCGGTTCAACTTCTTGCGGATCAGCCAGGGCGCCACGGCAGCACCGAGATGGCCGACGACGGTGAGTACCCGGTGCCCCGGAGGAATTGGTCGGCGAGCGGTGAGGGTTGGGACCTCTTGTTGGGCACGTTTCCGCAGCGTACGTGCCAGGTTGAGCCAGCGCGCCCCGTCCCGCTCGATGGTCCACGGGCCCGATTCGGAGAAGGCGGCCCAACTGCGGTCGGAAGCGAGATCGGCCGTGTCGGTCATGAGTCCCCATGATGTCGTGATCGCGGCAAGAAACCCGAGCGAAGGGCGTGTAAACGTGACGAAATCATGAATCGATGCGCTGGCAGGCAGCGGCGATGACCATGAACGATACTGAAGCGCACCACCACAGCTAAGGTCGGGGCACTGCTGGGGACCCTCGGTGGCCTTGTCGTCAAGCGACACCATATTACGCAGCGTTCGCACCGCCCACTATGCGTCAGGTCCTGAGGCGTTATTATTGACCGGGCATGAGCGCCGATCGTTGGATCACCGACTACACCGTTTCATCTCGCTACCCCGTGTATACCCGGGCGAACGCTGGCGAGGTGCTGCCTGACCCGGCATGTCCGTTGGGGGTGACCACAGTGTGGAAAGCGACGAACGAGGGATGGCGTGACGCCCAGATCAGCGTCGGCACCTGTGAACCTCACGAAATTGACCCTGAAGAGGTCACAGGTATGTTCGGTGGCTACCTCTACATCAATGCATCGTTGGCCCGGATCTTTGGGGTTCGGGGGCCCGACCTCAGCGCTGAGATTATCGACTTCACATATTTCGGTGACCATCCCGACGCCCCCCCCTATGTTGCGGAGGACTGGCATGACAGCCCTGACAACACGGCCAAGATGGGCGCATGGATGCAGCATGTGCTCACCGGTGATCTTGACGTCCTGATAGACGACCAGAACGAGGCAAACCGGCTTCGGGCCGCAAGGCCCGACCTCACCCGGCTGACCGATTTTGAGCTGGTCGAGCGGGCCCGGAGTCTTCTGCCGATGGTGCGGCGACTCTTCGAACGGCACCTGACCGTGACTGCCGGTGCCTCGATTGGACCGGGTATTTTGGCCGCCATCGCCGAGGCGATGGGCGACCCGTCGATTGCGCTCCACCTCATCACCGGCGTAGGGGATGTCGATTCAGCGCTGCCGAGTCGAGCGATGTGGCAGCTTTCTCGACTCGATGCCGACTCACCTGAGTTCGAGGCTGGATTCGACTCGTTCCTCTTCGAGTATGGGAGTCGCGGTCCGAACGAGTGGGATATCATCAGTGATGTCTGGGAGACGAAGCCTGAGCTTGCACTGTCGTTGATCGGCGTGATGCGCAAACAGGGGGCTGACGGTGACCCGGCTGCGCGCTCGGCAGTCGCAGCTACGGAACGTCTCGCAGTCACGGCCCAGATCCGCGATGCGCTCGCCGGCGATGCCGAGGCGTTGGCGCAGTTCGAAGCGGGTCTCGTGTCGGCGCACTCATACCTTGCCGGTCGGGAGCGAGCTAAGACGAACATCATCAAGGTGATCAACGAGGTTAGGGTCGCGTTTCGTGAGCTCGCTCGACGGCATGCTGTCGGAGTCACAGAGTTCCACATGTTGCTCGACGACGAACTTGAGGCATTCCTCAACAGCCCTGACGACTTCCACACCCGGCTGACCCGACGCTCGGTCGAGTACGGCGCGCTGTTTGATCTCGAACCTCCCTTCATCATCAATGGGTCGGTGCCCTCGCTAACGGAGTGGCTCGAAAAGGGGGAAACCGCTATTGCTGTCAGTAAGGCCGGTGACGTGCTGCGCGGCGTGCCGGGGTGCCCTGGCGTGGTCACCGGCAGGGCCCGCGTAATCCTCGATCCAAGTGACCCGATGGCGCTGGAACCTGGAGAAATTTTGATTGCACCCTTTACCGACCCGGCGTGGACGCCGCTGTTCGTTCCGGCCGCAGGGGTCGTCGTCAACGTCGGTGCGCAGGTGAGCCACGCGATCATTGTGAGCCGTGAGCTGGGTATCCCGTGTGTCGTGAGCGTAACGGGCGCGACCGAGGCGATCCCTGATGGCGCAACCGTCACTGTCGACGGCGGTGCCGGGACGGTTACCGTCCTGCGGCATGAGTGACACTACAGATCAAGTTGACCGTCCGTTCCGAGTCCTCGGAATCCAGCAAGTCGCCGTCGGCGGTCTCGACAAGGACGCCCTATCTGGGCTGTGGACCGGACTGCTAGGTGTTGAGAAGGTCGGCGATTATGCAGCCGAATCGGAGAACGTCGACGAAGACATCTTGCGGCTCGGCAACGGTCCGCACGCCGTCGAAATTGACCTCATGCAACCGCTCAACCCAGACGTTGCACCGAAGGTGCACGTTCCTGCGTTGAACCACATCGGCTTGTGGATCGACGACCTTCCGGCAGCTGTCAACTGGCTTACCGATCAGGGAATGCGCTTCACGCCTGGCGGGATTCGTCGCGGAGCTGCCGGCCACGATGTGTGTTTCCTGCATCCGAAGGGCAACGAGGCGACGCCACGCTCGGGCGAGGTAGTTCTCATTGAACTCGTGCAGGCGCCTGACGACGTGGTCGAAGCCCTCGGTTGAGCATCCGTAGCCAGCAAAGCAACACAAATGGACGCGGATGGGATCGGTTGGGTGCTGTCGACGGCGACCATCACATCAGTCTGGCAAAGCCACGATTGGGTCGACGCCTCCCACGAGCCGGTTGTTGACATCGTCGTACTTGAGGCGGAGTGACCGGCTCATCGTGGTATGAATTGCATTGCTGCTTGTGACGTAGGTGAACCCGAAGATCTCGACTTCGGAGAGGTGCTCGTGCAGTGCTGCGAAGAGGGTCTTGGAACCTGGCCGTATCGAGGACGGTACAGCCGGTTTGCGCGTGCAGCGCTCGGTTCGCGGTGTCGAGGCAACCGATAGTCGATCAATTCGGGATCGGGGCAACTTGGTCGTCGGCGATACCGACATTGCTCATCGCCCTGCAGTGTCGGCTGAAATCAAATTGACTTCCCATGACGTCGTCAGCGTGGGTCTGGCCAAGCTTACGATGTCGGGCGTAGAGTCCTCGGTCGGCGGAGCGGCAGAACTGGAAGCAGGCGGTCGTGTGGCTGAATGCGTCAGGCACCGAGTCGGGGTGTTGCGTCCAGCAATTCGGTTGACTCCAAGCCCTCTCAAACGACTGTCGTCTCTAAGCTTGCTGACCTGGTGGCGCCCTACCCTGGTCGAACCAAATCAGGAATGGCGAGAAGGACAAGCACATGAACAGAGCCGCGCGCAACGAAATCGAGACCTTCATGCACGGGCTCGAACGGCGAAACCCGGGCGAGCCTGAATTTCAGCAGGCGGTCCGCGAGGTCGCCGAGACGCTCATTCCGTTCACCCTCGACCACTCTGAGTACCGCAACGCCCAGATCCTCGAGCGGATGACCGAGCCCGATCGAGCGATCATCTTTCGTGTCACTTGGCAGGACGACAGCGGCCAGATCCGAGCCAATCGTGCGTGGAGGGTGCAGTTCAACAACTCGATCGGCCCGTACAAGGGCGGGATGCGCTTCCATCCCAGCGTGACGCTCAGCGTGCTGAAGTTTCTTGGATTCGAACAGATCTTCAAGAACAGCCTCACGGGTCTCCCGATGGGCGGAGCGAAGGGTGGATCGAACTTCAATCCAAAGGGGAAGTCCGACAACGAAATCATGCGCTTCTGTCAGTCGTTGATGACGGGACTCCACCGCTACATCGGCGATGACATTGACGTCCCGGCGGGCGACATCGGTGTTGGGGCCCGCGAGATTAGTTACCTATTCGGGCAGTACAAGCGGCTAGAGAACCGGTTCAACGGCATCCTCACCGGAAAGGGTCTGGAATTCGGCGGAAGTCTTGTGCGCACCGAAGCGACCGGGTACGGAGCGATCTATTTCATGGAAAATATGCTCAACTACCGAGGGGACTCTGTCGCCGGCAAGATCGCAACGGTCTCGGGATCCGGCAACGTAGCGCTGTATGCGATCGAGAAACTGAACCACTTCGGAGCGACGGTGGTGACCGCCTCCGACTCCGGTGGATTCATCCATGACCCTGCCGGAATCGACGCCGAAAAGCTCGCATGGCTGAAGGATCTCAAGGAGCATCGTCGCGGCCGGATTAGCGAGTATGCCGACCACTTCGGCTGCGAATACCACGAGGGGGAACGTCCGTGGAGGGTGCCGTGCGAACTCGCCGTTCCGTGTGCGACGCAGAACGAGCTGTCAGGGGAGGACGCTCGGACGTTGATCGGTCAGGGCGTCGTGTCGGTATCGGAGGGAGCCAACATGCCCACTGAGCTTGACGGGGTCAACGCGTTTCGATCGGCTGGCGTGTTGTTCGCGCCTGCCAAGGCAGCTAATGCCGGAGGTGTTGCGGTGTCCGGACTCGAGCAGAGTCAGAACGCGTTGCGGATCTCGTGGTCCCGGGAGGAAGTCAACGAGCGTTTACGGACGATCATGGGTGACATTCACGGCAAGTGCGTTCAGTACGGCACAGAGTACGGAGCGACGAAGGGCTCGGTTGATTACGTGGCCGGAGCGAACATCGGTGGGTTTATCAAGGTCGCCGATGCAATGCTCGCCTACGGAGCCGTGTAGTCAGAAATTGGGTTCGCGACGTTCGGAGAATGCGGCGATGCCTTCTGCGTACTCGGCGGTGCTCATGGCGGTGTCCATCAACTGGAGCGACTCTTCGACGCTGGTTTCTGGCGAGTTGTGGACCAGGTCAGCGGCGAGTTGACGTTTGGTCGTGGTCACGGAAATCGGGCCCGTCGTGGAGGCAAGGCGCTGCGCCCACGCGATTGCGGCATCGAGCGGGTCGTCGACGACGGCATTCCAGAGGCCCCATTCCGAGGTTTCCTCGCCAGTAAAGACGCGCCCGGAGAACAAAAGGTCGGCTGCGCGGGTGGTGCCGACGAGGCGTGGTAAAACCCAGCTCATCCCGTACTCGGCGGGAAGGCCGAGCTTGGGTGCGGCCGTGGTCATCCGCGCATCAGAAGCTACGAAACGTAGGTCGCAGAACAGGACGAGTGCCAACCCAACGCCGGCGCACGCCCCGTTGACCGCTGCGATGATTGGGTGCCGGTAGCCGAGTTGCCATGCGAAATCAGCATTGAATCCGGTACCACCGCCCGGTCGTGAGTGTTCCAATGGGAGCCCAGTGTCGTATCGACCTCGTTCGACATGATCGCGTAACGCATCGCTGTCACCACCCACGCAAAACCGCTCGCCTGAGCCGGTCACGATCACGGCTCGAACGTCATCTCGGGATTCGAGCTGCTCAAAGATCCATCGGTATTCGGCGTGCATCCGACCCGTCCACGCATTGGAACGGTGTGGTCGATCGAGCCAGACCGTCGCGATTCGATCTACCACCTCATAGCGGGTTGAGCGCAGGTCCATCGTTAACCCCAGATGGCCGTAAGGACGGGATCAGCGAGCTCGGGACGACAGACGATAAAGTCGGGAAGCCAGGGGTCGCGGTTGTTGTACACGAGTGGGCTTCCGTCGAGGCGGCTGGCGTGGAGCCCGGCTGCCATGGCAACTGCCGCCGGAGCCGCAGTGTCCCATTGATACATTCCGCCGTCGTGGACATAGATGTCGGCGTGGCCCATCAGTAATGCCATCGCTTTCGCTCCGGCCGAACCGAGTCGAACCGCATCGACATCAAGCCCCTCCGCTACGAGTACGGCCGAGTACGGGGCACGGTTGCGCGACGTTATCAACCTCGGTCGCTCCCGCTTAACGGTGGGAACAGAGGGAGCGGGATTGGTCGCGAAGACCGCTCTGATCGCTGGCAGGCTCACGGCTGCGGCGCCGAATGTACCGTTCTCCCAGAGTGCGACGTGAACGGCCCAGTCTTCTCTGCCGGGCTCGCTGAATTCGCGGGTGCCATCTAGGGGGTCGATGATCCACACGCGGTCAGAGTGGAAACGCCGCTCGTCGGTCTGGCCCTCTTCTTCTGACAGCACGGCATCATCGGGACGGTGGGTATGCAATTCCGCTTCCAGGAACGCCTGCGCTGCGGCGTCGCCGGCGGCTTTCACGTCCCACTGGTTCGCACCGTTGGCGAACATCTGCTGGCGCAACCCGACCAAAATTCGGCCCGTCTCGATCGCCAGTCGGGTGGCGAAGTCAGCGTCGGTCTCCCGGTGCATCGGTGCGGCCATCGGGCCATCATGCCAGGAGACGACCCAAGTAGCGTCCCTCGTCGTGCCGTGCGATCCGATCAGTGAACCCGCCACTGCGTCATCTGACTTCGGGGCTCGCGACGAGTCGTCGGCAGGCCAGAGTGGTTCTGATATTTTGTCACCGCGGCTAGCTACATCCTGCCTGGCATCTGGCACAAATGGCTCCTAAACGTTTACGTGGGGCCGGTGTGGTTGGTTGCCACAATCGCGACCAGTCCGTGAATCACCGATCGGATCGGCATTACGGGTCGGCGGATGCGCACTGAGCGATGGGCTGGGCGGACACAACTTCGAGGAACGCAACGGTGCGGACATCACGCGCATCCGGATCCGGATCTGGTGCGAGGTCGATCGTGGCTGGGAGGTTATGTCGTGGCGGCTTGAGAAAGTAGGCGGCGGCGCTCCGGCGGTTTCCGCAGCTTCAGCATCGTGAATGCAGGTGACAGGCTTAGGCGTAAGAGTAGACGATTCCTCTGCCGGCCGTATCCGGAAGACCGGACCGTTAGGCGAGCTTTTTGTATTTGATGCGGTGTGGGGTGGCTGCAGCCGCGCCGAGCTCCTGCTTTCGACGGTCTTCGTACTCGCTGAAGTTCCCCTCAAACCAGCGAACTTGGCTGTCGCCCTCGAACGCAAGCACGTGGGTGGCGACACGGTCGAGAAACCAGCGGTCGTGGGAGATCACCACGGCACAACCGGGGAATGACTCGAGACCAGCTTCGAGAGCGCGAAGCGTGTCGACGTCGAGGTCATTCGTCGGTTCGTCGAGGAGCAGCACGTTACCGCCGGACTTGAGCAGCTTGGCAAGGTGTACGCGGTTGCGCTCTCCGCCTGACAGGTCCCCGACGCGCTTGCCGTGATCGGTGCCTTTGAAGTTGAAGCTTGACACGTACGCCCGTCCGTGAATCTCGCGTCCCCCGACTTCGAGTACCTCGCCGCCTCCGGTGATCTCGTCGTAAACCGTGGCGTTGGCATCAAGGTCATCTCGATCCTGGTCGACGTAGCTGAGATCAACGGTGTCGCCGATCTTGATCAAGCCGGAGTCGGATTCTTCCCGTCCGGCGAGCATCTTGAACAAGGTCGACTTGCCGGCGCCGTTCGGACCGATGATGCCAACGATGCCGGCGGGCGGCAGCGTGAACGAAAGGTCGTCGATAAGCAGTTTGTCGCCGAAGCCCTTGCGCAGGTTCTCGACTTCGATCACCTGGTCCCCCAATCGACGTCCCGCAGGAATGGTGATCTGCAGTGCGGCGTCCTGCTGCTCGGCGGCTTTGGCCTCGGCATGCAGCTTCTCGTACGCGCTTAACCGCGCCTTGCCTTTGGACTGGCGGGCCTTGGTGCCGAGGCGCACCCACTCCAGTTCCCGCGCAAGCGTCTTTTTGCGGGCGTCGTTCCCGCGCTCCTCGCGATCGAGGCGCTCATGCTTCTGTTCGAGCCAGCTTGAGTAGTTGCCCTCGAACGGCAGACCCTTGCCTCGTTCGAGTTCGAGGATCCATTGGGCCACGTTGTCGAGAAAGTAGCGGTCGTGGGTGATAGCCACGACGGTGCCGGAGTAGTCCCCGAGGAAACGCTCAAGCCAGTCAACGGATTCGGCGTCTAGGTGGTTCGTCGGCTCGTCAAGGAGCAGAAGATCGGGGCGGCTGAGCAATAGGCGGCATAGTGCAACGCGACGGCGCTCACCACCGGACAGCACAGTTACGTCGGCGTCGTCAGGTGGGCAACGTAGTGCGTCCATTGCGATGTCGACATTGCGTTCTAGTGACCACGCGTCGGTTGCTGCGATCTTGTCCTCGAGGACGGCCTGCTGCTTGCCGATCTTGTCGTAATCGGCATCGGGATCGGCCCACTTAGCCATGACCTCGTTGTACTCGTCGATAATGTTCTGCACCTCGGCCACGCCGTCCATAACGTTTCCCTTGACGTCTTTTTCCGGATCGAGCTGAGGTTCCTGGGCCAGGTAACCGACGGTGAACCCTGCGGTCAGGCGCGCTTCGCCCTGGTACCCATCATCGAGTCCAGCCATGATCTTGAGCAGCGACGACTTGCCGGCGCCATTGCTGCCGAGGACGCCGATCTTGGCGCCGGGGTAGAACGACAACGAGATATTCTCGAGGACGGTCTTGTCAGGCGGATAGATCCGCCTGAGCTTGTAGGCCTGGTAAATGAATTCGTGCGCCATGGTGAGGGCAAGGCTACTGGTGGGGTCGCAAGCGTTCGGTGGTCCGGCCCGATGGACGCGTAATTAGAGCTGCTTAATGCCGCCGTACTTCATTTGCGTGTCGTTCATCGACGCAGCCGGGTCTCATCGACGTTGAGGGTGGCGGCGACGATTTCACCGACGCACAGCGTGCGGGTAGTGAGATTAACGGTACGTCGCACCTCCAAGTCCGCCTAGGCGGGCGCTTCGGCGAAAGTCGGTGTACCCGTCGTCGCTCGCCGGCTTCGAGAACTTGACGGAGACGCAGGTTTTCTTCGCATCCCACAGGTCGACGGTCGACAACTTGTGGGCCCGTGGCTGACCCGACGACTCCTAGTCATCGGCGCGGCACGAGTGGGAATCGTGAATCGTCATCGAGTCCACCCCCTACTGCGAGTCCGTCGGGCTCGTACGGCGGCGACACCTGCCACGGGCGAGTTGCAAAGGTCGTGTCGTCACCGATCCAACGGAAACTGACGGCGCGACGCCGTGATGCCAGTGCGTTGCCGGGTGCGTCGTGCAGTGTGCGGAAGTGGAACGCAATCACGTCGCCGGGCTCGATGTCG
>CAJQPY010000028.1 GCA_905480335.1 uncultured Ilumatobacter sp. | reverse complement strand
CCGAATGCTCTAGCAGTTGAGATTATTGACACAGCAGAAGTGCTGCGTCTCGGATATGCCCTCGACGTGGTGCCGCATGAAGAGCTGTTCTCTGGAGCGATGTCGCTGGCGAACCAGATTGCGACCGGTTCACCTCACGGTCTTCGTGTGATCAAGTCGTTGGTTCACGAGGGCCTGACCGCATCGGTTAGTGAGCACACGAGACGCCACACGGAGTCACTGGCGGCGTGTCTCAAGAGCGATGAACATCGTGAGGGCGTTGCGGCGTTCACAGGACGGTGAGGAGCGTCCCGCCGGACGACGCAACTCGGCCACTATCAACGGATGGTCCGATCGGGGAAACAGCCAAGCGGATTCGTTTTCAAAAAAAATACTAAGAGCGTTCAGATTTGTTTAAGAAACGCTTGAGACGTGCCGATGGACTTGTGGCGGACATTAATCCGCAGCAGGAGCCCCGAACATGTCGTCCAGCAACCCCAACGATTCCAACACCAGCGCAGCCAGGCTCAATTGGCCGGTCGACTCCCACCGTATGTCCGGGGACTTCTGGCTCGCTTTTCACACCGAGGTGCATGGCGCCGTCACCGAACTTGGACTCAACGATGCCAGCATCACTCCGAGCGTCGTCCGGCTCCGGAACGGCCGATCGCTCTCACTCCTGCAGCTCGCGCAGCACTGCTCGAGCCTTCCGTCTCTTGAGTGGAATTCGCTCATCGCAGGCCACCTCCGAACGATGACTGCGTACCTCGACCAGATCTCCGAGCCGCTCTCGATGTTCGACCTGCGGATTAGGCTAGTTCCCGACACCCTGGCCGATGCCGAGACACTCCACCAACTCGGCGGCCGACCGTTCGTCGACGGCGTGATAGAGGTGCTGGCCATCGACGTCGATGATGCTGTGCGATGCGTGCCCACAAGTGAGATCGCCGCCAACGGATGGGACGTTGACGAAGCCTGGGTCAGCGCTCGGCTGCAGACTGAGCTCCTTGAGGTGCCCGACGAAATCCATATCGTCGACATCGGCAGCGCGGACCTGATTCACGTGTTTGGAGAGCGACCGTTCACGGCCAGCACGGTTGGTGTGATCGACGACTTAATCGCCGAGTACGCCCAGATCGGCGACCTTGGTGCCATCGTGTCGATGCCGCTGCGTCATAGTGTGCTCGTCCACCCGATCGACAATGCGTCGGCGCAGTGTGGGATTGCTGGCATGATCCCAATCGCCCACCAATTGTTCAAACAGGGCCCCGGGTCGGTGAGCCCGCACCTCTATTGGTGGCGCGATGGTTCGTTGGAGTGGATCCCCACTTTCTTCGACGGCACGACGTCGGGCAGCGAGTTCTACCCCTCACCGGAGCTTGCAGCCGCCCTTGCGGATGTCACCCGCTGACGCTGTCGCGAAACTTCGCTACATCAGAGCGCGTCCGAAGTCGATGCACCGTTGCGTGCGACCAGAACTCGCCCGATGCGTACCCCTCGTAGATCTGCTGGTACCGCGGAATGCTCCGCCACGACCACAACAGGACATTCCGATTTGGATCGCGACTGACCAAATTCGCGAGCGACTCGCGGCTACTCGCACACACGTTCTTGCGCGTCACTGAGCGACGGACGGAACGCTTGAAGAGACGCCACATTGTCACGCGACGCGAAAGGTCAAGCCAGACGATGGTGTCGGCGCCGCGCTGAGTGATGTCGGCCACGGTGCGATAGTTGCCCGATGCGACCCAGCCGCCATCGGACGCATCGGCTTTGGCTAAAGCGGCAATCACCTTCGAGCGGAACTCAGGGGTTGGGGTGGGTATCCAGTCGGAACCGCGCATGAGAGCGTCCAGTTTGATGGCCGGGATAGCGAGACGTTCGGCGAGTGCTGTGGCAAGTGTCGACTTGCCAGCTCCGGATGAGCCAATGACGGCAACGCGACGCATGTCCGGAGCGTATGAGCCGCTGACCTGGCCACCTCACAGTCTGCGGGTTTCGCGAACAAAACGAAAACAGCAAGCCGGTTGCAGCCGGACCCGGATATCTGTCGCTTAGGTGGTGAGCTCGGCAACCTTCGAATAGAACGGCGCGGACGCCGCCCCACGATGTCGCAGGACATTTTAATGCCCAACAGGACCGGCGGATCGGCCTAGGTCAAGTTCACCAACCCCGATGCCCCGCCTTAAAAACGCTGCATACACCCTCGACTCACTGGCTAGCGGTGCCTCGGCCGGGGACCCGCTGCGATAACAACAAATAGAGCGTCGGGTCGAGCGGCCGAGAAATATCGGTGCGTCCGCCCACCGGGAATGCGGACACGGCCGCGTCTAGTCGGCTATCCGCCGCGCTGGTAGTTGGGGGCTTCCTGGGTGATCGTTACATCGTGCGGGTGCGACTCTTCGCGTCCAGCGGTGGTGACCCGCATGAACCGGGCGTGGCGCAGTTCATTGAGTGTGGCGGCCCCGGCGTAACCCATGCCCGACCGCAAACCGCCAACGAGTTGATAAAGCACCTCGCCGAGCGGCCCGGCATAGGGAACACGCCCTTCGATGCCCTCAGGCACGAGCTTCTGGCTGGCAGCGCCTACCACGGTCTTGCCCGAAGCCGACTGGCTCGTCGCATACCGATCAGCGCTGTCGCCCGTCATCGCGCCCATCGAGCCCATCCCCCGGTAGCTCTTGTAGCGGCGACCGTCCATCAATTCCATCTCGCCCGGTGACTCCTCGGTACCGGCAAGCAACGACCCGATCATGACGGTCTGAGCACCGGAGGCGATTGCCTTGACGATGTCGCCGGAGAACGTGATGCCGCCGTCGGCGATGATCGGAATGCCGAGTTGCCGGGCCCGCCGGGTGGTGTGCCAGATCGCCGACAACTGTGGCATCCCGGCGCCAGACACAACGCGTGTGGTGCAGATCGAGCCGGCGCCTACGCCAACCTTGACGGCATCGGCGCCTGCCTTGGTCAGCGCTTCGACACCCTCCTCAGTCACCACGTTGCCGGCGGTAACGGGGAGCGAGGGCCAGCTGCCCTTAATCCGCTTGATTGCCTTGACCACGTTGGCCGAGTGGCCGTGAGCGGTATCAATCGAGACCGCGTCGACGCTCATCGCGACGAGTGCAGCGACGCGTTCTTCGAGGTCGGCACCCACGCCGACAGCTGCAGCGGTTCGCAGCCGTCCGTGACCATCGCGTGATGCGTTTGGGAAATCGAGGCGCTTTTGAATGTCCTTCACGGTGATCAGCCCGGCAAGACAGCCAGAACCATCGACAAGTGGCAGCTTCTCGATGCGGTGCTGCTGGAGGATCGCTCGGGCATCGTCAAGCGAAGTCCCGACATCGGCCGTGACAAGTCCACCTCGAGGGTCGTCGGCGGACGTCATGAAGTCGGTGACAGGGCGGTCGAAATCGCTGCCCTCGCAGAACCTGATGTCCCGGTTGGTGAGGATCCCGACAAGGTGGCCGTCGTCATCGGTGATCGGGACACCTGAGAACTTGAAGCGGCTCATTAGCGACTCAGCTTCGTGCAGCACCGCCGTCGGTGGCAGGGTGACGGGATCAGTGATCATCCCTGACTGCGAGCGTTTCACCTTCTGGACCTCGCTCGCCTGATCAGCGACCGACATGTTGCGGTGGATCACTCCAATCCCGCCGTTGCGAGCCATCCCGATGGCCATTCGCGCTTCAGTCACTTTGTCCATTGCTGCTGACACGAGCGGGACAGCCAACTCGATGTCGGCGGCAAAGGTAGCGCTCGTATCGACCGCGTCGGGCAGCGTTTCGGACCAGCCGGGGACGACGACTACATCGTCAAAAGTGAGAGCCTCATATCGGTCGAAAAAGCCGTCATTCACGTTCTCGAACGAGTGAGACGCTGAGCCGGAGGAGCGGGACTCGGGAGTAGTGGCGTCGGTCATGTTGGGACCTCTGATTTCAGGAGCTGTCGGATGCACACAGGCCCGCCAGCGTCGCGACGAGGAGTTGATGCTCGGTATCGTGGATGGCGGCGGCGAATGCATCCAGTGTGCCAGACGCGTCGACAGGAACGACTCGGGATGCGAGAACCGGGCCGTCATCGACTCCTTCGTCTGGGACGAGGTGAACCATCACTCCCGAGGCGATGCGTTTGCCAGAGACCGCCTCGCCCCACGCCCGCTCAATTGCGTTCGTTCCCGGCAGTTCGCCGGGTAGTGCAGGGTGCAAGTTGACGACGCTGCCAGGGAATCGATCAAGAAATTGGCTAGTCAGGAGCCGCATCCACCCGGCGAGCACGACCCAGTCGGGCCTGAACGACGCAACAGCATCGGCTAATCGAGTGTCGTAGTGGCGGCGCGCCTCGCCGTCATTTTGGACGATGAGTTCAGCCGTGATGCCGGCATCAACCGCCCGCGTAAGCGCATGGGCACCGGGACTGTTTGAGACGACACCCACGACATCGGCATCGATGACATTGTTGAGGCATCCGGCGATTACCGCTTGCAGGTTGGATCCTGAACCGGAAGCAAGCACGACGATCCGTTGCATGGTGTCCTGTCAACGAAGTGTGACCGATCGGGGGCCCGACACCAAGCGACCGATACGCCATGTGGATTCGGGGATCGCAGCTTGTACATCGTTCACATCGTTCGGGTCGCACACCACCACCATTCCGATGCCCATGTTTAGAGTGCGATATAACTCATCAGTCGACATCTGCGGCGTCAACTCGCGGACGGCTCGGAACAACGGTGGGATCGGCCACGAACCGAGATCAACGAGGGCGCCAACGCCGTCGGGGAGCACCCGTGGCAGATTCTCCGGCAGACCACCGCCGGTAATCTGCGCAAGCGCCTTCACTTTGCCCGATTCGAGCGCTGAACGAAGCGGGTCGAGATAGTTTCGGTGCGGCTCAAGCAGTGCATCGCCCAACGGTCGGTCCATGCCCGCCAGCGAGATGTCCATCGGCGCCCACTCGAAGACCTTGCGGAGCAATGAGTACCCATTGGTGTGTGGGCCCGACGAGGCGACACCGATCAGTACGTCGTCGGCGCAGACATCCGGCCGGGGGAGCAGCGCCGATCGCTCCGCCACTCCCACGAGAGTTCCGGCGATGTCGAACGCCCCGGGTTGGTAAACGCCCGGCATCTCGGCGGTCTCTCCACCCAGCACGGCGCAATTTGCTGCACGACAGGCCTCTGCCATGCCCTTCACGATGTCAGCAACCATGTCAGCATCGAGAACGCTTGCGGCAATGTAGTCGAGGAAGAAGAGTGGGCGTGCGTTCTGAACTAGCACGTCGCCGATGCAGTGGTTGACGATGTCGGCACCCACCCCGCGCACGCGGCCGAGTCGCGCAGCAAGTTCCACTTTCGTGCCGACGCCGTCGGTCGATGCGACCAGAACCGGGTCGTCATGCTCGGTGATCGCTGCGGCCGAGAAGACACCACCAAAGCTGCCGACCCCATGCAACACCCCCCGCCCGGATCCGACGTCGTGGGTGGACTCGACGGCTGCCTTCATCTCGGCGACGGCGCGAGTTCCCTCGTTGATGTCGACGCCGGCGTCTGCATATGACGCAAGCGATGCACCAGGAGCACGCCATGCAATATCGCGACGAACCTGCATTCCAGCGAATTCGATGGCGCCCATCCGCGCATAGGCGATCCGGCGGGCCTCGCGCAGATCCTGCCCGACACCGGTGACCGCCACCACGCGTCCACCGACAACGCGGTCGCCGTCATCATCATCGGAGACACCGGAATTGAATCGCAGTGCGACCCCGTTGTGAGCGCGGTTGAAAGCCTCGTCGTCATCAACTTGGTCGATGACGCGGGCACCGAACTCTGGTGTCATCGGATATCCGGCAGCGGCAGCGACTACGGTGACCGAGGATCCGGTGCGTATGACTAGCGGAACGTTGGTCACGTCACCGAGAGCCGCAGCGAGCGCCAACTCGGCGAGATCGGTTTCGATAAGTGGTAGTACGGCTTGCGCCTCAGGGTCGCCGAACCGGGCGTTGTACTCAATGAGTCGCGGGCCGTCGGAGGTAAGCATGAGGCCGGCGTAAATGACGCCCACATACGGCGTCCCTGCAGCAGCAAAGGCATCGACGACTGGCTGCACGAACGTTGCGAGCAATTCGGCAGGCTCGACGGGTACCGGGGCGGGCGCATAGGCCCCCATGCCTCCGGTGTTCGGACCCTGGTCACCTTCGCCGATGCGCTTGTGATCCTGGGCGAGTGGGAGCGCAACGGCCCGGGTGCCGTCGCACATCGCTAGGAGCGAGAATTCTGGTCCGGTCATTCGCTCCTCAAGGACGAACGCACCCGAAATCGCGGCATCGACGATAGCGGCGTCTGTTTCGCCGACGGATTGCGGCACCACGACACCCTTGCCCGCAGCGAGTCCATCCAGTTTGACGACTACGGGAGCATCGAGAGAAGCCCACCACGCGCGCGCTTCATCCACCACCGAGGTGGAGCCGGCGGGGTCGAAACGGGCAAACGAAGGACCGGGGATCCCGAGGTCGGCGGCCAATTGACGGGCATACCCCTTTGACCCCTCAAGTCGAGCGAGTTCTGCTGTTGGCCCGAAACATGGAATTCCCCGACGGGCGCACTCGTCTGCGGCGCCAGCGACGAGCGCCGCTTCGGGACCGGGAATCACCAGATCGGTGTTGCCTGAGCTTGCGTCTCCGAGATCGGCAGACAGGCGGACGTTGTGACCGGTCCGCTGGCAGGCCCAGGCGAGCGCCTGTTCGCGGCCGCCGCCACCGAGAATTAGTACACGCATTAGTGAAGGACGCCTTCGAAAGCGAGCTTGGCCTGGGCGTCGCCGACAGCGAGTGGGTAGTCGCCCGTGAAGCACGCATTGCAGTAGCCGTCATCGTCACCACTGTCGCGGCCGGCGACGGCGCGCATCATGCCGTCGAGGGAGAGAAACGCAAGGCTGTCTGCGCCGATATGTTCCTCAATCTCCGCCACGCTGAGCTGGGCAGCCATCAAATCGTCGTCATGACCCATGTCGACGCCGAAATGACACGCGTGTTTGATGGGCGGGCAGGTGATGCGCATGTGCACTTCGGTGGCGCCAGCATCGCGGAGTAGTTTGACGAGCGGCCCGGCGGTCGTACCACGAACGAGCGAATCATCGATCATGATCACTCGCTTGCCCTCGAGGTTCTCGCTGAGAGCGTTGAACTTCAGCGCGACGCCTCGCTCTCGGATGTCCTGTGTCGGCTCAATGAACGTTCGCCCGATGTAACGGTTCTTAATAAGCCCATCGTTGAACGGCAGCCCAGTCTCGTTCGAGAATCCGATCGCCGCAGGAATCGACGAGTCAGGGACCGGGATGACGACATCGGCGTCGACCATCGACTCTCGGGCCAGTTCAACGCCGAGCTGCTGGCGAACGTGGTGCACCGAATTTCCGGCCCAGACCGAGTCAGGGCGTGAGAAATAGACGAATTCGAAGGTGCACCGAGCGCTGTTTGGCTGGGGTGCCAGCACCTGTTGCCGCTCGATTTCGGCGCCGCGTAGCGTGACCATTTCGCCAGGTTTCACCTCATCGATGTCGACGCAGCCGAGCGTCGAGAGGGCGCAGGTCTCGGACGCGACGGCGTGCCCGCCGTGCGGGAGTCGACCGACCGAGAGAGGCCGAAACCCCCACGGATCGCGGACGGCGATCACCTGGTCAGAGGCGAGAATGACCAACGAGAAAGCACCCTTCCATGCGGGAAGTGTGCGCTCGATTCGTTCCTGCCATGTCTGCCCGCCAGCCGCGGCCAGCATGAGGGTGAACACTTCGGTGTCACTGGTCGCCGTCAGACCGAATCCGCGGCTGAGAAGCTCATCTCGGAGCGCTGTCGCGTTGACGAGGTTGCCGTTGTGGGCTACGGAGAGCGGGCCGTGCATTGTCTCGACAAGGAACGGCTGAATGTTACGTTCGGCGTTGGAGCCAGTAGTCGAGTATCGGGTATGGCCGATCGCGTGGTATCCCGTGAGTGGCTTAAGTGCCTCGGGAGAGAAGACGGTGGACACCAATCCCGGCTCTTTATGGACACGGGCACGTTTGCCGTCACTCACTGCGATGCCGGCAGCTTCCTGGCCCCGATGCTGCAACGCAAACAACCCAAAGAAGGCGAGTTGGGCGACGCCATCCCCGTGAGGTGTCGAAAGTCCAAGAACTCCGCATTCATCGTGCGCAGCATCGTCGACGGTGAGCTCGGCGGGAACCGCCTGGACCGGGATCGATCGGGTCATGTCACTCCAGATGGGCCACGGCACCACGAATTCGTGGCGCAGCGGGGTAGTCGGTGTAGACGAATGCCTCACCGGTGAGGCGTTCGTAGGCGTCAACGTAGCGCGCCGTGGTGGCCTCCCAGACTTCGTCCGCCAGCGTCGGGACGTTGCCGTCACCGCGGAAGCCGACATCAGCGAGTGCTTGGCGCACAACTTCTTTGTCGAGGCTCTCTGGTTCATCGCCGGCAGCGATCCGATCCTCATATCCGGCTTCAATCCACCAGCGCGACGAGTCGGGCGTGTGGACTTCGTCGATCAACAACAATTCGCCAGACTCGGCGAGACCAAACTCGTACTTTGTGTCGGCCAGAATCAGGCCGGCATCACGGCCCCGCTCCGAGCCTCGTTCGTACACTGCGAGCGCTGCAGCTTGGACCTGCTCCCACAGTCGAGGCTCAACGAGCCCCTGCGTTGCGACGTCTGCGCACGTGACTGGCACGTCGCGACCCCCGGCTGAGCCCTTTGTTGTCGGCGTGACGATCGGTTGGGGGAGGACGTCATTCTTGCGGAGCCCGTCGGGCAGCCGGTGCCCGTAGATGGTTCGTTCGCCGCAGGCATACGCGGTCCATAGGGCGGTGTCGGTTACGCCGGTGATGTAGCCGCGCACAATCACCTCAACGAGTAGGGGCTGCGCCGAACGGGCAATGGTGACGTTTGGATCGGGAATTTCGACCAGATGGTTGCTGACGATGTCTGCCGTTTGCGCAAACCACCAGGCCGAGAGCTGGTTGAGAACCTGGCCTTTGTAAGGGACTCCGGCGATGATGCGATCAAACGCCGACAGTCGATCGGTCGTCACGAACAAGCGTTGACCATGTCGGTCCCCGCCGAGTGCGTAAGACACACGGACTTTCCCGTCGCGACGGTCGCCGAACGGAAGCTCAATCTCTGTGAGCGGCCTGGGCGCAGGAGATGGTGGACGTTGAGGAGTCAGCGTCATGTCACAGTTGGTTAGCGTGGGCAACGCCGGCTTCGAAGATCCGTAATCCGAGGTGGGCAGAGCCACCTCCGCCTCGTTGGTGGTGGGGATGCTGGCGGACAACGATGTGATTCTCCGGGTGTGGCATCAGGCCTAGGACGAGGCCTGTCGGGTCGCTGACGCCGGCAATGTCACCGACTGATCCATTCGGGTTGGTGCTCCTGTAACGCAAGGCGACTTGCCCGGCGGCCTCGAGTGACACGTGGTCCGGGTGGACATAGCGTCCCTCGCCGTGCGCGATCGGACAGTGAATCGTGTCGTCGATTTCGTTTGTCCAGATGCTGTTGCTCTTAGGTGCGTGTTCGAGGACCACCCAGCGGCAGTCGAAAGCGCCCTGCGCGTTGTGGCCGAGAGATCCGGGAAGCAGGCTTGTGCGGCTTAGCACCTGGAACCCGTTACAGATCCCGAGCAGCGGGCGGCCCCTGCCAACAAAGGTGTGCAACCGGTCGCCAAGCCCGAGGGTCAAGTCGAGCGCAAGCATTCGTCCGGCGCCGAGCGAGTCTGCATAGCTAAAGCCCCCGGCGACCACGGCGAGGCGGGCATCATCGAGATGGCGTGGAGAATTGATCAGTTCATTCGCCAGCACGATACGGGCGTCAGCGCCGGCGAGATCGAGCGCCATTTCGACGTCGCGGTCGCGGTTCGTGCCGGGACCGGCGATTACCAGTGCAGGAACGCGGCTCATAATGTTCCTCTCTTGCCGTTTCCGCGCTGGTCGGGGCGACGTTCATCGGCCTGGTCCGTGTCGGTGTTGTTCGCTTCATAGCGCTCGGTTGTGGCCAGCGTCGTCCCGCCGGTCTCGTCGAATGAAGCCGTCACCGCATCAATCCGGCTGTTGAACGCGTCGACTAGGTCGGACACGGGAATCGGCTCGATGTCGGGGAGCGAAAGCAACCCCGACTCGCTGACCTCTCCGAGAATGACGGCGTCGTCATCCATAATGCGGAGGAACGCCGGGGTGCTGCGCTCTTCGACCTCGACGATAATTCGGCCGATCGATTCGCTAAACAGCGCAGTCGCCAGGTCGTCGTGCGGCAGGTTGTTGATTGTCGCTCCTAGGCGTCCGCCGATACACATCTCGGCGAGGGCGACCGCGAGGCCTCCCTCGCTTACGTCGTGGCAAGAGACAATTAACCCGGCCTGTATTGCGGCGTGAAGGTGACGGTAATGGATGGCGGCATCGGTGTCGGGTGCCGGCACGACGCCGGGGTTGTCGGGTACGCCGTGAACAAGGTCGAAGTGGGAGCCTGCAAACTCCATCTCGGTCGAGCCGATCAGCATCAAGATATTGCCGGGTGTAAGCAGGTCGGGGGTGACGCAGCGGTCGGCGTCGGGAACATCGCCGACGGCGGTGATCACGAGTGTGGGCGGGACGGCGTGGCGCTCACCGTCTCCGCCGATGTACTCGTTGTTGAGTGAGTCCTTGCCCGAAACGAACGGCGCGTTAAACATGAAGGCAGCGGCGCAGCAACCATCGACAGCGGCAACGAGGTCACCCATTGTCGACTTGCGTCGCGGGTCACCCCACGAGAAGTTGTCGAGTAGCGCGATTCGGTCAGGGTCGGCGCCGACAGCCACAACGTTGCGTACAGCTTCGTCGACTGCCGCAAACGCCATTGCTTCCGGATCGTGAAGTCCGAACCAGGGATTGACCCCGATGCCGATGGCGATCCCATGCTGATCGGTCGGTTGGGCGAGGACCACACCGTCGGCAGGGCCGTCGGAGGCAGCTCCAACCAAGGGGCGAACGAGAGTCGCGCCGAGAATCTCGTGGTCGTAGCGGTGGATAGTTGCTGCTTTCGACGCAATGTTCGGATGACGAAGGAGCGCAAGGAGTGACTTCTCTGGGTCGTCGACAACTCGTGACGTTGCACCATTGCGCTGAGGATCGGGCATCGACGCGTCCATACGGCGCTGCGGGCGACCATCGTGGAGGAACGCGCTGTCGAGCTCGGCGACGACTTCTTCGCCATTTCGCACGACGAGGATTCCATCGCCGGTGAACGATCCGACATCGGACCAGTTCACGCCGTGCATGGCACATCTGTTGGCGAGCGCGCTCACTGCGCGTGGGGGCACCGAGACCACCATGCGCTCTTGGGCCTCAGAGAGCCACACCTCCCACGGCTCGAGCCCGGGGTACTTTCTAGGGACGAGTGTGAGATCGACGTTTGCGCCGATGCCCTCTGCCATCTCGCCGATCGCCGACGACAGGCCACCGGCACCGCAGTCGGTGATCGCTGAATACATGTCCTCAGCGCCGACGAGTACGTCGATCAGCAGCTTCTCGACGATTGGGTCGCCAATCTGCACACTGGCGCCGGCGACCTCCCCTGTGGTCGCGTCCATCGTCGCCGACGAAAAGGTCGCGCCCCGGATGCCATCTCGGCCGGTAGCACCGCCGAGCACGATCACCCGATCGCCCGGGTGTGGTCCCACGTGCAGCGGTCGAGATGGTGCCGTTCCGATGCAACCTGCGAACACAAGTGGATTCGTGGTGTATGCCGGGTCGTAGAGGATTGCGCCGGCCACGGTGGGCAGACCGATTTTGTTGCCGTAGTCGGCAATACCACCGATCACGCCGGCCTCGACCCGCTGCGGATGCAGCGATCCTTCCGGTAGTTCTGACAGCGGTAGGTCCGTTGGCCCGAAGCACAAGATGTCGGTGACCGCTATCGGCTTGTGTGCAATCCCGAGGATGTCGCGGATTACCCCACCGACGCCGGTGTTCGCCCCGCCGAAGGGTTCGACAGCCGATGGATGATTGTGGGTTTCAGCCTTAAGTGCAAGGGTCGTTCCCTTCCGAAACTCGACGACGCCTGCGTTCCCGACGAACGCAGAACGAACGAACGGCGCCGCAATCGCGTCGGTGCATGAGCGCAGTTGATGCATTAGGGGTGAGCGCTCGGTGGCCTCGGTGTCGCCGGGCTCCGTAGCGTTGACAATTGCGCGGAAGGTTTTGTGGGCGCAGTGTTCGCTCCATGTCTGCGCCAGCGTCTCGATCTCCACGTCGGTCGGGTCACGGTCGAGCGATGCAAAATGGCGTTGAATGACCCGAAGTTCCTCAGGGTCGAGGTAGAGCGAGCGTTCCGCATTGATCGCAGCGAGACTGGCGTCGTCGAGGTCGCGGACCGCAATGGTCCGAGCGACGCCCGTTGCGTCGTCGGAGTTCGGGTGCGTCGGCTGAATAGTTCCGTCCGCCCAACGTTCGACGATTGGGTTGACGAGCAACCGGGTGACGATGGTGCGCATGCTGGCCTCGTCAAGCTGATCATCGAACTCGACTCGCAGGCCAGTAGATGCATGGTCGATGTCAAGACCCAGTGCATCGGCAGCCCGGTGCACTGCATCTGCTGACGTATCGGTGACACCCGGCAGCAGCCCGATCTCGACTGCCCGCCCCGAGGGAATGTTCCATGTACCCATCTGCAACAGTGGGTCGACGAGAAGGCTGTGCATCCTCTGAAGGTCGACGTCGGAGAGATCCCCCTCGATGTGCACGAGATCCGCAATGGCGATCCTGCCGAGTCGGGCGAACCCAAGTGCGGAGGCGGCCGCCGTGATTCGGCTGATCCTCGGATCTGGATCAACCGATCGAATGGTCATGCGATGTCGGTGGGACACCAGGGCGACCATACGGAGCCAATAGGGTCACGGCTAGCCTTTCGCGAGAAATGTCACAGAGACGTCGCGTAATTTAGCGACCGGTCGCTGTGCGTGACCTGCGAGGTCGCCGTATGTCGCAATTGAGGCGCCGCATAACGTGAGAACCCGAGTTGCGGCGACCGACTGAGGTCAGCTACCGAGTTTGACGAGCGTTGTTGCATCACGCGGCCGAACGAAACTGGACCCTGTGTTGTCATAAACCTAGGATTTTTGATCGTTCTGAACGATCGTGATCCCCCCAGCGCAGAGCTGTGGCACCCCGCTCACCTTGCGAACCAGACCGTTGGCATCCCAGGCTCCCAGGGCAATCGACAATAACGTCACCGGACCGGTGAACGAATCGTATGCCCTTCTAGCCGTGGTGTTGGTGTCGGCAGATCGGTCAGGTGCTTCATGTATTGACATCAGAGAGTTCTGAGGGCCAAGACGGCGCCAGTCGGGGTTCATGTGAGAGCACTCGCCCGCTGCTTTCGTCGATTCGCGCAGCGTAAAAGCAGCAAAACGTCGAGCCCGCAAGACATCCGTAGGCTGGTCGCAACACGTACGTGAACTTCTCGAGTACAAGCTGGAGAGCTGTTGGTCGGCGGGCATACGATCAGCGTGTGACACTTCACCACAAACCGACCCGGATCACACTGATCCGCCATGGCGAATCCAACGTGACGGTGCAACGCGTCATCGGCGGGTACCGAACCTGCTCCGGGTTGAGCACACTTGGTCGTCGGCAATCCGAACAACTGGCCGAGCGCTTCAGAGAGCGTGAGGAACTCGGTGCGGATGTCTTAATCTCCAGCGACTTTGCCCGCGCCGTTGAGACCGCCGAAATCATCGCTCCGGCGATCGGTCTCACCGAAATTGAGCGGTGGCCTGACTTCGGAGAGCACGATCCTGGACCAGAAATCGACGGGATGACGTTCGATGAGTACGTCTTGCGTTTCGGAACACCGGATTGGTCGGGAAATTCTGACGTCGAGATATTTCCTGGAGGCGAGACGGCAGCGACCTTTCACGCTCGCGTCCGCGCCGCAGTAGGGCGCGTCGTCGACACCCATGCCGGCGCTCACGTCGCCATTGCCTGTCATGGCGGTGTGGTCGATGCGGTCTTCCGCAAGGCGCTCAATCTGCCAGTGACCGGCGGATTTGCGCTGCACACGTTGAACACCTCGTTGACTGAATTCGTATCGCCTGGGGAGCACGATCTCAGCTGGCAATTGGCTCGATACAACGACGCCGCGCACCTGGCAGGTTTGCCTGCGGCAACAGAACGCAGCGACGTGACACGCCAGCCATGACGATTAAAGTCGGGGTCTACCTGGACATGATCGGGTTATTTGTGACGAACCCAGACCTGATGATCACGGAACTAGTGAGCGCAGCGTGAGAGCTACAGGGTGAGGTTGGCAGGGTGAAGTGGATCGTGGTCGGTGCAGGCTCGGCCGGGTGCGTGGCAGCGCGCCGGCTCCACGACGCAGGGCATTGCGTGGTGTTGATTGAGGCCGGACCGGCTTTCGAACCCGGAGGGGTTCCTGGGCCGATCGACGGCGACGACAGTTTCGCTGCGCTGGGCGTCGCCGAGCGAACCTATGCAGATCTTCTGGCACGGCGGACGGCCCACGGACCCGAAACCAGATATTTACGCGGCAGAGGCGTGGGCGGATCAAGCGCCGTGAACGCGATGGTCGCGCTCCGCGGTGATCCGGCGCGCTACCGCTCGTGGGGCTGGGACGACGTCGACGAGGCATGGGATCGCACATTGATCCCCGCCGAACGACCCGGTAGGGCGGAGCTCGGTCGAATCGATCGGTTACTGCTTGCCGCCGATGCTGCCGCCGAGAGCACTCCGCTTACTCGCCGCAATGGTCGTCGGATCACATCCGCCGAGGCATACCTTTGGCCGATCGGATTGGAAGTGACGGATCGGTTCGAGATGCTCACCCAGCTCACGGTTGACCGGGTTTCATTCGATACCGCAGGCGCAGCCACCGGCATCGTCTTATCGAACGGTGACGTCGTGGCAGCCGACGCCGTGGTGCTCGCCGCTGGCGCGATTCATACTCCCACGATTCTGCAGCGCTCCGGAGTCGAGCGGGCTGGAACCGGACTCCGTGACCATCCCGCCGCCGGGCTGTTGCTTCAGCTCACGGATGTTGAAGCGAACCGCCTGGATCTCGACGCTCGCGGGCTCGCAACGGCAGCAATGATTAAACGTGGGCCGATCCAAGTGCTGTCGCTCAATCATCTCGGGTCGTCTGCTCCGGCCGATATGGCCATGCTGCTCGTCGCACTCATGGTGCCGACCGGGGACGGTGGGACTGTTCGCATCACGTCGAGCGACCCGGCGGTTCCGCCGGCGGTCGACTTCGACCTTCTTCGGCACCCGGACGATCTTCATCGGCTTGCCTGCGGCGTCGCGGACGTACTCGAGATGCTGCATCACCCCCCGTTTGCTGGAGCCGTCGAGGCGATCTATATCGACGACCACGGCACGACAGCCGATGTGTTCGAAGCGGACCTTGATGCAATCGCCGAATGGCTGTCTCGACGTGGCGCCGATTACGTTCACGCCAGCAGCTCGTGCGCGTCAATCATCGACGGCGCTGGCGGAGTTGACGGCCACGAGGGCCTGTTCATCTGTGATGCCTCTGCATTTCCCGACATCCCTGACGTCAATACGCACCTTCCGACGACGATGCTCGCCGAACGACTCACCGTGCAATGGCCCGGCGTGGCAGGATCGGAGGGATGACGAACGCTGCGGGATACTCCCTCGGCCTTCACGAGCTCGGTGTCGGGTGCTATGCCTACCTGCAACCCGACGGCGGCTGGGGGTGGAGCAATGCTGGGTTGATCGTTGGTGAGGGCCGCTCGCTACTCGTCGACACGCTGTTCGACCTCAACCTGACCGCGTTGATGCTCGATGCAATGTCGCCCTTCACCGAGGCGGCGCCGGTCAACTCGTTGGTCAACACTCATGCAAACGGGGACCATTGCTATGGCAACAGCGAAGTAGTGACGAAATGGCCGACAGTCGAGATTGTGGCCTCCACTGCCACGGCCCACGAGATGCCCGAGGTCCCGCCGTCGATGCTCAACGCGCTGAACCAGGCGCCCGGGGAAGTTGGTGATTTATTCCGGAGTTTCTTTGGCGAGTTCGATTTTGGCGGAATCGAGCTAGTGCTGCCGACCCGTACGTTCGACGATCGTCTCAATATCGATGTGGCTGGACGCGCCGTTGAACTGATTGAGGTCGGTCCGGCTCATACTTCGGGAGACGTGATCGTCCACGTCCCGGACGCGTCGACCGTGTACACCGGCGACATTCTATTTATCGGCGGGACACCGATCGTCTGGGCCGGTCCTCTGTCGAACTGGATTGCGGCATGCGATCTAATGCTCGCCATGGACGTGCACACAGTCGTGCCTGGTCACGGTCCAATCACCGATCGGGCCGGGATCCTCGACGTTCGCGACTACCTTGCGTTCGTCGATACCGAAGCCTCCGGCCGCCATGATGCAGGCGTCGATGCGTTCGAAGCGGCCCGCGATATTGCCGGGCTCCTCGAAGTCTCGCCGCGTTTCGGTGAACTCGGCGAATACGGGCGAATTGCGGTGAACGTCGACACGGTTTACCGCAGTCTCGACCCGACCCATGACACACCAGACGTCGTCGAACAGTTCCGCCGGATGGCCGAACTCGAAACGCACTGATGCCACGGACTGTGCCCGCAATCCACCTGAGTGAGCATGCCATCGACGTGGCCGTGGTCGGAGACGGGCCGGCCGGTTCAGCACTAGCGCGCCAGTTAACGCTGCACGGCGCCGATGTGGTGCTGTTTGGTGAGGATCGACCCTGGGACGCCACGTATACGACCTGGGTTGACGATTTAGATGGTGTTTCGGTCATCGACGCTGCCGCTATCTGGTTGCATCGGTTCGAATCGGTTGCCGTCGACTTCGGATGGCCGATGATGGTGCAGCGCTCGTACGGAGTGATTGACAACCAGAGGCTCCGCTCCGGTCTTCGCGATGGCGTCGCGCATGACATCGGTCGAGTGGTGTCGGCCAGTGATACCCGAGCGCGGATCGTGATTGATGCCACCGGCTGGCCGTCAGGACTTGATGACGCCGATCGTTGTTTGGTCGAGCGCGACGAGATGGCGTGGCAGACGGCGATTGGAGTCGTGGTACCGGAACCTCCCGAAGGGCCACTTGGAAAACCGACGGTTATGGATTTTTCTGATCCCCACGTGCCGGACGACGTCGACTCGCCGACGTTTGTCTATGCCTTTCCAGTCGTAGATGGCTGGCTGATCGAGGAGACCGTGCTTGCGGGCCCCGCTGTTGACCCTGACAGCTTGCTGCCTCGGCTAGCGTCACGGCTCGGCGAATCGGTCGAACATCTGCTGGAACGGGCGGTACGTCTGGAGCGGGTCCGGATACCAATGGGGGCGTCGGTGCAGACGCGCCCAGGTCGACGGCACGCGCCTGAAGCCGGGATGGCGACGGTGCGGTTCGGGGCTGCCGCCGGAATGATCCACCCTGCGACGGGGTATTCAATCGCGTCGTCGTTGAGAGCAGTGGATCGCGTAGCGGACGCTGTGATCAAACGCCTGGATCGGTCAGGCCCGGCTAATCATGCAGCTGATATCGCTGCCGTGTCGGACGCAGTGTGGCCTCGCTCGTTGCGGCGCACACGCCGGCTCCACGACTTTGGACTTGAGGTACTGGTCGGTCTGGACGCAGCGGAGACTCGGAGTTTCTTTCAGGCGTTCTTCGAGCTGCCGGTGAACCAGTGGGGTGCGTATCTGAGGATCGATACCCCGCCTGGCGAGCTCGCTCGGATCATGAGTTCGATGTTCGCTCAGGCTGATTGGCCGCTTCGTCTTCAACTCGTGACGGGGAATCCGCGATCTCTGCTCGCCGTGCTCGGGCTCTGACCTTGAGCGACCAGCGTACGGCGAGTACCCAGCCGACGGCCACACAGATCGCAAAGATGAACCACTGTATGGCGTACGACAGGTGCGGCCCGTTGTCGAGTTCGGGAAGGACGACCGGGGCGGGGTCGCCTGAACCGAGTGCTGGTTGCGACGCGATGAGCTGCACAAAAATGGGTGCGACGTCGCCAGGGAACTGTTTTGTTAAGCGGGGGACGTCGATACGGCGGATCTCGGTCAGCGGTTGGCCGCCGTCGGCGTCAGTTAACCCGCCTCGATTACGCTCCTCGGAGGGGCGAATGTAGCCGACGATCTCGACCTCGCCGCGCGGCGGTGCGGGGACGTCGACGCCGAGGGGGAGAAACCCCCGGTTGACGATTACGGAGACCGTTTCGCCGTTCAACTCATCGTAGAGGACGAGCGCAGTCACGACGTTGTCTCCAGCGCGTCCACCCTGGGAGTTGTTGAACTCGAGGACCTGGTCGGGCAGGTAGGTGCCCGTAGCGGTGACGGGCAGCCACTCTGCTGACGACTCGTCGAGGGTTCCGGCCTCGATTTCGTCTAGTACCGAGGTCAGCTCTAGTGGCGCCTGTTGCGACCGCCCGCGCACCTCGCTATTGAAATCCTTGCGTTCGTCAAGGCGGTTGAGTTGCCAGAAGCCGGCTGCAGTCATCAGGATGACGCCGGCGAGGACCGCTGCGTGGAACAGCAACCACGTCGGACGGAGCAGAAAGCGGTACATCGACTTCGGACGGTATCGCCCGGCGGGCTACGGTCCGACCGATGCCGACTGACGATCTCATGCCTGACTGGTTGACGCCTGATTGGTTGTCGGCAGTGCTCGACACCGACGTGTCTGGTGTACGCAGTGATCGAATCGGTGACGGGCTCGTCGGTCTGAACCTTCGGGTCGCCATCAAGTCTCAAGATGCTGGCGCTCCCTCTTCGGTCGTGGTCAAGCTGCCGTCGCTCGATGAAACGAGCAGGGCCACCGGCGTGGCATTGCGCAACTATGAGCGCGAGGTGAAGTTCTACGACCGTATTGCGTCCACTGTCGACATTCGTGTCCCACACTGTCATCACGGCAACTGGAACGAGGCAACCGGCGACTTCGTGTTGGTGCTGGAGGACATGGCGCCGGCGGCGCAGGGCGACCAGGTGGCCGGCTGTGACATCGAGACAGCTCGGGCGGCGGTCGTCGAACTTGCTCGTTTACATGCCCCGCGTTGGGACGACGCCAGTTTGTACGAGCACGAGTTTCTTCAGCGGCGGTCGGGACCTGAGGACGGAGTCCAATTAGCTGCTCTCTGGGAGATGTTGCTGCCAGGCTTCACGGCGACTTACGCTCGCTATCTTTCTGGCGGAATGCTTCGAGTCCTTGAGGCATTTGGGTCACGGCTCGCAGGCTGGGTCGACGGCCGCACTGGTCCGCTAACGGTGACGCACGGCGATTACCGCCTCGACAACTTGTTGTTTGCGACCCCCTCTGGAGGGCCGCCGATCACGGCGGTCGATTGGCAGACACCTGGGCACGGCGGGCCGGTCGCTGACCTCGCGTATTTCCTGGGTGCCGGGCTTCTGTCGAAAGACCGCCGGGCGGCTGAATCCGAACTGGTTGTGGCGTACCGTATGGCGCTTGTCGACGGGGGAGTCGATGCTGATGCGGATTGGGTGTGGAATGAATATCGGCGCAATGCGTTTGGCGGCGTGATCATGGCCGTGGTGGCTAGCCAGGTCGTCGGCGGGAGCGAACGCAGCGAGGCGATGTTCGCGGCGATGGCTACTCGTCATCTGCAACATTGCATCGATCTCGACTCGCTAGATGTGATCGATTGAGCAACCTGGCGATGTTGACCCCCGGGGGCCGCAGTACGTCACGAGAGTCTTCCCGAACCGTCCTGGTTCGATCTCAGAGTGGGTGAAGTTGTACCGTTGGGAGTAACGGTCGTGTCGTATTGGATGAGTGCGGGAATGCGCTGATCTTGTCGAGCATGCAAACCGAAGCTGTCGCTTCGAATCAACAATGCGAGGATCTCGAACCCTTCCGTTCGGACCGATAGGGACCCGGGTCCTCGGTTCGGTCGCCCCTGTCGGAGTTGGGTTGCGTTTCTCCGGGCAACACCACTCCTGGGGTTCATCATGTTGTTGGTGCCGTATGTTGTCGGTGCCGTTCGCCTTGGCCTCATGATGTTGCGTGACAGTCCGCTGGTGCTGGCCGGGCAACAATGCTCAGTTGTCGTTCGCTGGTCGTTTATCCGCGGCGTGATTGCGAGTTGGAGGTCTGCGGAGAGTGACTGCTGGGCTGCGAGACTGGTTACATGCGGAATCATCCCGAGGATCATCTGGCTAACAAATTCGGGTCCATGAGCGGCATCGACAAGATCGAATGGATGATCGAGACGCATGGGTGGGCGCTCGAGACCATTGCTGCCGATCCGTCGACCGATCCGCCCACCGCAGCGTGTGCCTATTCGATTGGGATGCGTGCAGCTGTCAACTTCCCGGACGTGGCCGTCTTCGGGCTTGCGCCAGCGGCAGCTAATGGCTTGGTCACACTGGTTGCCGACGCATGCCGAGGTGGTACCGCAATCCCCCTCGGTCCGGAACTGGTTGGTCTGCTCGACAACGAGCTTCGGTGCGTGTTCGCTCCGATTGACCCAGGTCGTGCAGCAGCGCACTTCGCTACGGCGGTTTCGTGGTTCCGGGACGAGCCGCTCGATATGGTTCAGCTGCTGTACCCGGACCGCAACGGCTTTCTGCCGTACGAAGCCGGATTCGAACAGCGCTTGCGCTTGGCCCAGCCGGTTCTCGGCCGCATTGCGAACTAGCCGATCGTCGGTTGGTGATGAACTGGCCCCGTTCTGCGTCGATGCTGCTGCTACGGTCTGTCACTAGGCACGTTGCGCTCGGGTCACATTGCCCGGCTCAGCGACCGGAGCAGCCATTGCGATGACGACGACCGACCCTTTCCCGGTGACCGGGGCCTGGATGCCGGGCGACCCTGCAGGCCAGCGTCAGTTCTTTACCTTTGCGATCGATCGGCGTTTCGCGCTTGACTCAGGGGCGACCCTCGCTGACGTCACGATCGCCTATGAGACGTGGGGAACACTCGATGCAGCAGGAGCGAACGCTGTGCTGCTATGCCACGCTTGGACTGGTGACAGTCACGCCGCTGGTCCAGCTGGTCGGGGACACGGTGATGCCGGCTGGTGGAACTCGATGGTCGGTCCGGGACTCCCGATTGACACCGATCGTTACTTCGTCGTGTGCGCGAACGTGCTGGGCGGCTGCCAGGGTTCGACGGGACCGGCCTCGCTATGCCGCGATGATGGGATGCCCTACGGTTCACGGTTCCCGGTGGTGACCATTCGCGACATGGTCCGGGCGCAGGCTCGCCTCGGCGAGCACCTTGGCGTCGCTCGGTGGATGTCGGTCATCGGCGGGTCTATGGGCGGAATGCAGGCGCTTGAGTGGGCCGTTATGTATCCACGACGCGTGCGCTCGGTTGTTCCGATCGCGACGTGTATGCAGGCGACGGCGCAGCAGATCGCATGGGGCGGTATCGGTCGCCAGGCAATTCGATTGGATCCCAAGTGGCGTGGCGGCGACTACTACGAGGCCGAACCCGGTGATGGCCCGGGAGTCGGATTGTCGATTGCTCGCCAGATCGCTCAGGTGACGTTCCGCAGTGACAACGTCTTAACTGACCGATTTGGCCGCGATTTCTCTGGCCGACCGGAAGTGGGCGACATTCTCGGCATGTGGCAGCAATACGAGGTTGAGCGTTACCTCGAGCATCACGGCACCAAGATAGTGCGCCGCTTTGATGCGAATAGCTACCTGGCGATCGGCAAGGCAATGGATCTCCACGACGTTGCGCGCGGGCGCGGGTCCCTGGAGCAAGCGATGGCGCGCGTCCGGATGCCGACGATGACGGTTGGGATCTGGAGCGACATGCTCTATCCGGTTTATCAGCAGCAACAGATCCATGATGCGGTCAAACGCAACGGCGTCCCCAGCGAATACCACGAAATAAACTCCCCGCACGGCCACGACGCGTTCCTGATTAATGGTGACCAGATCGCTGAACCGCTCGACCGGTTCCTTGGCAACATCAGCAAGTCCGTCCTCTGAGTCGTCACGACTGAGTGTTTTCGATTTCGATGCCAGAGGGTCTGGAAGCCGAGATCTGGTGCCGGAGTGCCCAATCGTTAATCGGACGCGAAATTGGTCCGGTGTGGTGCGATGAGCGGGTCGCCCCTGTTGGACTCGCCGACGAACTCGTTGGTGCTGTCATCCGAAGCGTCCGCCGGCGCGGCAAGGTGCTCCTGGTCGGCACCGAGGGGCCGGTGCTGGGCCTGCACTTCGGTATGACCGGGCGACTGGTCGTCGACGGTCGATCGCCCATCGAGCGTCTGCAATACGCATCCGGGGCTGATCGTAAGGAGTGGGACCGGTTGCGGCTCGAAACGGTTCCGATGATGCGGCAAGGGCCAGCGCTGCGGATGAACGATCCGCGCCGTCTCGGACGGATCAGCCTTGATCGTGACCTTTCGCGCCTGGGGCCTGACTTGTTCACAGTCACCGCATCGGAGCTCGCGAGTGCGTTCAAGCGGCGGCGGATCGCCGTGAAGACAGCGCTACTCGATCAACACGTTGTGGCGGGGTTAGGCAATCTCTGTGCCGATGAGGTCCTCTTCTGGTCCGGGGTGGCTCCAACGCGTTCTGTCGACTCGTTGCGCGAGCTCGAGCTGGAGGCGATCAGCGCTGCATGTCGCGAACGTCTTCAGATCATGCTGGTCGCCGGCGGTTCGACATGCGGTGAGCTCTCGCCCAATGTTCGCGCCGAGGCCGGGTCATGTCCGCTCGACGGCGGGAATCTTCGCCGTGCCTCAATCAACGGTCGCACCGCCGTGTGGTGCGAGCGGCATCAGCAATGATCGTTTGTTCGCGTTCGGCGCCGTTCCCGCATCGCACAGGTGTATTTCGGCGTCGAGCTGGCAGAATCGTCAAGTAGTGTCAACAATTGCCCGCCTTCCTTCCGCGGCACCAACAGTGGTTGGTGACCCCTCGGCGACAAGAACCGTCTACATCGCCGTCGTGCTACTGATCATGCTCGGCATTGCCCTGGCGACATTGGTCGGGTGGCTCTGGAGTCGAACCCGCGCAGAGCTCGAACTCTTCGCTCCGCTCGAGGAAATGGAGACGCGCTCGTGGCGAAAGCAGGATCCGGCAGCCCAGCGCAGGGCGCTAGATGCCTCGCGGCCGGCCGGAGCACTTCCAGTGCACCCGGAGGTAGCGGAACCGGTGGTCGATATGGACTTTGGTTCAAGTCGCCCGCCGGTCGGTTTTAGCGATCTCGTGGACGTCGACGACACCTCAGATGACACCTCAGATGACACCTCAGATGTCGAAGTTGACCCCTGTGCTGTCGGTGCAACAGATGCGGCGCCTAGTGAGCTCCTCGTCGATCCTGTCGGTGTAGACAGATCAAATGTTGTGATCGCCGGAATAGCCGATTCGTCAGATGATCAGCTTGAGGACTCGGCGGCAATTGTCTCCGACACGGCGGAAATCGATTTGGACGATGAGACTGCCGACGGCCTTGAGCACATCGAAGCCGTCGATAAAGTCGGCGTACCGGGCGATGACTTGGACACGACAGGGGTTTCGCTGGCGGCGGATGTCGAATTCGACGCTGACACTGAGCTCGGCACTGACACCGACACCGAACTCGAAGTCGATGACGCCAACGTCGGCGAGCGCGGGAGCCTCAGGACGGGCCGCCGTCAGCTCCAGCGCTTCCGGCGGCCCTGATTGCCGTCACTGTGCACTGCCTGCAAGGCGGTCGACTCATGCGTGATGCATCTTGGACTCGATCAGGAAGTACCTATTCAGCGATGCGCTCATCATCGGGGTTGCCGGGCACCGATCAGCCGCTATCATGCGGCTCTCTCGCGGATGTGGCTCAGTTGGTAGAGCGTCACCTTGCCAAGGTGAAGGTCGCCGGTTCGATCCCGGTCATCCGCTCCAGACCACTAAAAGCCCTGGCAGACAACCTTCTACGGTGAAGTGCCGGGGCTTTTTTTGTCAGGGAGTGCCGCAACAGAATCACCTTAAGGTGGTGGGTATGACCACATTAAGGTGATGATTTGACGGTCTTGTGCAGACAGGGAAAGCACGATCGGGCCATACGTTTTGAGGCTTTGCGGACTATCCGTAACCCCTGTCTGGAGGTCGATCGGTACCGTGACTGATGCTCTGAGGATGGACGCAACAGCGTCACCTTGGCTCTGGCCGACACCTACGTTGCTTACCGAGAGTGGCCGTCTGCTCGTGCCGGTCGAAATGCTGTACGGGCGATTAGGGCGTCAGGTAATTTCGATAGAGGCCTCTACGAGAACGCTTATCCTTTCCGAAGTTTTGTGGCACCGACTGAACTCGGGCTCATCAGAGCCCGACAGCTCTCAGAAAGATCCGGACCAAACGAGCCAGGATTACTCGGCCCTCACTGAGGGCTGCCTGTGTCTCTCAAGACCAAGACGCCAAGAAGCATCCACCTTCGAATCTTTTGGTGGGTGCATTGATGGAGAAAACTAAGGCGCTATCAGAACACAGAGGAAGTAGGCGCCACCTCGATGCTGTGTGACTATTTCCTCAGACGAGGCAGCTTGGCTCCTGGTGGCATTTTCTAGACGTCGGGAAGAGTGGAAGGGGTGGGGGAAGACTGCTCCTGCGTTCCCTAACTTCTGTACGAACACTGAGTGGCGCTCTGAGAGAAGGCCAAACAATGTCAACCTTTTCTCCGTCAACGAGTATGACCTCGACATAGTGCTGGGCACTACTGATGCCGTTTTGACGATGCCTGCTATGGCTTCGTTGACTCGCTTAACTGGCCGCAGACGGGTCGACGCTCAGATTTCTCCTGTCGGGCTTCGGTGCGTTTGCAACTGGGCAGCGGATACCATTCGAAAAAACAAACGACAGGAGATTGACATGACTGATCGGCTTCCATCGTGGCGCCCAGGGCAAACGCGGGAGCGACTCATCACCTATCTCGACGATCTAAAATCGGTACCGGTGGCCGACCGTGTTGCCTGTTTCGACAACGACGGGACCCTCTGGACGGAGCGGCCGACGTACCTGCAACTCGACTTCTTCGTCGACACACTGACCCGACAAGCCGCGTCTGACCCGACGCTTCGAGAACGGCCTGAGTTTGCCGCTTTGCTCTCGCATGATGCGGCGGCGATGGATGATATTGGGCTCGAGCGACTCCTGGGCTCACTTGCATCTCTCTTGGATGGCCTCACGCCGGAGCAGTTCGCGGCGCTGGCGGTCGATTTTAGAAATAGTTACAAGCACCCCACTTTGGGCGCTGGACTCGAAGGTCTCGTGTTTCAGCCCATGCTGGAACTTTTGGAAGAACTCAGAGCTCTTGAATTCACCGTCGGCGTCGTCACGGGTGGGGGGACTGAGTTCGTCCGAGCAATTAGTGAGTCTTTGTATGGCATTCCACCTGAGCTCGTTGTCGGCACCCTGATCGGATACGAGTTCATCCGTGATGATCAGGGCCGACCGTCGCTTGTGCGCAAGTCGGCGACGCACGGGAAACTCAACGACAAGGACGCTAAGGTTGAGCACATTCAAACGCAGATCGGACGACGTCCGATCTTGGCGGCCGGAAATACGGCTGGCGATCAGGCGATGCTCGAATACGCGCTTGCGGGGCCCCAGCCGGGACTAGCGATTCTCATCGAGCACGATGACGCCGACCGCGAATTCGCCTACGCAGGCCGCGCCGAGACAACTGCCGAAAACGAACCGATCACGGATGTCGCAGATCGCCTGGGATGGCTGAAAGTGAGCGTAGCCAACGACTGGACGCGCGTGTTTCCCTGAAAGCGACCGAGTTGGCATACACGTTTTGCGGCCGTCTAGTACGCCGAGATTGAGCAGCAGGTCAAGTATGGGGAGTATTTAGACTTTCAAGTTTGTCGGCCTGCGGCCGGCCGATCTCTGAGGGGCTCGTGGAAATGCTGACTCCAGAGATGCTGACGCGTGTGAGAGCAGTAATCGGTCAGTCATTTCTCGGGCGTGCCGGGTTGCTGTTGCGGCGCTCACCGCGGGTTAGACAATGATCGTTCCAACATGATTCCAGTTTGATGATTTTTGTGGCCCCTGCCGAGGTGGAGATCACGGGTTCGGTACCGGTCGCCTGTTTCAGTAAACCGAATCTGCTCTGTTAGAAGCGAGATGCGGGGGAATGGTGGCCAGGGCTTGTCCGGGCCCTAGCCAGTCAAGACCAGCTCCCCGTGGAAGCCCAATGCGCTCTCAATTCCCATCGGCGTCTAGTCCGTCGGCCCGCATCGACACTTCAAGATAACGACTAACCGCCGATCCGAGCTGGCAATCCAGCACTACCTATCGGAGCTGGAGTGTCGATTTCATGAGCCCCGGCTTTCGATTGTGCGCGGGTTTTGGCGTCTCGACAGTAGGAGCAAGCCGCTTCCGGTGTGCAATGCTGGCGAAGTGAGTATCTCTCCAGATCCAACGCCGACCGCGGAGCCTACGTCATTGCATGGACTATCCGATCCCCGTCTGTCTCACTGGCTGATGGTCGCCACCTGGGTCGTTGGCGGTCTCGGATACTTCTTAGCGTTTACGTCAAACGAAGCCGAAAATGCCGTAAAGCCGGTTGCGATTTTGTCAGTGGGCGTCGTCGGCATCATTTCGATGATTCGTCATTCTCTGTTCCATCGAAGCGATGCGATTCGAATGGGTTGGAATTCTGGCGAACGTAACAACTTTCAAATTGAAACTGGTTTTGCAAACCTCGCGATCGGCCTGCCGGCAATAGCCGCCGTTCACTTTGACTGGGGCACTTCAGCAGTTGCCGCCTTTGTGCTTGCGTACGCTATCTACTTTTTTCAAGTCGCTATTCTTGTTGCAATTGACCGAAAAAATGGAAAGCTTAACATTTCTCGTCTGGCCATGATGATTGCGCAAACTGCTTTTCTCGGGTATTTCGCTATATCGGCCCTGCACGAAGCAGGAATGCGGCCGTTTGATTAAAAGACGCGCGTCAACGCCGGTGGTGCCGCACGTGAGCGCCGAACCGCAGAGAGTTGACGACCTCAACTCCACGACGGTATTGAACTCCACGACTCTATTGAGGGTTTCGTCGTGCTCCTGAGAGGTAACGTCGGCGCTCGCAAGATCATCCGCAACGGGCTGTCGCCCTCGTCTCAAGCGCTCAAGAAGTCGTCTGTCCAGATTTGGCCTGCCGTCTGCTCGGGCCGATCAGAAATCCGACCGGTCTGTTCGCTGACGAGTCTCGTGTGGCTCTTCCTTAGTGGCGCGGAGTCCGTCGTGTCGTGTGTAGCCACCACCATGTCACAACGATCATGATCGCCTAGGGTGAGGCACAGTCGACGCAATGTGCACAGTGAAAGGATTTCAGATGGCAGCAAATTCGGTAATGACGCACCGTAACGTGGGCGTTTTGACGATTGCCGCTGTTGAGGCCCCCGAAATCGTGACCTCTGCATGGATCGACGAGCAGCTCGCCGAAACGTATGAAAGAACCGGGCTCAGTGCCGGAATTCTCGCCGATCTTGCAGGGATCGAAGCGCGCCGCTGGTGGCCCGAGGGCGTCACGTTTGACCAGTCCGCAGCGCGCGCCGGACGCGCAGCACTCGATCAGTCGGGCATCGACCCTGACAAGATCGGCATGTTGATCTCCACCTCGGTGTGCAAGGACCATCTGGAGCCGTCGGTCGCATGCGCAGTGCACAACGAGCTAGCGCTGGCCTCCAGCTGCCTCAACTTTGACGTCGGTAACGCCTGCCTCGGCTTCATCAATGGCATGCAGATCGCCGCCGCCGCCATCGACGCCGGCTCGATCGACTACGCCCTGATCGTCGACGGAGAGGGCAGCCGGTATACGCAACAGACCACGATTGAGAGGCTGCAGCGACCTGACGCAACAGCCAACGACGTGTTCGCCGAGTTCGCCTCCCTCACGCTCGGCTCCGGTGCCGCTGCCGCTGTTTTGTGTCGGCTTGACCGGCATCCTGACGCGCATCGCCTAGTCGGCGGGATTGCACGGAGTGCAACACAGCACAACGAGCTTTGCATCGGTGATCTCGATCGTATGCGCACAGACTCCCATGGCCTGATGATCGCTGGGCTTGATCTCGCCGAAGCTGCGTGGAAGCACAGTGGCCACGATTTCGACTGGGAAGTTGGGATGGACCATTACATCGTGCATCAGGTCAGCCAGCGCCACACCAACTTGCTGTGCGAGCGGCTTGGTATCGACCCTGACCGCTGCCCGCGTACGTTTCCGGACTACGGCAACGTCGGTCCGGCCGCAATCCCGATCACGCTTGCATCGTTCCAGGATCAAATTGAAGTCGGCGAGCGCGTCTTGTGTATGGGTATTGGTTCGGGCCTCAACACCAGCTTCACCGAAATCGTCTGGTGACCGCTGCGCCCGACCAACCGGACGGGGCGACGTGGCGAGGATGGGGAATCAACCCATCATGGTCGCGTCTGGTCAACGTCCGCAGTCATGACGGCGAGATACATCGCTGGCATGTCCTCGATACCGGCCCGAGTGCACCGGGTTCCGCGACTCTGTTATGCGTTCACGGAAACCCGACATGGTCCTACGCTTGGAAGTCGTTCCTCACACGTTTCGGCGACACCCACCGAGTGATCGCCATCGATCAACTCGGCATGGGGTACAGCCAGCGGCTCGGCGCTTCACACCGCCCACGCCGGTACCGAGAACGAGTGGCCGACCTCGCTGATCTGATCGACGAACTCCAAATCGGCGTGGACACGGCGCTCGTGCTGGCCGCTCACGACTGGGGTGGAGCGATCGCCATGGGCTGGGCCGTCCAGCATGCCGATCGAGTGGCGGGGATGGTGCTGTGCAACACGGGCATCGGAATCCCCGAGGGACGCAGTGCTCCGAAAATCATTCGGCTAGCGCGGTCTGCGCCGTTGCGTGACATGGTGTGTCGCCGCACCCCGATCTTCATTGAGGGCACCCTACGGCTATCAGGCCAACGCATCTCCGGCACCGACCGTAAGGCATTTCGGGCGCCGTATCACTCGACCGATCAGCGTGACGCGATCGCTGATTTCGTCGGTGACGTGCCACTCGTAGTGCCGCACCCGTCAGCGAATCCGTTGATGGAGGTGGCCGACCGTTTGGTGAGCATCGACGCGCCGGTTCTGCTGGCCTGGGGGTCGAAAGACATCGTGTTCGATGACGATTTCGCTGCCGACCTGGCCAGCCGATTTCCAAATGTGCGCCTCGAGCGGTTTCCCGATGCAAACCACTTGGTAATGGTCGAAGCTGATGTCGCCGGTACCGTCGACGTCTGGTTGCATGACCTGCTCAGCGAACGATCGAGCGCGTCCGATGGCCTGACAAACGACCAGTCGGCGACGCCGCCCCGGGCATCCACCACGACGTCGGTGTTTGATGGCCTCCGATGCCGCTTCGATGACTCGTCGACGGCGATCGCCGACCTGGCAAATCGCGAAACAATCGACTTCGAGACTTTCACGCAACGAGTCGAAGCAGCGGCGGCTGAGCTGCGCCGAAGGGGCCTCGTCGACGGCGACCGGGTGGCGATGTTGACGCCGCCGGGCATCGACCTCCTCGTGGCGGTCTACGGCGTCTGGCGGGCCGGCGGTGTGGCCGTCGTCGCCGACCGCGGACTTGGACTTCGTGGCCTCAGGCGCGCCGTGGCATCGACCCGACCGAAGTGGACCATCGGACCCCGGCGCGCCGGCTTGATCCGATTCGTGCTGCGCTGGGCGCCGCGCTCACGGCACATCAATGTGTCTGCCCTAATTGCCGAACCGGTTGGACCTGTGGAACTCCCTCCCGAGCCGGGCCCCGACGCCCCAGCTGCGATTCTGTTCACATCGGGTGCCACGGGGCCGGCGAAAGGCGTTTGGTATCGGCATGGTCAACTTGCGGCACAACGCGATGCTTTGGCTGCCACGTATCAGATCACGGCAGCGGATCGACTCGTCGCCGCGTTCGCTCCGTTCGCGCTGTACGGCCCGGCACTCGGTGTTCCCACGGCGCTCACTGATTGCGACGTCACGACACCGGGCAAGCTCACCGCAGAGGCACTCGACGAGGCGTGTCGCGAGATCGGCGCCACCATGGCGTTTGCATCGCCGGCCGCGTTGGCCAATGTCGTCGCAACCGCAACCCACCCCGACAAAAACACGAGGACTGCCACGCCCTCGGTAGGCGATACGACTTCGAACGTCACCCCCAGTAGCCCCGTCGGTGCGGAAACGACGACGGATGTTGGTCACAAATACGCCGGACTAGCAGCGCTGCGTCTGGTACTCAGCGCCGGTGCGCCCGTACCTGCCGAAGTGTTGCATGCGGTGGCGGCACTTTCGCCGAATGCTTCGATCCGCACGCCATACGGAATGACCGAAGCACTCCCGGTTGCCGATATCGACCTTGAAATGATCGATACCGCCGAGGCCGACGGGCGAGGTGTATGCGTCGGCCGGCCGGTCGCTGGTGCCGAGGTGCGCATAGTCACACTCGGCTTTGACACGCTCGACGGTGTTCCCGATGCCGTCGCCACCGGCGACACCGGTGAAATCCTTGTTCGAGCACCGTGGGTGTCGGAGGGATACGTCGCTCAGTGGAAGACCGAACGCCTCGCTCGCCCCGGCGATAATTGGCACCGCTCCGGCGACGTCGGACATGTCGACGTCGGTGGCCGACTGTGGGTCGAAGGCCGCAGTGTTCACGTCATCAATGCCCCAACTGGGGCCATCACACCGGTTCCGATTGAGCGCACCGTCGAGCGCCTGCTCGCCCCGACCGGACTCGTCACCCCGGGTCGGGTCGCAGCGGTTGGAGTCGGGCCGACGGGATGCGAACAACTGGTCGTCGTCGTCGAGCGCCCAAACGGTACAGCAGGTCTTGCGGACAACGAACTCGCCGCAGCCGTGCGCGCTGTTGTCGCCGCACCCGTCGCGGCGGTACTGGTCAGCAACGAGGTTCCGGTTGACATCCGCCACAATGCCAAGATCGACCGAGCCGCAATCGCAACCTGGGCTTCAGACCTGCTCGCCTGACCCGAGATGGCGTATACGACAACGGCCGCAACCGGCAACGGGACCACCAGGGTTGCGATCACGGGGGCGTCTAGCCTGATCGGTCGATCGCTGGCCACGCTGCTGGTCGCCCGGGGTGATCGTGTCGTGGCCTTTCAGCGCGGCGAGTTCAGCACCGATCCAGTGGATGCAGACGTTACTGCTCAGGTCGAGCAGCACCGAGGTGACGTACGCGATCGGGCGGCGCTGGACGCTGCGCTGGCGGGCTGCGATGTTGTCGTGCATCTCGCAGCCAAAGTCGGGGTGGCCGGGCACCGTGACGAGTACGTGGCTGTCAACGTCGACGGAACCCGCAACGTGCTCGCCGCCGCCAAGCGCAACGGACTGCGTGGGGTGGTCCATGTCTCCTCACCGTCGGTTGCCCACGATGGACAATCGATCGTCGGCGGGGCCGCCGATCCGCCGGTCGCGTACCACGGCACTGCGTGGTACCCAGAGACAAAGGCCATCGCAGAACGTGATGCGCTTGCGGCGTCCGACGGCGTATGTGCCGTCGTCGCTGTTCGCCCTCACCTCGTGTGGGGCCCCGGTGACGTCCAGTTGGTGGGTCGGATCGTAGAGCGGGCCGAAGCGGGGCGTTTGGCGCTGGTTGGCGGAGGGCGGGCGCTCGTCGACACGACGTACATCGACAACGCCGTCACAGCGCTCACGGCAGCGGTAGATGCCGTTGGACCGGGCAAGGCGTGCGCTGGCAAGGCGTATGTTGTGAGTAACGGTGAGCCTCGCCCCATACGCGAGTTGGTCGAAGCGTTCTGTCGAGCCGCCGACGTCCCGTTCGAGCCCCGAAACCTGCCGTTGTCCGTCGCCCTGCGTATTGGTTCGATCATTGACCGGATCTGGTCACGCCTCGACCGTTCCGACGAGCCGCCACTGACCCGCTTCATCGCCGAACAACTCGGAACCGCCCACTGGTTCGATCAGCGCGCTGTTCGCCACGATCTCGACTGGCAACCGACCGTGTCGATCGACCAGGGCCTCAAGACCCTTACCGATTGGTTCACCGCCAGTCGCACCGACATACCCTCCCGCTAGCATCGGGTTCGCTGGCGACGTGGCCGAGTGGTTTAGGCAACGGCCTGCAAAGCCGTCTACCCGGGTTCGATTCCCGGCGTCGCCTCTAGGGGGGACTCGTAGAAATACGGGTTCTTCATTCGTAGAAATCGGCGGTTTTGCGTTCGGGTTCGACCGGGCGCAAGACCGCCGACTTCGCGCCAGCGTGGTTGCTGGGTTTTTACCGTCAACGGCCGCACGCTTCTATAGCGGAAGGCTCGACTCCTCAGGACTCCGCGAGGTGCCACTGGCACACCGGGCGCTCCGGATGATGTTGCCGCCGGAGGTGGTGCCGGCGCGGTGACGAGAGTCAGTCGCTCAACTGCTCGACCACCCTGTGTACGACACCGAGGGCGGCGGGGAAGTCTTCTACTGGCTGTACCAGGAACGGACCACCACCATGTCCGACCACGTATCGCGCCGCCGCTCAACTCGATCTGAGACGGGACTTCGCAGCGAGGTTGCTGCGGTGATGGGGGTGTGGGCCCGTGACCCTGAGGTCGCAGCGGCAAGCGTGGATCGCGTTGGTGTGCTGCTGGCGCGTTTTGCTCGGTACCTCGACACGTGTGGTGTGGAGTCGTTCACTGATTTGACTGCCGGGTTGTGTTCGCGCTGGTTGAGGACGGCTCGATGTGGCCGCCGGGTGCTTTAGCGGTTGTCACACGACGAATTGCGACCGCCACGCCCCTGACCTCGCTCTTGCATGCTGCATCAGATTCCCCATTCACTCTCGGACGGACCCGCACGCCGCCGCCACTCCTGCATATCGGCAGCGACCATAGGACTTTGAGGCCGTTTCTGATCAGCTTTTCGCCACCGCCTCACGACTGCGCATGTCCGGTTCACCGGCACCGGCACGTTCGGCGAGATTATGTAGGGAATTCTGTGATCGGGTCTCGTACGCTGGAGAGCCTGATGACCGCAGCTACCACGACGACCGTCGTTGTTCCCGGAACACACCTCATGACGGCGCTAGTCGGGCCCCGAGACCAGTTCCTACGCCGAATCGAGCAGGCATTTCCAAAAGTGTCGATCACAGTGCGGGGCAACGAGGTGCGCGTCGATGGCGACGACACGCTTGCAGTCGCCGGTGTCTCGCGGCTGTTCGAGGAACTGGTGACGTTGCTCCAGACGGGCCAGACGCTCGACGACGCCACGCTGGAGCGGATTTTCACAATGCCGCGGGCCGACGAGAGCCCCGCTGAAGTACTTGGCCACAACATTTTGAAGGGCGCCAAGGGCCGTCAGATCAAGCCAAAAACCGGTGGACAGAAGCGGTACATAGATGCGATCTCGAACAATGTGATCACGTTTGGGATCGGTCCTGCCGGGACAGGGAAGTCATGGCTTGCAGTGGCGATGGCGGTCCGCGCGCTGCAAGCGAAGCAGGTGCAACGGATCATCCTCACCCGGCCAGCGGTCGAAGCGGGGGAGCGGCTCGGATTTCTTCCCGGTGACCTGATGGCCAAGATCGACCCATACCTGAGACCGCTGTACGACGCTTTGTACGACATGCTTGATCTCGAGGCGGTGACCCGACTGCTCGAGAAGCAAGTGATCGAAATCGCTCCGCTCGCCTTCATGCGTGGTCGCACACTGAACAACAGCTTCATCATCCTGGACGAAGCGCAGAACACGACCCCGGAGCAAATGAAGATGTTCTTGACACGGATTGGATTCGGTTCGCGCGTGGTGGTCACCGGTGACGCCACGCAGGTGGATGTTCCCAACAGCAAAAGCGGCCTCGCTGGCTTAGAGAGAACGCTCGATGGGATCGACGAGCTGGCCTTCGTCCGGCTGCACGGGTCCGATGTGGTGCGTCACAAGATCGTTGCCGACATCGTTGCGGCCTATGAGAAGTCTGACGAGGCCGTCCGTCGATGACGTGCACGGTCATCGCTCGCGATGAGCGCTCGGTAGCCAACCCCAGGCTCGACATCGACCGCTGGGCGCGTCTCGCCGAAGCTACTGCCGACCATGAAGGCGGCGTCGGCGAGTTGACCCTCACGTTTCTCGACCGCGGCGAAATGGCTGAACTGAACGCAGAGCACATGGGCAGGGAAGAGGCGACCGACGTGTTGTCGTTCCCGATGGACGACGTTGCGACACCCGGAGTTCCAACGCTGCTCGGCGACATCGTAATTTGCCCCGCCGCCGCTGCCGACCAGTTCATTACGCATGCCGGAACGTTTGAGGACGAAGTTGCGTTGTTGGTGGTCCACGGAGTGCTGCACATCCTCGGACACGACCATGCCGAGGCCGAACAGACCGCGGCGATGCGCGGCCGAGAGCTGGCACTGCTGGAGCTGTACCACTGGGGTGGGCTGGCTCCGGGCGGATTTCGCCAAGCTCAGGATTAATCGGGCCGCCACGGCAGCTCCTACTCTTGAGGTATGGAGATTTCACTCGAGGGCAAAGTCGCACTCGTCACCGGCGCGTCGCGGGGCATCGGAAAGGCGATCGCTGCGACATTTGCTGCGTCAGGGGCCAAGGTGATGTTGAACAGTCGCAAGCAAGACAGCCTCGATGCCGCTGCGACCGAGATGGAGGGCGAGGTTGAGACGTTCGCCGCAAACGCCGGCGACGACGATGCCGGTGAACGTGCAGTGCTCGCAACCATTGAGCGCTTCGGTCGACTCGACATCCTCGTCAACAACGCTGCAACCAATCCATATTTCGGTGCCACGATGGAGGTCGACAAACCGCGCTACGACAAAACGTTCCAGGTCAACCTTGACGCGCCAGTCTTCTGGAGCCAGGCCGCCTGGAGGCACGCCTTTAATGTTGAGCCTGGAGTAATCATCAATGTCGCGTCGGTTGGTGGCTTGCGGGCCGAGTTCGGTCTTGGTGTGTACAACGTGACAAAGGCAGCGATCATTCATCTGACGCGCCAACTCGCGTCGGAGATCGGGCCGACTCGAGTAGTGGGAATCGCCCCCGGCCTCGTCGACACAGACTTTGCCGCCCACCTAGTCGACAATTTCGGGGACTCGCTCGCCGCGCGACTGCCGACAGAACGCTTAGGTGAACCACAGGACATTGCGAACCTCGCCACGTTTCTCGCCAGCGACCTTGCCTCGTGGATGACCGGAGAGACCTATGTCATCGACGGCGGAGCAGGCGTGGCGTCCGTCGCAGGGTGACCCGGCGAAACGCACCGAGGTCGGACCCCTCGAAGACCGGACGAAATAGGACCTCAGATCGCAGGTTGGCGCGAATTAGCCCTCGCAGCTCAGCGGCGGATCGGCTTGCCAAGCGCAGTCCGGGGGATCTGGTCGACGAGCATTAACCTCGTCGGGGCCATAAACGGCGGATGGGCCGACTTTACATGATCACGTAGGGTCTTGAGGGTCGGAACTGCTCCTTTCGCCGGCACGACGAGCGCCTCAATTCGCTGGCCCCACTCGGCATCGCGCACACCGCGCACCAGCACATCGGCAACGTCCGGGTGAGCGTGCAAGATCAATTCGACGGCCTCCGGCCATACGTTCTCGCCCCCCGTAATAATCAGGTCGCTGCGTCGGCCAGCGACGTGGAGACGCCCGTTGTCGAGCCACTTTCCAAAGTCACCCGTTGGGAGCCACCCCTCCGCCGTCTTCGGGTCGGTCCCATCGCGATAGCAGCGCAGCAGCATCGGGCCCCTCAGCAGAATTTCGCCGTCGACAGTCAGCCGAACGTCGACTCCGTTAATTGGTTTGCCGTCGTAGACCACGCCGCTTCCGGTCTCGGTCATCCCATAGGTCGTGACGCTGTTAGACGGGCGATCTTTCGGAGGGCGGCCACCGCCCAGAACGATCGTGCGGAAGATGGCGGGATCGATGCGGGCCAATGCTGTTGTCACGAGCGAAACGAGGGTGGCACCGCTTGCCATCACAGCGCTGGCATCGAATCCGGCCTGGACGGTGAGTTGTGTTCCTGCTCGAAGGCTTCTGGTGACGACCGAGAGGCCACCGACATGAGACAGCGGAAGACAGGCGAGCCAATGATCATCGGCTCGAACGTCGAGCGTGGCGTTCGTGGCGTCAGCCGATGCCGCAATCGCGTCGTGAGTCAGGACCACACCTTTCGGGGTGCCCGTCGATCCGCTTGTCGCAACGACGAGCGCATCGCCGGTCTCGACCTCGTCGCCGACTCGCATTGCGACGGCCAGGGCAGCCTTGGCCGCCGCCGGAAGCCTTTGGTCGACGGGAAATGCCGCATTGCCAGCATCCCAGATTGAGCGGAGTTCGTTGACGAATTCAGGACCGCCAATTCGGTCGATGACGACCAGTCGAGCCATCAGCCGTGCTCCGGCGCACGAACGCATGGTTGGAAGAATGGCTTCACCGACCCCATCATGGCCTACGAATGAACCGTTGGATCATCGGAGCCCGCCCGCGCACGCTGCCCGCAGCTGTTGTTCCGGTGGCGCTAGGCGCAGCGTGTGCGCTTGATGTCCCGCGTGGGCTCGGGTGGTGGAGTACTGAGGGCGTCGTCGAAGCTGCCGGTGGGCTCGGACCGATCTGGTGGCGGGTTGGGCTTGCGCTGATTGTTAGTCTCGCGCTCCAAATCGGCGTGAACTACGCCAATGACTACAGCGACGGCGTTCGCGGGACCGATGACGTTCGGGTGGGCCCGGCTCGGCTTGTGGCAAGTGGCTTTGCGTCGGCAGCATCAGTGAAGATGGCAGCATTCGCAGCGTTTGGAGTCGCAGCAATCGCCGGATTGGCGGTGGCGCTCTCGACAAGCCTGTGGCTGCTCGTTGTCGGCATGGCGGCGATCGCCGCCGGCTGGTTCTACACGGGTGGGTCGCATCCATATGGCTACATGGGTCTTGGCGAGGTATTTGTTTTTGTCTTCTTCGGACTCGTGGCGACAGTTGGCACCACTTACGCCGCAACAGAAACGATTACACGGTTGTCGATCGTGCTGGGAGCTGCCGCTGGAGCGCTTGCGTGTGCGTTATTGGTGATCAACAATCTGCGCGACATCCCGACCGACCGTGACGTTGGAAAAAAGACGCTCGCCGTCCGGCTCGGTGATCACCGCACCCGGTGGTTCTACGTCAGCTTGCTCGGCCTGGCCTTTGTGTTGGCCGTCGTGGCGGCGTTCGATCGGCGCTGGGTGTTGATCGTGCTGCTCTCGCTGCCGCTTGCTGCCGTCCCGTCCAAGCGGGTGGTTGCTGGCGCCGAAGGAATGGAGCTGATCTCCGTCCTTGGCGAGACAGGGCGACTGCAGCTGGTGTTCGGAGCGCTTGCGACTGTTGGCCTCGTTCTCGGCTGAACCCAGTCGAGAACGTCGTTCAGCCAAGAAATTCGCTGAGCGCAGCGGCGGTCGCCTGAGGGGCCTCGAGGTGAACGCTGTGCCCGCTGTCGGCGATTATCGTCAAGCGGCTGTCGGGGATCGCCGCAACCAGTCGATCCCCCAGAGCGCGGAACTTTGTGTCGTGCTCGCCGACCAGCACGAGGGTCGGGCATTGGATCTCTGCCAGACGATCCCAGAGCGAATCCTGCGTGCCAGTACCGCAGGTCCGAAGGCTGGATGCCAGACCTTCCGCCGTGTTACGAAGGCGGTCGTTGCGTGCGGCCGACTCTTCGTCAAGGCCTCCGAAGAGCGGATTGGCCAGCCATTCGTCGATGAACATGTCCAATCCGATCGCTTCGATGCGATCAGCCAGCCGTTCGTCCCATTCTCGACGCTCGAAGCGTTCGGCACTGTCGACGATGCCTGCGGTGGCACCGATGAGCACGAGGCTCGTGACTCGCTCTGGATGCGCCAGCGCAGCGTGGAGGGCGACGCGACCGCCCATTGAGTATCCCACGTAGGCACCTGTACCGCCGGAATCGACAAGGTGATCCGCTGAGCCCCATAGGCCGGTGGTGATGTTCGTAGCGGTCCCATGACCGGGCAGATCGACAGCAGTCGTAGCGAGATGGGGAGCGAGCACAGCGAGTCGACGTTCGATCTCTGCCCAACTCCGTGCGGTCTGAGTGAAGCCGTGGGCGAGCACGGCCCGGTTCGTCATTCGGTGTTGGCGAGCGCCCGCTCGGCCATCCTGCGCAGGACTTTGGTGAATGTGGCGGCATCTTGTGCCCCCGGCACTGCCCACTGGCCATCGAACACGTACGTCGGCACTGCAGTGATTCCGTTGTCTCGCGCATGTTCGAGTTCGGCGGCTACCTCAGCCGTGCCGCAAGAGCCCTCGAGAAACGACAGTACTTCGTCGTGGTCGGCGCCGATGTCGGCGGCGCAGTCAGCGAGCGCAGCGGCGTCACCGACGTGCGTGCCGTCCATAAAGTAGGCATGCAGCAGCCGTTCCTTCATCTCGTCCTGGGTGACCGGCGTGTCGGGTTGGGCTGCCCACCAGATGAGGCGGTGGGCGAGCAGGGTGTTCGCTCGGAGCGACCGTTCCATGTGGAACTCGAGGCCCTCCTCGGCAGCGGTACGGGTGACGTGGCTGATGATCTGGTCCGCCTTCTCGGGGCCGCCGAATTTCTTGGCGTACGCGTCGATTACAGGCCCGGCGACGCCTGGTGCGGCGGTGGGGTCGAGTTGGTACGGCTTGAAAACGATCTTGAAATCAACGCCGAGGTCGTCATCGGCGGTCGCGTCCGCTAGGCCGGCCTCAAAGCGGCGCTTCCCGATGTAGCACCAAGGACACACCACATCGGAGAAGATGTCGATCGTCACGGTCGGGCGATCGACTCCAACGCAGGTGATGGTCTTATTGCTCGTGTCCACGTCCGACAGAGTAGGGCCGTATCGTCGGAGAACGATGGTCGACAGCGACGGCACCGAAACCCCTGAACTCGACTTGGCTGGACCCGCTGACGTCCAAGCGACGTTCTGCGCAACGCTTGTCGACCAGTGGCTCCGCCTGGGGGTGCGACATGCCGTTATTGCTCCGGGGTCGCGTTCAACCCCGATGGCGATCGCCCTCACCGATCGATCGGAGATGACGGTGCATGTCGTTCACGACGAGCGGGTTGCGGCGTTCACCGCGCTTGGGCTTGGACTTGAGCCGAGCCCTGGTGTGAGCGCGACGCCGGCGCTGCTGTTGTGCACGAGTGGAACTGCAGCAGCGAACTTCGCCCCGGCGGTGGTCGAAGCCGGCCTTTCCGAGGTTCCGATGATCGTGCTAACGGCCGACCGTCCAAAGGAACTGCGCGGCGTGGGTGCGCCACAGACGATCGATCAGGTCGAACTGTACGGCGAGCACGTGACGTGGTTCCACGATGCAGGCGTTGCTGAGGCATCAGCCGCAGGGCGATGGCGTCAGCTTGCGGCAACCGCGTGGGGGCACGCGATCGCGGGTCCAATTCATCTCAACCTCCAATTTCGGGAGCCACTAGTCGGCACGCCGCGCGCGCTCCCGGACTTTTACGAGCCTGTGATTGAGACGGTGGCGGCGGAGCCAACCGACGTGGTCCCTAGCGGCTTTGACAGCGAGCGCGGCGTCATCCTCGTTGGAGGCCGCCATGGCATAGACGAGCGCAAGATCCTCGAACTGCATCATCGTACGGCTTGGCCGATCATTGCCGACCCTATGTCAGGTCTTCGCCACGTGAGTACCGTGACAACGATCGATGCGCTGCTGCGGAACGACGTCTACGCCAGCGAGTGGTGCCCCGACACGGTCGTGCGGATCGGTCGGCAGTCCACCTCCAAGGTACTCGGACAATGGACGGCACGTCCCGGGGTGACCCTCATCCAAGTGGGAGGACCCGGCTGCATCGATCCGACGCACAACGTTGCAGCCACCTGCTCGATCGAGGACCTTCTCGCCATCGATTTAGCTGGAGCGACCGGCTCGACGTGGCTTCAAGATTGGCACGCGACCGACGAACTTGCCGAGCAAGCACTCATCGACCGACTCGCTGCGGAATCTACGCTGTCAGAGCCAGCGGTTGCTCGAGCGCTCGCTGAGCATCTCCCGCCCGGAGCACAGCTCACGGTGTCGTCGTCGATGCCGATCCGTGATCTCGAGTGGTTCGGAGGGCGTGCGGCGTCGGCCCACAGCAATCGCGGTGCGAACGGCATCGACGGCGTTGTCTCCACTGCGCTTGGACGGGCCCTAGGACGCCCAGCCAAAACGTCACCCGAATTCGTGCTCATCGGCGATCTGGCTTTCGTCCATGATTCAAACGCCCTGGTTGCCCTCACCCGCCGTGCGGTGGATCTGCGGATCGTAGTTGTCGACAATGACGGCGGCGGGATCTTCTCGTTTCTTCCGCAGTCGGCACTGCTTGAACGCGATCGCTTTGAGCAATTGTTCGGTACTCCGCTCGGGACTGACGTTTTGGCGCTTGCTGCAGCTCATGGGGTGCCGACGGCGATCGCGACGACCGTCGGTGAGCTGATTGCCCAGATCTCTTGCCCCGGTCCGTGGGTCTGTCGCGTGCCGTCGAGTCGCGACGCCAATGTACGCACTCACCAGGAACTGAACGACGTCATGGTGAGCGTGCTCTTTGAGTGATGCGGCGGCCCGGCTTTGGTGTCGCCGCATCAACGACGGCCCGAGGCCGACTGCCTAACGAGCACCCGGACTTCGATCTGGTCGCACCTCTAAGGGTTAGGCCCTACATTTGACGGAGAAACCCAGAGCCCTGGCGGCGGTGACGATGGGCCGGTGAGTGGCAGAACGGCGTCAGGGTCGGATGATTGCGGAGAGCATTGCCTGGAACTTCGCCTGTGTTTCTGCGAGTTCGGCGAGTGGTTCGCTGTCGGCGACGATCCCGCCGCCCGCAACGAGGCGAGCAGATCGTCGGTTGTCGGTGAACTCAGCGCATCGAATTGAGACGGCCCAGGTGCCGTCGCCGCGGGCGTCGACCCAACCGACTGCGCCGCCATAACGGCCGCGTTCGAAGCCTTCAACCCGCTCGATCAATTCAAGTGCGGCATCGCGCGGGTGCCCGCCGAGTGCAGGCGTCGGCGTGAGAGCGCGAACGAGTTCGACCGCCGACGGACCAGGTTGCGACAATCGGCCCTCCATCCGTGTTCCGAGGTGCTGGACGTTCGCTACGGTCACGACCGACGGCTCCGGCTCCCAGTCAAGGTAACTGACGTACGGAAGCAGACGGTCGTGGACGTCGTCGATAACTACGCGATGTTCTATTTGGTTCTTTTTACTGGCTTGGAGTTCGGCTGCCAGTCGGGCGTCGTTGTCAACGTCGCCCGTGCGCGGTGTCGTTCCTGCGAGTGGGTGCGAGCGGATCACGGCGCCGTCGACCTCGACGAGCAACTCCGGTGAGGCGCCGACGAATCCATCGACAGAGAAGCGATAGCTCGACGAAAACGTTGCACGTAGGCGGCGCAGGACCGCATGGATGCTGATCGGTTCGCTGGCCTCAACGAGAATCGGTCGGGCTACGACTGCTTTCGTGAGCCGTCCGGAGCGCACGGCATTGCGTGCTGCCGCAACGGCCTTTAGGTAGCGATTGACCTCGACCACCGGTGTGATCGACCACTCGGGTGCCGCTGGCACCGGTTCGGGCGGCGGGGCCAGGGCACCCTCGATGTCGCTGCCGTCGATGACCGTCACCCAGGCTTGCTCGCCGCGTTTAACGACGGTCACCGCCGGGATCAGCAGTTCGGCGGCCGATCCTGGAGCGAAAGGTACGGCACCGATGGCAACCGGTGCGGCATGCTCGACGGTCGAGTCGTGTTGGATCGATCGGAGCACCCCAGCGGCCTCATCGACCGGTATTCGAGCTGCAATGCCGCGACCCGCAAGGCCAGACCCGCCACGTACGAACAGCACACCATCGTCACCGGCGACGTCGTTAAGATCTATGGGGGCATCGGTATATGCCTCCAGTGGCCGGCTGGTCGCCTTCATCGTTTGGCACCGAATGTCACGAACTCAGCTCCGAGTGCCAACCATCAGCTGGGTCAATCCGCCGGACATTTGCCGGTGCGTCGCATCATCGAATCCGGCATCACGCAGAACCGCCAGCATCTCTGCGGGTTTGGGCAGATATGCGACGCTCTTGGGGAGGTAGCTGTACGCCGCGCCATCCGACAACGCCGCACCGATCTTCGGAACTAACCTGCCAAAGTAGATGTTGTTTCCGAAGCGCAAGACTCGGTTCGGTGGGGTGCTGACGTCAAGGAGTGCGATCCGGCCGCCGGGCCGGACCACACGGCTGAGTTCGGTGAAGAAGTCGCCGAGATCGAGCAGGTTCCGCAATGCGAATCCGCAGGTGGCGCCGTCGACGGACCGGTCTGGAACTGGCAGCTTGAGTATGTCTGTCTGAACCCGCGGGACACCTGAACGATCTGCGGCGAGCATGCCGAAGCTGAGATCCATGGAGAATGGGCGCAGCTCTGCAGCCGCCAGGTCGACGCAAAGATCGCCGGTGCCACTAGCAAGGTCGAGAACGCTGGACCCTGCGGGGAGTGCGAGGTCGCGGATAGCCCGCTTTCGCCACCGGACGTCGAGTCGGAAAGAGATAATGCGATTCAGGCGGTCGTACTTCGGTGCGATTGCATCGAACATGTCGCGCACTGCGGCGACCTTCTCATCACCCTCAGGCAGATCGTCGGTGTCCCACCGACGGGTGGGCGCGGTGGGATCGGTGCCTCCGTCGGGTGTCGTCTCTGTCGTCACGCTGTCAGGCTACGAGCGGTCGATGTCGGATGCCGTCCCAGATGCGGGGTCGGACCGTGGAGCAGGTGGAGGTGGAGAGGTCTGGGCCTGCTGGGCGATTTCGCGCGCGACGGCATCGGTACCGGCAACTTGTCGATCGATCATCTCGACTTCGGCACGTGCGGCCGCCAGCGCCTGCAACTTGAGATCGGCGGCCGACACGGCCTGTTCGAGTTGTTGCTTTGATTCGGCGACAGAGATGCTGTTCACCACCTCGACTACTGCTTTTTCCAGTTGTACCACGCTCGCCTCGAGTGACTCGATCGTCGCATCCCGATGTGCCGCCGGTAGGCCGGCTGCGGCGACGAGTCGCTCGTCGATGGCCATCGCTTCGGCATCGATCGAGCGCAGCTGTGCGGCAAGCCCCAATTCCACGAGGCGGGGGTTGGCATGTGCGCCTCGGACGGCATTACCGAGGCGTCGGTGCAGCTTGGCCTCGCGCGAGTGTGCTCCTGCCCAACTCGCCGGCGCCGGCGATGAGCGTCCGGGGACCACCTGGTTTTGCTCGTCGAACTCGCGCTTCGACCGCACGGCGAGCGCGATGGCGAAGCCGATGACTGCAGCGACGGTCAGGACCAGGAGCGCACTGATCATCCGGAGCCACCCCCTGATGCGTTAACCGCCACGACGAGCAAAATCGCGAGGATCACCCCTGCCGCCACCGCGAAAACGATCTTGACCTTGCTGTACGGTCGGGCGCCGTGCACCTCTCCGGTGACGCCGTTGATGTACACCTGAAAGGGACGTTCGTCGTAGATCACCGTGAGCAGCCACAGTGGCAAAAGCAGGTGTTTGTACGTCATGTCACGCCAACGAACGCTCATCGTGTTGATTCGCTGGGCGCTCCCGCCGATGTCGCGTCGGACAGTTCCTCGGATCTCATCCTCCATCACCGCCGTGGCCTCACCGAGGCACTCCTCGACGTCGTGGTCGTAGGTGCGAGCGAGATGGCCGGCTGCGTACTCGGCTGAGTACGGCTTCGCCTGTTGCGTTGGCCATGGCTCGAGCTTGTCAATTCGTTGCTTTTCGAAGCCCGTGTTGGCCAGGACAGGGACATCGTCGAACCGATTCCCTACCGTGCCGCTCGCCGGGTACCACTCGGTATAGGTCTCGGTGCGCCGATTGTCGCCGCTGCCCACCGTGCGCGTTCGGGTCACTCCGCGTTGGCCGGTGTATGTCGTGATTGTGTCAGCGTCGTAGGTGAAGTACGCCATGTAGACGCTTTGGAACGAGCCGGTCCGGTTGTACCGCTTGAACTCGGAGGGTGCGAACCAGCGTCCGTTGATCCACTGCTCGATCAGTTCTGCGGCCTGGTCATCATCGATCTGGAACGGCAGGACCGCATCGACGGGAAGCCGCTCTGGAGCCTCGTGGACGTCGTCGCGCTGGATCGGCGTCGCACAGTACGGGCAGTTGTTGGCGGTCAAGCTGCCGGTGAAGGTTGTGTGGCCACCACAGTTCTGGCAGACGACCTCCTTCTCCTCGCTGATGGAATTTGCTGAGTGGCGCACCTTGCCTTCGCGGACCATCCGCAGCGCCGAGCGCAGGTCGTTCTCGACGACTTCGCCGTCACCTTCGGTTAGCGCGTGGGTGTTGCCGCAGTGTTGGCACTTGAGCATCTGCGTTGTGATGTCGAAGTGGAGTTCGCCGCCGCAGGCCGTGCACGGGTACGTCCGTGACTGCTCGGTGACATGCTTTATCGCCTTTGTTTGTTCAGACTGCGCATTGGAGTTGGCCTCGGGCGGGTGGACTGCGTCGGCGCTGGCTGTGGTCGGCTCCGGCATCAGTGGCGGTGCTGGGGGTGGTGGTGGCGGGGGATGTGGTGGCGGGGGCTGCGATCCTCCCGGGGGCGGCGGTTGGGATCCGCCGAGCGGCGGTGGCGTTTGGCTCATCGGGTCACGCCGTCGGTGAAGCGGGTGGTGGCGGCACCGGAGGGGGAGTCGGGTTGGTCGGCGGCATCGGAGGCGGAGCGGCAAATAAGGCTTGCAGTTCGGGCACGGTCTGGGCGGGTGCCCACGCAGCCATACCCTGCGCCCAAACGAGCGTCTGCCCGGTGACCTGTCCGCTCTGGATGCCCTGCTGCATCTGAGTCATGTTGTAGGGCCCGCCGGGAGTGCCGCCATGATCGACGTGGAACATCTGCTGGCCTGGGAGAGGCGGTGGAGTCCCGCCGGGGTTGACGGTCGCGGCTGGTTGGGGGGCCGGTGATGTTTGTTGGCCGATTCCACCCATTTGGTTGGCCATCTGGCCTGCCATCGTAACGCCCATGCCCATCTGCATCATGTCGCCCATGACGGAGCTGCCCTCGTTTTCGGCTGCAGCGAGCATTGCATCGGCGGCCTGGGCCTGCTGGTACTTGTTTAAGTCGACGTTCTCGACGAACCCTGAGGCCTCAACGCCCTTGGCAACGCCACGCGTCATTGCCTGCGTGATCTCATCGGGGAGCGAGATATTCATCGTCATCTCGGGAATAGCGAGGCCGAACTCGTCGTCGACACGTTGCTGCACGAACTCGGCGAGCCGTCCTGACAGGGAAACCTGCTGTCCCTGCAGATCGATAGCCCCGAGACCCGACTCCATCACCATGTCGGAGAAGGCCATCGAGATCACGCGCCGGAGTAATTCGGTGATCTCGTCAGCCTCAACGGCGGAGTCAGTGCCGATGACCTCCTTCAGAAAGATTTCGATGTCGACGATCTTCACGACGCAGAGTCCGTTTGCCCGGACCTGGACCATCTTGAAGTCGGGGTCACGGACGGTCACCGGTTGAGGCGTGCCCCAGCGAATGTCGGTGACCGGACGAGTGTTGATGAAGTAAACCTCGGACCGGAAGGGGCTGTCGAAGCCGTGTTTCCAACCCTGCAGGGTCGAAAGGACCGGGAGGTTTTCGGATTTAAGTTCGTAGTGCCCGGGCAGGAACTTGTCCGCAATTGCACCGCGGTACACGAACACCGCCTCCTGCCCCTCCCGGACGATCAGTTCGGCACCGTTTTTGATTTCGTTCTGGTAGCGGGGAAAACGCCACGCCAGGGTTGAGCGAGAGTCATCGATCCACTCGATGATGTCGACGAGTTCGCCCTTGAGTTTATCCATGAGACCCATGTCAACCACCTTTCATCCGTTTCAGTCCTAGCCAAACCATAGAGGACTGTTCATCGGCGATGGGAGTGTTTGCTAACAACTCAGGCAGAGGCAAGATCGGAGAGATGTCGGGCCACCATCAGATCGAGATGCGCGCCACCTGCGTTCTTGAATACGGTGATCTCATCTGGATCAACCCGGCAGAAGCCTCCTGTCGCGAGGTCGCGGAAGTCGGCCTCCACGTGGGGCAACGCGCCGGATTTGAGGGGGTCGCCGATGTCGCCGACGTGGGCAGCGGTTCGACGGCTGTCGACGAAGACTCGACTGCGAGCGAGGCATTCATCATCTGCCTCGCGCATGTCGGGCCGAAAGCCTCCGATCAGATCGAGATGTTGTCCAGGGCGGAGCCAGGAACCCAAGATCAGGGCCTCAGTCGCCATAGTGGAGGTTGAAACGATGTCGGCGCTCCAGACGGCGTGCTGGAGATCAGCTGCCGCCGTGGCATCGGACAAATCCGCCAACTCAACCGCAGCCGTTGGATTCCGGCTCCAGATGTTGAATCGGGCATCTGGCCAGACGCTGCGATACGCCTCGATCATCGAGGCCGCCATGTTGCCTGATCCGACGATCAGGATCTCACCGACTTTGGGAGGCGCAAGCCTGGAGGCAGCCAGCAGCGAGTCGGCAGCGGTCTTCCATTTGGTCAGCATATGAAAGTCGAGCGTGGCGTCTAGTTCGCCGGTGTCGTCGGCGAACAGCGAGACGGAACCGTTGACCGTTGGACGGCCATACGAAGCGTTACCCGGGAACACGGTTGCGGTCTTGACGAGCGACCCGAGTCCGTCGATTAACGCGCTGCGTGACAGAAGTGCATCCGGACCACGACGCAGCAGAGTGTCATCGATTTGCGCCTCGGGAAGGCCGTGACCGGTGACCAGTGCTTGCATCACCTTCCTCCAACTCGCAAGCGGCTTGACGGTCGAGGCGTCGAGATGAGGCGCCATGTTCAGCGCTCGGCAATGCTGCGCGCCCAGCGGTAGTCCGCCTTGCCGCTCGGTGATCGGACGATCTCTTCGACTCGAACGATTTCCTTCGGCAACTTATAGCGGGCGACGTGGTTGCTGGCCTCGGCGAGCAGCTGTTTGTCGGTTGCTTCGTAGCCCTCGCGTATCCTCAGCACAGCGACAACTTCATTGCCCCATCGCTGGCTTGGACGGCCAGCGACCACACAGTCATAGACGGCTGAGTGCGCCATCAGCGCAGCTTCTACCTCCTCTGCAAAGATCTTCTCGCCGCCGGAGTTGATCGTGACCGAGTCGCGGCCGTGCAGCTCTACGACGCCCAGTCCGTCGGCGTCGTCAGTGAGCAACCGAGCTCGATCACCGGGAACTGCGTAGCGCGTCTCGTTCACCATCGGATAGGTGCGTGCTGTCTTGTCAGGATCCCCCAGGTATCCGAGTGCCAGACGTCCGGTCTTAGCCAGCCACCCGATCTCGTCTGCACCGGGCTTGAGAACTGCGTCGAGTGCAGCAGATAACACTACGTTGTCGGCAGTGAGCGGGAAGGTACCCGTGGTCGCTCCGCCTCCGGTCGACACGTGGGAGACCTGCCCGCCCGCTTCCGATGAGCCGAGGCCATCGATGATCATCAGCGTGGGAAGGTGTGCGAGGAACTCGTCTTTGAGTGGCGCAGACAATGCCGCACCGCCGGAAAGCAGTACCGTGAGCGAGCGGAGGGCATACGACGTGTCGTTTGCGACGCTGCGGTCGAGTTCGTCAAGGAGCGGTCGGGCGAAAGCGTCTCCGACGATCAGCAGGAAGTCGATTCGCTCCCGTTCGACGATGCCCCAGATGTCGGTGGGCTCGAGCCGATCCGGGTTGTCTTGCACAACGATCGTGCCGCCTCCGAGCCATGTGCGGAAACTCATCCAGTGCCCGGCGCCGTGCATAAATGGAGGGGCGAGCAAGGAACGAAGGCCGGTGTTGGCCTCGCCGATGAACTCCTCAATCGTGGTCGCCGTCTTGGAACCACCGAAGCATTCCCGCATCGCGTCACCGTTGCGCCACATCACACCCTTCGGCATACCTGTGGTGCCGCCGGTGTAGAGCATGTACAAGTCGTCAGCCGACCAGGTGACGGCCGGTCGCTGAGGTGATGCGGTGGCGAGGGCGTCTTCGTACCAGACGGCACCAGGCAGCAGGTCATTGCCCGATTCGTCGGGCACCTGAAGTATGACGCGGAGGCTTGGGAGTCGGGGTAGGACCTCCGCAAGCGTCGGAGCGAATGCCGAGTGGACGACGACTGCGCGCGCTGTCGAGTCAGTCAGGAGGTACTCGAGCTCTTCTGCCACGTATCGGTAGTTGACGTTCAGCGATGCAACGCGGGCCTTGAGTGCGCCGAGCATCGACTCAAGATATTCATTGCCGTTGTGGAGGTAGATAGCGAGATGGTCTTGGCCGGACTCGTGGGTAGCGAGGTCTTCTCGTTCGGTGTGGCAACCGAGACCTGCATCGAGTAGGTGGTTTGCGAGGCGGCGTGTCCGCTCTTCGATCTGTGACCAGGTGAAGCGGCGATCTCGGAACACCAGGCATTCCTGGTCGGGTCGCGTCTGTCCAATTGCCTCGTGGATCTCGGCGAGCGAGAGCTCAGATATCTCTGATCCAACGCCGTCGCTCGGAGCTGACGTCACCCTGTGCACTCCAGCCGGATCAGACGTAGTAGCGGAAGATCACTTCCGCTACGCAGGACGGCTTGGGAGCTCCCTCAATCTCGAAGACAAACTCTTGAGTGACCTGTGCGCCTCCGGGGACATCGTCGACCGAGGTGAGGCTCACCCCGAGGCGTAACTTTGATCCCACCGGCACGGGGGAGGGAAAGCGCACTTTGCCGGTGCCATAGTTGACACCCATCGCAACACCCGAAACCCCAAAGATCTGGGGGGAGAGCATCGGGCCGAGCGACAGCGTGAGATAGCCGTGTGCGATCGGGCCTCCGAACGGGCCAGCGTTTGCCCGTTCGACGTCCACATGGATCCACTGATGGTCCCCCGTCGCTTCGGCGAATGTGTTGATCTGCTCCTGTGTGATCTCCACATATGGGGAGTAGCCGAGGTGCTCTCCGACCAGGGCCTTGAGTCCGTCAATTCCTTCGATCATGCGCATGGCGATGATGTTGGCAGACTGTTGCGATGGCCGACGAAACCGACGACTCGATGCCCCCTGTGAATGGGGTGTATCGATCCGGCTTCGTGACCTTCGTCGGACGACCAAATGTTGGAAAATCGTCGATCGTCAATGCGATCTGTGGTCGCAAGATCAGCATTGTCAGCGACAAACCCCAGACCACCCGCCATCGCATCATGGGGATTTTGACGCGCTCTGACAGTCAGATCGTGTTTGTCGACACGCCCGGCCTGCACAAGCCGGTGACAGCGCTTGGTGAGCGGGTGAACGCAACGGCGCTTGGCAGTATGGCCGATGTTGATGTGACCGCACTGGTGCTTGACGCAACTAAGCCGTTCGGAAAGGGTGATCGCTGGGTCGCCTCACAGATCAACATGGAATCGTCAATCGTCGTCGTCAATAAGGTCGATCGCGCGAGCCCGCAGCAGGTGTTGGCGATGCTCGCCGCTGCGAGCGACCTGGGGGCACAGGAGTATTTCCCGGTTTCGGCGCTGACCAAAGAGGGCATTGATGGTCTGGTGGAGCATCTCACGGCGGGCATTCCGGTCGGGCCACAGTTCTTTCCTGACGACGAGGTCAGCGATCTGCCCGAGGAGCGCTGGGTCGCCGAGCTGGTTCGTGAACAGTTGTTGGGTGCGACACGAGATGAGCTCCCGTATTCGATTGCAACGCAGGTAGTCGAGTGGGAGTGGCCGCGGATACGCGTGGACATCATCGTTGAGCGTGAAAGTCAGAAGGGGATGGTGATTGGGAAGGGTGGCAGCGTTCTCAAGCGGGTTGGTGAGGCTGCACGCCGCCAGCTTCCCGACGGGGTCTTCCTCGAGTTGCGGGTGAAAGTCGACAAGGACTGGCAGCGCCGACCCGAGCGTGTCGAACGGCTCGGCTACTGACCTGTGGTTGACTTTCAGTTCGTCCGTTAGGTGGGGTGGCTGGTGGCCGTTCGCCTCGATGCTCGAACGAATGGCTTTTGCTATCCGGGGACCGTTGCTGAGGTGTCGACGGAGGTGGTGGTTGCGGCCGTCGGAGGGCTGTTTTCTTCGGTTCGGTCTGTGTCCGCTCGCATTGATTCGTAGTCGTCGACCGATACCGGTCGATTTGTGAATAGGGCGTTGCCGGTCGGGACTGAAACGTTCTGGTCACTTCCGTTGAAGGTAAAGACAGCTTGGCCTACGCCGCGTAATCCGAGCAGAAAAGTGAGGACGATTTGCCCAATCGCTTCACGTTGGCCGTCCTGGCGAGAGATGTCATCGAAGATTTCTTCATCGAGGTCGATTGAGAGGACGCCGTCCTGAGCGACCGTGTCGATGATAAGACCTTCCTCAATCTGATTGTCGAGAAGGGCTGCCGAGGGACCGACGGGGCCCTGTTCGAGCAGCAGGATCAGTTCGGTGTCAACGATCGGGGACGGCGCCGAGAGTTCGATCGGCCGCAATTCGCCACGTAATAGAAAAAAGACTTCGACGACCTGCGTCGGCACCACCGTGGTAGTAGTCGCAAGTGTCGTCGCCGGAGTGTCCGGCAAGGTCGTGGTGGTGGTCGTTGTCGTCGTGGTGGTGGTCGTTGTGGTCGTGGTGTCGGCCAATCGATTCGGCACCTTCGGGTCCGGGATCTCCTCGAAGCTGTCCGGACCGGTCGGCACGCCGCATGAAGCGATCAGCGCTAGGGCAGTAATGGCGGCGACACCGCTGGTGGTCCGTATCATGACCGCTCCTTGCGAATCGGAATCTCGAACACGAATCGGGCGCCGCCGCCCGCCCGGTCTTCGACCCAAATCCCGCCGCCCATCGCCGCGCTTTGCTCGGACGCGAGGGCGAGTCCAAGCCCGGTACCGATTCGATGCCTCGCTGCACTGCCACGGGCAAAGCGCTCGAAAATGCGGTCCCGTTCGCTTTGGGCCACTCCTGGGCCACCGTCCTCGACAGCGAAGCGCAGCATTTTGTTGCGCGACGGCGTGATGCCGACCGATATCGCTCCGCCTCCGTGATGGTTAGCGTTTTCGATCAGGTTGCCGAGGACGCGTTCGAAACGAACCTTGTCGATGTCGAATTCGCGGGGGGTGGCCGGGTCGACGTCGACGTCAATATTCGGGCTGCCGAAGCGAGCGGCGATGCGGTGGGTGAGGTCGATCATGTCAACTGTCTCGAGAGTCAAATCAGTAGCGCCAGCGTCAAGCCTCGAGAGTTCGAGCAGGTCGATGACCATGTCATCGAAACGGCGCACCTGGCTGACCACAACATCGAGAGCTTGTTGCGTCCGTTCCGGGATGTCTGTTCGACGAGCATCGAGTACCTCGACCGCTGCGGTCAGCGCAGTGATCGGTGATCGCAGCTCGTGGCTGACGTCGGAAGCAAACCGGGCTTCACGCTCGATTCGCGTTTGAACTGCGTCCGCCATGTCGTTGAAAGAACTCCTGAGTCGGTCGAGGTCAGGGTCGGATTCGCCTTCGAGTCGGGTGTCGAGACCGCCAGACGTGATGTCCTCTGCAGCGTCAGCGACTCGGCTCAGTGGACGGAGCAGTCGCCGGCTGGTCGAGTAGCCGAAGAGCGTGGCGATCACCAAGGTGCCCAGTCCTCCGAGGCCGAGTGCGGTAAGGAGAGCGGTCAGCGTCGAATCCTCGTTGGTTGCCGGAAAGGCCTCGTAGTAGCCGGTTTCGTGGCGTCGGATGTACACGCCGACGGTGGCGTAGTCGTCGCCGTCAACGCTCGTGTACTGGATGCCCGAACCACCGGAACGCACCTGGTCGACGAGTTCGTCGGGAAAATCGGCGAGGGGATGCGTGGTGTCGGTCTGGGTCGCCGGGGCTGTCGGCGACGTTGAACTCAGCACAGCGAAGCCTGAGGGCTCCGTGCGCAGGACGTTCTCGAAGTAGCTGCCGATACTCACTGTCGGATCGATGAGCCCAGCATCGAGCTGTTCGGCGACGGCGGCTGCGTTGTCGAAGGCCTGTTGCTTCGCCGATGCCGTACGTTCGTCGAGCAGACTGTTGCGGGCGAAGCCGTAGGTGACACCGATCAGAACGAGACCGGCAAACAAGGCGATGAGTGCAAAAAACAGCGTGACACGGGTTCTCAGTCGAAGGGAGCGATCACTGGCCACGGGTCGAGTGTTGCAGACGAGAGAACGTCCCGGGCATCTAGTACGACCGCTACGGCGAGTTCACCTGCTGCCGGTGAGGCACCAGGGGGAGGGAGGTACCTCACCGGGGCAGCGTGAACGTACCAAATGATGGTTGCCGTCTATGACAGGCCGACGCCGAAATTGCGCGGTTTTTGTAACAAACCAAGCTGGGTGCCCTCTAGCCCACCACCTGGGCATTGTCTATCGGCCTGAGCTGTGGTGACGTAGGGTTGACGGAATACTCTCGACGAAAAGTTCATGCTTTGACAGGCAACCGCAACAGAGCAGTTGCACTGATCGGTCGGACCTATCATCGAGGTCATCCATGGAAACTCTGCTGTTCATCGAAGACGACGACGCAATTCGTCTGGCGTTGTCGCTAGCGCTCGAAGACGAGGGCTACTCAGTCCGCGAGGCTCCGAATGGCGCCAACGGGCTTGCGTCGTTCGACCGTGATCCTGTCGACTTGGTGTTGCTCGATCTCCGACTTCCAGACATGTCTGGGTTCGACGTCTGCCGAGCGTTGCGCGCTACGAGCATCGTACCGATCATCATAATCACGGCACAGACCGACACGATCGACATGGTCGCTGGTCTCGAGGCGGGTGCCGACGACTACGTCACTAAGCCGGTCGTGCCCAAAGAGCTTGCTGCACGAATCCGGTCGCTGCTGCGCCGGGTCCATCTGCAAGATGTTTTGCAACCACGGGCCTCGGTTTTTGGTGCCGTCGAAGTGCGCCGCGAGCAGGGGATTGTGCTCAAGGACGGGGTCGAGGTCAACCTCACGAAAACCGAGTTCAGATTGCTCTGTGAATTTGCCGACCATGCAGGGTCGGTGCTGTCGCGCGATCAGTTACTTGAACGTGTCTGGGGGTACGAGTACTTAGGCGACTCGCGCCTCGTCGACGCCCACGTGCGTCGACTCCGAGTCAAGGTCGAAGACCATCCTGACGACCCTCAGTTGATCGTCACAGCACGGGGTGTCGGGTACAGGCTCATCGCTTGACGGTTCAGGGTCACTTCGCGTACAGCGCAGCAATTTCGTCTGCAAAACTTTCGAGCACCCCGCGTCGCTTGAGCTTCGATGTCGGCGTGAGCAAGTCGCTGTCAGGCATCCATTCAGCTCCGAGCACCTTCACTTTCTTGACTGCCTCGGCGCGATTAAAGTTCGCCATTGCTTCGATGAGATCGGCTTCGATTTCGGCGACCACTTCGGGATTATCAGCAAGCGCTGTCATCGTTGCGGGTTCGCCTTCCAGCCCGTGCTCGGTAGCCCACGCAGCAGCCGTGTCAGGATCGAGAACGACGAGCGCAGCGACGAACGGACGCTGTTCGCCAACTGCACACGCTTGGCCGACGAGCGGGATCATTTTCAATGCGGATTCGAGGTTTGCAGGGCTGATGTTCTTGCCGCCAGCGGTGATGATCAGCTCCTTCTTGCGGTCAACGATCTTGAGGTAGCCCTCGTCGTCGATGACGCCGATGTCGCCAGTGTGCACCCACCCGTCACTGTCGATGGCCTCGGCAGTCTTGTCGGCAAGGCCCAAATATCCGGCAAACATGTTGCCGCCTCGAGCGAGCACCTCGCCGTCGTCCGCCAGTTTTATCTCGACGCCGGTGGCCGCCGTTCCGACGAAGCCGGGCTTTGCTGCTGCGGCCCATGAGAGCACGGCAGTAGTTTCGCTCATGCCATAGCCCTCGCTGAGCGGCACACCGATCGCTCGGAACCACTTGAGGATCTCGGCTGGGATCGGAGCGGCGCCGGAAATACCGATCTCGACCTCATCGAGTCCGATCAGACCCCGAACGGCCTTGAATCCGGCCTCGTCGAGGAAGTTCCAAGTTGCGATCTCGTCGTCGGTCGCCGCACCTCGAGTCATTTTCGCCACGATTGGCGCCGCTGCCGCTACGCCGTCGTTGAACTGCTGCTCCTTCTCCGGATCGGCGGAAAGTGCTGCCATCACCCCGGCGTACATCTTCTCCCACACGCGCGGGACGCCGATGAAAACATTTGGCTTCGACTCGCGCACCAGAGCGGGCATCTGGGACGTCTCTGGGCAACAGAAGACCCGGGTTGCGAAATCGGCCATGTAGTAGTGGCCGAGCAGGCGCTCCATGACGTGTGCCATTGGCAGGTATGACACGTGACGCTTTCCCGCAAAGTCGGCGATATCAGTCTGATCGCGCATCGACTGTCCGACCGACTCGAGCGTCCATGCGACGTTGCTGTGGCTGAGCATCACGCCCTTCGGTGGGCCGGTCGTCCCGGAGGTGTAGATGATTGTTGCAGTGTCGTCGAGTGTTGCCGTCTGGGCCTCGGCGGCGAGATCAGCAGGCTCGGCAGCGATTAGATCGGCGTACTGGATGATGTTGTTGTCGACATCGTTTTCCTCGATCATCGCGATGTGCTCGATCGTCGGGAGCTTGTCGCGTACGGACTCGAAACGCCGGAGGAACCCGTCGTCTTCTAGTACCGCAATTTTCGCGTCACAGTCGTTGACCAGATACTGGATTTGGTCAGGAGCCGATGAGTTGTATATCGACACGGGCGTCGCGCCGCAGAAGAGAACTGCGAGGTCGAGCGCGTGGAACTCCTGACGGTTCCGGATCATCATCACGACAGTGTCACCCTTGCCAAGGCCAAGGTTCTTCAACGACGTGGTCAGGCGAGCAGCATCGTCGGCGACTTCACGCAGTGTCTTGGTGGCCCAGTCGCCGGTCGAGGTCTTCCAGTTCAGGACTTCGATATCACCGTTCCGTTCGACGTTGGCGAGAAATCGTTTCGGAATATTCTGTCCAACGATGCGGTCATGCAGGTCCTGGCTGGTCGTCATCTGGCGATTGTCGCACGCGTTGAGCGCCAACACTGAAATCACCCTGGCGTTCCAGACGCGAGTGGTGTCTGAGCTGCGCAGATTGCATCAGGTATCGCTCTGGTTCCAGTTGGGGCGTCGCTTGTCACGGAATGCCTGCATGCCGATCCGGGCGTCTGGTCCGTCGAAGAGTCGGTTCGACAGCGCCGCCATCTCGGTGAAAGCGACGTCGCGGGTCAGTGTCGGGACCCGGCGAAGAAGCGCCTTCGTCTCGCGGACGGCACGAGGCGCGCCCGCTCGGATGTCGTCCACGAGCGTGGCTACGGTGCCGGTCACGTCGTCACTTACGTGGGTGATGAGGCCAATCGATCGGGCCTCCGCAGCGCCAAACACCTCACCGGTGAGCATGGCCGCAGCGATCCTGCTGGCCGGGACCCGCAGCAAGATCGGGACGGAGATGATTGCTGCCGCGACACCAATTCGCACCTCGGTGAGGGCGAAGGTCGTTGCGCTGTTGACCACAACGAGATCGCACGACGCCATCAACCCAATTCCGCCGGCGCGGACGGCGCCGTCGACGGCCGCAATCGTCGGACACTCGCTGTCCATTAGCCGTTCGAGCACCGAGACGAAAGGAGAGACGTCCGGAGCGCCGTCGGAGCGTTCCTTCAAGTCGGCACCCGCGCAGAATGCCGGGCCTTCGTGGCGCAGCACGATCGCTCGTGCGCCAGCCATCTCTGCGGCGTCGAGTCCAGTGTGCAGTTCTGCGAGAAGCTGCATCGACAGCGCGTTGCGGTTGTGCTGGGAGTCCATCGTGATTGTGGCGATATCGGCGTTAAGGCCGACGGTAACGAGTTGCTCCATGGCCAGAACCGTACTGGCGGGCACACCGTCGCTGCGATCTACACTCGGCGATGTGACCCAGTTCAAAAACGACTTTCCAGCAGGTGTACTCACCGGCGAGGCAGTGAACCAGGTCTTCGCACTCGCGAAGGCCGAGAAGTTCGCGCTTCCGGCGGCCAACTGCATCGGCACCAACTCAATGAACGCTGTTATGGAGACGGCCGGCAAGGTCAATAGCCCGGTCATCATCCAGTTCTCAACCAGTGGTTCGGCATTTGTCGGCGGCAAAAACGTCCCCGTCGATGGCGATCGCGCATCGATCCTCGGGTCGGTAGCGGGAGCGAAGCACGTGCAGACAATGGCTGCGGCCTACGACGCCCGCGTGATTCTCCACACTGACCATTGCCCGAAGAACAAGCTCGGCTGGATCTCGGGTCTGCTCGATGAGGGTGAAGCCCACTTCGAGTCGACCGGGCAGCCGCTATTCAGCTCGCACATGCTCGACCTGTCGGAGGAGCCGATGGAAGAGAACCTCGATATTTGCGTCGACTTTCTGAAACGAATGGCCCCAATTGGGATGACACTCGAGATCGAGTTGGGTATCACTGGGGGCGAGGAAGATGGCGTCGATAATTCCGATGCGAATCCCGAGGACCTCTACTCGAAGCCCGAGGAGGTGGCCTATGCGTACGAGCGACTGATGGAGGTCAGCCCGAATTTCACGATTGCTGCAGCCTTCGGCAACGTGCACGGCGTCTACAAGCCGGGCAATGTCAAGCTCACGCCCACAATTCTGCGCGATGCCCAAGCTCATATCGCTGAAAAGCTTGGAACAAAGTCTGAAAAGCCGGTCAACTTCGTCTTCCACGGAGGATCGGGCTCAACCGCAGCGGACATCGAGGAAGCCATCGGCTATGGCGTAATCAAGATGAACATTGACACCGACCTTCAGTGGGCGTACTGGGACGGTGTTCGCAGCTACGAGTCGGAAAGGCACGATTATCTCCAGGGTCAGCTCGGCAACCCCGATGGCGTGAACGCTCCAAATAAAAAGTACTACGACCCACGCGTCTGGCTGCGCGCCGGGGAGGTCAGTTTCATCGATCGCCTCGAGCAGGCGTTCGCAGAGCTGAACAACATCGGCACGCTAGCTCGATGACAGCCGCTTAGGGCATCGCGCACTAGGTGAGACCAGAACCGCAATCTCGCCCGTGCCGCAGCCGATCCGCTTTTGCCGTCTCGCTCAGGAAAGTAGAAGAGTGCCGCTTTCGACGACCTTTCCGCATTCGGGGATGACCGCGCCGTCGAACTGATTCCAAGAGAACCCAATCACGATGACCGCAATGGATCCCGACGTCATGTGTACCTCCTGGTGCTGTGCCATTTGTCTCGAGTGACGGGCCAGCGTCGCTCGGTGCACCTCGAACGACACCTTGGCCCCAGATAGGGCTAACCGGAGCAGGTCATCCGGTGATCCGGCGTAGAAAGTTCTCGACCTCGGAACGATGCCGGGTTCGTTTCATCGGCGGAAGCGCTCGCACGATGTCCCACCGGTAGTTGGCCTTGCCGAGACGGGGGTCCATCACGGCTACTACGCCGGTGTCGGTGGACGACCGGATCAGCCGGCCTGCCGCTTGGGCAAGCATCATCGACGCTCGGGGAATGTCGATTTCACTGAACGCAGTGCGGCCGAGTTGATCCCGTCGAGCGGACAGTAAGGGATCGTCGGGTCGGGGAAACGGAATCCGATCGATAACGACGAGCGACAACGTTCCTCCAGGCACGTCGACACCCTGAAAGAGTCCCGCCGTCGCAAAAAGACAGGTTGATTCATCGTCAGAAAAGGCTTTCACGAGCGCAGTTTTGGGCATTTCGCGTTGGGTAAGCACTGGCACCGTGAGCCGCTTGCGCATCTCCTCGGCGGCTTCATCCATCGCCCGGTAACTCGTGAACAGTGCAAGCGTGCGTCCGCCGGCGGCCTTAATGAGGGCTTCCAGTTCGTCGTTGGCCCTCGCCCGGAATTCCGATGCATTTGGGTTCGGTAGGTGGACAGCGCAGTACAACATTGAGTTCGACTCGTAGTCGAACGGACTCCCAACATCGGCGGCGTCTACTAAGTCAGATGCGATTCCGACTCGCTTCGCGAGCGACGACGGGATCGTTGCGCTTGTAAGGATCGCAGTCCGACGCTTCCAGACGCCCTCATCCATCACGGGACCGACGTCTAGGGGAGCCACCTCAAGGCGTGGGGAGTCGCTGGAGCCTGAGACGAATGCGACGTAGCCCTCACGACCTTCGACGGCGATATCCAACTGTTGGATTAAACGTCCCGTCATTGTCTGGGCGCGCAACCTGCGCTGCTTGGCATCCTCGTTGTTCGTCTCGATTGCGATGAGTTCGTCGCTCGCATTGCCGAGCGTGAGTCGTGCTGCTGCGAGTGGTTCCTGGATCGAGTCGGGGAGCGACGTGGTCAGTCGTTCCCCAACATGAGGCGAGAGGACGTCTCGGAGCGTCTCGGCGATTTCAGCGACGGATCCCGTGGTTTTGGGGTCATCCAGAATTCGCCGAATCGTTGAGGAGAGCGCAACGAAGCGCCCCGGTGAGATCTCGATGCCGACGGTGTCGCTCATGATGTCCTCAAGGACATGTGCCTCGTCGAACACGACGACCTCGTGGTCCGGAAGGATCGCGTTTTCGGATGCAACGTGGAGGCCGTAAAGGTGGGTGTTGACGACCACGACGTCGGCGGCCTGTGCTCGTCGGCGAGCCTGTTCGGCGAAGCACGGCTCACCGAGCGGGCAGCGGTCGGCGCCCGGGCATTCGTCCGAGCCGACGCTCACCGAGCGCCAGGCTGCGTCGGTTGGCGTCCAATTAAGTTCGGCTGCATCTCCCGTGGTGCTGGTGCCGGCCCATTCGGCGAGCTTGTCAATCTCGGCCTTCGTCGTGACCGCGATCCTGTCGAGGTCGAGCTGCTCCTGGTCCGGGTTCGCTACTTCGCGCAGCCGCTGCAGGCAGACGTAATTGCTGCGGCCTTTGAGAATCGCCCAGTCGAAGTCGATGCCAAGGTGGTCGGCGAGAAAGGGAAGGTCCTTGCTCGCCAATTGGTCCTGGAGCGCCTTGGTAGCCGTGGCGATGACCACCGGCGAGCCGGAGGTGAGCGCAGGAACGAGGTATGCGAGGGTCTTGCCTGTGCCAGTCCCCGCCTGGACTACGAGGTGCCGCTTGTTGAGTATCGCCTGCTCCACGAGCAGCGCCATTTCGTGCTGGCCCGGTCGCTCTTCGCTCTTGTCGAGGGCGGCAGTGACCGTGGAGAGCGCCGAGAGCGTGCGTATGTCGGGCGGGCCGGCGCCGGCCGCGCTCATCGACCGGGTACCAGATTGAGCGCCGCATCGAGTTCTGTGGCATCGAAGTCCGGCCACGGAGCGTCGGTAAAGTAGATGGCCGCACCTGCTGCTTGCCAGAGCAGGAAGTTTGAGATGCGTCGCTCACCGCTAGTGCGCACGAGGACGTCGACGGGCGGCAGGTCCGGCAGGTATAGCTGGCGTGAAATCGAGTCGGTCGTGATGCCGTCCGCGCCTTTACGGGCCTTCTCGACGGCGCTGACGAGTTCGGAGCGGCCGCCGTAGTCGAAAGCGACGGTGAGGGTCATTCCGGTGTTATTTGCGGTGTCGTCGATCGCTTTTTGGATCGCTCGTTGGACGTATCGCGGTGTGCGCGCTTCACGCGAGTCGAATGGGCGGCCAATCCACTGGATGCGGACGTTGAGTTCATTGAGTTCCGCAACGCGGCCGAACAGCTTTTCGTGCAGTCCGAGAATGTGGCGGACCTCGGGCCTGGGGCGCCGCCAGTTCTCGGTTGAGAATCCGAAGACCGTCAGGTAGCTGATGTTGCGTTCGACCGCCACGCGCACCAGGCGGGCCAGGTTCTCCTCACCTTCGGTGTGGCCGTCAGCGCGTGGAAGCCCTCGAGAGCCAGCCCACCGACCGTTTCCGTCCATGATGCACGCCACATGAAGCCCTCGGTCGTGGAGCTCTGAACCTCCTGCTGCACGATCATCGGGGGACTCCGCTGAATCGGCTGGCACAAGGGACGAGAGTACTCCCGCACAGATTCATTCCAGGGACACCATCGCTGGACCCCCGGCGTGGAAGAATGGTTGTCGTGATGACGACGTCCTCCCCAGCAAGCGCCGAATGGGACGTCCGCCTGGACACGCTGCCCAAAACCAAATCAACGCAACAGTTTCTTCGCCACGTCATGGTGGTCGGGGGCACGCTCGGGGACTGGGATGACCTCGGCGTAAAGCGCTGGGACGAACGCGTCAGCGAGCTCGGTGCCGTTGCCGCCAATGCCGGCTCAACGTTTCTGACGCTGCGGGCGTTCGAACCCGGAAGCCGACCCAGCGACAGCACGGGTTGGGAGCGGATGGTCGGCAGCTGTCACGTGATCATCGACCCCTGCGGTGACGGTCGGACCCGATTCGCTCAGGCGATGGCCAGCCTTGCTGCCGACGAGCCGGTGAACGAGGCCACGGTATCCGAGATGCTGTATGCGCCGGCTGACTGCGAACCCGATCTGATCGTCGTCCTCGGCGAACCGACTCGGCTTCCGCCCTCGCTCGTGTGGGAACTCGCATATGGCGAACTCGTTTTCCGTCCGATGGAATGGAATGAGTTGACGAAGGATCACCTCGTTGAGGCGATCGCCGACTTCGCTCAACGGGAGCGTCGTTTCGGCGGGCTTGACGACTCCGACGAGGCGGTCGGTTGAGCGGCCTCTATCACGACGTCGGAGTCGTGCTGCGTACCTACAAGCTGCGTGAATCCGACAAGATCGTGGTGTTCCATACGCGTGACAACGGTAAGGTCCGTGCCGTTGCCAAAGGCGTTCGTAAAACGCGGTCGCGCTTCGGCGCGCGTCTCGAGCCGATGAGCCATGTCAAAGTTCTGCTGTACCGAGGCCGTGAACTCGACATCGTGAGCCAGGCCGAGGCCGTTGAACCTCTGTCACCAATGCTGTCTTCGCTCGACCGGGCATCACAGGGCCTCGCAGCGCTGGAGGCGGTCGATCAGCTGTCGCTCGAGCGTGAGGCAAATCCGCAGCTCTACAAAATGCTCGTTGGTGTGCTGCGGACCGTTGCGGCGAAGCCATCACCGTTGAACGTGCCCGCCTTCTACTGGAAGCTGCTGGCACGTGAGGGATTCCACCCCGAACTCGATGAATGCGTGCGCTGCCACGAATCTGAACCCGACGTGTCGTTGGTCGCCTTCGACCTCAATGAGGGCGGTGTGCTCTGCCGATCGTGCCGTTCGGGGCAGGCGATCAGCTCCGTAGCCCTCGGCCTCATGCGCGACATTCTTGGCGGTCGCCTCCAACACGCCCTAGATCAAGAAGAATCATCGGCGACGCACGAGGTGTCATCGTTGGCAACGAAGGCGTTGGAGTTCCAGATCGAACGACGCCTCCGGGCAGTTGCGATGTTCGAGGGCCACTAGCGGGCGCCAAAGCTTATTTCGCCAACTACTGCAACCGGTCGGGCACGTATGAAGTTGATTGGTTGCGGGTCGGATTGAGACGGGTGGTCCGTCGGAGGTCGCCGTAGCCTTGGACGGCCTATGGCCGCAACCGACCTTGAACAGATCGTGTCCCTTTGCAAGCGTCGGGGGTTTGTGTACCAATCCGCCGAGATCTATGGCGGATTCCGCTCCACGTATGACTTCGGCCCGCTGGGCTCGCTCCTGCTTCGCAACGTCAAGGAAGCCTGGCTGCGCTCGATGGTCCAGCAGCGGGATGACGTTGTGCTGATCGACGCTGCCGTTCTCAGTCCGCCGCAGGTGTGGCAGGCCTCAGGTCACCTGGCAAACTTTTCGGATCCGCTTGTCGACTGCATGAACTGCAAGAACCGATTCCGGCTAGACAAGCTCGACGATCCCAGTATCTGCCCGAACTGTGGAGAGAAGAACAGCTTCACTGAGGCCCGCGAGTTCAACTTGATGTTCAAAACCCAGGCGGGACCGGTGGAGGGCACCGGAGCCGATGCCTACTTGCGCCCCGAGACGGCGCAAGGCATGTTCACCAACTTTGCAAACGTGCTGCAGACGTCGCGCAAGAAGCCTCCGTTTGGGATTGCGCAGGTCGGCAAGTCATTTCGCAACGAGATCACCCCGCAGAACTGGATCTTCCGCACCCGCGAGTTTGAGCAGATGGAGATGGAATTTTTCGTGCCGCCGGATGAATCGGAGCAGTGGTACCAGTACTGGTGCAACGAACGCCTCAACTGGTACATCGATTTGGGTATCCCTGCAGACATGTTGCTGCTGCGGCCCCACGGTGACGACGAGTTGTCGCACTATTCGACCGGCACCTCTGATGTCGAGTTTAAGTTCCCCTGGGGCTTCGACGAACTCGAAGGTATCGCCCAGCGAACCGACTTCGATCTCAAGGCGCACGCCGCAGTATCGGGGGAGCGGCTCGACTACTTCGACCCGCAGACGAACGAGCGCTACGTGCCCTACGTGATCGAGCCGGCCGCGGGCGCCACACGGACCATGGCTGCATTCCTCCTCGCCGCCTACGAAGAGGACGAGGTGAACGGCGAGAGCCGCACCGTGCTCCGGCTGCATCCGCGCCTTGCCCCGTACAAGATCGCCGTGCTGCCGTTGAGCAAGAAGGACACACTCACACCGCTCGCTCACGAGGTGCGCAAGCTGCTCGCCGACCGGTACCTGATCGACTACGACGAGACCCAGAACATCGGCAAGCGGTACCGACGGCAGGACGAGATCGGTACGCCGTTGGCCGTGACGGTCGACTTCGACTCGCTCGAGGACAATGCGGTCACCATCCGCGACCGCGACACAACCGAGCAGGTCCGGGTTCCGATTGACGAACTGCTCGCAACAGTCGGTGACCGCCTCGGGTTCTGATTTGGTCTGACCCGATATTGGCAACTTGAGCTGATCACTTGGACCGAGCGAGGCGTCCGATACTGTCCGCAGTAGATTGCCGTGATGAGCAAGGTCGTCGTCATCGCCAAAATCACTGCACTCGAGGGAAAGCGCGACGAGCTAGTTGCCGCCATGGGGCCCATGATTGACCATGTCGAGGCTAACGAGCCTGACACTCTCACGTACATCCTTAATGTGGACGCCGCAGATGAAAACGTGCTGTGGATGTACGAGGAGTACACGAGCGACGAAGCCTTGGCTGCGCACAGCTCGAGTGAAGCGATGAAGGAGATGGGGATGGCGCTTCGCCCTCTCGCAGGAGCGCGCCCCGAGATCACCCTGCTGAACCCGGTGCGCGGCAAGGGTCTGTGACCACGACGTACCTCGACGCAATCCTCGACGCCCATCGGGCGGCGGCAGCCGCAGAGAAGCGCGCCGTCGATCAACTGTTGGACGTCGCTCGGGGGATGCCCCCGACCCGTGGGTTTCGTGCGGCGCTCGCCGACTCAGACCAGCTCGGCGTGATCTCAGAGATCAAACGGCGGTCGCCATCGAAGGGTGACCTGCTCGCCGATCTCGATCCAGCCGAGATGGCCCGAAGCTACGAACGAGGGGGAGCGAGCTGCCTATCGGTCCTTACCGACGCACCACACTTCGGTGGCTCGGTTGGGGATCTCGTGACGGCATGGCAGGCGTGTTCGCTGCCAACGCTGCGCAAGGACTTCACCGTCTGTCCGCTCGACGTCATCGACGCCCGCCTAATGGGTGCCGATTGTGTGCTGCTGATCGCCGCAGCGCTCGACCGCACCGAGCTGGTCGACTTCCATCAGCTCGCGACCGAGATCGGGCTTGACGTGCTCGTCGAAATCCACGACGAAGCTGAACTTGATCTTGCGCTGGCTGCCGACGCGACGCTGATCGGGGTGAACCAGCGTGACCTCATCACATTTAAGGTCGACCACGAGCGTGCCGTGCGGATGGCCAGCGTCATTCCCGACCAAGCGGTAAAGGTCGCTGAGAGCGGTGTACGTGGCGGCGATGACGCTCGCCGCCTTGAAGCTGCCGGCTACGACGCAGTACTCGTCGGTGAGACGCTCGTGACGAGCCCCGATCCGGCCGCAGCGATCGCCGAGCTGATCGCTTAGTTCGCCAGCCGCTTTTCCCGCTCGCGCTTAGTGGTCGCGACGAAGAGTCGCTGAGAGATCACGGCAGGGAGGCGGGACATGATGTCGAACAGCACAGCATCCGGTCCGATCAGCGCCCGCCGGCGGTTGCGCTCGACGGACTTGAGGATCTTGTTGGCGGCTGCCCGCGGTGTGGTTCGGGCGAGCCGATCGAAGGCGTCCGCCATCTCCTCACGGGTGGCTCCACCGAGCATCGCTGACTCGTCGGTGCGGGCGTTCCGGGCGATGTTCGTCTTGATGCCGCCCGGGTGGATCGTGGTCGACGAGACACCACACGGCTCGATCTCGAGTTCCATCCGCAGTGCATCGGTGAAGCCGCGCACTCCGAACTTGGAGGCGTTGTAAGCGGACTGCATCGGGATGCTGACCAGGCCGAACACGCTTGAGATGTTGACGATGTGGCCATCACCGGTAGCTCGGAGATGGGGCAGGAACGCCTGCGTGCCGTGCACGACTCCCCAGAAGTTGATGTTCATCAACCACTCGAAGTCCTCGATGGACTGCGCTGCGGCGCTGGCTCCCAGCGCGACACCGGCATTGTTCGCGATCAGGTTGATCTTGCCATGGTCGGCGATGACCGTGTCGGCCCAGGCGAACACTTCGCTGCGGTCGGCGACGTCGAGTCGCGCTGGTCGGACAGTGACCCCGGGCCGTTCGCATCGGAGCACAGTTTCGGCCAGGCCTTCCTCGTCGACGTCGCTCAGCGATAGGTCGCAGCCGCGACGGGCCAATTCCTCCGAAAGAGCCTGTCCGATGCCCGAGCCTGCGCCCGTGATCGCCGCAACCTGGCCCTTCACGATCTTCATGCCGTCGACCGTAGTGATCGAGGGGTGAACATCAGCTCTTGGCTCGTTCGATACCCTCGACGACACGTTCGTTTAGGGTCTCGAGGAAGTTCACGCGAGCCCATTTCTTCTGCTCGCCGGCGACCAGGTTCCATGGCGCAGCGTCGTGGTCGGTCATCGCGAACGTGTCCTCGATCGCCGCGTTGTACTGGGGCCACTTGTTGCGGTTGCGCCAGTCCTCGTCGACGAGCTTCCAGCTTCGCAACGGGTCGTCGCGGCGAGACTCGAATCGCTTCAACTGTTCGTCCTGGCTGATCTGCAACCAGAACTTGACCACGATTACGCCCTCCATTGCGAGGCTACGTTCGAATTGTACGATCTCGTCGTAGGCGCGCATCCACTCCTCGCGGGTGGCGAACTCCTCCACACGCTCGACGAGCACACGGCCGTACCAGCTGCGGTCGAACACGCACATCCCGCCTTGCCCGGGGATCTTTTGCCAAAACCGCCACAGGAAGTGGTGTCGCTTTTCGCGTGCGTCGGGCTTGCCGTACGAGTACACCGAGAAGTGGCGCGGGTCGAGCCGCTCGACAGTTCGTCGAATCGCGCCGCCCTTGCCGCCGGCGTCGACCCCCTCGACGACGACCAGCAGGCCGGGGCCGATGTCGCCGTCGTTGGTCTCGCCACCGAGTTCCAGTCGGAGCTTTAGGAAACGTTCTTGCGCGGCGGCAAGCCGTTGCTCGTATTCGTCGCGGCCCAGTCGCAGTGTGAGGTCGATTTCGTCGAGGCGCCCCATCGACCAAGACCATAGACCCACGGACGTCCACCGCGAGATACGGTCGCGTTGGCATGTTCGTGAAGATCTGTGGAATCACCAACGAAGACGACGCACTGCTGGCTGTGGCGATGGGGGCCGATGCGGTCGGTTTCATTTTCGCGCCGTCGACTCGTCAGATCGCGCCGCAGAAGGTGTACGACATCACACGTCGACTGCCGCCCGAGATCCTCACCGTCGGGGTGTTCCGTGATGACCTGCCATCCCGGGTCGTTGAGATCGCACACAAGGCCGGCGTGAAAGCGGTCCAGCTGCACGGGCGAGAGACGCCGGGCCAGTGCAAGGAGATTGCCGTGCACTTCCGTTGGGTGATCAAGGCCTTCGGTGCCGGCGACGAAATCCTGCCCAGCGCCGATCAGTTCGGCACCGACATGATCCTTATGGATGCACCGGAACCCGGGTCGGGCAAGGTCTTCGATTGGAACCTCGTCGGCGACGCGCCGTCGCAGCTCAAGTTGATCCTCGCCGGCGGGCTCAACCCCGGCAACGTGGCCGCAGCGATCACTGAAGTCGAGCCGTGGGGTGTCGATGTGGCGAGCGGCGTCGAGCGCGAGCCCGGCAAGAAGGACCCGATCGCCGTCATGCGGTTCATCGAGAACGCAAAGGGCGCCGCGCCCGAGCAGTATCTCGGCGACGACGAGGGCCCCTACAACTGGGATTTCGAGTAGCACCGCTGCCCGGCCGAGGGTACCCGCTGGGTACCCTCGGCACCGATGACGGATACGCTGAACGCACCTCCTAACGAGACCGGTCGCTTTGGCGAGTTCGGGGGGCGATTTGTTCCCGAAACTCTCGTCCCTGCGTGCCAAGAGCTCGAAACTGCCTTCTCCGAGGCGTGGACCGATCCGCAGTTTCGCTCCGAGCTGACACGAGTGCATACCCAGTACTCTGGGCGACCGTCGATTCTGACCGAGTGTCATAACCTCGGCGAGCGGCTCGGCATCCGCTTGATTCTCAAACGCGAAGATCTCAACCACACCGGGTCGCACAAGATCAACAACGTCATCGGCCAGACGCTATTGGCGAAGCGGATGGGCAAGAAGCGGATCGTCGCCGACACCGGGGCCGGCCAACATGGTGTAGCGAGTGCGACCGCAGCCGCGCTGATGGGTCTCGAATGCAAGGTATACATGGGTGCAGTCGACGTCGAACGCCAAGCCCTCAACGTCTTTCGGATGAAGCTCCTCGGCGCCGAGGTCGAAGCGGTGCACAGCGGTAGTCGGACGCTGAAAGATGCAGTCAACGAGGCGATGCGCCACTGGGTCGCCAATGTGTCCGACACCCACTTCTGTCTGGGGTCGGTCGTCGGGCCGCATCCGTATCCGTTCATGGTCCGTCAGTTCCAGTCGATCATCGGCGATGAGGCTCACGCGCAGATCAGCACGACGACCGGCTCAATGCCCGACGTCGTCGTGGCGTGTGTGGGCGGCGGGTCGAACGCGATAGGCATCTTCTCGGGCTTCGTCGACGAATCCGATGTCCGCCTCGTCGGCGTAGAGCCGGTGGGGGGCGCTGCTGTCGGCCGAGGGACGCCGGGCGTGGTCCACGGTTCACGCAGCTTTCTGATGCAGGACGAGGTCGGACAAGTCGAAGAGGCGCTGTCGATTTCCGCAGGCCTCGACTACCCGGGGGTCGGCCCTGAGCACTCGCACCTCGCCTCCATCGGACGCGCCGAATACCCGAGCGTCACTGACGCAGAGGTGATCGAGGGGTTCCGGCTGCTCTCGGAGACTGAGGGGATCATCCCCGCCCTCGAGTGCGCCCACGCTGTTGCGTGGATTAGTCGCACTGCCCCAGAGATCCAGGGCCAGACGGTCCTGATGAACCTTTCCGGACGCGGCGATAAGGACGTTGCCCAGATGATGGACATTCTGGACGCGCAGCTGTGATGGGTCGGATGGAGACTGAGTTCCGAACGAAGCGAGCGTCCGGGCGCAAGCTGCTCGTTCCGTACATCACCGGTGGCTACCCGGGCTGGCAGGATGCGATCCGTGCCTGTGCGGCGAACGGCGCCGATGCAGTCGAGATCGGGATCCCTTTCTCCGATCCGGTGATGGACGGTCCGGTTATCCAACAGGCGAGTCAAGCGGCGCTCGATGCCGGAATCACACCGACCGCGATCCTCGACGAGGTGCCCAGCCTCGACGTCGACATCCCGCTGGCCGTCATGACCTATTACAACCTCGTGCATCATCCGGGGCCCGAGCGCTTTGCCGCTCACCTCGAACGCTCGGGCATCTCGGCCGCAATCCTTCCGGACCTCCCATTGGAGGAGTCCGGCCCTTGGTGCGACGCTGCCGATGCTCATGACATCGAGACGATCATGTTGGCCGCGCCGACGGCCCCCGATGAGCGGTTACCGCGAGTGGCTGGTCGAGCACGCGGTTTCCTGTACTCGGTCGGATTACTCGGCGTGACCGGCGAGCGCGCATCGTTGGCGCAGACCGCCACTGATCTTGCCGCTCGGCTCAAGGCCGTCACCGATGTGCCGGTCCTGGTCGGAGTCGGCGTCTCGAACGCCGCGCAGGCCTACGAGGTGACTCGGGTCGCCGACGGAGTGATTCAAGGCGCCAGCATGGTGCGTCGGCTGATCGAATCCGGCCCGGATGCTGTCGGCGACTACGTCGCCGAGGTCCGCGCCACCATCGACGCCGACTGACGACACACCACGACCGTTCCAGAGGTCGTCTGTCCGAGTGATCGTTGAAGGAGCACGGTCGAGCGTACGACAATCAACAGATGCTCAATCACCTGTCCATCCAGTGTGTCGACGTCGAGGCGAGCGCCGCCTTCTACGACACTGGTTTCGCAACCCTCGGTGGGACTCGGATCATGGACTTCGGCGAGGTGATCCACCGCGGAGTTCCCCCGATGTCGGACTTCTGAATTGGCAAGTAAACCACGGCAACGGTTTTCGCGAGTCGCACGTCGCGTTCTCCGCTCCCGACAGCGCCTCCGTGGGCCCCCTCGCCCTGCAGCAGTCGCCGCAGGTGCAGACGTGTTTTATCTGCCCCGTGTCTGGTCGGAGTACCCCCAGAATTACTACGGGGGATCCGTGCGCGACCCCGGCGGCAACAACGTCGAAGCGGTCTGCTGCGCTCCCGAATAGCGGCCCGACGGCTCACCGAAGCGGCCGAGCCGTGGTGCTGGCAGACTACCTGCCGTGTACGACTATGTGATCGTCGGCGGTGGCTCTGCTGGGTGCGCCCTCGCTAACCGCCTGAGCGCCGACTCAGCCAATCGGGTGCTACTCATCGAGGCAGGCCGACGCGATTGGAAGTGGGACGTGTTCATTCACATGCCTGCGGCATTGGCGTTCCCCATCGGCAGCCGCTTCTACGACTGGAAGTACGAATCCGAACCCGAACCGTTCATGGACGGACGGCGGGTCTATCACGCTCGGGGCAAGGTGTTGGGTGGCTCATCGAGCATCAACGGGATGATATTTCAGCGCGGCAACCCGATGGACTACGACAAGTGGGGATCGTTGCCTGGCCTCGAAAGCTGGGACTGGGCACACTGCCTTCCGTATTTCAAACGGATGGAAACCTGTCTCGCCGGAGCTGACGGCTTGCGCAACGACGACGGTCCACTCAAGCTCGAGCGAGGACCAGCGGAGTCGCCCCTCTTCGACGCATGGCTCGACGCTGGGGTCGAGGCCGGATTCAATCGAACCGACGACGTCAACGGGTTCCGTCAGGAAGGCTTCGCTGCATTCGACAAGAACGTGTTTCGCGGACGCCGATTGAGCGCAGCTCGGGCGTACCTCCACCCAGTGCTCAACCGACCGAACCTCGACTTGATGACGAGCACGCACGTGAACAGCGTCGTCTTCGACGGCACCCGGGCGATCGGTGTCGAAGTTGCGAGGGGTCGCGGCGTAGAGATGATTGCTGCTGGAGAGGTCGTTCTGTGCGGCGGAGCGTTCAACAGCCCACAGCTCCTGCAGCTGTCGGGGGTTGGCGATCCGGAACACCTCTGTTCGCTCGGGATTGACGTGGTGGCCGAGCTCCCTGGCGTCGGAGAAAACCTGCAGGATCACCTCGAGGTGTACATCCAGTACGAGTCGAAGCGACCGGTGACGATCCAGCCACATCTTGCGCACTGGAAGAAGCCTTGGATCGGGTTGCAGTGGCTGTTCCGTAGGGGGCCCGGAGCATCAAACCACTTCGAGGCGGGAGCATTCGTAAAGAGCAATCCGGACGAGTCGTATCCGAACCTGATGTTCCATTTTCTCCCGATTGCGATTCGCTATGACGGTTCGTCGCCGAGCCGACCTGACGGCAGCAACGTGAAGATCGAGCACGGGTACCAGGTGCATGTCGGGCCGATGTACTCCGACGCCCGGGGCACCGTGAAGATCACGTCGACCAATCCGCGTGAGCATCCGGCCGTCCAGTTCAACTACCTGTCGACCGAGCAAGATCGGCGGGAGTGGATCGAAGCGGTCCGGACCGCACGTCGGATCCTGACCCAGCCGGCGTTCGAGTCGTTCAATGCTGGTGAGATCTCACCCGGTCCGTCGGTCGAGACGGATGAGGAGATCATGGAGTGGGTCGCTCGCGACTCAGAGACCGCACTGCATCCGTCGTGCACCACTCGGATCGGGGCACAGAGTGATCCGATGGCGGTGCTTGATCCTGAATCAATGCGGGTCTGGGGCACCGAGGGACTGCGCGTTGTCGATGCGGGCTGCATGCCGAATGTCAGCAATGGCAACACCTATGCGCCCACGATGATGATTGCCGAGAAGGCTGCGGACCTGATCCTCGGCAACACACCGCTCCCGCCCGACCACACCGAGGTATATCGCGGCACCGGGACCGAGGTCGGACGACGGTGACGAGCCACGTGGTGGGGCTGCCTCACCACGTCATAGGGCCGCACATCCTGCTGATCATGGCGGACCAGTTGGCGGCGCCGCTCCTTGCGCTCCACGGCGGGCCCGACTGTCACCCCAACATCAACCGGCTGGCCGAGCAGGGGTCACGTTCAGCTCGGCATACTCGAACAGTCCGCTGTGTGCACCCGCTCGTTTCGCGATGATGATCGGCCAGCTCAACTCGAACGCGATCCGCACGAGCTGGTGAACCTGGTTGGTGATGCCGACTTCATGGACGTTATGGCCGACTTCACGAGGGATGTGCTGCGACGATGGGATCCCGACAAAACCGACGCAGGGGTTCGCTCGAATCAGCAGGACCGTGCGCTCATCGACATGGCAATGCGACAAGGACGCTTTTCTGCGTTGGAGTATCAGCCGATGACCGCTGGAGCGAACCAGTACATGCGCAATCATCTACCTAAACGACGTCGTGGCAGGCCGTGGAGCCTGATCCAGCTCACTAGCGAGGAAACTGCGGACCAGGCGGTCGTTCGCTTACCGCACTCCGAGGGTGTTGACACCGAACGCCGCAACGCGTGATCCGACGATGTGTCCCCGGGCAGCGGCGGCATCGAAGTCGGACGGCGTCGACCGTCGGACGTCGATGTTCTGGGTGAGGTACACCGACACGCCGTGTTCGACCGCGAGGTTGCGAAACGTAGTGCCGTCGTGGGTACCTGTCGCTACAAAGCGATCGTCGACATACAGGTCGAAGGCGAAATTGTCGAGTACCAGTGCAATCGAACTCGGCCCGGCACCGAGTGAGGCCGGGTAGGACGTCACGGAGCCGAAGCGGCGGGTGACCTCGGCCCACCGAGCGATTGTCGCTCCGTCTGCCGTCTCGAACGACTGGAACGGGATGATGATCTCGGCATGGGTGCCAGCGTCAGAATATGACGTCCGATGCTGCTCGCGCTGCTTCTTTGATCTGGCCAACGGAGCGTCAGCCAGCCGACTTCTGGCGAATGATGTTGAGCGCTGATCCGGCCTGGAACCAGTCGACCTGCTCTGGGCTGAAGGTGTGGTTGCACTCGAAGTCGACCGTCGAGCCGTCCGGCTTGGTGATTCGGCAGGTGACGGTTTCGTCGGGCACGGGCGGGAGGCCGAGGACGCTGATGCGGTCATCCTCATCGATCTTGTCGTAGTCGGCCGGGTCGGAGAACGTGAGCGGCACCATGCCCTGCTTCTTCAGATTGGTCTCATGGATCCGGGCGAAGCTGCGGGCGATGGCGACGAGCCCCATACGGAAACGAGGTTCCATAGCGGCGTGTTCGCGGCTCGATCCTTCACCCATGTTCTCGTCGCCGATGACGACCCAAGGCTGATCCGCTTCGTGGTACGCCTTGGCGATGTCGGGGAATGCCTGTGTTTCACCGGTGATCTGGTTTTTTCCGAATCCGACCTCGTACCCGTCGTAGGCACTGACTGCGCCAAGGTAAAGATTTCCAGAGATGTTTTCGAGGTGGCCTCGATATTTGAGCCAGGGCCCGGCCATCGAGATGTGGTCGGTGGTGAACTTGCCCTGAGCTTTGACAAGAACCGGGAGGTCGTTGAATCGTTCGAGCGGAACTGGCTCGAACGGCTTGAGCAGTTGTAGGCGGTCGCTCGCCGGGCTCACTGCGATCGGAACGTCGTGACCGTCCGACGGTGGAGCGGTGAATGTGTCTTCGCCCGGGTCGTAACCGGCGTCGGGGAGCACCTGGCCGACGGGTGCGTCGAGGTGAACCTCGGTTCCGCTCGGCGCAGTGATCGTGTCGGTGGTGGGGTCGAAGTCGAGACGACCGGACAGCGCGATCGTCATCACGGTGTCGGGCGAGGTAACAAACGCAAGCGTGTTTGCCGAGCCGTCGTTCCGTTTCGGGAAGTTGCGGTTGAAGGAGGTGACGATTGTGTTGATTTCGCTCGTGACTGACTCGGGGCGGCTCCACTGACCGATGCGCGGTCCGCAGGCATTGGCCAGCACTGTCGCTCCGACGGCTTCGAGGTCAGCGAGAAGACCGTCACGTTCGATTGTTGCGCGCGTTTGCTCGGAACCTGGCGTGATCATCAAATTGACCTTCGCGGTGAGTCCATGTTTCGCAGCCTGTCGAGCGATCGAGGCGGCACGAGTGATGTCCTCGTATGACGAGTTGGTGCACGATCCGATTAGCGCGGCGGACGGGACTAGCGGCCAGCCGTTCTCGTGAGCAGCCTCACCGACGTCGGTGCCGACACGATGTGCGAGGTCAGGCGTGTGTGGTCCATTGATCAGGGGTTTTAGTCGGCTGAGGTCGACTTCGATCAGTTCGTCGTAGAGCGCGCCGTCGTCGGGGCGAAGATGGTCGACAACTCTGTCGGCAGCGTCGGCGATTGCTTCCCGCCCGGTTGCCTTGAGGTACTGGCCCATGTTGGTGTCGTAACCGAACACCGAGGTGGTGGCGCCGATTTCCGCGCCCATGTTGCAGATCGTCGCTTTGCCGGTCGCCGAGATCGAGTCCGCGCCTGGGCCGTGGTACTCCACGATGGCACCCGTGCCGCCCTTTACCGTGAGCTGGCGGGCAACTTCGAGAATGACGTCTTTTGGGCTTGACCAGTCGGACAGGGTGCCGGTGAGTTTGACGCCGATCACTTTGGGCCACTTTACGTTCCACGCGAATCCCGTCATCACGTCAACTGCGTCGGCGCCGCCGACACCGATCGCAACCATCCCGAGTCCGCCAGCGTTGGGGGTGTGGCTGTCGGTGCCGATCATCATGCCGCCCGGAAAGGCGTAGTTCTCGAGGACAACTTGGTGGATAATGCCCGAGCCGGGGCCCCAGAAGCCAATGTTGTAATTGGCGCTGACCGACTTAAGAAAATCGTACACCTCGGCGTTCGTCTCGACGGCGACGTCCAGATCGATCTCCGCGCCGACCTTCGCCTGGATCAGGTGGTCACAATGAACGGTCGAGGGCACGGATACCTCGGGGAGGCCTGCAGTCATGAACTGGAGTAGCGCCATCTGCGCCGTAGCGTCCTGCATCGCAACCCGGTCGGGATGAAAGTCGGCGTAGCTGTGACCGCGTTCAAGCTCCTGCAGTTGGGGGTCGGCGAGGTGGTTGACGAGGATCTTCTCGGTGAGCGTAAGTGGTCGCTGGAGACGGCTGCGAGCGATTTCGACGTTGCCCGGGAGGGCGGCGTAGACCTGCTCGACGAGCTCGACGGGAGTGGTTGCACTGACGGTGGCCATACGGCAACCATAGCAGACAAGTTAGATACAAGTAGGGTGGGGTGATATCGACAGGCCAGGAGGTCCGAATCATGACCAGCGAGAATGTGCGATGGATTGGTATCGATCACGTGCAAGTGGCGATTCCGGCCGGATCCGCTGACGCAGCGCGCGCGTTTTACGTTGACGTGTTGGGCCTTGCCGAGGTGCCGAAACCCGCCGTGATGGCGACGCGGGGTGGGGCCTGGTTCGAATCCGGTGCGGTGCGGATCCACGTCGGGGTCGAGGATCCCTTCGTGCCGGCGCGCAAGGCCCACCCGGCGTTCACGATGCGTGGGTTGACCGATTTCATCTCGACGTCCGGGCTACACGCAACGTGGAACGATGAAATCGTCGGGGTGGTGCGATGCCACGTGTTCGACCCATTCGGTAATCGGATCGAACTGATCGAGGACGGAGGAGCTTACGCATGAGGCACATCCGCTACCAGGAGATCGCCGGCGAACTGCGGAGCCGGTTCTGCGATGCGCCGGTCGGTTCCGTTCTGCCCTCGGAGTCCGAAATGTCGGCTGAATTCGGCGCGTCGCGGGTGACGATTCGCCGCGCGCTTGAGCTCGTGCGCGATGACGGTTTGATTGCTGCTCGCCAGGGCTTCGGTTGGTACGTGGCCGGCGAGCCCGTGCGCCAGTCTCTGGGGTCGTTAGCCACCATCGAGTCCCACGTCGAAGGCGTCGGGAAGCTATCAGAACGCAAGATCGAGGAGTTCGCGTTCGAAGCAGCTCCGGAACGAGTACGAAAGATCCTTGGGGTCGACCAGGTGCTTAGGGTGAAGCGGGTCAACCTTGCCGACGGCGAACCATTTGCCGTCGTTACGGTCTGGTGCCCGGCTGACCTCGGCGCAACGCTGTCGCGGCGCGATGTCGAACGGCGTCCGTTCTACGAACTCCTCGACGTGCAGTTGCGTGGAGCAACGCAGACGATCGGAGCAGACCTGGCGTCGGCTGGCGATGCATCACTTCTCGATGTGCCGGTCGGAGCACCGTTGCTGCGCTGCCAACGGGTGACCACCGACCATGCGGGCTGCGCGCTGCTGCTTAGCGAGCATGTGTTTCCGGCGCATCGCACAGAGTTCGTCGTCGATCTCCCGCAGGCCGAGCCGAGCATGACACCGAGCGGATTCCGGATTGTCGACTGACCGATCCCGAGGTCTTGTCGAGCTGGTCATCGGCCCGAGCTGGCGGTGGTTGTAATACGGTCGACTGAGTGAGCATCATCAACACCTTTCGCGAAACGGTGAGATTCCAGAACGTCTCGCTATCGCCGGTCGAGCGGCGTCTGCAGCGTTGTGTAACGGTCGACGATTTTCGACGAATTGCGAAGCGTCGCATCCCTCGAGGTGTCTTTGACTACATCGACGGTGGGGCGGAGGACGAACGGACTCTCTCGGGCAACTCGTCGAGCTTCTCCCGCTTGGAGTGGAGGCCACGAGTTCTCCGCGATGTCAGCAGGCTCGACACCACCACCACCATTCTCGGAGAATCACTTTCGATGCCGCTGATCCTTGCGCCGACGGGCTACACCCGAATCGCCGATTCGCAAGGCGAGCTCGCCGTGGCGCGAGCGGCCGAGCGCGCTGGTGTGCCGTATTCGTTGTCGACGATGGGGACGCGTTCGATTGAGGAGGTGGCAACGGTCAACGGCGGCAACAAGTGGTTCCAGGTCTACACCTGGCGAGATCGAGGTTTAGTCAAGGAGCTTGTGCAGCGCTCTGCAGCGGCGGGCTACACCGCATTGTGGCTCACGGTCGATACGGCGGTGCTTGGTCGACGTGAACGTGACGTTCGGCGCGGCTTCTCACTGCCACCGAAGATTGGACTCGGCACACTGCTCGACGGTGCAGTTCACCCTGGATGGAGCTGGGATTTTCTGCGGAACGATCCGATCATGTTCGCGAATTTGGAGAATAGTTCAGTGCCTGACGGCTCGAAGCCGATTGCCCTCGCCGAGAAGGTTGCGACGCAGTTCGACCAGGCATTGTCGTGGGACGATATCGACTGGCTGCGCTCGTTCTGGGACGGTCCGATCGCGTTGAAGGGTGTCCAGACAGTCGCAGACGCGAAACAGGCGGTCGTGGCTGGAGTCGATGCAATCGGACTGTCGAATCATGGCGGTCGTCAGCTTGACGACGCGCCACGACCGATCGAGCTAGTCGAGCCGGTCCGGCAGGAGCTTCAGGAGCAGGCTACGATCATCTGTGATGGTGGCGTTCGGCGTGGTGCCGACATCGTCAAGGCTCTGGCGTTGGGAGCAGACGCAGTGTCGATCGGGCGCCCCTATCTTTACGCACTGGCCGCAGCAGGTGAGGCCGGTGTCGACCAGATGCTGTCGTTCATGCGTGAGGGACTTGAGCGCACGATGGCGCTCAACGGATGCCGGAGCATTGCGGAAATCGACCGGGAGATCGTCGCCTGGCGAAGCTGAGCCAGAATGGCGCAGCGATAACGGGCGCAATTTCGCAGATCTTGCCCCGCTCTACGGTCTCCGCAACGCCGGCGACGGATGGCCAAACGGCACGGCGCGGACGCGTCACCACTCGTCCCAATGAAGCACCGAGTCGAGCGGGAGTCGATCAGCAACCCTGAAGTCGGTGCCCACGGTGTACCCGATAGGGAACAGCCCGGCCTGTGTGATTTGGCCATGTGGTATCCCGAGGATCTCGGCCGCTTCGGCGTCGCCGCCGTCCATGAGGTGAATCGTGGTCCATGCCGAGCCCATCGCTCGCTCGCGCAGGGCAAGCATAAAGCTCCAGACCGCAGGCAGGATTGAGCCCCACGCCGATGCGGCTTGGAAGGTCGGCGCCCGATCCAGTTGGCCTGCGATGCACGGAATCATCATCATCGGCACCCGGTGGAAGTTCTCGACGAGGTGAACCGCTGAAGACGTCACCTTGTCCTTCTGGTCATAGCGCGGATCGCCGGGTTGATATTCGTTTGAAGCCGCCAGCTCGGCGTATTTCCGGAAGTTTCGTGCATAGATGTCCGCAAGAGCTTGTTTTTTCTTCGCGTCCTCCACCATCACAAACTTCCAACCCTGCTTGTTCGAGCCAGTTGGGGCCTGCAAGGCGATCTCGAGGCATTCCTTGATGATCGCCCGCTCGACTGGACGGTCGAGGTCGAGGCGCTTGCGCACCGACCGAGTTGTGGTTAGGACATCGTTAGCGGACAAATCGAGATGCATACTTCAGCATGTCAGGGGTGTCGCCGTCGGGCTCAGACGGACGGTGCCGTCCGGTCGGATGGGGTGGCTCAGCTGGAGGTAAGGGCGAAGATCAGCAACGCCACACTGAGCGCTGCACCGATTGCACCACAAATCCGTCCGGCGCTGACGAGGCGACGGTTGGTATACGCGCTCGGATTGCGATCGATTTCTCTCAGGGCGTTGCTTCCCATCACGAAGGCAACGCCGCCGAGAACGATGCCGCAGATGAAGAACGACAGAATGCCGAGTACTAGGACGAGCGTTCCCCGAGGGTGCGGTGTCTGGGCGCCTCCAAGGTTGTCGAGACTCTCGAAGCCTGCGGGTGGCGGTGGCGGCATGCTCATGTTGCAGGTTGTAGCACGACCCCGGCATAGGGAGGGCGGATCTGGCAAGATTGGAGGATGTCCGACCGAGTCACCGTTTCGATCAGCGATGGCATCGCCGATGTCCGTCTCAATCGCGCCGATAAACGTAACGCACTTGATAACTCGATGTTCCAGGGCATCGCCGATGCCGGAGAGCAACTGAAGAGGATTCGTGACGTGCGCGTCGTGGTGCTTTCTGGTGATGGAGCATCGTTCTGCGCCGGTCTTGATTTTTCCTCTATGCAGGCGCTGGCCGACGCCGGCGACAACGGCGCCGAGCAAGCGGCAACCCGCCGCGACGGAAATCCCGGGGAGATGGCGGCGGGTCGGATTACGCACCTGGGTCAACAGATCTGCTGGGTGTGGCAGGAATTGCCGATGCCGGTAATCGCCGCCGTTCATGGCCATGCGCTCGGCGGAGGTCTGCAGATCGCCCTTGGCGCCGATATCCGCATCGTGCATCCAGATACGAAGATGTCCGTTCGCGAGGTGCACTGGGGACTGGTTCCAGATATGACAGGGACGTTTATGCTTTCCAAGCTTGTCCGGCCCGACATCGCACGTGAACTGACTTATACGGCGCGGGTGTTTGACGGAAACGAGGCTCACGTGCTCGGGCTCGCCACCCGGCTGAGCGCAACGCCCCTCCGCGACGCTTTGCTGCTCGCCCGAGAGATCTCCGGCCGCAGTCCCGGTGCAGTGCGCGGCTCGAAGGCGCTATTCAACCGCCTTGACCACGACGGTGCCGCCGAAGCATTCGCCGAAGAGCGCCGAGCAATTGGCGAACAAATCGGATCGCCGAATCAGATGGAAGCAGTGCTATCCGGTTTCGAAAAGCGTGCGCCAGTCTTCGTCGACTGAGGCCAGACTGATCACATGCTTATCGACCAGATCCGCGCTGACCTCATCACGGCCACAAAGGCCAAGGAAGCGCTTCGCCAACGCACGCTGCGATCGGCGATTGCTGCGGTTCAAGAGGCACAGGTCTCTGGCGAGGCTGCATCTACACTCGATGACGACGGGGTTCAGGCCGTATTGAAGTCGCAGGTGAAGCGGCGCCTCGACGCTGCCGAAGCGTTCGACTCCGGCGGGGCCGCGGACCGTGCAGCGGCCGAACGAGCCGAGATAGAAGTGCTCGAGGCGTACCTTCCGGCCGCGCTGAGCGCCGACGAACTTGAAGCGCTCGTCGGCGATGTCCTTGCCGACAACGGCTTCACGAAGAAAGCTGATATGGGCCTGGCCATGAAGGCAGTCAACGTCGAGGTGGCAGGACGCGCCGAAGGTCGAGTCGTGGCCGACCTCGTTAAATCCCGGCTTAGCTGAGGGTACAGCGCCGATCTGGGACGAACGCGGCCCGGGCTAGTGCCGGTCGCCGAGTCGTTCACGAGCGAACGAAGTCGCTCATGCTGAGTCAATGGCCTAGCATTAGGGGACCCCGCTCGGGTAACACCCGAGATGCCTCAGCGTTGAGGCGCCGCCGCTCGGTCAATGACGACCCAGCGCAGCGTTCGAAAAGAATCCCTTCGGGCTCGCGCCCGGACGTACCTTCGAGGATGTGTCCAGATGATCCAGGCTCCCGGACCGATTGGTCTTTACGATCCATGCAACGAACATGACTCCTGTGGGGTCTCGTTCGTCGCGAACCTTAAGGGTGAGCGGTCGAACGAGCTGGTCGTGACCGGACTAACTGCTCTGACCAATCTGGAGCACCGTGGCGCAACGGGTGCCGAGCCTGACACCGGAGACGGTGCCGGGATCCTGTTGCAGGTTTCCGACGAGCTGTACCGGTCGGTTGTCGATTTCGAGTTGCCTCCAGCCGGCGCGTACGCGACGGGAATCGCCTTTCTTCCTGCCGACGAGATTGCATGCGAGAAGGCGCAGTCGGCGATCGATGCAACGGTGGCCGATGTCGGTCTCGAGGTTCTGGGCTGGCGCGACCTGCCGGTCAACCCCGATTGCCTCGGAAAGACCGCTCGTGCGGCAATGCCTACGTTCCGACAGTTGTTCGTCTCAGATCCCGCCGGTTCAACCGGCATCGAGTTGGATCGCAAAGCATTTGTTGCCCGGAAGCGGTCGCGCCGCGAGCTTGTTGACGAACTCGACACCTATTTCGCGTCGCTTTCCGCACGTACGATCGTGTACAAGGGAATGCTGACGACACCGCAACTCAGTGAGTTCTTTGTCGACCTCACTGACCCGCGGATCGAATCGGCACTGCTGCTGGTGCATTCGAGGTTCTCGACCAACACGTTCCCGTCATGGCCGCTCGCCCACCCGTATCGTTTCGTGGCACACAACGGTGAGATCAACACGGTGCAAGGGAACCAAAACTGGATGCATGCCCGCGAAGCCATGCTCGAAAGCGCAAGTCTCCCGGGGATTGACCGTGCCTTTCCGATCTGCACGCCTGGCTCCTCGGATACAGCTCGGTTCGACGAGGTCCTCGAACTACTGCACCTGGGTGGATACCCCCTGCATCACGCCGTAATGATGATGATCCCATCGGCGTGGGAGAACGACGAAACAATGTCCAAAGAACTGCGCGATTTCTTCCGCTTCCATTCCTCGATAATGGAGCCGTGGGACGGACCGGCGAGCGTCACCTTCACCGACGGAAAGATGATCGGAGCAGTGCTCGACCGCAACGGTCTCCGACCGAGCCGCTACTGGGTGACCGATGACGACCTGGTCGTCATGGCATCGGAGGTCGGCGTCATCAATCTCGAACCGTCCAACGTCATTGCGAAAGGACGACTGCAGCCCGGAAAGATGTTCCTCATCGACACCGACCAGGGCCGCATCGTCGACGACGACGAGATCAAGGCGACGCTCGCCGCCGAACATCCATACGGGGAATGGCTCGATCAGGGTCTCGTCGATTTGGCAGGTCTGCCCGAACGTGAACATGTGGTGTTCAGCCACGACAGTGTGCTGCGTCGCCAGCAGCTGTTCGGGTACACGCACGAGGAGTTGAAGATCCTCGTGGCACCGATGGCGACGAAGGGAATGGAGGCGCTTGGGTCGATGGGGACAGATACACCGCTCGCTGTGCTCTCGGAGCGGCCGCGGCTGGTGTTCGACTACTTCAAGCAGTTGTTCGCCCAGGTGACGAATCCGCCGCTCGATGCAATTCGTGAAGAGGTCGTCACCTCGGTGTCGTCGACGGTTGGTCCCGAGGCGAATCTTCTTGATCCGGGCCCAGAGTCGTGCAAGCAGCTGGCGCTACCCAACCCGATCATCAACAACGATGAGCTGGCCAAGATCATCCACATCGATGATGACGGCGACCACCCGGGTCTCCGGGCGAAAGTACTGTCAGGGCTCTACCGCGTCGAGAGTGGCGGCGCCGGTCTCTCGGCTGCGATCGATCGTGTCTGTGAGCAGGCGTCGCAGGCCATCGAGGAAGGCGCACGGATCATCGTGCTCTCCGACCGCAACGCCGACTCGGTCGATGCGCCGATTCCGTCGCTGTTGGTCACCGCTGCTGTTCACCACCATCTTGTTCGCACTAAGCAGCGCACGATGGCGGGTTTAGTCATTGAAGCGGGCGACGCTCGTGAGGTGCATCACATGGCCCTGTTGATCGGATACGGGGCCGGGGCGATCAACCCGTACCTGGCGTTCGAGTCAATTGAGGATTTGATCGCAGAGGGCATGCATGGCATGGGCGGCCTTGACCGACAGCAGGCGATCCGCAACTACATCAAGGCATCCAACAAGGGTGTGCTCAAGGTGATGTCGAAAATGGGCGTCTCAACCGTTGCCTCCTACACCGGCGCCCAGATCTTTGAGGCGATCGGCCTCGGCGACGAACTCATAGCCAAGCACTTCACGGGCACGATTTCGCAGCTCGGCGGAATAGGCCTCACCGAAATTGCGCAGGAGGTGGCCGCCCGGCATGCAGTTGCCAATCCGAAGCGACCCGAGGAGCGGGCCCACCGCAAGCTCGAATTGGGCGGTGAATACCAGTGGCGGCGCGAAGGTGCTCCTCACCTGTTCAATCCCGAGACCGTCTACAAGCTGCAGCACTCGACGCGCAGCGGCCGATATGAGGTCTTTAAGGACTACACCGCCACGGTCGACGACCAGTCGAAAACTTTAATGACGCTGCGCGGGTTGTTTGAGTTGACGCCAGGCGAGCGTACGTCGATCCCGATTGAGGAAGTCGAACCGGTGAGCGCGATCGTCAAACGCTTCTCGACCGGCGCAATGAGCTACGGGTCGATTTCAGCGGAGGCACACGAAACGCTTGCGATTGCGATGAATCAGCTTGGTGCGAAGTCGAACACCGGTGAAGGCGGCGAGGATGCCGAGCGACTGTACGACTCTGAACGGCGGTCGTCGATTAAGCAGGTCGCGTCCGGTCGATTCGGTGTCACGTCGGAGTACCTCACCAACGCTGACGACATTCAGATCAAAATGGCCCAGGGCGCGAAGCCCGGGGAAGGCGGTCAGCTGCCGGGCCACAAGGTATATCCATGGATCGCCAAGACTCGGCATTCCACGCCGGGAGTAGGGCTCATCAGCCCACCTCCACATCACGACATCTACTCGATTGAGGATCTGAAGCAATTGATCCACGATCTGAAGAACGCAAACCCTGCAGCGCGGATCCACGTTAAACTTGTGGCGGAGACCGGCGTAGGCACTGTCGCAGCTGGGGTGTCGAAGGCGAAGGCCGATGTCGTTCTTATTTCCGGTCACGACGGCGGTACTGGGGCCAGCCCTCTCACGTCGTTGAAGCACGCTGGTGGGCCGTGGGAACTCGGCCTGGCCGAGACGCAGCAGACCTTGATGCTCAATGGGCTTCGCGACCGGATCGTCGTGCAGGCCGACGGTCAGATGAAGACGGGCCGTGACGTGGTGATCGCGGCGTTGCTCGGTGCCGAGGAATACGGTTTTGCTACTGCGCCACTCGTGGTGTCCGGCTGCATCATGATGCGGGTCTGCCATCTTGATACCTGTCCGGTCGGGATCGCCACGCAGAATCCAGCGTTGCGCGAGCGCTTCTCGGGCAAAGCTGAGTTCGTTGTGAACTTCATGAACTTCGTGGCCGAAGAAGTCCGCGAGTTAATGGCTGAACTCGGGTTCCGGACGATGAACGAGATGATCGGCCACGTTGAGTGCCTCGACACCCGCGCTGCGGTCGATCACTGGAAGGCGGCAGGGCTGGACATTGCTCCGATCCTGAAGATTCCTGAGAACCCTTACGCCCAGACGATGATCCAGTCGGTCGGTCAAGACCACGAACTGGAGATTGCGCTTGATCGGGAGTTAATTACCCAAGCGCAGCCGGCGATCACCGATGGTTTTAAGGTGTCTATTGACCTCCCAATCCGAAACATCAACCGTACTACCGGGACGCTGCTCGGTCACGAGGTAACCAAGGTGTGGAAGGGCGTCGGCTTGCCGGATGGAACCATCGACATCACCTTCACCGGCTCGGCGGGGCAGAGCTTTGGAGCCTTCGTTCCAGCCGGTATCCAGATGCGGCTCATCGGTGACACCAACGACTACGTCGGCAAAGGACTGTCCGGGGGACGACTCATCGTCCACCCTCACCCGGACGTGCCGTTCGCGCCAGAGGATCAGGTCGTGGCCGGCAACGTGATCGCGTACGGTGCGACTAGCGGTGAGATCTTCCTGCGAGGCATGGTGGGCGAACGCTTCTGTGTTCGCAACTCCGGTGCACTTGCGGTCAGTGAAGGTATTGGCGATCATGGTTGCGAATACATGACCGGCGGCCGAGTCATCGTCCTTGGACCGACCGGCCGAAACTTTGGTGCAGGCATGTCGGGTGGCATCGCGTACGTCTACGACCCTGATGGCGCCTTCGCTGAGAAGGTCAATTACGACATGGTTGACCTGGAACCGCTGAATGACGAAGATCGGGCATTCCTCCATGACACCGTCGTGCGTCATCGTGACTTCACGGGATCAACAGTTGCCGCAGCGATCCTGAACTCTTGGGCGGTTGATGCCTCGAAGTTCCGCAAAGTCATGCCAAGTGACTACAAGCGAGTTCTCGGCGTGATCGTCGAAAGCGAAGGTGCTGGACTCGACGATGATCAAACAGTCGCCAAGATCATGGAAGCTGCTCGCGTATGAGTATCAGATTCGATGATACTCCCGGCGTACCGGGGCAAGTGTTAGTAGCGAGCCAGCCACTGCTTCGGACCCCACTGTCGGGGCAATCGACTGATGAAAGGAATCGATAGTCGTTATGGGGAAACCAACCGGGTTCTTGGAATTTGAGCGCTCGACGCCGCCGCATCGTCCGGTGCCGGTGCGGCTCAAGGATTGGAAAGAGGTCTACGAGCCCTTTCCGGCGGAGGAGTTGAATCACCAGGCCGCACGGTGCATGGACTGTGGGATCCCGTTCTGCAACAACGGATGCCCGCTCGGGAATCTGATTCCGGACTGGAATGATCTCGTCTACCGCGATCAATGGCAGCAGGCCATCGAGCGACTGCACGCCACAAACAACTTTCCCGAGTTCACCGGACGGCTGTGCCCGGCACCATGTGAGTCGGCATGCGTACTCGGCATCAACCAGGATCCCGTTGCAATCAAACAAATCGAGGTAGAAATCGTCGACCGTGCGTTCGCCGAGGGCTGGGTTACGCCGCATGTCCCATCTGTTCGCACTGGGAAGAAGATCGCAGTGGTCGGCTCCGGCCCCGCTGGTCTGGCCGCAGCGCAGCAGCTCACGCGCGCCGGCCACGAAGTCGTCGTACTGGAACGTGCCGATCGAATCGGAGGTCTCCTCCGCTACGGCATCCCCGAGTTTAAGATGGAGAAGCGCCACATCGACCGGCGTCTCACGCAAATGGAGGCAGAGGGAACCGAGTTCCGCGTGAACGCCGCCGTTGGCTCAACTGTTGACATGGAGGTGCTGCGGGCCTCGCATGACGCAGTCGTCCTCGCATGCGGTGCGACACAGTGGCGCGATCTACCGATTCCCGGGCGCGAGCTCGGTGGCATCCACCAGGCGATGGAGTTCTTGCCCCCATCCAACCGAGTGCAGCTTGGCGACATTGAAGAGTCCTCGATCGACGTGAGCGGCAAACACGTGGTCATCATCGGTGGCGGTGATACCGGTGCCGACTGCCTCGGCACGTCGCATCGTCAGGGAGCGGCATCGGTTACGCAGCTCGAGATCATGCCGATGCCGCCTGAGCAGCGCGCCGCCGAGCGCAACCCTTGGCCGCAGTTCGCAATGGTCTACAAGGTGACCTCTGCTCACGAGGAAGGCGGTGATCGCCTATTTAGCGTCAACACCGAACAATTCATCGACGACGGTCATGGCAACGTCAGGGCGCTTCGCCTTCATGAGGTCGAAATGATTGACGGCACCTTCACTAAAATTGAGGGCACCGATCGCGAAATCCCCGCTGATTTCGTCTTCCTCGCACTAGGTTTCGTCGGGCCCGAAAAAGGGTCGTGGCTCGACGAACTGGAGCTTGAGTACGACCAACGGGGCAATGTTGCCCGCGACGACCGCTACATGACCAACAAACCGGGCATCTTTGTCACCGGCGACATGGGTCGTGGACAGAGCCTGATCGTGTGGGCGATCGCCGAAGGGCGTGCTGCTGCCGCCGGAGTGGACGAATACCTTATGGGTGAGACACAGCTACCGGCCCCTATCCCGCCAACAGCGCGACCCTTAGTGTGACGGCTGCTGTGCTCAATGGGTGGCGGTGACGGCGACGGGCTCGGCTGACGTCGTACACTGTGGTCCATGAACGTAAGGACTACGTACCGTATCGCCGCAGTCGTCGGACCCTTATTGGTGGCAGCCCTCGTGCTCGGCGCGTGTGGCGGCGACGACTCGGACGCAGCGACGCGTGCAACTGTGACGCTTGCCGCTGGCGAAACCGACTACCAAACCATCGCGCCAGTGACTACCACCACACTCGCACCCGGTGAAGTGTCGGCTGGGGCCGAACAGGACTACACGGTGCAGGCCGGCGACTACGGCATCAAGGTGGCCAATCAGTTCGGGGTGTCTCTCGAGGATCTTCAAAACATCAATGGATGGTCTGACGCGAGTAAGGAGTTCCCGGGACCCGGCACCGTCATCAAGATTCCGGCAGGCGGGACTATCGAAGCAGTGGGAACCGATGCGACTGGCGGTGAGGAAGACGCAACGACCAGCGGCGGCGAGGCCGGCGAAGCCATCCCTGATCCCGGGAGCAACTGCGAAGCAGGTTCACACACCGTGGTCGCAGGTGACATCCCGTTGAAGCTCGTTGAGCAATACGACGTGACACTTGAGGCGCTGCAAGCAGCAAACGCAAATAACCCGGCCTTTGGTCGCTTCATACCTGGGGAAAAAATCATCATTCCTGCTAAAGACGACTGCTGAATTCATCGGGTGCCTAACACCCGATGAATCACAGTTCGTCGAACACGAAGTTGATCTTCTTTACGGTCGCCATGCTTGCGCTCGACGCGGCCGAGTAGCGATGACCAGGAAACAACATCGTCTCATCGGGAATCTGTGCGAGTCTGCGGAGACTGTCGACCATCTCGGCAGGGTTTGATCCCGGAAGGTCGGTTCGACCGCATCCCTCGAGGAACAAAGTGTCGCCAGCGACTAGGCGCCCGTCGACGAGGAAACACTGGCTCCCTGGTGTGTGGCCGGGTGTGTGTAGAAGTCGGATGTCGACGGTGCCAACAGTGACAACATCGCCTGACACATGTTCGACCAAGTGGTCGTTGCCGACACCGGTGGACTTGGTGACCCACTCGCACTCGTCGGTGTGGATGTGAATAGGACAGTCGACACGCTCAAGCAACGCTGCGACACCTTCGATTGTGTGGCCCATCATCGATCCGCCGACGTGGTCGGGGTGGTAGTGGGTGGCCAGGGCCGCCGTGACGGACATGCCGTCCGCCTCGACCACGTCGACGATGTCACCGACGGCGTAGGCCGGGTCAACCAGCACGCATTCGCCGGTCCCCCGGTCGCCGATCGCATACACGAAATTGACCATCTGCTCGGCGAGCATGTCGCCGGACGCAAAATCTTGTCCCGAGAGGAGTTGACGGAAGTACAGACGGTCATCGTTCATCTGCTCCAGTCTGGCAAACGGCTCTACGCTTCGTAGAATGGATGAACACAAGTCACCCATTCGGTATGGCGTCATCGGGACCGGCATGATGGGCGTGGAGCACATCCGCAACGTGGCAGCGGTTGACGGTGCCATCGTCACCGCCGTTGCCGATCCACACCCTGAGTCGATCAAGCGGGCTCGCCGAGCAGTCGGAACTGACGTTCTGCTGGAGGAGTTCAGCGACCACAACGAAATGCTCGACTCGGGCCTTGTTGATGCAGTGGTTATCGCCTCACCGAACCATACGCACCATCAGATCCTGCTCGACGTCATTGCGCATCCGGTCCACATCCTGATGGAGAAGCCGCTTTGCGCAACGCTCGGGCATTGCCGTGACGCCGTCGAGGCAGTAACTCGATCGGGACACGAGCGGGTCGTGTGGATGGGCCTGGAGTATCGCTACATGGCCCCGACTCAGTGTTTGCTCGCCGAACTCGCTACCGGGGCGGTGGGGGACGTGAAGATGGTTGCTATCCGTGAGCACCGGTTCCCTTTCCTCACGAAAGTTGACAACTGGAATCGGTTTAGCCGCAACACCGGCGGGACACTGGTCGAGAAGACCTGCCATTTTTTTGACCTAATGTTGCAGATCACGCAGGCGCGACCGGTGCGAGTCTTCGCCACGGGCGGACAGTCCGTGAATCACCTCGACGAGCGTTACGACGGCAAGACGCCGGATATTTTGGATAATGCCTATGTGGTAGTCGATTTCGACGATGACTCGCGAGGCATGCTCGACCTGTGCATGTTCGCAGAGGCAAGCGTAAACGAACAGGAGATCGTCGTGACGGGCGATGTCGGCAAGATGGAAGCGATGGTCACCGAATCGAAGCTGAGGATCGGAAAGCGTGCCGACGGGCAGCACGTGGTTAACACGCACGAGATTCGGCACGAGGGCATTAAGCACGTCGGACTGCACCACGGTTCCAGCTACCTCGAACACGTCGACTTCGTGGCAGCAATTCGATCGGGGTCGCCGCCGGCGGTGACTCTCATGGACGGCCTCAGATCAGCAGCGATCGGTTTCGCAGCACACCGCTCGATCGACAGTGGATTGCCGGTGCTGATGTCCGAACTCTCTGAGCTCGATGGATTCGACTGGTGATTCCCCTTACCACACTAGCGGCAGGTCAGCCGATCGTGTTCGGTGGCGACCGAGTAGCCGAGGTGACTTCTGAACTCGCTGCGGCATTTAAGGCCGGTGACCAGCTGATCGTCGTTCAGGACACGGGCGATCTCTTGCACATTCCGGCCGGAGAGTATCGAATGGTCGACGCTGCAGTGTCAGCAGCCATCGATGGTTTCGTCGAGCTCGCCCGTTGCTCTGATGATCAGATCAGCGACTTCTTCGCCCGGTTCGGCGCCCTTCTCGCCAACGATGAGGTCTTTTCGGCAATCATCGAGGCCAACGTTGATGACATTGAATCCGCGCGAAGTAGGGGGAGGTCGACCACACGGCTCGAGGTCGGCGCCACAATGCGTTCCGACATGATTGCCGGACTCATGGGGTGGCAGCGTGCCACCTCCGGCCGAAACGCCCTCGTCGAGATGGTCGACCATACGGGCTGGCAACTTGAGGCTCGTCGGGCGCCTCTTGGCGTGGTCGCTTTCGTTTTTGAAGGTCGGCCGAACGTTTTTGCTGATGCTTGTGGTGTGCTGCGGAGTGGGAACACTGTTGTGTTCCGAATTGGCTCCGATGCGCTCGGGACTGCGAGCGCGATCGTCGAACACGCGCTCCGTCCTGCATTGGAGGGAGCGGGGCTGCCGCTTGGAGCGGTACAACTCGTCGAATCGTCAGCGCGTAGCGCTGGCCACGCACTGTTCAGCGACCGGCGCCTCGCGTTGGCCGTCGCCCGCGGATCAGGGGCTGCGGTTGCACAACTCGGGGCAGTAGCGTCCCAGGCGGGAATCCCCGTGAGCTTGCATGGTACCGGTGGGGCGTGGATCATGGCCGGCCAGTCCTGTGACCCCAGCGAACTCCGCGCTGCGGTCAGGCACTCGCTTGATCGAAAGGTGTGCAACACACTCAACTGCCTGGTGATCCTACGTTGCAACGCTGAAGTGCTCGTACCGGTGGCGCTCGACGCGGTTCGTGATGCGGCTGACGTCCGTAATACGCATGCACGGCTTCACGTTGTCGAGGGGAGCCAGGAGTTCGTGCCGGCGGAGCTCTTCGAAACCTCGGTCACGATTGACCGGGCTGGAGGGCCAAGCAACGAAACGCTGGCATCGGTGCTCTCCGAAACCGATCTCGCTGTTGAATGGGAATGGGAGAACAGCCCGGAGATCTCGCTCGTCGTCGTCGACGCGATTGACGACGGAGTCGACCTCTTCAACCGCCACAGCCCACACTTCGTTGCGTCGCTGATCAGTGTCGATCCGGTTGAGCACGAACGGTTCTACGAGGCAGTCGATGCACCGTTCGTGGGGAACGGCTTCACCCGGTGGGTCGACGGTCAGTATGCCCTCGACAAACCCGAGCTCGGCCTCTCGAACTGGCAAGGAGGTCGGATGCTCGGGCGAGGCGGGATCCTTTCCGGAGACAGCGTTCACACGGTCCGCTACCGAGCGATCGTCAGCGATCCGACGACGCATCGCTAAGTCGTGCGCGTCAGGATCCGTATCTTCCCGACTGGTGAAGGCCTGCGCTCGCGAGGATCTGCTGAACCTCGCCATGGAGACCCAGGGCGTTCGCTGCTCGGCGTCGGTGACCCAGTAGATGGACAAATGCAGTACTTCGATCGTCTTCTCCTCATTTGCAAGCTGGCCTACCGATGATTGGGCAACGCAGTGTGCCTCAAACATGGAGTGACATCCGGTTGAAGGAAAGCCCCGCTACATGTGTCCAGTGGCTCCGAGTCGAGCGCATCAGCCTTCAGACACTCAAGGGGTCTGACGATGCGATGCTGTGATAGCGGCTCGACCGATGAGCCGGCGCTCGGCGAAATTTTGGCTTCAACCGGGACGACGGCGCCGTCGTCGTACATGCCCTCCACTCGACTAGAGCTGACAAGGCGTTCTTCAAGCCGATATCCGGATGACAGGACGGCACGTTGCGACACTGGGGCCACAGATACCTTTATTGCTCTGGCAGGTAACGTCAACGGGTACGGCCCGTTGGTTTTGTTCGATGCTTCGTTGTCCGCCGATACGCTTTCCTCCAGTTATCGATGACCGTGGACCACACCCAATCGACCGCACCGTGGGGTCCGCCGACTACCCCGATTGGCGTCCCTGCTGACGCTGGTCTGGCTTTGGGCTTCAAAGCGCCTCGACCCAAGCACCCGACGTTGCCCCTCGCAGCCGGATTGGGTGCGCTTGTCGTACTCACACTGTCTCTACTGATATCGAAGTACGTCCTCGACCTAATCGTTGATTTCGATTGGCCGGTCGCCGTTTACGTTCTCCTGCTCGCAGTGATCGGCTACGGACCGTCGATTGCGTGGTGGTGGTTTGCCAGCGGACGATGGGGGAGCGGCCACCGTATAAATGATGTCGGTGCTCGCCCACAGTGGAGCGACATCGGGTGGGGCCCCCTCATCTGGACGGCGACGGTCCTCGTGCAGATGTTTATCGGGGCCATCGTTTTGGGATTCGACATCCCGTTGTCGAACAACACCGATGACATCGGTGGACTGTCAGCTAACCGAACCTACGCAGTTGCGATCGTAGTCACCGCCGTCATCGCAGCGCCGGTCGTCGAAGAATTCGTTTTCCGGGGACTCGTGATGCGGAGTCTGCTATCGAAACTTCCGGCGTTTGCGGCGATTGTGCTCCAGGGTTTCTTGTTCGGTGTCGCACATATTGATCCGGTTCGGGGTATCGGTAACACCGGTCTCGCGTTCATTCTCTCGGGCGTTGGTATCTCGCTCGGCACTGGGGCGTACCTACTCAGACGAATCGGTCCGACGGTCGTGGCTCACGCAATCTTCAACGGCGTCGTGATGGTTCTGTTGCTTACAGGGATTCGCGACCGGCTACTTGAGGATAATTCTAACTTGATCGAGAATGGTGCGTCATTCGCCGAAGAGGTCGCAGTTGTCGATCAACCGCACGTTGCCGAACCACACGGCCGTTGCGATGCGCACGGCACGCGCCCGCCGGTTAATGATCTCGAATCGCTCGATCTCGGTCAACGTCCGAGCGTCGAAAATGGTGATGTACTCACGCTCGGTTAGTGGTTCACTGTCGATGATTGCGGCCGCGGCGGCGATCACGTCACCTGGTTCGGCACCGCCGGCCGCGGCGATACGCGCTGCGGTAAGTGACTTGGGAACACAGACGGCAGCAGCTCGCTGTGCCGGTGTGAGACGGCGGTTGCGGCTCGACTGGGCGACGCCGTCGGGGTCGCGCACAATGGGGTGCCCGACCACTTCGATTCCCGTGTCAAGGTCCGCTGCCATCTGCGTGATAACGGCCAACTGCTGAAAGTCCTTCTCTCCAAAGATCGAAACATCCGGCCGCACGGCACCGAACAGCTTGGAGACCACCGTTGCTACGCCCTCAAAGTGACCCGGACGCATCGGTCCCTCCATCACCTCGGCGAGCGTTCCCAGAATCACGCGGGTCTGAAAGTGCTCTGGGTACATGGCCGAGCCACTCGGTGCATACACCACCGACACGCCTGCGGCTTGGCAGTTGGCAACATCATTGTCGATAGGGCGCGGATAATTGCCGAAGTCGTCGGCCTCGTTGAACTGCAGGGGATTGACGAAGATCGACACGACGACGACGTCGCATCGGCGGGAGGCATCAGCGATGAGTGCAAGGTGGCCGCCGTGGAGCGCTCCCATGGTCGGCACGAGACCGATTGTTCGATCGCTGGCGGCCTGCTCCCTCGCCCATGCACGCATTTCGTCGGGGGATTCGATCGTCAGCATGCAGCGAGCGTATTCGGACAGAGGTCCCGCCAAGCGGGGGTGTCACCGATCGTCGTCGCGCTCACGACCGCATGCGTGCAGGCGGCTGAGAAAACATCGGCACCTGCGCGGAGGATCTGGTTGATCGCGGCAAATCTAGTCGAATTGTTGACATGTGCTGGCAGGTTGGTATCGCCGGTGGCCAGAGTGAAGACGGTGTCGCCATCGGTCATCGAGTGGGCAGGGCGTATGGCGCGAGCAAGCCCGTCGTGGGCGACGGCCGCTACTTTCGAGCACTCCGCTTTGTCGAGCGCTGCCGATGTGACCACCACGCCGATGGTCGTGTTGAGCCCGACAGCAGCTTGGTTTGCTAGTACTGAGCGCACACTGTTGCGCTCGTTGATCGATGGACGCGTGAGCCGGAGGCTATGACGCTCCCACGGGAGCGCCGTTGTCGGGTCGACCGCTGAGCCGTTCGAATTGACGACGGCGATCGCGGCGACGATGACGCCTGCATTGCCGATCTGAAGCGTGGTGCTCGCCGTACCGACGCCGCCCTGCAACCCACCGGCACGCGCCCCCGTGCCCGCACCTACCGAGCCCCAGCCCGGGAGTTTTCGGCCGGCGAGCGCAGTGCGAGCGGCCCTCTCACCGAATAAAGCGTTTGGGCGGCTTGTGAAAGCACCACCTCTTCCGAGGTCAAAAATGACCGCAGCGGGGACGACGGGGACCACGCTTTCCGCAATCGGAAACCCGAGCCCGCGTTGCTCGAGCAGCCCGACCACGCCGTCGGCGGCTGCGAGACCGTAGGCGCTTCCACCGGTGAGAGTCACGGCGTGGATCTGCTGGACGAGGTTCTCCGGTCGGAGCGCATCGGTTTCGCGGGTGCCGGGCCCACCCCCGCGGACATCCACGCCCGGAGTTGCGCCGCGGGCCACGGTGATGACCGTCGATCCGGTTTGCCAGCCGGATCCTGTGCGTTGGTAGTGGCCCACACCGACCCCGGGCACGTCGAGAACCGATCCGAACGGCGTTCCGATCATCGTCGCTTCATCCCCACCGATTTAAAACTAGGTGCCGGGAGGTCGTTTCGTCGTAGCGTTACGTTGTGCTCGAACGAGAGGCCGTCCCGAAAACGCTGGTGCGACGGGTTATGACGGGAATCAAACGTGCTGCCGGTGAGGTCGTCCACCAGGGCCGGGATCTCGTGGTCGAGCTCGGAGCAATTGGTCCTGATACTCGTCGCGGTCGGCGTTTTGGTTATCTCGGCCGCAACAGCGTGATTTGTTTTCCACCGAACACGTTGTTCAACGAGCAGTACATTCACATTGGCGAAAGCACGCTGTTCGGCCCGCAGGCCACCTTGTCGGCAGGGATGGTGCCCGGGCAGGACATGGTGACCGATCCGGTGATCACGGTAGGCGATCGATGTCTCTTCGGGAAAGGCAGTGGGATTGTCGGACATCTTGAAATCCGTGTCGGAAACGACGTGTGGACCGGGCATCACGTGTACATCACCGATCAGAACCACGGCTACGAGGATCTCAATCTTCCGATCTCGAGGCAGGTGATGCCCGAGCGCCCTGTGTCGATCGGCGATGGAACGTGGCTAGGGCACGGCACGGTGGTGCTCCCGGGCGTGAATATCGGTCACCACGTAGTGGTGGGAGCCAACAGCGTCGTCACGCGCGACCTTCCCGACAACTGCGTGGCTGCCGGTGTGCCTGCCAGGGTGATCAAGCATCTTTGAGCGTTTGAGCGGACGGCCAATCGTCGGGCGTCAATCACAAAACGCCAGAGCGTGGGGGCGCGCAGCTCGGCATCTCGTTGTCGCCGGCGAACGTTTCGATCCGCTCGGTGATCGGGACGCCCTGGACACCGGTTTCGGTGAAGGGCACGTTTTGGCCAGAACGTAGCCGGTCGGCGTAGTTGTAGCGGTCCTGAAGCAACGTGCGGTAGTCGGTGATCCAGTCAGGCACGATCGCTCGCCCTTTCGCGTCCGTCGGCTCCACTGCCTCAAGGTCTCCCAACATCACCGACAGCAGGTCGGTTGATTCGACCACCAGATCGGCACGCCCCTCGAGTTCGGCAGCTGTTTCGAGGTCAAGTCGTCGAATTTGGAGTTTTACAGGTTCGCAGATTGCCTCGGCGCGCGCTGCCCACGCTCGGTCTTCGATCTTGTTCACCGCCGTCTTGTCGATGAGGAACAGGGCCCAGAACCAGAACGCGACAAAGATGGCTGCACCGAGTAGGAAGAGAAGCCGCAGTGGCTTCGATCCACCTGTGCGAGGCCCGGGACCATATGTCGCCTGACGCTCCAGAGCGTGGTTCCCTCCGGGTGCGCTGTCGGGAGTTGCCACAAGTCATGACGCTATGACCCCGACCCGCTGGTAGAAACCCAGCGTGACCATCGGCTCCCGGCATTTCTATCGCCTTCGCCGAAATGGGACGTTGATCCGGTCGATGCTGTCGCTGCATCCGCGGTCGTTCGTGTTTTCATTCGCCGGCGCAGCGGTGTTCGCTCTTGCGACGGTGGTCTCGAGTTTTGCGATTCGATGGGTGATTGACAATGTAATCCTGCCGCGATTTGAGGACGGTCAGGTCGCCGTCGGAACGTTCTTCGCCGGTATCGGCATGATCATTGGGATCGGGTTGGTGCGTGCTATCGGGGTGGTGTTTCGTCGGGCGTTTGCGTCGGCGGGGATGTGGCGAGTCGCCGAGACCTACACCAACCAGGTTCTCGACCGTCTCGTGCGTCAGCCGGTCAGTTGGCATCGCCGCTACCAGGACGGTGATCTGGTGGCGCGGGCCGGTGTCGACACTGAGACCACGGTGAGCGTGATCGCTCCGATCCCTTTCGCCACGAGCACCGTGCTGATGATCGTGATCTCGACGATCTGGCTTCTTATCATTGATATTCCGCTCGGCATCGTCGCTCTGATTGTGTTTCCACTCGTGATTGCCACGAACGTGGTGTACGAGCGGTCCGTCTCGCAGTACTACACCCGGGCGCAGGAACAGCTCGGGGACTTCTCTGCAGCTGTCCACGAGAGCTTTGAAGGGGTACAAGTCATCAAGGCATACTGCGCCGAGGAGCGCGAGACAATGCGCCTCACCGAACTCGCAGGTCGCGTTCGTGCGTCGCGAGTCGAAGCGATCGGGCGGCGAAGTTGGTTCGATGCGCTGACCGACATGATCCCGGCGATCGCCAACATCGTCTTGGTGCTCCTCGGTGCAGCGCGGGTTGAGTCTGGCAACGTCACCATCGGAGAGTTCACGAGTGTAATTTTTCTGTTCACACTGCTCGTGCTGCCGCTCCGTCTTATCGGCTACGCGCTGTCAGAGTTGCCTCGCTCAATGGCGGCGTGGATCCGCATCCAGGCGGTGGTGACCGAGGTGGTGCTTGACGACCCGACTATGGAAATCGGTACGGCTGACACCGGCCTCGGCATTCAACTCACAGGGGTGAGTTTCAACCACGAGGGATCTGGACTAGCGGCTTTGCACGATATCGATCTCGCCCTTTCACTGGGCAAGATCACGGCGCTCGTTGGGTCGACAGGATGTGGAAAGTCGACGTTGACAGACGTTGTAGTCGGCCTTGTTCCTGCGACGTCTGGGATCGTGGCCCTCGCTCCGGGCGCCAGGTCAATCGTGTTTCAGGAGGCGTTTCTCATCGCAGGGACAGTCCGCGACAACGTTGCGTTCGGCAACCATGCCGATGATGACGACGTTTGGGCCGCCCTGCACCTCGCGGCAGCGGACGACTTTGTCTGCGCGTTGCCGTTGGGTCTTGACACCGTGGTGGGCGAGCGAGGTATCAGTCTCAGTGGCGGACAGCGTCAGCGTGTCGCGCTTGCTCGGGCACTCGTTCGGCACCCGTCGATCCTGGTTCTTGACGACACCACCTCAGCGCTCGACCCAACAACCGAGGAGGCGATTCTGAGCCGGTTGCGCTCGTCGCTTGAGTCGACGGTGTTGATGGTCGCATCGCGGCCGTCCACCATTGCACTGGCAGACGATGTGGTGTTCATGTCGGCGGGGCGAGTTGTAGCGCACGGCACGCATGTCGAACTCCTTGAGCGTGAGTCGGGTTACCGGGAAATCGTTGAAGCTTTCGAAGCTGATCGGGCCGCGTCATCGTGACCGGAGGATTCACCTCCAGCCTCGAGACGAGCGAGACCGCCATAACGACGATCCGTCGCGGACTGCGCGAAGTCCCGGTCCTGCGGCACGGGCTCTGGCTGACATTTCTGCTGGCGGCGCTCGGGTCTGGCGGCCGTGTCGTCGTCCCGATCCTGATCCAGCAGGCAATCGACAAGGGAATCGTTGGTGTGGGTGGCGAGGATTTCGTCGACGTGGCATTGGTTGCTTGGCTGGCCTTCGTTGGTCTCGTTATGGTTTTGATAGCGGGCATTGCGTTCCGACAGGCCGCGCTCAGGCTCGGGGTGCGTAGCGAGCAGGCGCTTTACGACTTACGCGAACGGCTCATCGGCCATATCCATGGACTGAGCCTTGCCGATCACAGCGAGGAGCGGCGCGGTGGTCTGGTCGCGCGGGTCACGAGCGATATCGAGACGCTCGCCCAGTTCTTTCAGTGGGGAGGTATGGCGTGGATGCGGAATACAGCGCTGATGTTGATCGTGTCGATCGTGATGCTGGCGTATGATCCACTATTGGCTGGCGTGGCGTTCGCAGTTGCGTGTCCGCTGGCGATTGTGTTGCGGGCGGTCCAGAGGCGCCTCGTCCTCGCCCACGGCGAGGCGCGTGAGCGCAACGGAGAAATGCTGGGCGCCATTGCGGAGGTGGTCTCAGGAGCGAGGACCATCCGCGCATACGAGGCTGGCGACCACCTTGGTGCCGTCGTGCGTACTGCCACCGAGCGTAAGGCAACTCAGCAGATCCGAGCGGCATGGATCGGGGCCTTCTTGTTTCCGTCGGGCGAGGTGTTCTCGGTTTTCACGGTGTCGGCGGTCATCGGTGTCGGTGTCTGGCGCGGGCCCGAAAGCGGACTGACGGCAGGCGCACTGATCGGTTTCATTTTCCTGACGTTTCGATTCCTTGAGCCAATTGCGGAATTCACCGAAATCATCGACCAAACGCAGACTGCTGTTGCGGGGCTGCGACGGGTGCTGACCGTGCTCGACATGCCTGTCGGGCCACCCGCTCCGGAGGCGCCGATTCCGCTGCCGGCTGGATCGCTCGACATCCTGATTCGGGCGGTCAGCTTTCGTTATCCGAGCAGCGAGGTCGATGTGCTCCGCGACGTCACCGTCACTATCCCCGCTGGTCAACAGGTTGCGGTGGTTGGTGCGACCGGGTCCGGCAAGACGACGCTGGGGCGCCTGGTTGCACGCTTTGCCGATCCGACCACCGGAACGATCTCGGTGGGCGGTGTCGACCTCGGCTCAGTCGCACCTAACGAGTTACGTCAGCGGCTGGTCATCGTGTCGCAGGAGCCGTTCCTGTTCGACGATTCCATACGTGCGAACATCGGCTTTGCTCGTCCGAGTAGCACAATGGTCGAAATTAAAGCCGTCATTGCAGACCTCGGCGCAACCGATTGGATTGATGCGTTGGACGACGGTCTAGACACGAAAGTGGGCGAGCGGGGCGAGGCGCTGTCCGCAGGGGAGCGGCAGCTCGTAGCGCTGATCCGTGCCGGTTTAGCTGATCCCGATGTGCTTATCCTTGACGAGGCAACGTCATCGGTGGATGCGTTGACCGAGGTGCGGATCGCCAGAGCACTTGACCGCCTTGCTGCTGGACGCACGACGATTGCGATTGCACACCGGTTGTCGACGGCTGCACGAGCAGATCGCGTGCTCGTGCTGGCTGACGGCGAGTTGGTCGAGGACGGATGCCACTCCGAGCTCGTTGTCAGCAATGGTGCGTATCGCCTGTTGCACGACGCATGGATCTCGGCGACGACGGTGTCGAAGCAGAGCGAACCGTCAGAGGTCCGTGTTGAGGCCGAAAGGACGTGGCCCCTTGACCGACGTGACTTCGCACGTGAGATCGTCGAAGCGGAGGTCTTGCTCAACGGCGAATGATGCGGTGACGCGAGGCCCGACGTCGGCAACCTCGACGATGTCGGAACGGTTGTCGTCGAAGGTGACCTCAATCGTGTAGCTGCGTATCCCTTGAGCGAGATTAGAGATCGCGCCGGTCGCACGTGTCACCCCGTCCACTTCGACGCATTCGACGAGCTCGATCGCGTGCGGGCCCGGATCCTCGTACCTCGCAACAGCATGGACGATCACGAACGCGGACCACGTGCCTCCGATTGCGAAGATAAACCCGGCCATTCCGGTGACGACTCCGGCACTCGCTGCGCCTCGAGCCTGCGGGAAATGGCGGCGACGCAGCCCGAGCACCACGGCAGCGATCGATGTCCCAAACACGGCGATGCTCAGAAACGGGATCCACCCGATGCACAGCGACACGATGCCGAGGACCAGCGCCGCAGTGCCGGTCGGATCAGAGCTGGGAGCGGCCGGAATCGGCGAGACCTGGCGGATGCCGTCGGTTGATACGTCGCCTGTCCAGGTCTGGCCGTTGTGGAATCGGAGTTCGTGAACGCCAACAGGGTTGGGGTACCAGCCCGCTTCATACCCAACCGAGCGGTCGTCTTGCACGGCGTCAACCTAGTGTGGCGTCGTGGAAATCGTCTTCATTCGTCATGGCCAGCCTGAGTGGATCCGCAACGGGCTCAACGTGGCGAACCCGCCTCTCACCGAACTCGGTCACGAGCAAGCCCGAGCTATGGCGCGAGCACTCGCCTCAGAGTCGTTCGATGAGGTGTATGCGTCGCCGCTGCTCCGAGCGCGCCAGACTGCGGCGCCGTTGTTCGAAGCGCTCGGGCGCACGGAGCAGATTGCCCCCTGGCTCGAGGAAATTCGCGACCCCGGGTGGCACGGGACTCCGCAGGAGAAAGCGCAGGCAGCGTACGACGAACTTCGGACGCGACCAGTCGACGACCGGTGGGACGGTCTCCACGGAGGCGAGTCCATCCGTGATTTCACCAAGCGGATCCGGCGAGGGAGCGACGACTTCTTCACTCATCGCGGTATGCAGCGGTCGTCGCACGACTTGCCGATCTGGCAGATCGACGAACCTGGCCGCCGGATTGCCCTGGTGGCGCACGCGGGCACGAATTCGGTGTCTATTGCACACCTGCTCGGGATGCAGCCAACGCCGTGGGAATGGGATCGTTTCGTGATCGGCCACACAGCGATCAGCAGGCTCGAGGCGCTCGAGCTGCACGACGGATTCACGTTCAGCCTCTCGAAACTGAGCGACGTCGAGCACCTCGACGCAGTCCAGCGAACGCGCTGAAACGCCCGCGGCCTGCAGGAAATTCGGGAAGAATTAGAGTTGCAGCATGACCGACACCGACGTCACCCGAACTGAAATCGATCCCGAGAGACTGAAGATGTTCTCCTTCGGGGTGTTTTCTCAGCTGAGCGGCGCCGTCACCGCCGGGATGATCCATCTCGGTGACAAGCTCGGGTTGTATGCCGCGCTCGCCGGGCTCGATCGGCCGGCCACGACCGCCGAGCTGGCCGAAGCCGCAGGGCTCCAAGAGCGTTGGGTTCGGGAGTGGGCGCACAATCAGGCCGCCGCCCAGATCATTAACGTCGACACCACAGTCACGCCAGAGCTGTTTTCGCTCTCGCCTGAGGCGGTTGCCGTCCTCGCATCGCCCGACAATGTCGCATTCGGTGTCGGAATGTTCCATCGCTTCCCGCAGACGATGGCGGCGCTCGGAGAAATGCCTGAAAGCTTCCGCACTGGGCTGGGGCACGACTACGACACTCACGGTTGTGAGGGTGCGATCGGTATCGAGAAAAGCTTCGAGCCGTGGATGCGACACCATCTGCTTGACACGGTGCTGTCCGGCCTCGACGGCGTGATCGAGCGACTGGAACGAGGCGTGTCAGTAATCGACATCGGGTGCGGGGCAGGTGGCGCTGTGCTACTGATGGCTAAACGGTTTCCGAATTCCACGTTCGTTGGCTACGACATCTCTGAGCGGGCACTCGAACGAGCTGCGGAACGCCTCGCGGAGTCGGAGGTCTCGAACGCGCGCTTCGCGAATCCGCGAGACGAGTCGATGCCGACCGATGGTTCATGTGACTTAGTGACGACATTCGACTGTATCCACGACATGACCCGGCCGCAGGAGATGATGCACTCGATCCGCAAGGCCATTGCCGATGATGGGACCTGGCTGCTCGTCGACATCAAGGGGCGCGACACGTTCGCCGAGAACGTCGAGAAAAACCCGATGGCGTCGTTGATGTATGGCATCAGCGTGCTGTCATGCATGAGCTCAGCGCTCTCCGAGCCGAACGGCGCCGGCCTCGGAACGCTGGGTCTGCCGGCGTCAAAAGCCGAGGAGATGTCCTCGACAGCAGGCTTCTCACAATTTCGTAAGATGGACATCGACCACAGCGTGAACAATTTCTATGAGATTAGAGTCTGACCCCTGATCGACTACGGTCACCGAGATGAGCGATGACTGCACACTCGCCGATGTTAAGACGTTCGCCTCCAACCTGAGCTCGTGGGCCCACATCGCCACGGTCGGGGCTGATGATGAGCCTGACGTAGTTCCTGTGCATCCGTGCTGGGACGGCGAAACCCTTTGGACCATGGTCGGTACGACGTCAGCAAAGGTGCGGAACCTGGCGCACAATCCGAAGCTGGCAATCCATTGGCAGGTCACCGAGAACGGCGACGGCGTCGAGGTGTGGGGGACCGGCGAGGTGTTCGCTGACGTGGAAACGAAGCGTCGTCTCTGGAATGGTGTCTTCGACTACGACCTTAACGCTTTCGCCCCAGGGGGGCCGGACAACTCGCCCGACACGGCATTTCTCGCCATCACGCCGACACGTGCCCTGATTCTTAAGCAATACGGCATGGGCGGGATGCAGCGTTGGAACGCCTAACTTCCCTGTCGCGTTCGATAAACGGGCACGCCACGATCGTTACGGGAGCGGCTAGCGGCATGGGCCGCGCAACGGCGCACCTTTTCGCCGACGAGGGAGCACGTGTCGTGGTTGCCGACCTCGGGCCCGAACGAGTCGACGCAGTGATAAACGAGATCCACGCTATCCACGGACCGGATTCCGCCCTCGGAATCGTCACCGACGTCGCCGACTCGGCGCAGCTTGAAACTTTGGTGACGCGGTCCGTCGAGTGGGCCGGTCGGCTCGACATCTTGATCAACAACGCCGGCGTGTCGATGATCAACTCACCCTTCCAGGATGCCGACGAGTTCGAGACGAGTTGGGCCCAGACCGTCGACGTGAACCTGACGGCTCATGCCCGGCTCGTTCGTCTCGCGTTGCCACACCTCCTTCAGTCCCATGCTGCGCGGATTGTAAATATTGCCTCGACCGAGGCACTGGTCAGCACAGCAGGATTAGGCGCGTACGCTGCAACCAAGGCCGGTGTGGTTGGACTGACTCAGTCACTGGCGGTCGAACTCGGACGGCACGGAGTGACCGTAAACGCTATTTGCCCGGGACCGATCAACACCGCGATGACCGCGGGCATCGACGAGGAATCGAAGGCGAGGTACTCCCGTCGACGGGTTCCGTTGCGCCGCTACGGCATGCCGGAGGAAGTCGCACAGATGACCCTCAACCTGTGTCTACCGGCATCGAGCTTCGTCAGCGGCGCCCACATCCCGGTCGACGGCGGCATGTCGATTCGGCACACCTAACGAGCCAGTCCATCTGGCCGAACGGACGTCAGGCGCCGTTGAAGAGCCCGGTTAGTCCGCTCGGGTCGTGGCGGCCGACCACGAACTGTTCGAGTACGCCTAATCCTTCATGGACGCCTACGGCACCTGAGGTAGTGGCCTTGACGAGCGTTTGGATGTGGACGTGGTGTGGCGCGGTCATATCGGTGACCGGCAGATCCCAGCGCTCGCCGCCAACTTTGAGCTCACCTTTCCAGACGCCGTGCCCCCACTCAGGATGTGTGTAGCCGAGCCCCATCATGTGGAAGTCAAACAGCGGCTCTAGCACGATTGACGTGGACTCGCCCGTCCACGGAATCATGTTGAACTCGAACGAGGCAGCGGCTCGGGTGCCGGGACGCCACTCGATCCGGTAATCGACCGTTCGCATCGCCTCGGCCGGTTCGGGCGGGTTCGATTCGGTTGGGACGAGCGAGATGAAGCCGGACTCGTGCCAGCGGCGACCATCGAAATATTCGTTGACATCGAAATGTGTCGAGAACCCCTCGAAGTTGATCGGCGCCCACAGCCAGAAGAACTGCGGGTCGGCGACCGGCGCACCGGTTGCAGCACGCTCGCCGACGGTGCGGATTCCCCAGGAGCGGTCACGCGAACCGAGGGTCTCGCCTGGCCCTAAATGGGAGATCTCGCCGTCGATCTCGATCCACCCCTCCCAGGTGCCGAATTGGGTCATTCGGGTCGAATCCATCACAACTCGTTGACCGACTTGGTGGAAGAAGTGAGGTTCCTCAAGTGGTGCCGACCGACGAACGAAGGTGAGATCGCATCGGATTCCATGTTCGGGCGACTCGACCGTGAGCCGGAGCGCGCTCAAGGGGTCGAGAACCTCAACCACAATCGGTCCAACCTGATTTGCGTCACCGCGGTCGTTCGGAGCGCGACGCGATGCATGGACGTTGATTTGGCGGGCATCTGCGGTCCCACCGTCAACGACTACGCTAAATGAGGCATCGGCGATGTGGCGGTTTGGATACAGGCCCATGGCGGCAGCGAAGTAGAGGCGGGTGTCGCGGGTGTATCCGTTGAAGAAGTAGCGGTCGTAGTGGTTGAGATCACTTGACCCGGTACGGGCTACCGGCTGTGACGTCTGGTGGATCGGAAAGTCGTCGAACGAACTCAGCACCCCACCGACGGTAGTCGTAACATGTGCTCTGATGACGCTCACCCGCTACCGGCAGATGGCCATGGTGACCACGATCGGCATTTGCATTCTGGTCGTGGCTGGAGGAGTTGTGCGACTAACAGGGAGTGGGCTTGGCTGCGACGATTGGCCAAACTGCAACGACGAACGGTTTCTTGACGTATCGAGCGGGCATGCGGCGATTGAGCAGCTAAATCGCCTTCTGAGCGGTGTGATCGCCATCCCGACCGTCCTCCTCGCTGTAGCGGGATTTCGAGCCGCTCCGCGTGGGAGCGGTCTGCGGTGGCCGGCAATCGGCGTGCTTGCATCGGTGCTCGCCAATGGCTTTGTGGGGGGTATGGCGGTTCTCGGGGACCTGCATCCGTTTCTCATACAGTCGCACTTCCTGCTTGCGATGGTCTCGATTACCTTCGGCCTGATAGCGGTGCGGACAGCGTCCAATCGTCCGATTTCGTGGCGGAGCGCGTCATTGTCAAACCCAGTTCATGTGCAATTGTTCGCACTCGTGGCGATGACCGCCGCAGCTCTTGCCACCGGCACCGTGGTCACCGGCGCTGGACCGCATGCCGGCGAGGAGGATGTTCGCCGCTACGGGTTCGACATCGGCGCTGTCGCCCGCATGCACAGCTTGACGGTGATCTTGGCGGTAGCTTGCGGGGCGGTGCTGGCTTGGTCGGTCGCCCGACGGGTCAGGACCTTGCAGAACTCGATGTCTTCATGGCTGTTCGTAGCAATCTTGCAGGGGGGCATCGGCTACGCGCAGTACTTTAACGGCGTTCCCGAAGTGCTCGTCGGACTCCATATTGCCGGGGCGACCCTTTTGTGGGTGGCGACCGTGCGGCTGGGACTCTCCGGGCTCGATGCCACGGAAGGTGGCGAGACGGCGGCGGGACGTGCTCTCGAGTCCGAGCATTTCTTCCGATCACGCGTGACGCGCGTCTAGAGTACCGACCCGTGCGCTCTGCGAACCTGACACCAACGGTGCAGCCTGCCTGGCTGCGTCTCATCCTCGGTGCCGTCGTGGCGCTGCTTGGGCTCGTAGCTCTCGGCGGTCCGGCGTTTGCCCAAGAGGACGAGGGCGGGTCGGAAGGGGCAACTGAGTCGATCGGGGGCACGCTTCAGACCAAGGGCGAAGATGGTGAGAAGATCTTTCTCGAGGGCGTGACGTTCATCGTCCTTGACGCCGGTGGCAGTGAGGTCGGCACGGCCGAGTCGGACGCCGAGGGCGTCTGGCGCGTCGACCTTCCGAGTTCCGGGGTCTACTCGGTCGAATTAGTCGAGGCCACGCTCCCTGAGGGCAATGCGCTTCGGAACCCTGAAAAGAATCCCTTGGAGGGGATTGAGGTCCAGCCCAACACGAATAAGAACACGCTGTTTCCCCTTGGAGAGCGCGAAGCGAGCGACAACAACACCAACCGTGTAGCGCAGCTCACAGTTGATGGTCTGAAACTTGGCTTGATCATTGCTATCTGTGCGATCGGGCTGTCGTTAATCTATGGCACGACTGGCCTCACAAACTTCGCCCACGGCGAGATGGTGACCATCGGAGCGATGGTGGCCTATTTGTTTAACGTCACGTGGCACCTAGATTGGCTCGGCGATTGGATGACCTCGCTCGCCTTTGGTGCTGTCATGGCGGTTCTCGTTACCGGAGTGCTCGGTTTCGCTTTTAACGAAGGCGTCTGGAAACCGTTACGCAAGCGCGGAGCCAGCCTCATTGCAGCACTCGTCGTATCGATTGGATTCTCGATATTCGTGCGCTACATCCTGCTCTACCAATTTGGCGGGCGAGCCGGGTTCTACCGCGACTTTAGAATTGGTCAATCAATCGATTTTGGCATCTTTACGATCCTGAAAAAGGATCTCTTCATCATGGTGTTCGTCACGCTGATTCTGGTCTGCGTCGGCCTCGCACTGCAGAAGACCCGAGCGGGCAAGGCAATGCGTGCGGTTGCGGACAACCGCGACCTTGCCGAATCGTCTGGTATCGACGTCGAGAAGGTCATCCGCCTCGTCTGGATCATCGGTTCCGCACTTGCTGGGCTCGGCGGAGTGATGTTCGGCATGACCGAGAACATCAACTGGGAAATGGGCTTCCGCCTTTTGCTGCTGATGTTTGCTGGCGTGACACTCGGGGGCTTGGGAACGGCGTACGGCGCGCTGCTCGGCAGCATCATCGCTGGCTTGTTCATCCAGCTTTCAACCCTGATCTTGCCCGGCGACATGAAGAACGTCGGAGCGCTCGTTGCGCTGATCCTCATCCTCCTGATCAGGCCGCAGGGCCTGCTCGGACGGTCGGAACGAATTGGATAAGGAAGCTCCATGGACTACCAAGCAATCATTGAAAGCCTGTTCCGTGGCCTAATCGGCGAACGCTTCATCGTATTCGCTCTTGCGGCCATTGGCCTGAATCTGCACTTTGGCTACACAGGTCTGCTGAACTTTGGACAGGCCGTTTTTATGGCGGCCGGCGCCTACGGTCTTGCCATGATGGTAGCGACCGTTGGCCCGCGGCTGAACGAGAACACCGGGCTCAACATGTCGGAGACGACGTTGTTCTGGGTTGGCGTGTTCACGGCGGTGGTTGTCTTTCCTATTTTGTTCGCCCTCGTTATGGGCATACCGACACTTCGCCTACGGGCGGACTATCTAGCAATCGTCACAATTGCGGTCGCTGAAATTTTTCGCATCGTTGCGCGATCTCCACGGTTTGACTGGCTTACGGGCTCGTCTGACGGTCTGACCGGCTTCAGCGGCACGTTCTACGACCTCAGTCCGTTCTCTACAACAGGCCGGTATTTCTTCAATCTGTTCACCGGCAACCAGTTCTTCCTTGTGCTTGTCGGGTGGACGATCTTGGCCATCGGTACCACCATTTGCTGGCTGCTTGTTCGGAGTCCTTGGGGTCGCGTTTTAAAGGCAATTCGCGAAGACGAGGACGCTGCGCGCAGTCTCGGAAAGAATGCCTACTCATACAAAATGCAGGCGCTGATTCTTGGTGGCATGTTCGGAGCGGTAGGTGGCATGGTTCGAGCGGTCGGCTTCTCCGTGGCGCAACCTGACAACTTCATCACCGATGTCACATTTTTTGTGTGGGTGGCTTTGATTCTGGGAGGTGCCGGAAAGGTGTTCGGCCCCCTTGTCGGAGCGGCGCTGCTCTATGCCGTACTCGACTCCTCCGACACGGTTCTGCGACAACTCGTGGAGAACGACTATATACCGAGTTCGTTTATGAGTGGAACGCAAGTCGGTCAAGTCCGATTCATGATCGTTGGTCTCGGCCTGGTGCTATTGGCCGCGTTCAGACCGCAAGGCATCTTCGGCAACAAGGAAGAGATGGCCCTCGATGACCGATGAATTCGCAAAGCATGACGCATTGGTCCCCGAAGCGGGTCCAAAGTCCCATGCCCCGCATCCAGCGCATGCGCTCCCCATGTTTGATGTCGACGTCGCCGCGGCCAGGTCCGCACTTTCCGAGGTGCCTTGGGAACCGGGAGCGTCGAAGCCGGACCCGATCTTGGTTGCTGACAACGTGGTTCGCCGCTTTGGGGGCCTGACAGCGGTCGATGTCGACCATGTGGAGGTGCAGCGGGGTGTGATCACTGCGCTGATTGGCCCCAACGGTGCGGGGAAGACAACGCTTTTCAATCTGCTGACGAACTTTGATACTCCTGACACCGGTTCGCGACTCTTCAACGGCCAGGCGATTGACAAGGTGCCGGCGCACAAAATCGCCGGTTACGGCATGGTGCGCACGTTCCAATTGACGAAAGCGCTGTCGAAGATGACGGTAATTGAGAACATGAAGTTGGGCGCTACCGACCAGAGAGGGGAATCGCTGTTTGCCTCGGTCCTTCCAGTCCTCTGGCGTAAACAGGAGAACGAGATCGAATCCCGGGCGGACGAGCTGCTTGTCCACTTCAAGATGGAGCATATGAGAGACCAGTTCGCAGGCACGCTCTCGGGTGGCCAGCGCAAACTTCTGGAGATGGCTCGTGCGCTCATGGTTGAACCAGAGATGGTCATGCTCGATGAGCCGATGGCGGGTGTCAATCCAGCGCTCACACAGTCGTTACTCGGCCACGTAACTGGCCTTCGCGACCGTGGGATGACCGTCCTTTTCGTCGAGCATGACATGGACATGGTGCAGGAAATCAGTGATTGGGTCATCGTGATGGCCGAGGGCAAGATCATTGCCGAAGGACCGCCTGGTTCCATCGGCCAAAACCAGGCTGTTGTCGACGCTTATCTCGGCTCAAGCCACGACTCGGCGCTCGATCTGGGCGAAGGATCCTGATGACCGACAACAACTTGGACGACACAGAGGTGGCAGCGGCATCGGCCGTCGAGGCGCCACTCCTGGAAGCCGATTCGCTGACAGCAGGGTACATCCCGGGCGTCAACATTCTTAACGACTGTGGTTTGACCCTCGACGAAGGTGAACTCGTCGGGATTATCGGGCCCAATGGTGCTGGAAAATCGACGCTAGTGAAGTCGATGTTCGGATTGGTAAACATCCGAAACGGCAAAGTTCGCCTGCGTGGCGAAGACATCACGAACATGAAGGCTCATTCACTGGTCAGCCGTGGGATCGGGTACGTACCGCAAAACGAGAATGTCTTTCCGGCGTTGACGGTTGTCGAGAACCTCGAGATGGGGGTGTATCTGCAACCGAAGATTTTTGCTGATCGCTACGAGGTTGTCGGTGAGATGTTCCCGCGCCTCGTTGAGCGTGCTGGACAGCGTGCTGGATCCTTGTCTGGCGGCGAGCGTCAGATGCTCGCTATGGGTCGCGCACTTATGATGGACCCGACAGTGCTTTTACTTGACGAACCGTCTGCTGGTCTCTCTCCAGCACTTCAAGACGAGGTTTTCATTCGCTGTCATGCGATCAATAAGGCCGGTGTATCGATCGTGATGGTCGAACAAAACGCGAGTCGCTGTCTTCAGATCTGTGATCGTGGTTACGTGCTCGACCAGGGTGCGAACGCCTACACCGGTACGGGTGCCGAACTGCTGAAGGACCCGAAAGTTATCGAACTGTATCTCGGTACCTTGGTCAAAGATCACCAAGAGTGACCGCAGGGTCGTGCCGTTCAGACTCCTGCTAGACGTCGAATCGGGCCGTTGCCAAAGGTCGACCCTGTTTTGTGACTGAGGGAATGGGCAGTTTCGTTGACTAATACGGCATTAGGTCGCATGCACAGGTCCCGATTTCAAGTCGACGTCTAAGCCTTGTACTGGCAGCAGGCTGTCTCAGAGTTGAACAGCTTTTCAACGTTGACCGCTTTTCGTCGTCGTATCTCACTGTTCGTCGGGTAAGTGCCGGACGGCGCTGCTGGAGGTCAATCCTCGGTAACGGTTCCTGATCGGCAACACTCATGAGAGGTTGGACGGGTCAAGGCCTGCTGTGGCAGTCGACGTATTCCAACGGCCACTTTGCGCCAATAGGTGCATGGTACGGAGTGCAGGCTGACCTTGTGTTCGCCACCTGCTATGGCTCGTTTGCGCTGATGAGTTTGACGAGTTAACGCTCGCCAGGGTCGTTCCGCCCACACATCTGATGCCTGTGTTTATTTGTAGCGAGATGAGTGAGCACGGCAAAGCGGCGTGGCCGCCGGGACGCGAAACGGCCCGGAGCTGAAGCTCCGGGCCGTTCCAGTGATTCTTAGTTCGTTTCTACGGTTTGACCCAGAGGATCAGACCTCGACCGAACCCTGAACCGAACCGGCAACGAAGATCACACCTTGATCATCGAATTCCAGCGTGAGAATTGAGGCCTGTGTCGGCTCACCCTCGTCGCGGAACTCCAACGGACCCGAGACCCCGTCATAGTCAAAGTCCGTACCAGCCTCGGCGAGCGGCAAGCACTCGGCGTAGCTAGTGCACTTTTCGCCGCCACGAGTCACGTCGTTGATCTCCGCAGCCATGGCAACGCCATCGGTAGAGCCGGCGACGGTGGCTGCAAGTGACATGATGACCACGGTGTCGTACGACTCAGCGGCGTACGAGAAGTCAACGAGATCTGGGTCAACCCCGAGCAACTGATCACGGAAGGCCTCGAGTTCACCCTCGACGTCAACCCCGGGAAGGGTGCCCTTCATCCCGGCGAGGACTGTGGGATCGTCGAAGGCCTCCGCAAGTGCGTTGCCCATGTTGCCGTCAACGCCGTACACGTTGGTGTCGCTCGTCGGTCCGACGCCAGCCTCGATAAGACCCGTGAGGATCTTGGAGGTCTCGTCGAACCCGATGATCACGATTGCATCAGAACCAGCTTCGACGGCAACTGCAACGACGTCGTCGAAGTTCTCTGCCTTCGGGTCGTAGATGTTCTCTGCATCAACAACGCCACCCTGAGCCTCGAAGGGTCCCTTCGTGTACTCGAGCAATCCGGTGCCGTAGGCATCGTTCAGAACGAGGAACGTCGCCGAGGCATTGCCGTCGGCAATCAGGATGTCAGCGAGTGCGGCACCCTGCACGACGTCGGAGGGCGCCGTACGGAAGTACAGGCCGTTGTCGTCGTAGTCGGTGAACGTTGGTGAGGTGTTTGCCGGGCTGAAGTGAACCTTGCCTGCCTGAGTGATCTTGTCGATCACGGTCAGGGAGACACCCGAGCTCGCAGCTCCGATGAATCCGTCAACGTCCTCAGCGAGAAGACGGTCAACTGTCGCGTTGGCAACCTCACCGTTATCTCCCGAGTCGCCGGGAAGATATACGACGGGCTGTCCGAGTACGCCACCAGCTGCATTGACATCTTCAACCGCAAGTTCGACTCCAGCGATCTCAGGCGGGCCGAGGAACGCAAGGTTGCCGGTCTCGGGGAGAAGCCCGCCGAGCACGAGCTGGTCTCCGGCGTCCGATGGGGCCTCGGTGGATGGGGCTTCGGTGGATGGGGCTTCAGTTGACGGGGCCTCGGTGGATGGGGCCTCGGTGGACGGGGCCTCGGTCGTGGCTGACCCGTCGTCGTCGCTGCCGCATGCGGCCGCAACGAGCGAGAGTCCCACGAGCAGGGCGCCGACGCGCTTCACGCGTGCTTTCTGCATTTTGATTTCTCCCCCTGTGCAAATGCGGGCGGGATTGCCCGAATATTCAGGTGACGAGAGCCTACGCGTGGTTTTGACTTGTCACAAAGCACTACGGTCATTTGCCGTGGAGGCGAAGGCAGCAGTCGATCTGCTTGAAGGACTTGCGACCACTCGCTCGATCCGCCGCTATACCGATGAATCGGTCGATTTAGACGATCTCAGGTCGATCCTGTGGCACGCCGGCCGGGCGCCGTCCGGGTCGAATCGGCAACCGTTTCGATTTCTTGTGCTAAGGGACGGATCCGCCGCACGGGAAGCAAAATCGGTGCTTGGCACAGCATTCCGCGCCGGTTGGGCGGCAAAGCGGGCAAGCGATGGGTACCGCGCCAGCAGGTTCGCCGACTCGATGCAGCGGTACGTTGACCGCTTCGAACGCGTTCCGGTAGTGATCCTCGTATGCCTTGACCGATATCGAGCTCCCAATGCGATGGAGGGTGCGTCGGTATACCCGGCGTGTCAGAACCTTTTGCTGGCCGCTCGAGCACATGGCTACGGTGGGGCGCTCACAATGTGGCACCTCGGCGTCGAAGCCGAACTCCGTCAACTGTTAGCGATCCCGGAACACGTTGGATTGTCGGCGTGCATCACCCTCGGCGTTCCCGAGGGACACCATGGACCGCTTCGCCGCAAGCCACTCCGTGAGATCGTGTTCGATGACCAATGGGGTGAGCCTGCGGCCTGGGCCGAGGGCCAGGACGATTTGGCGGATTAGCTTCGTCGCATGACTCTCGTCGCCGGCGTCGACTCCAGCACCCAGAGCACCAAAGTTGAGATTCGCGACCTCGCATCCGGCGAGGTGGTAGCGACGGCGCACGAATCCCACCCAGTCGTTACGCCGCCGCGCAGCGAACAAGATCCGAGTACATGGACGCGTGCCTTCGACGAGGCATGGCAGGCGGCCGGATCACCTGTGGTGGCGGCCATCGCAATCGGCGGACAGCAGCACGGCATGGTGGCACTGGACTTAGACGACCGGCCGGTACATCCGGCCAAGCTCTGGAACGACACCGAATCGGAAGCTGACGCCGGGTGGCTGATCGAGCAACTGGGATCCGAAGCGGCCTGGGCCGATGCGATCGGCAGCGTTCCGGTCGCCGCGTTCACGATTACGAAGCTCTCGTGGCTGCACCGAAAACATCCTGATCAATGGCGGCGTCTGGCACGGGTAATGTTGCCACACGACTACCTCACGCACCGACTAACCGGACTGTACACGACGGACCGCGGCGATGCCTCCGGGACAGGGTATTGGTCGCCGTCGACCGGCGACTATCGCTACGACGTACTCGAGATCGTCGACCCTCAGCGTGATTGGACTTCTGCTGTTCCCACGGTGCTCGGCCCAATGGATCGTGCAGGAGAATGGAACGGCTCGGTGGTCGCTCCGGGCACCGGTGACAACATGGCCGCAGCACTAGGCGTCGGCCTTCTGCCCGGCGACGTAATGATGTCGATCGGGACGTCGGGAACGGTTTCAGCCGTGTCGTCAACTCCGACTGCCGACCCAAGTGGATCGGTCGCCGGCTTCGCCGACGCGACCGGTCGCTTTCTCCCGCTCGTATGCACGTCGAACGCAGCCAAAGTCCTCGAAGCGATCCGCCATCTGCTCGGAGTGGACCACGACGAATTCGATCGGCTGGCGCTTGCCGCCGATCGCGGAGGGCCCATCCTGCTGCCGTACTTCGATGGTGAACGAACGCCTTACCGACCGTCGTCGACAGGTTCAATGACCGGACTTCGCTCGGATGTGACCCGGGAGCAGTTCGCCCGCGCTGCGGTCGACGGAGTGGCGTGCGGGCTACTTGACGGTCTCGATGCGCTTCGCGGTCACGCTGACGTCACCGGACGATTGGTGCTCGTCGGCGGCGGTGCGCGATCGCTCGCCGTTCAGAAGGTCGTTGCGGGCCTGGCCGGAATGTCGGTTGTCGTCTCCAACGCCGAGGAAGCCGTCGCCACCGGCGCAGCGGTGCAGGCAGCGGCGGTGCTGGAACAAGTGGAGCATGCGGTCATTCAACATCGCTGGGGACTGGGTGTCGGTGCGGCTGTCGACGGCGTGGACGGAAGTGACGTTCGCGATCGCTACGCCGCGCTACGCGACGCATGACCAGGCCCCCGCACTCAGTCCTCGGGATTGCGACGACGGCGACCGCGGACGAGATCCGAAACGCGCAACGCGAACTCGCAAGGATCCACCATCCCGACGTAGGCGGCGATGCGGCCGTCATGCAAGCCGTCAATGGTGCTGCCGCAGATGCACTCCGGATGCTCGGCGAAAGGGTGTCACAGAGACCTTCAGCGACGGGTGGAGGTCATGAGCAAGAGACCGCCGCCGGGTCACCGACCGACGACTGGTTTGGGACAGAGCGTGACGTTCCGTCGTTCACCGTTGAGGCGCTACCAGCCGAGGCGTTTGAGGCGCTCCTCGTTGCGACTGCTGAACTGGGCGACGTTGAGGGCGACGATCCGCCCTACGAACTTTGTGCGCTGCTGCATTCACCGTTGATCTGCTGGTGTCAATTGGACGTCGTCCCCGATGCCGGCGCGTCGACGATCAATGTGTCAATCGCCCCTGTCGAGGGTCATTTACTGCCAGCCATCGTCGATGTCCGTAACGCGTACATCACTGCGCTGAACAGATTGGATTGGTCAAACCTCTAAATCCGCGGAGCCGCTGCCTTTGTCAGTCGGTCCCGGATCGCGTGCCCCAAACCCTCGGCAGCGGGCAAGACAGCGATCACAACTCGTACGCCCTCGTTGTCGGCGAAACGCAAGGCTGTGTAGAGCTCGCGTCCATACCGGGCGACATCATCAGTGAGATCGAGAATGCGTGCCCCCGTAGTACCGGCCGCAAGGGCGGCAGCGTCGTCGGCTGTATCAACAAGGCGTACCTCACACCGAGGAGCGTAGTGAGACGCCAACATCCCGCTCGCCCGGCTCGGGCCTGCAGCTCCGACGACATCGGCATCGAGGATGCTGCGAACCTGTTCAGCGGTCACCGCTCCGGTGCGAAGAACCTGGACTGGATCGACGGTGCAATCGACGATCGTGCTTTCAACACCAATGGGGCTCGGCCCACCGTCCAGTACGACATCGCGATCCGGGTTGAGTAGATCGCCAAGATCCGCAATGACATGGCCTGCTGTCGTTGGACTGACTGCTCCGAAACGGTTGGCCGACGGTGCGGCAACGGGAACTCCGGCGGAACGGATCAACTCGCGAGCCATCGGATGGGCCGGGACGCGCAACCCAACGGAGTTCCTGCCGCCCGCCACCGCTGCTGGCAGACGGTCCGAACGCGGCACGATCAAAGTGAGTGGTCCTGGCCAACTGCAAGCAGCGAGGCGTCGAGCCGAATCAGGCGCATCGGGTGCCCACACAGCAAGGTTCTCCGGGTCAGCTAGGTGAACGATCAGCGGGTGATCGTGGGGCCGACCCTTAATCTCAAAGATTCTGGCCAACGCAATCGGATCGGTCGCATCAGCGGCCAACCCGTACACGGTTTCGGTCGGCATTGCGACTAAACCGCCGGCCCGGATCGCCGCGGCGGCCTGATCCACTCCACCGCGCACGAGTCGGCGCGTCACGATACAGCGTCGACGAACTCAAGCGCCGCGTCGAAGAATGCGAAGGACTCAGTCGTCGCAAAATGGTCGGTGCGCGGCAGGGTAACCAAGCGGCCAGCGGAGAACGCTGCTGCCAGCTCGTCGGCCGGATAAACGAAATCGTCCTCGCCAACGACTACGAGCACGGGGCATGTCACCAGTCCCAACCCGGCGGCATCAATCTCAAACCCGGTCGGACGTTCCATAACGGCCAGCAGTGCGTTGAGGTCATTGCCGGGCTGTTGCGCGTACTGAGCGAAATGGCGGGCAGTCTGATCAAGCGATGCCGGGTCGGCACCATTAATGAGAGCACGCAGTCCGTCGACGATCGCAGCGGCGCCCGAATTGTCGCGATCGAAGACGTTGCGGCCGATGCCTGCCAAGACGATCCGTTCGAACCGGTCCGGATGGCGAATCGCCGTGCTCAGAAGCGTGAGCGCACCGAGCGAGAACCCAATAGCGGCGATCGGCTCTGGCGGCAGCGCATCAATGATCCGCTCAGTCATGTCGGCGTACGCCTCAGGCTCGTGCGGCTTGGGCGCGACGCCATGTCCGAGCAAGTCAACGCCAATCACTTGTTTGCCACCATCCTCAAGGAGGGCAGTGAACCCATTGCGCTGCCAGGTCGACTCGAATGACCCGCCCCATCCATGCACCAACACCACCGTCTTGGAAGATTTCACAACCCACAGCGTAGAAGGCAATAGCATTCGACCCCCATGCGCATGCTCCACCCCCACCCCGGCTACGACCTCACGTACAACGATGTGTTCATGGTGCCGAACCTGTCTGCGGTGCCTTCGCGGATGGACGTCGACCTCACCACACCCGACAGCCTCGGGACCACCATTCCGTTCGTGGTCTCAAATATGACTGCCGTCGCTGGCCGGCGTATGGCCGAGACGGTCGCGCGGCGTGGCGGCATCGCAATCCTTCCCCAGGACATTCCGATTGACGTCGTCCAAACCGTTATTGCGAGCGTCAAGAGTTGCCACTCGGTTTTTGAAACCCCTATCACGATGGGCCCCGAGGCCACGATCGGCGATGCGCTCTCACTGATTCACAAGCGAGCACACGCTGCCGTTGTTGTAGTCGAGGACGGCCGGCCGCTCGGCGTCTTCACGGCAAAGGACGGTGACGGCTTCGACCGATTCACCCAACTCCGCAACGTGATGTCTTCGACCGTGCACATTCTCGCTCCCGACGTTGATGCTGCAACTGCGCACGAACAACTTGGAGAGCGCCGACTCCATGTCGCACCTGTGGTCGACGACACCGAACGACTACTAGGCGTCGTGACACGCAAGGGTGCGTTGCGCTCAACGATCTACACCCCGGCGCTCGATTCCGCAGACAAACTCATGGTCGGAGTGGCCGTTGGCATCAATGGCGACCCCGCCGGCCGTGCCGCCGAACTGACCGCCATAGGGGCTGACGTGCTCGTCATCGATACGGCTCACGGTCACCAGACTCGAACCTTGCACGCAATCGAGTCCGTTCGCTCAGCGGTCGGCGACACGAAGATCGTGGCAGGCAATGTAGTGACCGCTGAGGGAACGCGCCAGATGCTCGAGGCTGGCGCCGACGTGATCAAAGTCGGTGTCGGGCCGGGAGCGATGTGTACGACGCGGATGATGACGGGGGTTGGGCGCCCACAGTTCTCCGCAGTTGTCGAGTGCGCCGACGAAGCCGCGCGATTCGGTGCACACATCTGGGCCGACGGTGGAGTGAAGTATCCGCGCGATGTGGCCCTGGCGCTCGCCGGCGGAGCCGCCAATGTGATGATCGGATCATGGCTTGCAGGAACCTACGAGTCGGCGGCCGATACTCGACTCGACACTGACGGCCGCCTCTACAAGGAAAGCTTCGGAATGGCGTCGAACCGGGCCGTCAAGAATCGAACCCGAACCGAGTCCGAGTTCGAACGAGCCCGCAAGGAGTTGTTCGAAGAGGGGATCAGCACCTCGCGGATGTACCTTGATCCTGAGCGGCCCGGCGTTGAGGACATCATCGACCAGGTTGTGGCTGGACTCCGATCGTCGTGCACGTATGCCGGGGCTGCCTCGATCGCCGAGTTCCAAGAGCGTGCGGTCGTTGGGGTACAGGGCGCAGCCGGCTACGACGAAGGTCGCCCGCAGGGCATCTCATGGTGACGTCGACCGTGATCGCGATCGATGGACCTGCAGGCGCCGGGAAGTCGACTGTCGGTCGAGCGATCGCCCGGCGTCTGGGCGTGGGCTATCTGGACACAGGAGCGATGTACCGGGCCGTCACCTTCGCTGTGCTCCGGCGCGGAATCGATCCGCACGACATCGACCATGTGTCCGAGATCGCATCGAAGATCGAACTGGACGTCACCGATGTCGCCGGGGCAACGGAAGTTGTCGTTGACGGCGAGGACGTAAGCATCGAGATTCGTGGACGCGCAGTCACTGGCGCCGTCAGCGCAGTGGCGGCGAACAGCGGTGTTCGTGCCGAGATGGTCCGGCGTCAGCGTTCAGTCGTGAAGGAGCAGGGGGGCGCTGTGGTCGAAGGCCGCGACATTGGCTCGGTGGTGTTTCCGGATGCCGATCTGAAGCTGTTCGTGACGGCGTCAGCGAGGGTGCGCGCCGAACGGCGCGTGGCAGAGATCGGCGGTGACGTCGACGAAGTTGAGGCCTCAATCATCGAACGTGACCGGAAGGATTCGTCGCGCGCCGACAGCCCGCTTGTTGAGGCATCGGATTCGACCGTTGTCGACACGTCCGGTTTGTCGATCCAAGAAGTCGTCGACCACATCCTGGGCATGCTTTCGTGAGCGACGGGGAGAAGCAGCGCATAGAGACTAAGCCGGGTCGTGATACGCGCCTGAATCGGATGCTTTATGGATTCTTCCGTCAGGTGGTCAGTAACTCTCTGCGGATATACACCCGTGGGACTGTCGAAGGTAAAGAGAATCTTCCGGGCGGCGCCTTCATCTTGGCTCCGGTTCACCGGAGCTACATCGATACTCCGATCTCCTCCTGGGTGCAGTTGCGTCGGATGCGCTATCTCGGCAAGAACTCGATGTGGAAGAACGAGTTGCTTGGCAAGCTATTCACGGCGATGGGGGCGATTCCCGTGCACCGCGGAGCGATCGATCGCGAGGCGCTCAAGCGGTGCCTGCAGGTGCTCGAGAGCGGCCAGCCGCTCGTGCTGTTCCCGGAAGGGGAACGCAAGGACGGGGCCAAAGTGCAACCGCTGCTGGACGGTGCGGCGTTCCTTGCCGCAAAAGCCGGCGTGCCGTTGGTTCCCGTAGGTATCGGGGGGTCAGCTCAAGCGATGCCACGTGGCGCCAAATTCGTATATCCCCGGCGAGTACACGTGATCGTCGGTAAGCCGTTCAGTGTTGAGACAAGCGGGCGTAGTCGCGCCACAAGAGAGCAGCTCGGCGTCGCAACCGAGCGGCTCTATGGTGAGCTCCAGCAGCTCTACGATGCGGCGCAAGCACGGGTCAGCTGAAAAACGCGCCGAGTGCCGCGGCGAGATGTAGCGGGTCGTCGACCCCGCAGAGTTCTCGAGCGGAGTGCATCGACAACTGAGGTACTCCCACGTCGACGGTGCCGACGCCGAGTCGGGTTGCGGTCACGGGCCCGATCGTCGATCCGCATGGCATGTTGTTCCGCGAGACAAACACCTGCCACGGCACCCCAGCCTGCTCACAGGCCTGCTGGAAGAGCGCCGCGGTTGTTGCCGACGTTGCGTACCGTTGATTCGAGTTCACCTTGATGGCAGGTCCGGCGTTGACGATCGGTCGATGGGATGGCTCGTGACGATCAACGTAATTCGGGTGTACGGCGTGGGCGTTGTCGGCTGACACACACGCCGACGCGCTCAGCGCTCGGTGGAAATCTTCACGGCTGCCGCCGCGCGCGAACACCAAACGTTCGATCACGGTCCCGAGAAACGGGCCCTGCGCTCCTGTCGTGCTCGCTGAGCCAACCTCTTCGTGATCGTTCAACACGATCATCGCGATTTGCATCCGCGGCTCAGCTGCTGCGAGCGCAACTGTGGCAGCCCAACACGAGAGCTGATTGTCCAGCCGGGCCGAAGTTAGCAACGAACGGTCAGCGCCGATGATGGCAGCGCCCTGAAGGTCGTAGAGACACAACTCCCACCACGCCGGACGACCGTCGAGTTCGGCGCAGGTGCCGATCCAGTCGGCGAATTCACCCGGTCGCCCGGCTCCTACGCCCCACACGGGGGTGAGATGTCGTTGTGGATCGAGCTGAAGCCCGGTGTCGTTGACCCCACGGTCAAGATGGACAGCTAGTTGCGGGACTCGGGCGATCGGCTCAGCCACGTTAACGAGTACGTCAGATCCATTCAACGAAACAACACGACCAGCGAGGCCGAGGTCTCGATCCAGCCAGGTGTTGTTCAGGATGCCGCCATACACTTCGACGGCAAGTTGCTTCCACCCGACAGTATCGAGATCGGGACTCGGCTTGACTCGGAGACCGGGGGAGTCGGTGTGTGCGCCGGCGATATGGAAGCCAGTATGTGCTGGGGAACCTTCAGGAATCGCCCACGCGATGATAGCTCCGTCACGCACGACCAGTCCCCGGGCCGGAAGGTCCGACCAGTCGTCGTGTTCGGATAGCACATCGAAATCAGCGAGACGTCGGGTGGTGGACGCGACGGCATGCCACGGCGACGGTGATGCGTCGAGGTAGGCGATCAGGTCGTCGGTGTGAGCAGCCATCGGTCAGCTCAACCGTTCTGGAATAAACCCATTGGGAGTCCGGTGCCGCGCAGGTGGCCGGTCTCGTTGACTGTCACGATCGAGCGCTCGCCGCTCGACGCCGCAGCAACCCGATGGATCGACGTGTAGTTGGGGTAAAAGAATCCGCGCGATCCGACCTTGAGGTTAAGAATGTGGGTGAGATATGCGTTGATGACTCCGCCGTGGCAGACCACGGCGATCCGGTCGCCGCGGTGTTCGCCGATAATCCGCTCGATCGCGTCGATTATGCGGGCGTTAAACGTCTCCTCGTCCTCGCCGTCTTGTTCCCAGGTGCCGTCGAGCATTGCGAGCCAGCGCGGATCGTTCGTTGCCTTGAGCTCCTCGACGGGGACATATTCCGGGCTGTTCTTGTCGTATTCGGCGACGTCCGGCTCTATGACAATTTGAAGGTCTCGGTGTTCCACGACCGGCAGCGCTGTTTGTTGCGCTCGGCGCAGCGAACTCGCATAGACCGCATCGAGATGCTCAGACGAGAGATACTGGCCCAAATGTCTAGCCTGCTCGTGCCCTATTTCAGAAAGTTCGGGGTCGGCAACGCCGACCTCAAGTTCGCGGCGTATGGGGAGTGCGTGTCTGATCAGCAACAATTCCATCGAACGATAGACAAGCAGACATGACTCGCAAAACGAAGATCGTAGCGACAATCGGACCAGCAAGTGACTCGCGGGCGGTGCTCGAGGAGCTAATGATTGCGGGTCTCGACGTAGTGCGCTTAAATCTCAGCCACGGCGACATCTCCGACCATCTGACAACCCTTGCACGCGTACGTGAGACGGCCGAGGCGGTGGGCCGACCCGTTGCCGTGCTCGTCGACCTGCCCGGACCGAAGATCCGCGCAGGATCGTTCGGCGATGATGACGTGATGATTGAGAGTACGAGCAAAATCCGCTTGGTACCCGGCGAGGGTCTCAGCGATGCCTCGACAATCTCGGTGGCGTACCCGACGTTGCTCGACGATCTCCGTCCTGGCTCTACGGTGCAACTCGGTGATGGTGCGGTCTCGATGACGGTGACCGGGGTGACCGACGAGGCCGCATTGGCTGTGGTCGAGACAGGCGGTCGGACCAGCGGGCAACCGGGAGTGCATCTGTCATCGACCGTCGTGCGGCTCGCAACACCCACTCCCGAGGACTTGGTGCTCGCGGAGACGATGGCCGCCGCCGGCGTCGAGTTCATCGCAGTATCGTTCGTGTGCGCTGCCGCCGATGTCGAGCGGGTGGCCGACGTGGTTGGTTCGCGTGCGCTTCTCGTCTCGAAGATCGAGACCCAGGCGGCACTCGACGACCTCGACGCGATCATTGCGGTGTCCGATGCGCTGATGGTGGCCCGTGGTGATCTTGGTATCGACTGTCCGATTGAGGAGGTCCCGCATCTGCAGAAGCAGATCATTCGCGACTGTATCGCCGCAGGTAAGCCCGTAATTACAGCAACGCAGATGCTTGAGTCGATGATCACGGCACCATCGCCAACCCGTGCCGAGGTCAGCGATGTCGCCAACGCAGTGTTCGACGGAACCGACGCCGTCATGCTGTCGGGCGAGACGGCGATCGGGCGCAATCCTGTCGCAGTCATTAGGACGATGGCCAGGGTTGCCGCCCGAGCGGAGTCTGAAGCTAGCTACCAGCAGTGGGCGAACAAGCTTGGAAAGATGCAACGCGAATTCCGCCACGATGTCGATGCGGGCGATCAAATCACGATGGCACTCTCGCGAGCGGCATCAGAAGCCGCAATAGATGCAGACGTAGCGGCCATTCTTTGCTGTACGCGCAGCGGCCGCACTGCCCGAGCTATGGCACGATTCCGGCCTGTGGCACGGATGGTAGGCCTCTCGCCCGACCCGAAGGTGGTACGCACGATGGCGCTTACATGGGGTATCGAGCCAATCAAAGTCGACACGTATTCGTCGACTGACGAAATGGTCTGGTTCGCAGTGGAAACGGCGATGGGGCACGGTGTGGCCGATCATGGTGACACTGTGATCGTGCTCGCCGGAGCGCCAACGGTATTGCAGGAGACCCGTGCAGGGCTAGGTCATAAGGATGTGGCGACCGATGTGCTCAGGCTCGTCTGCGTCGACTGAGCATAAACGCAGTCGCAGCGCTGGCTGCGGCGA
>CAJQPY010000027.1 GCA_905480335.1 uncultured Ilumatobacter sp. | reverse complement strand
GTCAACTGCCCCCCAAACCACCCCCCTACCGGTTTCATCCGGGTTTCCCTCGGGAAACCCGCTACTCATCAGCGCGCGTCGCTCAGATCCCTCACTACATGCCGCCCACACAGCGGCGAGTCCACGATCAAGCCGCGCGTCGGTCCTGTGCCGCAAGGCACACCCGGAAATCGGAATCCCCAACACCACGAATGGTTGTACGAAGCATCATGAACGACTCCATTGGCCTGTACCTCAATGATATCGGCAAAGTACCGTTGCTAACTGCAGAAGACGAGCGAGAACTCTCCCGCGTCATCGAGACAGGCCGCGACGCCCAGGAGCAACTTGACGCTGGCAAGCGTGGCGTGGCACTCAAACGCCAGGTTCGAGAAGCAGCCAAGGCGAAAGACCGGTTCATCCGCTCCAACCTCCGCCTCGTGGTGTCGATTGCCCGCCGCTACCCGCTCCCTCAGGGCATGGATCTTCTCGACCTGATTCAGGAAGGCAACCTCGGCCTTGAGCATGCTGTCGACAAATTTGACTGGCGTCGCGGCTTCAAATTCTCAACCTACGCCACATTCTGGATCCGCCAGGCCATCGGTCGAGCACTCGACCAAAAAGCCAGCCTCATCCGCATTCCCGGGGACCGTTCTGCGAGCCTCCGAGCAGCGTTGCGCCAGGCGAGCGGCGATGGAGAAACCCTCGACCAACAAAACGCCGAGCTGCATCGACTCACCACCCCGGTCAGTCTCGACAAGACCGTCGGAGATGACGGTGATGCCACGCTGGGCGACCTGATGGCGAACGGCGACACCACACCCGAAGATGCCGTGATGGCACTCGTCGAAAGCGATCTACTCGACGAACTCCTCGGCACCCTCGACTCGCGTGCCCGTTTCGCCGTCGAAGCCCGTTTCGGCCTCGTCGACGGCGAGCGCAAGAGCTTCCGCGAAGTTGGCGAGCAACTCGGCGTAACCGCAGAAGCGGCCCGTCGTCTCGTCAGCCGAGCCGTCGCCGGCCTCCGCGATGACGCAGAGCGCATCCTGGCGGTTTAAACCACCAGGCATAATGACCTGAATAGAGCACCTAGACCACGGTCCGGGTGCTCTATTGCTTTTTGAGGAACACAACCTCTCCGAAGGCCAACGCCTCTGCAGGTAGCGTGACGGCATGCCTGCGCAGTGGACACCGTCGTCGTGGAAAGAGCATCCAGTGGGGCAGCAGCCACAGTGGCCGGATCCGGGTGCACTCGAGCAGTCGCTCAAGACCATCACGAGTCTCCCCCCGCTGATATTCGCCGAAGAAGCCCGTTCACTCCAGGCCAACCTCGGCCAGGTTGCTGCAGGCAACGCGTTCCTCCTCCAAGCAGGCGACTGCGCAGAGAGCTTTGAGGAGTTCTCCGCCGACAACATTCGCGAAAAGCTGCGCGTCATACTCCAGATGGCGATCATTCTCACCTACTCCGTTGGTGTGCCGACCGTGAAGATCGGCCGCATGGCCGGCCAATTTGCGAAACCACGCTCCTCCAACTTCGAAACCGTCGGCGGCCATGAGCTGCCATCGTTCCGCGGTCACATCGTCAACGATCCGACTGCGACCGGATCGGCCAGGATACCCAACCCCGAGCGGCTCGTTCGGGCCTACAACCAGTCAGCTTCGACACTCAACCTGCTGCGGGCCTTCACCAAAGGCGGCTTTGCCGACCTCTCACGGGTGCACGCGTGGACGCAGGAATTCGTTGCGGCCAGCCCGGCCGGACAGCGCTACGAACGGCTCGCCTCCGAGATCGACCGCGCATTGACGTTCATGCGAGCGTGCGGCATCGAAACTGAACAGAACGCAAGCCTGTCCGAGGTTGACGTCTATACCTCTCACGAGGCACTGATCCTCGGCTTTGAGGAAGCACTGACCCGCAAAGACTCGCTCACCGACTCCTGGTACGACTGCTCGGCACACATGCTGTGGATCGGCGAGCGCACTCGTGACCTCGACGGCGCACACGTCGAGTTCCTGCGCGGAGTCGGCAACCCGATCGGCTGCAAGGTCGGGCCCACCACGACTGCCGACTACTTGATTGAACTGTGCGAAGTCCTGAACCCCTCGCGGATCGCCGGACGTCTCACTCTCATCACGCGGATGGGCGCGGACAAGGTGGAAAATGGACTCCGCCCGCTGCTGCGTGCCGTCACCGACGCCGGCCACCCTGTCGTATGGGCATGCGACCCGATGCACGGCAACACGTTCACCTCCGAAAGCGGACGCAAGACGCGAGCATTCGACGACATTATTGCCGAGATCGGTGGATTCGTCCGGGCTCACCGCGCGGAGGGAACGTGGCCTGGAGGCATCCACATTGAACTCACTGGCGATGACGTTACCGAGTGTCTCGGGGGAGCACAGGAGCTCAGCGACAGCCAACTTGATGACAGATACCAGACGGTCTGCGATCCACGACTCAATGGCCGACAGAGCGTCGACCTTGCCTTCCGGGTGGCCGAACTCCTCCGCGACTTCACCTGATCCAACGCTGCGATGACACGCGCACTCGACCTCCTTGCGAAGTTCCCAGTACCCAGCGTCGCAGGCGCAGTGCTCCTCGACGGCGTAGTCGTCGACCACGAGGGACCGCTCGACCGTCCTTTCAACCTTGCCTCCGTCGCGAAGACCATTACCAGCTGGGCTGTTCTCATTGCGGTCGAAGAAGGGGTCGTATCGCTCTGCGACGAGGTTGGTCCACCCCCGAACAACGGTGTGAGAACGTTGCGTCACCTTCTCGCTCACGCGGGTGGCTACGGCTTCGACGGACCAACACCGATTGCGAGTCCGGAGCGCAACCGGATCTACTCAAACACAGGGATCGAAGTTGCGGCTGACTATGTGGCGACTGCGGCCGGGATGCCCTTCGAGGATTACCTCCGAATCGGCCTCCTTGAGCCGCTCGAGATGACATCAACCGAGCTGCGGGGCTCACCAGCACACGCTATTTGGTCGAGTATCGAGGACCTCAGCCGATTCATGCGCGAGGTCACTCAACCCGTTCTGATCTCGCGCGAAACTGCAGCCGACGCGGTTCGATCACACTTCTCAAAGTTGGGAGGTATCGTTCCGGGTGTGGGACGTTTCGACACGTGCCCGTGGGGAATGGGGTTTGAGATTCGTGGGGACAAGTCGCCCCATTGGACCGGAACGCACAACTCCACGGCGACTTTCGGTCACTTCGGTGGTGCTGGCACGATGATGTGGCTCGACCCGGGCATCAGGCCACGCCACATGCTCGGTCTGGTCACGCTCACCGACCGTCCCTTCAACGAATGGGCGCAGGATGCGCTGCGGTTGTGGCCTGCGGTCTCAGATGCCGCTATCGAGGAGTTCTCCGGAGCAAGTTGATGACCGACACCCACCGCTTCCGCCACGGCGACCGCATTCGTTACGCCGCCACCGATAACGACGGATTTCCGCTGGTGCGGTACGGATTCGTGGGTGGGGTATCCAGCGACGGAGGCCCAGTCATGGTCATGCTCGACGGGGAACTCGGCGGCGACGTGGTCGATCTCGACACGATCGAGCAGGTGAGCATCTGCAACGTCACACTCAAACTCGAAGGCAGCGATCTGCTCGACGATCCCTCGCTTCGACCCGGACTCATCAACCTCTGGCAGGCCGAGGCCGAAGATGCCGGACTCCAGATCGCTGCAGTTCACCCGCTCCAGACCGGCATCGGCCTTCGCGACAGTAGCGAAGGCTACGCGCTCGCCGAACTTACCGCCGCTGGCGACCGGTACATGCTGCGCGCCACCCGATGCACTACCGAGGACGCAGTCCTTATCCAGGCCGGCCGCCCTAACCGCTGGATCTTTTAAAGACGGCCAGTCAGCTCTCCTGGGGAAGGGATCAAATCTACGGTGGAGCGATCGACGCCGGTACCCGCAGTGCCAGCTTGGAGGATGTCGGGCTCATCGTTACGACATTTGCAGATGTTGGACCGGGCAAGATTCATGACGCCTCCACCCGTGACAGGGCGGCTAGAGAACGACCTGCTCTCCGCCGCTCGTCAACGACCTGATACACACCGCTCGACAAACGTGGTGCCAGTTCCTCACTGAACCGGCGAATCGTGGATACGAGGTCTGGTGGTCGGGCCAGTCGAGCCCTACGGCGCCGTCGACATCAAGCTGTCGACGATTGAGTCCACGAATGACGCGATCGACGATCACATTATCCAGCGTCTCCAAACACCAAAGGAAAGTGTCAGCTGACACTCCGGACCCACTGAACATCCAAGCACGAAATCCCAGGATTCCGCTCATGTCAGCGCGTGTCGACGACCCGAAACGCTTCCGCGCTCGAACCTGCCGGCAAGCCGTGATCGGCAGCGATCCCCTGCCACCAGGTACGGACTCGCTCCTCCATCGTTTCGGGATCGCGGTGCTGGCTGCGGTGACACATAAGCGCGTCAATCTTCCGATCGAGCTGCTCCGTGATATCGACTACGCCCTGCGCACCGCTCCCGAAGGGGATCCAGACCTCATCGACCGCCCATTCGTCGAGATCGACGATCGGACGCCCAGGGAACGCGAACGGATTTCGTGCGTCCGGGTAGACCGCTGCCATCGTCGCCTCGCCGGTCGCAATGTGATCGGGGTGCGACCCGTAAGTCGAGTCAAGGTTGCGCATCGGCAGTTGAGTGATCACGACCTGCGGGCGAACCTCGCGAATCACGACGCTGATGTCGTATCGAAGATCCAAGTTTGCAACGACCGAGCCGTCCATGTGCCCGAGAAAGCGAAGGTCGGTTACACCGACCTTCGCTGCGGCATCGGTCTGTTCACGACGACGGATACGCGCCATTGCGTCACGTTCGATCGTGCGGTCGAACCCACCGGCCTGACCATCGGTCACGAGGCAGTAGACGACCTCGACTCCGGCGTCAGTTAGGTTGGCGATAGTACCTGCGGCTCCAAAGTCGACGTCGTCAGGATGGGCCATCACCGCAAGGACCCGTTCGATCTCATGATGTTGCAGCACAGGCTCAGTCTGCCGCCGCAATGATCCGTTCGAGGTCGCAGAGCTGTATCTCGTCGTCGATCCGAAGCAACTTGGCGTAGAAGCACAGGCCCTCCACGGAGCCAACGACCCGGACAGGTATCCGATCGCCCAGATCGGTGCCAAACGCAATCGGAATATCGACCGAGACCACACCCTGGTCAATCAAATCTTGCTCGGTCGCTGCCAATTCCGCACCAGCCATCATGAACGGCTCAGCATCTACAAAGAACGTGAATTCGGCCACCGATTCTCAAAGGTATCTACAGTGCAAGGCATGGTGACGAATCCTGCGGGAACATGGCCCGCCCTCGACGGGATCCGGCAACGAATCCCATCGACCCGAATCAGCGGCCAACCCAACGACCTCCGTTTCAACTCCACCGACGGCACGAAACGCCGCCCGTATAGATTAAAGTGATCCCTTGACCACTTCGGCCGAACCGCCCCGAGAACAGCACACAGGCGAATTGATCCGGGCACTCACCGTTGTCGGGATGTTGACCTACGGCGGATGGGTCCTCTGGTTCTTCCAAGTCGTCCAGCGAGCAAGTCGGATCGGTGCCTCCCGCTTTGCGTCGGCGTGGGAACAGAAAATCGAAGCGCTCAGCTTCATCAGCTTTCCTCCCAACATTCCGGTCCTGGCATCTGCTGCTGCAGCAGCCGCACTGGCGACCTGGTTAGCCGGTCCGACGCAGGACATCGTCCTCGCCATCCTGCTCCGAGTCATCCGGTGGTCGGCCAACGCCGTCACTGTCGTCGCCGTGCTCTCGGTCATCGCTGTTATTGTCGGCGAGGCCGAAGGGCCCGACCGTTTTGGAACGATTGCGTTTCGAGCCGGAGGAGCCCTGTGCGCCGCTGCTGTTTCTTATCTGTGCCTCACCGTAGGCCGCACGGCACCAGGCGGCTGACCCGATTGGAAACATCCGAGTGGTAACCAGTTGCGGCGCTGAGATCAAGCGCCTAGGTCGCCGGAACGGAAATGGTTCCGGCAAAGCAGTTCGTACCGCACACTGTCGCCGAACAGTGGCTGGTCGTGATCGTCGGTGTCACCCACCACGACGGTGTCACCCTCGTACACAACTCCCCCGTTCACCACGCGGGCGTTGTGCGTCGCCCGAGCTCCACACCAACAGCGGGCCTCAACCTGCAGCGCCGTGTGTTCGTCCGCAAGTTCAAGCATTCGCTTCGTGCCGACGAACAGCTCGCCGCGGAAATCGGTAAGAAGTCCGAACGCGAACACATCAACCTCGAGATCATCCACAACACGTGCGAGTTGCTCGCACTGTTCGGGCGTATAGAACTGAACTTCATCACACACGATGTAATGAAGCGGCCAGTTGTCGGCGGCAAGCGTATAGAGGTCAACGTCTGGGCTGACGTCGATGGCAGGGGCCGCTACACCGAGCCGGCTGGTCACCTGATGGCCCTCCCGGTCGAGGGTAGTGAGCAAAAGACCGTAGAGCTGACGGTTAGCTAGGTTGTGATGGATCTGCAGCGCGAACGTGCTCTTGCCCGAGCCCATCGTGCCGAAATTGAATCGAAGCGTCGCCATGATCGAATCGAAACCTACCTGCGATCACTCATCGGTTTGCCCATCTCGATCCTCGTCGACGATCGCCGGCCCGTCGATCCGAGTAATCCGCTCACCGGGCTCGTCACCGCCAGAACACGCCCCGACTGCAGCGAGCGCGGTTGCCGCAGCACACGCCACCCGAGTTGGAGTCGATCGCACGGCTCCGAACCTACCGTTCGCGAGCCAGCGAGAGGCGCCGCGACGAACGGCATCGACCGACATCCCTGACACATCGGCAGCTCGAGCGACCGCCGTGGTCAACACGCCAGTGAGCGCTCCCTGACGCGCCCATCAAGACGCCGCAGAGCAAGCGGTGCTCGGCGGACATCAGGGCGCCGGGAAAACGCACGGGTTCCCCGGCGGACGCTCTGGACTCCTCCACCGTCTATCGCCTCGGGTACCGGTACCAACCGGTGCACATCAAGCAAAACCTGAGCCTCGTAGCCACGGCTTCGACGGCATCGCTAGCTCCCGTCGCCCTCTTACATGGTGAGTGACTACGGTTGGCCTAGCGCCGTTGGGGAACGGCGAACTAACACCGACAACTGATTTCGATGGGGGAATCTCACATGACCGACACGATCGACCGGTCGAACACAGCAGACCACGACCGAGTTCTCGATCACCTCGTGGTTCGCTTCGCTGGCGACTCCGGAGACGGAATGCAACTGACAGGCGACCGCTTCACCTCGGTGAGCGCGTCATTTGGCAACGACCTCTCGACACTGCCCGACTTCCCGGCAGAAATCCGCGCACCTGCCGGCACGGTCAACGGTGTGTCCGCATTTCAAGTGAACATCGCCGACCATGAGATCACCACGCCTGGCGACGACCCAAACGTGCTCGTCGCTATGAACGCAGCGGCGCTCAAGGCTGATCTGCACCGACTTCAACCGGGTGGCACTCTCATCATCAACGAGGATTCCTTCGGCGAACGCGACCTTGAGAAGGCCGGTTACGTCACCGAGTACGGCCCGAACAGTGAACCAATCAACCCGCTCGAAGACGATTCGCTCAACGGCTATCGAGTTCTAAGGGTTCCGATGACTACGCTGACCAAACAGGTCTGCGAGCCACTCGGTATTAAACCGCGTGATGCCGAGCGATCCAAGAACTTTTTTGCGCTCGGCCTCGTGTCGTGGATGTACACACGACCGGTCGAGCCGACCGAGGAGTGGATCGGCAAAAAGTTTGCCAAGAACAAGCAGGTCGCAGCAGCGAACAAGGCTGCATTCCGCGCAGGGTTCAACTTCGGTGAGACCACCGAGGCAGTCGGGCACCGCTACGAGGTCCGCCCGGCCACGTTGCCTGCCGGTACATACACCTCAATCACCGGCAATACGGCACTGTCGTGGGGACTCGTCGCTGCCGGCCAGTTGGCGAAGCTGCCGATCACGCTTGGGTCGTACCCCATCACACCGGCCAGCGACATCTTGCACGAGCTATCCAAACACAAGCAGTTCGGCATCCGAACAGTGCAGGCTGAAGATGAAATTGCCGCAGTTGGTGTTGCGCTGGGGGCGTCGTTCGCCGGCCACCTCGGCATCACCACCACCAGCGGGCCCGGCGTGGCCCTCAAGAGCGAGACGATCTCGTTAGCCATCGCAATCGAGCTACCGATGCTGATCATCGACATCCAGCGCGGAGGACCATCCACAGGGCTACCGACGAAAACCGAAGCCAGCGACCTTAACCTCGCCCTCTACGGGCGTCATGGCGAATCACCGCTCCCCGTGATCGCGTCGTACAGCCCGGCGCACTGCTTTCACGCCGCAATCGAAGCAGCGCGCATCGCACTTAAGTACCGCACCCCTGTGATTCTGCTGAGCGACGGATACCTCGCCAACGGGTCAGAGCCTTGGAAGCTGCCCGATGTCGGCTCGCTGCCCGACATCTCTGTTCCCTTCACCACTGAGCCAAACCACGTGACGGCAGACGGTACCGAAGATTTCTGGCCGTACCTGCGCGACCCCGAGACGCTCGCTCGGCCCTGGGCGATTCCCGGCACGCCTGGTCTCATGCACCGAGTCGGAGGACTCGAGAAAGCCGACGGAACCGGCAACATCGACTACACCCCCGAGAACCACGAACACATGACCGAGCTGCGCGCCGCGAAGGTCGCTGCGGTTGCTGCCGATATCCCGCCGACCGAGGTAAGCGGTGATTTGGACGCCGATGTTCTCGTGCTGGGGTGGGGCTCCACGTGGGCGGCGATCGATGCTGCCGTGCAGCGACGCCGCCGCGCCGGAGTCAAGGTCGCCAAGGCGCATATCACACACCTCAGCCCGCTCCCACCTGACCTCGGTGACCTCCTGCGACGCTACGAACGCGTCATCCTTCCCGAGCTCAATCGAGGGCAACTCGCCCATCACTTGCGCGGCACCTACCTGATTGACATCACGTCAGTATCTAAGGTGCAGGGTCTGCCTTTCAAGTCACGCGAGATTGAAGACGCTATCGACACCGCCGTTACAAATCTCAGTGATGATCAAAGGGGAGCCACATCGTGAGCACCGAACAGGTCGCCGTCACCACCAAGAAGGACTGGACCAGCAGCCAGGAGGTTCGCTGGTGCCCCGGCTGCGGCGACTACGGCATTCTCCTGGCCGTCCAGCAGCTGATGCCAGAACTCGGTGTTGCCCCAGAAAACACCGTGTTCGTCTCCGGGATCGGCTGCTCCAGCCGCTTCCCGTACTACATGAACACCTACGGCATGCACTCAATCCACGGTCGGGCACCGGCGATTGCAACGGGTGTCGCAACGGCGCGACCGGATCTCGATGTTTGGGTGATCACCGGTGACGGCGACGGTCTATCGATTGGCGGCAACCATTTAATTCATGCCCTGCGCCGCAACGTCAACCTCAACATCTTGCTGTTCAACAACCGAATCTACGGGCTGACCAAGGGCCAGTACTCCCCCACATCCGAGGTGGGAAAGGTGACCAAGTCCACACCCATGGGCTCGGTTGACGCCCCATTCAACCCGCTGTCGGTTGCACTCGGCGCCGAAGCGAGTTTCGTTGCCCGCACTCACGACCTTGATCGCAAACACATGCAGGAAACGTTCAAGGCAGCCCACGCCCACCAGGGTGCCTCGTTCGTCGAGATCTATCAGAACTGCAACGTGTTCAACGACGGTCAATTCGACGGCGTCACCAAGAAGGCCAGTCGTGACGAAATGATGATCGACCTGGCGCACGGCGAACCGATTCTGTTCGGGAACGAGAACCAGCGCGGTGTAATGCAAGGTACTGATGGGTTCCTACACATCGTCGAGGTTGCCGATGTTGGACTCGATCGAATCCTGGTCCACGACGAGAAGAACGAGCATCCCTCCCTAGCGTTCGCTCTGGCACGACTCAATTCGGACGATCATTCGCCGACACCATTCGGTGTGTTCCGCAACATCGAGCGAGCTGAGTACACCAAGTCCGTGAGCGACCAGGTACTCGCAGCAAGCGAAGCGAACGGCCCCGGTGACCTCAACACGCTGCTGGCCTCGAACGGGACCTGGACGGTCAACTGACCGCACTGATTGATCCCGAACAGAGTGGTGTCAAGCGACGCACCATTCCCTTGTCGTATGCGCCACGCTTCACTCCGGTCGTGTCGACTGCGTCGACGTCGAGACGAGGACCGAATCACAGCTACGTCTTTACGCTCCCAGTACCCACCCCTCTTCATCTCGCACAAGTTGCGCCAGTTCATCGGTGACCTGCGCACCAAATTCCACGGCGGCGACCTCCTTCAATCTGCGCGCAGTCTCGATTACCTGCACCTCATCGCGCACGCGGCCGTGCAGCTCCGGAAGCACATACAGGGATGGCCAGACCTCGGCAATGACCACATCGGGTACAGGCAAGACACCTTCCCAAGAGCCGAACGGCCATACCTCAACAGTTCTGCCCGCAGCGCTCAGCGAGCGTTCCAACTGCAAGAGACGCGGGATTCCGACAAGGCTCTGGCTTCCCACGCTTCCGGCACCCAGCAACTGCCATCCTGAGAATGGGCGGCGACCCGCCCTACGAAGCTGGTTTTCGACAATCCGCCACTCTGCAAGCGAATCAGCAAGAACCTTTGTCTTCGTCAGTGTCGGAGAGCACCGTTGCGGCGGACACCCCCAAAACGGTCCAGGCCCTGCGCCGATCCGCCGATTGAGTTCGGCGGCGACCTCGAAACGGTTGTTGGCATTGTCATCGGCGTCGATGACGAGTTCGGCGAGAAGCGACCACATGGCCCGCCAAGGGGTTCCGTTGAGGCGAAGCGCCCTCGCTGTTCCGGCCGGATATCCAAGCGAAAAGTCGACACCAAGCAGAGTGGTTCCGGGGCGTCTGCAGAGTTCGTCGAGTTCGCCACAGGCATCCGATCGGGTGGCGGGATTCGTCGTGCGAATGTCACCCGATCCCGCATCGGCTGTGGCGATCCAAATCGAGTCGCGCCCTCGCACTGGCCGAGAACTAGCACTCCAGTCGACGACAACCACGCGGTCGAACATCACACCAGCGCGGAGATCAATTCAACGAACGCATCGCCGTACTTGTCGAGCTTCGCCGGCCCGACCCCGGGGATACGTGAGAACTCATGCTTGGTGGTCGGCGCAACGCGCGCAATGGCCGCAAGGGTTTTGTTGTCAAAGACCACGTAGGCAGGCTTTCCGGCAGCAAGTTCGGTCCGCAACATCTTCAATCGATCGAATCGGGCAGACGCTACTGCATCGAGATCGGCGACCGGGTCCGTCTTTTTCGCAGCTGCCGACCTCGTTGCAACCGGCTCGCGACGGAGCGATGACACCACCCGTTGCGGTGATGGTTCGCTCGTCAATTCCTTCACAAAGGGGCTGGGGTCCGGACCAACGACCACCGATGCGTGCGTGCTCGCACGTGTGATCGCCACGTGGAACAACCGCCGCTCTTCCTCGACGTCCTCGGCAAGCCGGTGCGGATACTGCTGGGCATCGACGTGATGAACAACCACATGCGGCCACTCCTGACCCTTGACTCGGTGAACGGTTGATAGGACCACACCATCGGAGGACCGCGTCGTCGCGAGCCGGTCACGCAACCACGCGTCAAATGTTGCGACGTCATCGTGAAGAGCAGCAAGGTGAAGAATCGCCGTCAGATCGTCACCCTGCGCCGACCGGTTCATCCCCCGACGGGTCGAATCGAGCCCCGACACCGATCCGGCGAGACCGATTTTGTCGATCAACGTGATCACAACGTCGGAGGTGGCGGCACCCGATCGGTAAACCGCCTGCATCGTTTGAATATCGGCTGCGAACTCCATCAGTCGGTCAGAGTCGCGTTCGTTATTCAGACGCCCAGCAAGCTTGAACAGTTCAACCATGGTTCCCTGCTCGGCGATCCATGAGTTGATTCGCGGATGAAACGATCGGGACGGACGCCGGAGCGCCTCACTTAGATCAGCCGAAAGGAACCGGTCGCGCTCACTGGTCGATGCCAGGCGAAGCCACGAGAGGACGCTGCGCACGGCCGTTCGATCGACGAACTCAAGCCCGACGCCGCCCGAGACCGGAATTCCCTCCGCGGCGAGAGCGACCTGCACGGGAGCAAGCACGACATTGACCCTGGTAAGCACCGCAACGTCTCGCGGTTCGGCGCCCGCTGCAAGTGATGCGCGGACAGCAGCGGTCGTGGCGGCGACCGGGTCAACCCCCGTGTCGATGCTCCAGCCTCCGGGGTCGGTCGAATGGGCGCGGATGGTCTTGACCACTCGGCGCTGGTTGTGGCGGAGCAACCGGTCGGCGATGTCGACGATCCCACCCGGGCAGCGATAGTTGACTTCAAGCGGATGCGCCCCAGCGCCCGGGAACAACTCTCCGAAGTTAATCAGCCAGGCCGGGTCAGCGCCGTTGTAGCCGTAGATGGTCTGGTCGTCGTCGCCGACACCGAACACCGCTCCCCCCGGTGCGGCGAGTAGCCGAACCAGCAGCAGGTGAGCGGGTGTGAGGTCCTGGAACTCGTCGATCAGCATCGCGCGACACGCTCGCTGAGCGGTCCGGCGAGCAGTTGGGTCGGACAGCAGAATAAGCAACGCCCGGTAGATCTGCTCGTCAAAGTCAACGATGTGCTGACGCTCCAGCAACGCCCGGTAGCTCGGCCAGAACGCAGCAAAGCCGTCGACATCGCCCTCGTAACGGGCTTCAGTCTCCTCCGGAGCGACGAGGCCAAGCCGAACGAGGCTCAACGCCTCGATCCACGGCGCAACCGGGTCGCTGTTCCGCCGTTTCGGAAACGATACAAGATCGCCGATGATGCGGCGGACGTCGACCTCGTTGATGGTACGCCACGAAGCTGGCTGCGGCGCGAACGGCGCAGTGCCGTTGACGATGGCCAATGCGATTGCGTTGAGCGTGCGCACATGAAGACCCACCAGGTCGGGAGTGCGCTCCTGCATCTCTTCCTGGGCTCGCTTGTTGAATGCGACGAGGCTGACGGCGCTGGATGGAAGCCGCCAGTTCGTGAGCAGGTGACGTGCCCGCTCGGTAAGAACACGCGTCTTGCCCGACCCAGCCGGAGCTATGATTCGCGCTGCGCCACCTGCATGCGTCACAGCCTCGAGTTGATCAGGAGCCAGCTCGGCGGTCGACTCGTTGGTCACCGGGATCACCATGTTGCCGTGCTCGACGGTGACGGCGTGCAAGACCGGAACCCCGTCGATGGGCGCAACAAAGCGGAGCGGTCCGGCGTCGAGCCAGACCGCAGTTCCGTCCGCCAAGCGAACGTCGCCAGGATCGCCAACCTCGATCGGGGTGAGCCCCGCAGCGACGGCCCGATCGAGTGCGTCCCACGACGCTCGGTCATTGCGGAGATCAATCGTGTTAGCCCACAACAGGTGGTGGAGCTCGTCACCGATGAACTCAAAGTCGGCGCCGACCTCAAATGGGGCGGCCTCAGTCATCAGCATCGGGATTCGCGCAACCCCGAAGCGTCGATCGAACTCTTCAGTGAACAGCGGATCGACTTCAATGAGAAGCCGGGTGCCGGCCGCTGCCGCGGACCGGAGCCTGCCGAGCGCCCCGGCAGACGAAGTGAGCATGTCGGACCCCAGTCGCAGTCGTTCGGCCTGCGCCCAGGGCTCGGGCACCGGCGTATGCTCATCAGCAAGCGCGTGACGGCCGAGGCGATCAGGGCCTGCGGACGCGGCCGCGATATGCCGGGCGATATCCACCGGAGCGGGTGCGGTCTTCGGAGCGGTTCCAGGTCGGCGCTCGGCACCGCTTAGTGTGCCCTGAGGGCTCAGGGTGGACGAACCGCTCTGCGATGCGTTCTCATGGAGCGGAACATCTCCGTTCGCTGCGATGTCCTGTTCACCATTTTTCTTCCAGCACGCTCGCACGGCGGCCGGCCGGTCATGCTCACCCCCGCAATACGCGCATGCAATTGCCATGGGGACAACGTAGCCAACCGCACCCCTGACCGCACACCTGTTCGATCTGGAAACAACCAGGCGGTGATGTCACCAGAACGGAACGATGCGGTCGCCAACCTCGGGGATGCCGTACGTGACGCACAGCCCAAACCCATTCACGATGACCATGGCCGCGACGACGCTGCTGATGACCCACGCTCGACGTCTGCGATGAGGCCCGCCGGTCGACATCGGCACCGGCATGTACCAACTCGGGAGCAGAGAGGCACCGGCGGGGACAACAACGAACGGCACCGCATCGTCGTCGATGTCGGGTGCCGGATCAGCTAACAGGGCGAGTTCGGTCAACTCTTCGTCGGTGATCGCGTCGTCCATGATCAAAGCGTAGACCCGAGCAACGAACCGTGCCGACCGCGGCGAACATCACAGGTCAAGGGCAAGTTCCCCGCAGGGCAACCCCAAGCATCCGCGTGCACGCCGCAGGTCGGCAACGAGTTGTCAATCTAGAGGCGCACAGCTGTGGAGAGGAAGAGGGAAAACCCTGTGAATTTTCATGTGGATGACCAGGTCGAAGCTGTGGATCAGTGTGGTTCAATGTGGACGGACAGCGACACGTGCGGTCAGGCCGGTTCGAGCGAGACAGGGATACCGTTGAGCACCGACGTCCCAGACAGCGGGTCAAGCGCCTGATCGTCTGTCAACACGTTCGCATTCACGCCCGCATGCTCGGCCGCCACCCGCATCTGGGTTCCCGGCAGATCGTGTCCCCACCCATGAGGCAGGCTCACGACGCCTGGGCGGATGGCATCGGTCACCTCGATGGGCGCAACGAGCTCACCCACACGCGACGTAACGCGCACCACCCCCCCATCGTTCAATCCAAGCGCGTGGGCGTCGTCAGGGTGCACCTGCAATGTGCACCGCTGTCGGCCCTTCACGAGCACGTCGATGTTGTGCATCCAAGAGTTGTTGCTCCGCAGGTGTCGCCGCCCGACCAACACGAAGTCTCGCTCGGTCAACGCCGGCACCGCGGCTGCAAGTCGACCGAGGTCGTCAACGAAGACGTCCGGAGCGAGTTCGATCCGGCCGGTAGGCGTTCGTAAAATGGCGGGAATCCGCGGGACCAACGCACCGAAGTCGCGCCCGTGCGGATAATCCAGTAGGTCGTCCATCGACGTGCCGTCCAGGTTTGCTCCGAACCCGTCACCGAAGGGGCCGGTCCGCAGCATGAAGTCGATCATCCGTTCGGGCCCACGACGACCCATCGCATCGAGCTCGCCACGCAACTCGTAGGGCTCGCGCCCGAACACGTTAGAGAACTCGTCCTTCACCGCATTCTCGATCATTCCGTCGATGACCATGTCGTCGATGATCGCTGGATCCGCGTCGGGCCCTAACCCCTGAGCGATGAGCGACAGTTTCGAGATTACCTCCCATTCATCCGGCTGACCATCGGCGAGAGGAAGCACCGGCTCGGAGTAGTTGGCGACGTTCCGGATCGCGAACTGGAGTAGGAGCAGGTCGTAGTGACTTCGTTCGAGCTGCGACGGGACCGGCAGGATCACATCGGCATGTCGTGTCGTCTCGTTGAGGTACAGGTCAATCGAGACCATGAATTCGAGTTCGTCGAGGGCGCTAGCGAGCTGATTGCTATTCGGCGTCGACAGGACCGGATTCCCTGCGAGCGTAACAAGCGCCCTAAGTCGGCCGGCTCCCGGCGTGGTGATCTCTTCGGCGAGTGAACCGACCGGATACTCCCCCATGACCTCTGGGTGGCCGCTGACCCGGGAGTGTCCGCGCCCAACCTGGAAGCCCTTTCCTGAGCCCGGCCGCCCGCGGGTCGTTGCGCCCCCGGCGACCGGCGTGGCGAACATCGAACCGCCGGGTCGGTCGAGATTGCCCGAAAGGGTGTTGACAACGTCGACAAGCCAGGACGTAGTCGAACCGAACTCGGTGGTCGTGGTTCCAATCCGGCCGTAGACGGCAGCCGTTGGGGCGGCTGCGAGATCCTGCGCCATCTTCCGAATCGTCGCCGCGGCGACCCCGGTGGGACTGGCGACCGCCTCCGGCGTGAACGGTGCGAACGCAGAACCGAGGCGCTCAAGGCCGCCGACGTATGCACGGACATGATCACCGACGTCCGCGAGCCCATCGCCGATCAGCACTTGAGCGATTGCGGCGAGCAGTAGCGCATCGGTGCCGGGCCGAATGCTGATCCATTCATCAGCGTGATCCGCCGTACGCGAACGACGGGGATCAACGACGACCACCTTGCCCCCGCGCCCCTGAATCGCCTCAAGGCGGCCAGGGAAATCGGGTGCAGTGCACAGGGATCCATTCGATGCATAGGGGTTGGCGCCGAGGATCACGAGGTGGTCGGTGCGGTCAAGATCGGGAACGGGAACGGCGACCGCTGAACCAAACACGTGCCCGGCAGCCACATGGCGCGGCATCTGGTCGACCGTTGAGGCGCTGAATCGCGCGCGGGTCCCCAGCCCGGTGAGCAGCGCACGCGAGAAAGTCATTGCCGACAGACTGTGAGCGCCTGGGTTGCCGATAAACACACCGATCGATTCGCGTCCGTGACCGTCGATCACGTCGGGGAGTCGAGCGGCAATTTCTTCCCACGCCTCGACCCACGTCACTGCAACGTGAACGCCGTCACGTTTGATCATTGGCGTGCGCAACCGGTCAGGGTCGTCGTGAAGTTGTTTGAGCGTCGACCCTTTTGGGCAAATAAAGCCATGCGAGAACACATCGTCCATGTCGCCACGGATCCGCTGCACGCGTTCAAAGCCGTCCTCGTCGCGAGCAATAGTGATCTCGAGACCACATCCTGCCTCGCACAGGGGGCACGTCCGCGTCGCTGTTCTCATCTCGGATGTCGTCTCAGTCATGGTCCGATGTAAGCAGACCTGACACGATCGACTGCGATGCACGTTCCACTTCGACGACTTCTTCCTGTTCCCGACGGACCGATCACGATCGATGAGGCCTACGCCGCTCCGCTTGGACAGCGTGCCGACCGGCCCTGGGTCGCGATGTGCATGGTGACATCAATCGACGGGTCGACAGTGGTCGACGGCGTGTCGGCCGGGCTCTCCAGCGACAATGACTCCAGCGTGCTACTGCGGCTCCGTTCTGTCGCCGACGCACTCATCGTGGGAGCGGGTACCGCGCGCGGCGAAGGATACGGGGCGCCGAGGAAGAGAGGCCAGCGAATCGGCGTCGTCACCCGGAGCGGCTCGATCGACACCACGAGTGAACTGTTCCAGTCCGGGTCCGGATTCATCATCACTACGGAGCAGACCGAAGTCGACGACGATCGTGTGGACGTTCTGCGGGCCGGCACTGACAAGGTCGACCTCTGCGCTGCGCTCGAGCAGCTCTCCGACTTCTGCCCCGGCGCCACCTTCGTTCAGGCCGAAGGTGGCGCCACGCTCAATGCTGCGCTCGCCGATGCCGACATCTTCGACGAATTGAACATCACGACGTCACCCGCCACGATCGGGGGGAGCGGCCCGCGCCTCTTTCACGGCGGTGGAGACCACTCACATCGCTACGACCTTGCCCAACTCGTGGTCGATGACGAGTCGTTTCTGTTCAGCCGTTGGCGCCGTCGTGCGGTACAGACTTCTCCATGAGTTCGAGTTCGCGATGGAAGTCTGCGGCCGCATCGAAATTCTTGTAGACGCTGGCGAAGCGAAGATAACTCACGTCGTCGACAAGGCGTAATTCGTCGAGCACCGTCAGGCCCACGACCGCAGTCGACACCTCGCTGCCGTTCATGCGGACAGCATCCTCGACGCTGTTCGCCATCTGCTGGAGCGATTCGTCGGACACGCTGCGTCCCGTTGTTGCGGCATAAAGCCCCGCAATAACCTTTGCCCGATCGAAGGGAACGATTTCGCCAGACGACTTGACCACCGTCAACGGCACGTGGTCCACGCGCTCGAACGTTGTGAATCGACGTGAGCAGCTTAGACATTGTCGCCGCCGCCGGATCGCTACGCCACCCTCAGCAATGCGTGAGTCGACGACCTTACTGTCGTCACCACGGCATGACGGGCACTGCACGTCCTAATTGTAACGCCCCCGCAAGCTTGGATCACGGCAGGCGAATAGCCTGCCCGACCACGATCGATGTTGACCCGTTGAGGTTGATCAATTCGTCGACGTAGCGATCACGGTCCACTACACCACGGTGTTCGTCCGCAATCGACCACAGTGAGTCACCCGGCCGAGCAACGTGCTGCACGGTGGCGCCACCGAGCCGGGTAACTTGCACGCCACCTGCCGATGATGCTGTTTCGGCGGCAATGGCGGGGCTGCCACCGAGATCCGTTAGCAAACCGTTGATCAACGACGCCACCACCACAACCGAACCGAACGCCACAATCAACGCTCCCAGCCGACGCGCTGCGTAGTTCGGTTGGTCAATCGGAGCGGCGACACGACGCCGTGCCGGGCGTTGGTAGCGACTGGCACACCCGCCCCACTGCGTCGAAGACGTACGATGATCGTAGGTCCGAGAATTGATGATAGTGGCGCCAACTGCGGTGGTGGTGGTGGTGGTGGTGGTCATGGCGTCTCCCCAACAGAACTGTTCGCTGCCTGTTCGGCTGATTTGCCTAGATGCAACGTATGTTCGATATTACAGCAGCAACCGAACATCGTTGTCAACTCTAAAACACACATTTCTCGAACACCTGTTGCCGTACAGGTGTTTGACTCGAAGGCCTGCTAGCCCTACTCTGTTCCCATGGCTCCAAAGATCAGCAAGCGCCAGCGTGCGATTCTCGACTTCATCGAAGAGCAAATGCGCGTACGCGGCTTTCCGCCCTCAGTGCGAGAAATCGGGGAGGCAGTCGGGCTCACTTCACCTTCCACCGTGCACAGTCACCTGAACACGCTGCAGCGACTCGGATACCTGCGTCGCGACCCTGACAAGCCACGCGCCATTGAGGTGCGTTTCGATCCCAACAGCGGCGCCGTAATGGACCGTCGTCCTGTGCGCTATGTCCCGCTCGTCGGCGACGTCGCCGCCGGGACCGATGTTCTCGCTGAGGAGAACGTCGAGGAGCTCCTTCCCGTTCCGATCGATTTCGCAGGCGAGGGCGAACTATTCATGCTGCGTGTCCGTGGTGAATCGATGATCGATATGGGGATCATGCACGGCGACTACGTGGTCGCAACACAGGTCGAACATCCAAACAATGGCGACATCGTCGTGGCGGGCATCCCAGGCGGCGAGGCAACGGTCAAGACCTACGAGCGCTCGGGAGCGAACGTGACACTGCTCCCAGCCAATCCGTCGATGGAACCAATGGAGTTCCACGCCGACGACGTTGAACTATTTGGCAAAGTAGTCACGGTGATGCGGCGCTACTGATCGGCCGAGACGTCGCCGTCCGCCTCGTCAAATCGCCGGCGGCGGTTGCGGTGGCGAGCGGTCTTCGGGGCTTGCACGGCCCGATGTGTACTGGTCGTTGAGTGGGGCCGGAAAGGAGCCGCCAGACGTTCCCTTTTCGTCGGTCGGTGCCGCGTTCTCCGGGCCCTCGGGGCCCGATTCGTCCGGATTGGAACCGAGCGGCTGATGATAAGAACGCAGGTCTGGTGGTGGCGGTGGTGGTGGCGGTGGCGGTGGCGGCGACAGGTGCCCCCAGCCGGGCTGACCCGGCAGCGCTGGTTGACCGGCAATCGAAACAGGCTCTGAGAGTTTTTGCGGAGGTTGTGGCTCAGACAGCTGCGGCCGACCGTATTGCGATAATTCTGGTTGGGCATACTGCCCCAACTGGCCGGACGCAGCTCGAGGATACTGTGGAGGGCCAGCCAGATGACCGAACGTCGGAGGGCTTTGCGGAGACTGGCCCGGCGCGAACTGAGGCCGTTGGGAAACGGCCCCGGACGTCCACGGCGGCGCAGCAACTTCCGTCGCCGGTCTGCGCAAGCTGAGCAGAATGAGTCCCCCACCCAGCAGCAACCCGGCAATTGCCAGCGCCGCCGCTGCCCCCCTTAACAGGCCCACGCCCTCACTCGGATCACGGCCGACCGCGATGACAAACACCTCGTTGTCGGTCGACTCAACCCGCACCACGTGATCGTCGGTTTCGACGATCTCGATCGTGAACGCTGCTGCACCGACAAATCCGGCCTCGCTATAGTTCGGGCCACCGACCGCTGGGTTGAGCTTGACCGGCGCTCCGTCTGGGTCGACAACCGTGATCTCGACCGCTGGCGTGACTGACCCTAAATCGTACGTGCCTTCGACATCGCAATCGCCTCGGAGACCATTGAGGCGCCCTGCGCTCTCGATGAAAACTAGGTATTCGCCGGTCTCCGCAAAGTCAAGCGTCGTGTCGCATGCGACCGGCGCCCGCGCGAACCCTTCGATTGCGTTACGTCGACGATCGTTACCTGCGCTCCACAAAAAACCTGCCGCCAACAAGCCGGCCACGAGCACCACCACTCCGAACCAGAGCAGCCAACCGCGGCGAGAAGCGGATTCAGCCACGTCAGGTGCCCACCGCTCGTTGAAGTCGCTCAACCACGACATCAATCCGATCGTCTGGCTGCACCACGGCCACACGTACATGTCCGCTCCCTGCTGGTCCGTAGAACTCACCTGGGCTCACCAACGCGCCGCCTGCGTGAGCCAGCCGCTGCGCGAATTCCCAGCCGTTTGTGGTTGGAACCCAGAGATAAAAAGCCCCGTCGGGGAGCTTTACCGGCACCCCAGACCATCGCGCCAAAACCTCTGCCAATCGCTTGAGCCGATCGCGGTAGCGGTGCCGTTGCGCTTCGACGTGTTGATCGTCATCGAGCGCAACGATGCTCGCCGCTTGCACCGGACCAGGCATGAGGAGTCCGGCATGCTTACGCACCTCGCGCAGGTAGTCGACGAGCTCCGGATCTCCGACGTAGAATCCTGACCGGGCTCCGGCAAAATTCGATCGCTTCGAGAGCGAATGAACTGCGACAACACCCTTGTGGCCGTGCTGCAGGATCGTCCGGCCGGGCCCATTCCACGTGAACTCGATGTAGCACTCGTCGGAGAAGACCGGCACTGCGTTCGCCCGACCCCATGCTGCCACTGCGCCGAGGTCCTCGAGGTGTCCGGTCGGGTTGCCGGGGCTGTTGACCCAGAGCAACAACGCCCGATCAACGTCATCGACGTCGACCGAGCCAAGGTCGAGGCGGCCACTAGAACCCATAGCGACCGGAACAGCCCGCAGGCCTGCCGGCGTCGCTCCCATTGCGTAGCTCGGATACGAAACCTCCGGGTACAGCACCGTATCGCGACCCGGCGACCTCAAACTCATAAATTGCGGCAACAGCGCTACGAACTCTTTCGAGCCCACCGTCGCCCCAATCTGGCCCGACTGGGCGGATACATCGAAGCGACGGCTGAGCCAGCGCTGCACCGCCGCATGGAAATCAGCGGTTCCCACGCTCGGCGGATATGAACGTTCTGCTCCGCTTGTCGACAATGCCGCAACAACCTCCGGCGGGGGCGGATCAAAGGGCGTTCCGATCGAGAGGTCGACGACCGAATCGTGCCGCTCCAGGATGTCGGACTTCAACGAGTTCAGTCGGTCATACGGATATGGCGGGGGGACGAATGGCTGCGCGCTCAAGCGGAAACCTCCGCGTGGCCGTCGGTAATGAACTCCGTAAGCCGACCGGCCGAGGGGTCGGAAAGTCGGGCCCGAACCGTCCACTCAGTTTCGCCGTCGGAGGTGGAGACCACTTCACCCTCACGGTGCACCGCTGCGAGCACATCGCCACGGCTATATGGAATAGCAAGTTCGTACACCACAGCGAGCGAGCGGAGTCGATCACCGATCACTCGCATGAGTCCATCGATGCCCTCACCAGTCACTGCGCTGACCGCAACTGAACCCGGATAATCAATCAGCAACTGCTCCGCTGGCCCGGGTGCGAGGTCGGACTTGTTGATCACTATTAGTTCGGGCACGTCGGCAGCAGCGATCTCACGAAGAACGTCGTGCACCGCATCGATTTGGCCGTCGGGATCCGGCACGCTGGCATCAACCACGTGAACCAGGTAATCGGCGAGAGCGGCAACCTCAAGCGTTCCCTTGAACGACTCGACCAGGCCGTGCGGTAACCGACTAATGAAACCGACCGTGTCCGTGACAAGCACTGGCTCGCCGCCAGGTAATGCAAGGCGCCTCGTCGTCGGGTCGAGAGTTGCGAAGAGTCGATCTTCACTCAGCACGCCTGAGTCGGTCAGACAATTGAGCAGCGTCGACTTTCCTGCATTTGTGTACCCGACGATCGCCACCGAGGCGAGGCCACTCCGCTGGCGACCCTGCCGCTGAAGCGAGCGCGTCTCTGCCAACGAGTCAAGTTCCCGCTCAAGTTTTGTGATCCGCCGCATGATCCGACGGCGGTCGGTTTCGATCTTGGTCTCGCCTGAACCGAACCGTCCCCCAACGCCCCCGCGCTGCTGAGAGAGCTTCGCTTTCGCTCCACGACGCAGGCGGGGCAGCCGATACCGGAGCAGCGCCAATTCGACCTGCGCCTTTCCTTCCATCGTTCGGGCGTTTTGCCCAAAGATGTCGAGGATCACCGCAGTGCGGTCGATCGCCGTGCGCCCGAGCAACTTCTCGAGGTTAAACTGCTGCGCCGGGGCAAGTTCATTGTCGAACACGACAGTGTCGGCGTCGACCGCAAGGCACAGTTCTTTCAACTCCTCGGCCTTGCCTTTTCCCAGATACCAGGTGTGGTCGGGAGCATCACGTCGCTGAACCATCCGAGCAACCTCGTCGGCGCCGGCCGTGTCGACGAGCAAGGACAACTCGTCCAGGCTTGCGTCAACCGATTCGTCGTGGTCGCCCGGAAGCGCCACTGCGACCAGCACGATCTTTTCGCGGATAGTCCGGTCGATAAGCGTTCCAGCAAGCGCTTCGTTATACGGGTTGTTTGGGTCCGTCATCGAACCTCGACCTCAATCGAAGCAACGAACGTCGCCGGACCGATCAGAATCGCCTGGGCCGGATCGTCATCGGTGAGTTCGACCGTGGCAGTTCCACCGTCCATGTGGACCACGACGTCCAGAGCCGCTGCTGGCACCAAGCCCCACGATCGTGCCGCAAACGCTGCGGCGCAGGCTCCGCTACCACATGCCGAAGTGATTCCCGCACCTCGTTCGTGAACACGCATCGTGACTGCATTCGGCTCCGGGCCAGGTTCGATAATCTCGAGGTTGACCTGCGGAATCTTGGCGCCGAGGTCGGCGAGATCAACGACGGCCACCTCGTCGACGCCGACAACTGAGTGCGGGTTACCCGTCGAAAAGTGCGCCACCGGTCGATCCGGATGACAGCCGAGCGACGACCACCCTGCAGGCTCGGGGAGTGCGGTCACCTGCCCCATCTCAACTTGCGCCGTGATCACAGCGGGGTCCTCGGTTGCCCCCAGCTCGACCGCTCGTGCGCCCGCATCAGTCAAGATGAACTGCGAATCCAAATCACCGCGACGCATCGCCACCGCCTGGGCGAAACAGCGGATTCCGTTTCCACTAGTCTCAGCGACTGATCCATCCGCGTTGAACAGCGTCATCTTTGCTGCGTACCCGTCAGCTTCGGTCGCCACGAGCAAACCGTCGGCGCCAATGCCGGTTCGCCGGTCGCAAAGTTCGACGGCCAGCCCAGCAAGTACATCGGCCGACGTGGCACCGTCGTCGAACAGGACTAGGAAGTCGTTGCCGAGTCCGTGGTGCTTGGTGAAAAATCGGCGGGTCATGCTTGCAGGGCTTTGATCACGGTCGGGGCCACTTCAGTGACAGGATCGTGCACGACATCAATCCACTGTACGCGAGGATCACGACGGAACCATCGCTCCTGACGAACGGCGAACTGGCGGGTGCGAGTGATGATCATCTCGATCGACTCATCCATGCTCATGCGGCCCTCCAAGTGCTCGATGATTTCCTTGTAACCCAATGCCTGACCTGCCGAACGCGAGAATCCGGTGACAAACAGCCGTTCGACTTCGCCAACGAGACCGGCGTCGATCATCGCGTGAACGCGGCGTTCGATCCGCTTTGCGATGACCGCTCTCGGACGGCGGAGTCCGATCTGCGCAACGGCCGACAGCGGGTAGCTGTTGAGGCCGGGCCCGAAGCTGCTGAATGGGTAGCCGGATCCGACGGTCACCTCCAGAGCGCGCATGACTCGGCGACGATTGCCGGGTTCCATCCTCTCGGCAGCAACAGGATCGAGTTCAGCGAGTCGAGCGTGAAGCCTCGCCGTGTCGGGTTCGTTGTCAAGCGTTGCACGAACCTTCGGGAACTCACCGGGCAGGTCGAAGTCGTCGATCACAACACGGTGGTAGAGCCCAGTTCCCCCGACGAGCAGCGCCCGATGCCCGTCGCCAGCGATCTGCTGAATCGCGTGCCGATACGCCGGCTGGAAGTCACCGACCGTGAACTCAGCGGTTGCTTTGACCAGGTCGATGCAGTGGTGCCGAACCTCGGCTCGTTCTTTACCGGTCGGTTTGGCCGTGCCGATGTCCATGCCTCGGTAGACCTGCATGCTGTCAACGGAAACCAATTCGACATCGCCAAGTCGGCGGGCGACGGCTAGCGCGACATCGGACTTTCCGGACGCGGTCGATCCTACGATGGCAACCCGGGCCGGGCGAGGATCAGAGATGCTCGCCCTCGGCGATGCGCTGGTGGTGATGGATGACTTCGGCGACAATGAAACGCAGGAACTTCTCAGTGAACGCTGGATCGAGACCCGACTCTTCTGCCAAACCACGTAATCGGGCAAGCTGGATCTCTTCACGGCCTGGATCTGCCGCCGCGAGCTGGGACTCCTTCTTATAGCGACCCACCGCCTTGGTGACCTTGAATCGCTCAGCGAGCAGGTGGACCAGCGCAGCATCAATGTTGTCGATGCTTGACCTGTACTCGGCCAGCTGGTCGTCGTGCTGCTGCTCGGTCATACTCAGAGCGATGCTACGGGAATCCGCACGGTATGGCGGGCGTCGGCGACGTAGTCGACGAAGTTCCCGATCAGGTGGTGCGGCGCCGCCCGGGTGACTTCGACGGTGGCATAGCTTCCTGCACGAAGCGGGCGGGGAGTGACGAAGTGGGCGAGCTTGTTCTGTCGCGTCCGACCGGATGTGACACCGGGATCCTTCTTTGACGGCCCCTCCACCAATACCTCTTCGATGCGACCGACCCGTGCCTCGTGCTTGGCGATTGCCGACCGCTCGACCACGACGCGCAGCCGTTCGAAACGCTCGCTCGCGACGGCAGGGTCCACGAAGTCCGCTTCCATCTCCGCCGCCTCGGTTCCCGGTCGGGACGAGAAGATGAAGGTGTAGGCGTAGTCGTACTCAGCCGCCGCAGCGACTTCGAGCGTGCGCTCGAAGTCGTCCTCGGTCTCACCGGGGAACCCCACAATGATGTCGGTCGACACGGCCAGGTCCGGGACGGTTTGCCGGGCCTCGACCAAGCGTTCGAGATAGCGCTCGGCCGTGTAACCGCGATGCATCAGTGCGAGCACGCGGTCGCTCCCAGACTGCAGCGGGTAGTGGAGGTGCTCACACACCGCCGAGGTATCGGCCATTGCGGCGAACGTCTCAGGGCGCATGTCCTTCGGATGCGGACTGGTGTACCGGACTCGTTGGATCCCGTCGACGGCCCCCACATCGCGCAACAGATCGGCGAACAGCGGCCGCAGCTTGACGCTGTCGTCACCGGCCTGACGGGCGGCGAGCTGCAGGTCTCGGCCGTAGCTGTTGACGTTCTGCCCGAGCAACGTGACCTCGCTGACGCCGTCGATCGCCAGCTGTTCGACCTCGGCCACGATGTCCGCGTACGGCCGACTCATCTCTTCACCGCGCACGGCGGGGACGATGCAGAAGGCACAGCTGTTGTCACAGCCGATCTGGATCGTGACCCAACTGTTGTAGCTCTTCTCCCGTCGCGCCGGCAGAGCCGACGGGAACATCGCATGGTCGTCGACCACGGCGACCTCGAGGATCTCGGTGATCGGAACATTCGACGACTTGGCCGCCTCGAGCAACTCCGCAGCGCGGTGGACGTTGTGGGTCCCCATGACGACATCGACGTGTCCGGCCTTCTGGGCCACTAGGTCCTGGTCCTTCTGGGCAAGACAACCCGAGACGACAATCTGCCGACCGTTCTTCTTGGCCTTCCACGTCTTCATGTGCCCGAGGTTTCCGTAGAGCTTGTTGTCCGCGTTCTCACGGATGCAACAGGTGTTCAGGACGACGACGTCGGCATCGGCCTCAGACTCGGCGCGAACCAACCCGTCGGCTTCGAGTAGGCCAGCAATGCGTTCGGAGTCGTGCTCGTTCATCTGGCATCCGTAGGTGTGCACCACGTAGCGGCGCTGGTCCTGTTCCGGCATGGGCGACAGGCTATCTAGCCCCGCACAAACGGGATCCGGAGCGGGTATCGCCAGCGGATACCTGCGTTCGCGCGCATCGCGCCGATGATGCTGAACACGAAGTTGACGATTACTGCGCCGAAGATCACCACGAAGAACACGATGAGCGAGATGCCCAACCCGATCCCCGCTCCGGCATCACTCCCCGACGCACCGAACGCCCCGCTCAACGCGAGGCCGGCGAAGAACACGATGAACGAGCCGAGATACGCGACGAGGAAGGTGAGCTGAAAATTGAGTGCTTCACGTGCGTGCCAGCGCGTCTCCGAGCGGGTCTCGTCGTCCGCGATCAGATAGAAGACGAGCGGCAGGATGAACCCGCCCACCAGCAGGCCCCCGTGCGTCAAGATCGAGAGGGTGCGGTCATCGGAGGTCGGTCCACCTCCGGGAGCGACCGGCCCCCACGCAACGCCGTCCCACCATCGCATCGCAACGCCGTCGGGATAACAGCCCGGCGGCGGTGAGGCCGGCGGAGGAGGAACCGGTGGCGGCGGAGGAACCGGCGGTGGCGGAGGAACCGGTGGCGGCGGAGCGTCGCTCATGGATGCACCGTACTTCTCCTGAGCGTTCGGCACGGATAGCGTTCGGGCCGTGATCGCCATCATCGAGTCCAACGACACCGTCACCCAGTTGCTCTACATGCTCCACATCCTGAGCGCGATCGCCGCGTTCGGCCCGCTCTTCCTGTACCCACGGATGCAGCGTGCGGGCGAGACACAGGCGATGGCAGCCCTGCACATGAAGCTGGCTTTCCCGGCTCTCGTCGTGTTGTGGGTCGCCGGCATGGGCATGGCCGGCACGCAAAAGATCAGTCTCGGGGGGACCTGGTTCGTCACCGTCACGATC
>CAJQPY010000026.1 GCA_905480335.1 uncultured Ilumatobacter sp. | reverse complement strand
ACTTGTCGAGCGTTCGGAGCTGCGCGCAAGGCCTCATCGATGATGGGCAGCCGATCGACGTGCTGATCAACAACGCCGGGGTCATGGCATGCCCCGAGGGGCGAACGGCCGACGGCTACGAGTTGCAGTTCGGCACGAACCATCTGGGACATTTCGAACTCACCCGTCAACTGATGCCGGCGATTCTCGCAGGAACCGATTCGAGGATCATCTGCCTCACGTCGTCGGCGCACGACATCAGCGACGTCGACCTAAGCGATCCCAATTTTGAGCACTCTGCCTATGACGCCTGGCTGGCGTATGGACGATCGAAGTCCGCTAACGCGCTCCATGCCCTTGAGCTTGCGCGACGCCATCCAGTCGGTGATGTCTTCACCGCAGCGGTCCATCCTGGAGCGATCATGACCTCGCTCGGACGCCACCTCGACGATGAATTGATGGCCCAGGCGATCGAGCGGTCCCGTCAGCGTGCCGCCGATCACCCCGGGGCTTCGACTGGGCGCCGGTTCAAGAGCGTCGAGCAGGGAGCGGCCACCGAAGTGTGGGCAGCCACCGCAGCCGGTCTCGCTCCGCTCCACGGCACGTACTTCGCAGACTGCGGGCCAGGTGTTGAGGGTGGAAATCCCGGTGAGAACGGGTTCCGGTCATACATTGCGGACGCCGAGACGGCGTCGCGTCTGTGGGAGTTGAGCGAACACCTCGTCGACCGCGTGCTCTAGCGACCTGGCGGTCCTTGTCCACCGGCGCTGGACGGGCCGGCACAACCGGTTCGGCGAGTCCGGTCGCATTAGCTATCGGACTCGCCGCACGGAGCGCGCTTAGACAACCCCGATTGCTCCGATTTGAGCCGTCACCGGATTGGAGATTACTTCGCCGTAACGGTTTCCGACGCTCCTTGCCAGCGGCTCATCTCAATCACACGAGAGCATGATGATGAAGGTCGTCGCTTCAGGACGAACGACGCTGACATTGGAGCCTGTCGGTGTAGCTGTGTCGAGAATGTCACTCCGGGTTAGACCGTGAATTCAACCGATCAGTCGCCAGTCTGGTCGGGGAGGTCAGATCGTTGGCACTTCGACGTGGCGGCCGAAGACGCCAGCCATGGTGCCCATCATCTCGCCGAGCGTTGCGTATGCGTGTGATGCCTCCACCAGTGTCGGCATCAGGTTGACTTCGGGGTCGGATGCCTCGGCGGCAAGTTTCGCAAGAACCTTCTCGACCGCTTCGGCGTCACGATCCTGCTTGACCTCGTTCAGGCGCTTGCGCTGACGCTGCTCGTCCTCGTTCGTGATCTGCAGGATTTCGAGGTTGTCGTCGTTGCCATCGGTGAAGTCGCTGACGCCGACGATGATGCGCTCGCCGGTGTTGAACTTGCGTTCGAGCTCGTATGCCGAATCGGCGATCCGGCCCTGGAACCAGTTCTCGTCGATGCCCTGGATGCACCCTTCGAGGATTGACCCCCTCCCGAACTCGTCGAGCTTGGCGAAGATCTCCTCCGCCTGACGCTCCATTTCATCGGTCAATTCTTCGACGAAGTACGAACCGCCGAGCGGATCAGCGACATGGGTGACGTTGGTTTCGTGGGCGATGATCTGCTGCGTGCGCAGCGCGATTCGGGCGGCCTTCTCTGTCGGCAACGCCAGCGCTTCGTCCATTGAGTTCGTGTGCAACGACTGTGTGCCGCCGAGCACGCCGGCCATCGCCTCGATCGCCGTCCGCACGATGTTGATCTCGGGTTGCTGCGCTGTTAGCGACACCCCAGCAGTCTGGGTGTGGAAGCGCAGCTGCATCGACTTGGCCGTCTTGGCGCTATAGCGCTCCTTCATCCATCGCGCCCAGATACGGCGGGCGGCTCGGAGCTTCGCGATTTCCTCGAAGAAGTCGATGTGGGCATTAAAGAAGAAGCTGAGTCGCGGCGCGAAAGCGTCGATAGGTAGCCCGGCCTGCAGCGCGAGCTCGACGTACGCGAACCCATTGGCGAGTGTGAATGCCAGCTCCTCCGCCGCAGTTGAGCCGGCTTCTCGGATGTGATAACCGGAAATCGAAATCGAGTTCCAGCGGGGCATCTCTGCGGCGGTGAACTGGATTGTGTCCCGTACCAAACGCATCGATTGGCGGGGTGGGAACACGAACTCCTTCTGGGCCTGGTATTCCTTCAATATATCGTTCTGCAGTGTCCCGCCGAGTGCAGCGCGTGGCACGCCGGCCTTCTCTGCTTGGGCAACGAACATTGCGAAGATCGGCGCCGCAGGTGAGTTGATCGTCATTGAGGTCGTGATGTCGCCGAGATCGATTCCCGAGTAGAGGTCTTCCATGTCAGCGAGCGAATCGACGGCCACACCGCACCGACCGACCTCGCCGAGCGACATTGGATCGTCGGAGTCGAGCCCTAACAATGTGGGCATGTCGAATGCTGTCGATAGCCCGGTGCCACCCGCTTTTAAGATCTCCTTGAAACGCCAGTTCGTGTCTTCGGCAGTTCCAAATCCGGCGAACATCCGCATTGTCCACAACTTTGAGCGATACATCGACGCGTGCGGTCCACGCGTGTAGGGGTACTGACCCGGGAACTCGCCATCGTCGGGTCCGTACACCGGCTCGAGAGGGATGCCTGACATCGTGGAGTAGTCGTCCTCGCGGATGCGGGATGCGCCGAATGTGCCTTCCCAGATCTGTCGATTCGACGGGTTCTGCTCGGTCGCCATGGAGAGAAACCTACCGAACGAAGGCCGACCCAGTCCGACTGGGCTCACCACTGGACCTGACGGTGTCGGACGTGCATTGTCCGCTTGCGAACGCCGATCGGCAGACTGTGGCATGAACAGCTTCACGGCATCCGATGTCCCAGACCAGTCCGGAAAGACGTTCCTCGTCAGCGGTGCTAATACTGGGATCGGCTTCGAGGCTGCGATGGTGCTCGCCGAGCGCGGCGGCAGAGTCCTGTTGGGCTGTCGCTCCGAAGAGCGCGCGGCCGACGCAATCGGGCGGATCGAAGCCGCCGTCGAGGGCGCCGATCTACGCTTTATCCCCCTCGATCAGGGCGACCTCGACAGTGTTGCGGCCGCTGCTGAACTGGTCGCCGAAGAGGATCGTCTCGATGTGCTGGTGAACAACGCGGGCATCATGATGCCGCCGCTTGAACTGACCACCGACGGTTTTGAATCGCAGTTCGGCGTCAACCACCTCGGCACGTTCGCACTTACATGTCAGCTGCTCGACAAGCTCGCCGAGACCGAGGGCGCACGCGTCGTCGTGACGAGCAGTATCGCCCACCGCGGTGGAGATATTCATTTCGACGACATCGATGCTTCGAAGAAGTACGGGGCGCAAGATCGGTACCAGCAGAGCAAGCTCGCAAACCTGCTGTTCGCGTATGAACTCGAGCGCCGCCTGCGCGCCTCGGAATCGACGACGATTGCCGTTGCTTGTCACCCTGGGATCGCCGCCACCGAGTTGGGGCGGCACATGCCGAAGATCGTGATGCTCGCTGCTCCGTTGTTCAGGGTGTTCTTCAATTCGCCGGCCGAGGGTGCCTGGCCGACGCTGATGGCCGCATCGTCGGAGGATATCGAGGGCGGCGACTACATCGGGCCGTCGAAGCGCGGCGAGACCGCCGGTCCGGCCCGCACGGTCTCCTCGGCCGGGCGCTCCCACGACGCACAGCTCGCGACGCAACTCTGGGATCTCTCGGTCGAGATGACCGGGGTTGACCCGGGTCTATGAGCAGAGTTCGACACGGGCTCCGAGTCGATCGCTGAGGTCGCCGTCGGCAAGGCTCGTCGGCGTGAGTGACGCTGCGATTGACATCGAAACCGTCCGCTGGGAAGCGGCCGACGGCGTGATGCTCGCTGCCGACATTGCCGGCGATCCCACCGCTCAGACCGTGTTGCTGTTTCACGGTGGCGGGCAGACTCGCCACTCGTGGGGTGGGACACTCTGTGCGCTCGTCGGCCGCGGCTACCACGTGGCATCGGTCGATCTTCGCGGTCACGGTGACAGCGACTGGTCCCCGGGTGGCAACTACGACGGCTCCGTCTTTCCGAACGACGTGGAATTGGTCGCTCGTCGTTTCGATCAGCCCGTGCTTGTCGGGGCATCGCTCGGTGGTACGTCGGCGCTGATGGCCGTTCATCAGGGTCGAGAACGAGATGGGCAGGACGTCGCCGGGGCGCTCGTGCTCGTCGATGTCGCTCCGAATATCGAACCGGCGGGCGTCGACCGCATCCGATCGTTCATGCACGAGCACATCGAGACGGGTTTCGAGTCGCTCGACGACGTGGCCGATGCGATCCAGCGCTACAACCCGCACCGGCCTCGCCCGACTAATCTTGCCGGGCTCGAGAAGAACGTTCGGTTCCGCAACGGTCGGTGGTTTTGGCATTGGGACCCTGCGTTCATGTGGGGCAAACACGCCGACAGCGACGAGACGCGCATCGTCGATTTCGAACAGCGCAGCAAAGCGCTCGAAGCTGCAGCTCGGGGTTTGACGATTCCGACGCTGCTCGTCCGCGGGCGCCAGAGTGACCTGCTGTCGGAGGAGGGCGCGCAGAAGTTCCTCGGCTTCGTTCCACATGCTGAGTATGCGGACGTCGTCGGCGCCGGTCACATGGTTGCCGGGGACCGCAACGACGTGTTCACCGATGCGGTGGTCGACTTCCTCGAAGCGCGCGACTGACCGCGCTCCACCCGAGCATGCAGAGCGCCGCCGCTGCAACGCCGACACCGACGGCGTTGGCGAGCTGGTCGCTGAACTCGACGGCGCGGCTCGACGAATAGCGACCCTGTCCGAACTCAACCGCCGCGCTCGCGGCGAACACCGCGATGGCAACCGGCAGCAAGGTCGTCCATCGCCAGAGCATGAGCGCGATCAGGGTCGTGGCCACGGCCTAGACCCCGATGTGCACGATCGCGTCGTGCCCGGGGAGGTCATCGGCAGCGATCGTCGACGCGGAGTCGAGGCGGTCGGCCAGGCGTTGCGCAAAGCCGCCGAACAACCGACGCGTGACCCCCGGTGCCCGATTGGAGATCATCAGCGCCACGTTGAACAGCAGCGCTGTGACCCCGATCAGGCCGATGAAGATCCGCAGCGCAAGCGGGGCGCGATGGTCGGTCTTTCCGGGAGCGGTCACCGGCGCGTGGCGTCGGTCAACAACGGCCACGGCACGAAGCCCAACCGCGGGATTCTGCCCTGATGCAGAACGTTGAGTCCGGCAGCTTCAAGCAGTCGTCGCAACTGTCGTTTCGGGATGGCCCGCACCGGACGCCCGGCCAGCGTCGACGCTCGCTGGATCGCATCATCGGCAAACCCGGTGACCGTCGCGATCGAGGCGATGACGACACGTCCTCCCGGGCGGACGAGGCGGGCGAGCTCTGCTGCTGCGGCAGTCTGGTCCGCGTACCAGTGGAACGACTCGGTGCACGTGACGATGTCGAGCGACCCGTCGGCGATCGGGAGGTGTTGGGCGTCGGCGCGGAGGAACGCTGCGGCGTGCTCGTTGGCCATCCTGTCGGTAGCGCGTTCGAGCATGCCGTCGGACAGGTCGGCTCCCACGACCAAGGCGTCGGGAAACGCCGCACCGAGACGTTCGGTGAGCTGGCCCGTACCGCACCCGAGGTCGAGCACGTGATCCGGTTTGAGGCCGTCGAGTCGATTGAGCACGGCATCGTGGATCGGCCGGTACGTGGTCCGCTGGAGGCCGGGTCGGTCGTAGGTGGCCGACCAGAGGTCGAAGAAGATTGATTCGGCCGGCACAGACATGCGACCACTCTTGCAGATACCCCGGCAGGCCTGATGCGCGGCTTCACCCAAGCTGGTTTTCGGATGACGGTCGGCGGCGTGAGAGCCCCGAGATTGCGACAAGCACCTACCGACCGTGAATGCGCTGCATACTGGGCCGATGAGTGCTCTCGACGACCGACCGGCCGCAGCAAACTTCGTGCGCGATCTCGTGATCGCCGACTGCGAGCAGGGCACGTTCGGCGGTCGCGTCCAGACCCGGTTCCCACCTGAGCCGAACGGCTACCTACACATCGGTCACGCGAAGGCGATTACCGTCGACTTTGACCTTGCGGCAGAGTTCGGTGGCGTGTGCAATCTGCGCTTTGACGACACGAACCCCGACACCGAGGATGCGAGCTACGTCAAGGCCATCGTCGACGACATTGGATGGCTCGGATACGAGGTCGCAACGCCCCTTTACGCCAGCGACTACTTCTTGCAGCTGGTCGACTGGGCCGTGTTGCTCATCCGGCAGGGCAAGGCCTACGTCGACGAGCAGGACGGCGAGACGATTTCGGAGCAGCGCGGCGGCTACGGCAACCCCGGAACCGAGAGCCCGCATCGCGACCGCCCGATCGAGGAGAACCTCGATCTCTTCGCCCGGATGCGCGCCGGCGAACTCGATGAAGGCGCTGCGGTCTTGCGTGCCAGGATCGACATGCAACACGAGAACATGCAGATGCGCGACCCCGTGATGTATCGGATCCGCGCCCGCCATCACCATCGGACTGGTGACGGCTGGAAGATCTACCCGACCTACGACTGGGCGCACGGCCAGAGCGACGCCATCGAAGGGATCACGCACTCGTTGTGCACGCTTGAGTTTGACGGCCACCGGCCGCTCTACGACTGGTATCTCGACCAGCTCGCCGACGCTGGTGTCCTTCCGTATGAGCAGCCACGGCAGAGCGAATTCGCTCGGCTTGAACTCACTCACACTGTTACGTCGAAGCGCAAGTTGTTGCAGCTCATCAGCGACGGAGTTGTCGATGGGTGGGACGATCCGCGGATGCCCACGTTGCGTGGGCTTCGTCGGCGTGGATATCCCGCCGAGTCGATCCGCGATTTCTGTCGCTTCATCGGTGTGTCGCGCACGAACAGTCGCAACGAGATCGAGCTGCTCGAGTCGTTCGTCCGGACGCGTCTCAACGCTGTGGCCCAACGTCGCATGGCGGTATTGCGGCCGCTCGAAGTCGTCATCGACAACTGGCCGACCGACGACTCGGGGGTGCCGCTCGTCGAGCAGGTCGAACTCATCAACAATCCCGAGAACGCGGACGACGGCACGCGGACCGCGCCGTTCTCGGGGCGGTTCTGGATCGAGCAGGACGACTTCAAAGCCGAGCCGCCGCCGAAGTACTACCGGCTGACACCCGGGCGTGAGGTTCGATTGCGTGGTGCGTTCTTCGTCACCTGCGTCGGTCTCGACACCGATGCAGACGGCAACGTGGAGCGGGTCCACGTCACCTACGACCCGGAGACGCGCGGCGGAAACGCCTCCGATGGCCGAAAGGTCAAGTCGACGATGCACTGGGTGTCCGCCGACCACGCGGTCGATGTACAGGTTGCGCTCTACGAGCGGCTGTTCAGCGCCGAGATTCCCGGCGAGGCGACCGGTGATGTGTTCGACGACCTCAACCCGAACTCACGCGAGTTGCTCGAGGACTGCAAGGCCGAGCCGGCGCTCGGCGATGCGACGCTGGGGTCGGTCGTCCAGTTCGAGCGTTTGGGCTATTTCGCGCACGACCTGCACGCCCCGCTGCTGTTCCACCGCACGGTCGGACTCCGCGACGAGTGGGCGAACATCCAGAAGCGCAAGGGCTGAACCGACTCAATCGGCCGCTTGCGACTCAGGCGGTCGAATCGTCGAGTTGCAGGCAAGGTCGGCCTGCCGGCGGATTAGCTTGAGGCGATGAGATTCACAAAGCTCTCGGCCGCGGTCGGTCTGGTGGCCGCAACGGTGGTCGGGGGAGTGATCGCCGAGGTCGGCGGGGTCCCCTCGGTGACAGCTGCTGACATCGCCACCGTCACGTGCGAACCGATCACCGCACCGGAACTCTCGGCGGAACGTTCGCTCGAGTCGTACGACCCGATGACGCCAGAGCGCGTGATCGACACCCGTGTCGGAACGGGGGGTGTCACCGGCGTGCTCGACGCCGGCTGCACGATCTCGATCGACATGTCGGACATCGGCCCGGATGACGTCCAGGCATTCGCGCTGTCGGTCACCGTGATCTCTCCGGTCCAGGGATTCTTCACAGCGTTCTCCTGTGCCGAGGGCCAGCCCGGCACGTCGAGCGTCAATGCCCGGCCGGGCTTCCCGACGCCGAATCTCGTCATTGCCTCACCCGACTCCACAGGTGAGGTGTGTCTCTTCTCGAACCGCGGTGGCCACGTCATCGTGGACGTCGCCGGGTGGTGGACACCGGGCACCAACCAGTTTTCCCCGATCGACCCGGTTCGCGCCTATGACACACGCGAGTTGGCTGAGCCGGTGATGCTGCCGGCCGGTGCGATTCGCGCGATCGACGTCGGTGGCAGGTTCGTGCCGGACGATGCGGTTGCGGTGGCCGTGAACGTGGCCGCGGTCAATTCAACGGGTCGCGGGTTCATGACGGTCTTCCCGTGCGGTGTGGAACCTCCGCTCGCCTCCAATCTCAACTTCAAGGCAGGCGAGAAGCGAGCGGTCGCGGCGCTTGTCGAGATCGGCGCTGGTGGCGATGCGGCCGGAAAGATCTGCGTCACCGTGAGCGCAGCGACGCACTTCATCGTCGACGTGACGGGCTACGACGCGCCGTCGTCGTCGTGGAGCCCCGAACCCGTCCTCGAAACGCTCCCGGACACGCGGGTGGTGGACACGCGCGAGCCGTCGCTCCCCGGGACACGATTCGACGGGGTGAACTTTCAACGGTTCGACCTGAGCAATGCGATCGCCGACCCCGACGAAACGGTGGCCGCCGTGTTGAACGTCGTCGCTGTCCGCGCGGACCGGGCAGCGTTCGCCACGATATATCCGTGTCAGTCGCCGAGGCCGACCACCTCGTCGCTCAACTACGACCTTGATCAAACTGCGAACCTGGTCGTGACCGCACTTTCCGGCAACGGTGAGGTCTGCATTTTCACAAACTCGCAGGTCGACATCGTCGTCGATCTGGTCGGGGTATACGTCGGGCCAGACGACTCGCTGGTCAATCAACTCTCGCTTACCGACGCGAACGGCCAGTTCCTCGTGCCGGACCAACAGTTCGAGGTCGATGGCCTCGACTACACGATCCGATGCGACGGTGAAACCGACCTCGGGTTGCGGCTCGGTTTGGCTCCTCGGGTCACGGCCAGGGTCAACGATGAGGCCGTCGAGTGGGGTCCGGTCGAGCCGGACCTGATGGTCGCCATCGCTCCCGACGAAGTCATCACCGTCCAGTTGCGGCGGCTCGATGTGGCGGACTCCTACTCGTTCCATTGCCTGCCCGCCGACTTCCCGCCGTTCACGGTCACCCGCTCCGGCGACAATGCGCCGGGGTGGTACCTGAGCGAACTTGGCTCGAAGGGGCCGGGATTCCCAAATGCGGTCGTGTTCATCGCCATCCTCGACGAACGCGGCGTCCCGGTCTGGTACAAGCGAACCGACCGTCGACTGATCGACCTGAAGGCGCTGTCCAACGGAAACCTCGTTGCGTCTCCCGTGAACGGTTTTGGTTTCGGGATCGATAGCCAGTCCGGTCACCGAGTTATAAATTTGGATGGGAATCTTGTCGCCGAACACCGCACTGATTCGGAACTCTTTCCCGTCGACCATCACGATTACGTCGAGGTCCCGGGTGCCCCGAGCGATGATCGGCGTGCTGTCATCAGCTACTCAGTCAGGACTGGGGACCTCACGAACCTCGATCTTGCGCAGACGACGAACGCTCCCGAGAATCAAATCTGCGACGACAGTGTCCAGGTTCCTGGCCAGCGCATTATGGACAACATCATCCGTGAGGTCGAGGGCGACGACACCCTTGTGTGGGAGTGGTCAGCGTTCGATTACTTTTCCGTCGAGGAATCGACGTATGCGTTGTGCTTCCCTAACGTTCTTGCCGACGAGACGTCAGGGTCTGACACGGCGGAAGTCGACCTGTTCCATCTCAACAGTTTGCAGCGGCTTGAGGAACCAGGGTGTGAACTCGAGTGCGACTATCTGGTCAGCGCGCGCCACCTCGACGGAGTCTTTCGCGTCAACCGCGCAGACGATGAGGACTTTGCGGAAGGTGAGGTCGAGTGGATTCTGTCGAGCCGGGAACCCGACCCCGACAACGTTCTGCCGAACGATGCGAAGCTGCTGACGATCGTCGACGACCCATTGTACGGTCCACTGCGGATGCACGATGCGCGGCTACAGGGCGACATCGTGACGATGCACGACAACCGCACCGGAACCGGCGAGCCGAGTCGTGTCGTCACGTATCGGATCGATACGGCCAGCTCGCCCCCGACCGCCACGTTGATCGATCAGATCGACAATCCCAGCGGAGCGACCAGCGGAGCGTTCGGGAGTGCGCGCATCACGCCCGACGGCTCGATGCTCGTCGACTGGGGGCAGTTGCAGCCGATGTTCATCGAGTACGACCAGTCAGGTGCAGAACTGATGCGGATCGTGGCTCCCGGCCAGGCGGCCTACCGCATCGTCAAATACGCGCCCGAGCAATTCGATGCCGAGGTGCTTCGCGCCAAAGCCGGCGGCTCGGTCGAGGCGCCGACCTGACGGACATCGATTCGTTCAGCGGGGCTCGACGAACAGGCTCTGAACGCTGCGGCCGACACGTCCGAGTTCGTCGTGAAGAGCAGACTCGGCGAACCCGGCACCGCTCGATTCGGTCGGGGTGCCGTACACGCTGTGCGATGACATGCCGACCCACTCGCCTGCGGGCTCCCGTGCGAGGTGCACGGTGAGGTCTGGGTTGATGTACAGGTACTGCTCGTAGTCGATGCCGCTGCTCACCCCGTTGCCGAAGTCGGCGGCAGCAGCGACGCGTTGCACTCCGGTTGGGGTCTCGCCCGGCACGATCGGCACGATCAGCCGGATCCACAGCTGGATCGGGCCCGGGTCGTTCCAGCTGCCCGCCACGATCCGGTGTTCGGCGCTGTGGCTGTGGAACGCGATCGCAGCGCCATCGGCGGCCCACGACACCCGCTCGTGACGACCCTCACCAGGCGGGCCGACCATCTCCGGGTCTGCCAGCGGGTGCTCGGGGAGCGCGAAGTGGCGGCGGCGAACGCGGAGCGCACGGACCTTGGCCACCTCGGTGCCATCGGCCGACAGGGAGGCAGCGACGACGGAGACCTTGCGGCCGGGTCGTTCGGCGACGGTCGAGAGTGCAAGGGGGGTCCCGACCGGAACCGGTCGGGTGAGTTCGATCGTGAGCCGCGTGATCAGCCAGTCGGTGTCATCGGCCGGCGCCTGTTCGCACGCCCGGGCAAGCAGCGCCGAGACCGGCCCGCCGTGGCAGTGGCGTGGGTCCCATGGACCGCGTGCGTACTCGGTCGCGGTCCACGCTTCGAAGGCGCCGTCGGGGGCATCGGCGGGCAGCGGAACGGAATCGAACAGCGCCGGATTCGTCATCGGTCCAGCGAGTGCGTCGGTCGTGGCGCTGGGGCTCATCCGGCTTCGAGTGGCTTGAGCGCGTCGGCGGCCTCGCCGAGGTGTGCGATCCAGGAGTCGGCTTCGCCGGGTTCATCGAGCGGCAGCACGACGAACTTGGTGGTGCCGACGTCGACGAATCGTCGGACCATGTCCTGGAGCGCGGTCCACGAATCGGGAACGAGGTCGGTGACGTCGGTGAGGTCGGGGCGCCGCTTGGCGAGCACCCGCTGCAGGACGTCGGGGATCGGTCCGAACGAGTACGGGATCAGGACGCCGTAGTGATCGTCGTCGATCGATCGGTCGTGTTCGGCGCAGACCCGCTCGATCTCCACACGTCCCGCCTCGGCGTCGGCCGGCAGCACGAACGAGGGCAACCAGCCGTCGGCAAGTCGACCGACCCGCCGCAACTCGCTGGGCGCGATGCCGCCGAGCCACACGTCCATCCGCTTCGGCGCCGGCTGGACGACGACACCGTCGTAGTGGAACCGGGGCCCATCGTGACTGAACGGCTGGGCGGTCCAGCACTTCCGCATGACCTCGAGTGTCTCGTTGAAGATCGCTGCACGCTCGCTGCGTTTGACACCGAATGCCTGCTGCTCGATCGGATCGACGGCGCCGAGCCCGAACGCGGGGAGCAGTCGACCGCCCGACATCGTGGCGAGCGTCGCCAGTTCCTTCGCGAGCACCACGGGATTGCGCCCGGGGAGGACCATGACCGACATCCCGAATTTCAGCTTGGTGGTCCGCCCGGCCCCGTAGGCCATGGCGACGAGCGGGTCAGGTGCTTCACCGCTGATCTTCTCCGAGAGCCAGAGCGAATCGAATCCGAGCGACTCGAGCGAGTCGACGACCGCTCCGTAGGACTCGTCGTGCAGCCGGGTCCGCGTGCCCAGCCCGTAGCCGATCCGCACCTTCATCGGCTCGCCGCTCATGCTGTGATCGCGATCTGCTCGATGATGTCGGCGGTCGGGCCGACCGCGCTCATGAACGGCGAGTGATCGGTGTCGAGTTCGTGTTGGCGGGAGCACCGTTCGGCCATGGCTCGTTGATGAGCGGGGTGGACGGCGCGATCCTGGGCGCACACGACGTACGTCGACGGGATCGTGTGGCGCGGGGCGCCAGACGCCGCCTCGGTCATCGATGCCATCGACTGTGGGCCGAGACGCGGGAGGGCGGCCCGCACGGCGTGCGGCGGACACGACCCGTAGAGAGCTGCGGCGGCCGTCGCCGGGTCGAGGGTGGTCGCCGAGCCATCGGCGGTCGGTACCGTTGCTGCAGCCAGGTCGACGTCGTGGCGCTCGAGCGATCCGAGACAACCGAGGACCGACTCGCCGTCATCGAGTGCGAACGCAGTGAGGTAGGCGAGATGGCTGACGTCGGTGCGTTCGGCGGCGGCCTGGCTGATGACCGCACCGCCATAGCTGTGCCCGACGAGCACAACCGGCCCCGCACCGCGTTCGGCAAGATGGTCGAGGAGCGACGTCACAGCGGCAGCGTCATCGTGGAGCCCCCCGATCGGTTCGGATGAGGCGCCGTGACCGGGGAGATCAATGGCGAGCGAGGCGATGCCCCGCTGATCGAGCTCGGCCTGGAGCGCCGACCAGCACCATGCGCCGTGCCAGGCACCGTGGACGAGGACCACCAGTGCCGAAGCCGGCGGGTCGGAAGAACGGGATGCGGAGTCGTCGGCCATCACGGTGCCGATGGTGGCACAGAGTCAGCGTGCGACGGCAGCCGGGAAACCCGTTCGAGATGCTGCCGGCCGGTTCCGTCCAGCGGCGGCGTCAGTAGGTCGAGCGGGCGGAGAGGATGACCATGTCGTCGATCGCTCGGCGACGGATCCGTTCGGTCTGGACCCAGCTGGCGACGAAGGCAACGACGATGACGGGGAGCACGATGGCGGCTTGGGGGACCTCGCCGACACGCGACACGGCAAAGGCGAGGCCGGCGGCCAGTACCGACAGGACGACAGCGAGCTTGACGGCGGCGGTCCAGGTTCGGCGGCTGACTTCCATGTGATCGATCATGGACGACGCAAGTGAAGAGGACGTCAACTCCTGCACCTTGTGCGCGAACTGTCACGTGATCGCGACAATTGTTGCGGGATCGCGAGGTGCCAGATGTCGGTCGCGTGACGGATCTCGCGCTGACCTGTGACCGTGTGATTTGGCTCTGTGAGCGACATCGACGATGCGTCGTTCGTCGCGGTGCGCGACTGGTTCGTAGTGTCGACGACCATGACCGGCCTCGATCCACTCTCCATGTTCCGACTCGATGGGCAGGTGGTCATCGTCACCGGCGCGTCATCGGGTCTCGGCGATCGTTTCGCTCGTGTCCTGCACGCTGTTGGGGCACAGGTGGTTGTCGCCGCCCGGCGCGTCGAGCGACTCGATACGCTTGCCACCGAGCTGCCCGGCACGTTGGCGATCGGGGTCGACCTTTCACTCGAGGCGGATCGTGAGCGCCTGGTTGCCGAGACGCTCGACCGGTTCGGCCGTATCGACGTCCTGGTGAACAACGCCGGGATCGGCCATGCCGTGTCGGTCGAGAACGAGACCCTCGATGACTTCCGTGAGGCAATGGAACTCAACGTCACCGCGATCTGGCACCTGTCGAAGTTATGCGGCGAAGCAATGGTCGCTGCAGGGTCGGGGTCGATCGTGAACGTCGCCTCGATGATGGGCCACGTGGCGTCCACGCCAATCAAGCAGGCGCACTACTGCGCGAGCAAGGGCGCCGTCGTCAACCTCACCCGCGAGCTCGCTGCGCAGTGGGGTCGGAAGGGCATCCGGGTGAACACGCTCAGTCCGGGCTGGTTCAAGTCGGAGATGACGGGTGACATGGACACCGACGAGTCGAGTCAGCGCTTCGTGCAGAACAACTCGATGATTCCGCGGATGGGGAACGAGGACGAACTCGACGGGGCATTGTTGCTCTTGGCGAGTGGGGCCGGTGGGTACATGACCGGGCACAGCTTGCTCGTCGACGGTGGCTGGACTGCTCGCTGACGCTGCGTCGGCGATCCCGCGAGATGGCAGGATGACCCGGTGCCCGACCTGATCGATCCGTTCAAGCAGCGACCGCTTCGGCGCTGTGTCCGTGCCGTAGCAATGGTGCTCGGCATCGGCCTGCTCGGCATGCTCGCCGGGTGTGGCGAGGAGGAGCAGGGTGGTCTGCAGGCGGCCAGCCCTGGGCCCGACGCGACCGTCGGTGGCGAAATCGACCAGATCGAGTTGCTCTACGACGACATCATCGCGTCAGTCGGCGGGACGGTGACGGGACCGAGTGGCGAGGCGCTCGATGCCGAGTTCGTCGTCGACAATCAGATTCGTGCGCTGGTCGAGTTGGTCGAGCTGCTGAGTGAGCCGGGCGAGTACACGGTGCGCAGCGCGGTGGTGTCGGTCGTCGGCGATGAAATCGACGAGTCGTATGTGTTCACCTACGAGCCCGATGCCGCGCCGCCTCAGCTCGTGTTCCCGCCGGAGGAAGACGCCGGATCGCCATGGTTGTTGTGGACCCTGATCATTGCGGGTGTGGCAGTGATCATCGTCTTGCTCGCACGACTGGCCGTCTCGATGCGCCGCCTGCGGGAGTCCTTGCCGTCGTGACCTGGCAATTCTGACTCGTCACCAGGATTCGTGATGATCGAACTTGTGTTCGCAGCACATATGTTCGATGATGGTGGGGATGGGATTCAACAACCCGTCCTGGTCGTGGAGCGAACTCGAGTCGGCGCTGTCCGACCGGGATCGGACTCCGCAGGCGCCACGCACCGGTCGTGACGGGCGCGCCCCGGGATCGCCGTCGTGGAACTCGGGAGGCGACGCTCCTGGCTGGAGTCGGAAGCGCCAGCCGTTCGAGGCGCCGGCCGGTGTCGAACGCGCACCGGCCGGCATTGCCGTCCCCTACGCGGAACTTCACTGCCACTCGAACTTCTCGTTCCTCGACGGGGCATCGCACCCAGAAGAGCTTGCCACCGAGGCCGCTCGCCTCGGGCTGGAGGCATTGGCGGTCACCGATCACAACGGTTTCTACGGTGTGGTTCGTTTCACCGAAGCTGCAAAGGCGGTGGGCCTGCCGACAATTTTCGGCAGTGAGATCACGGTGCTCGATGGCCGCATCGACGTCGACAGCCTGCCGCTCGGCCGTGTTGCCCGCGCCGAGCATGAAACCATCGCCCAGTTCGACACCGGTCTCGTGCCCGATTCGCATGCACCCGACCCGGGTGGGACTCATCTGCTGGCGCTTGCCGATGGGCCCGAGGGATATGCCCGCCTCGCCCGCGTGATCAGTCAGGGTCATCTGGCGGGTGAGAAGGGTGCTCCTCGGTTCGCGTTCGACGATCTTGCCGACGGTCTGGCCGGTCACGCATGGATGCTGACCGGTTGCCGCAAGGGAGCGGTCCCGGCGGCGTTGGTTGCCGATGGGCCGGAGGCTGCGCGTCGCGAACTCGAACGCCTCGTCGACGCGTTCGGCCGGGACCGGGTTCTGGTCGAACTGTGGGACCACGGCGAGCCGACCGACACCGTCCGCAACGACGCGCTCTACGAGCTGGCTTGCCTTGTCGGCGTCGGCTGCGTGGCGACGAACAACGTGCACTACGCGACTCCTCCGCAACGCAAGCTTGCAACGGCGCTCGCGGCGGTCAGGTCCCGGCGCAGCCTCGACGACATCGACGCGTGGCTGCCGTCGGGGGCTGGTGCGCACCTGCGCTCGGGTGCCGAACAGGCCCAGCGGTTCCGGCGTTACCCGGGGGCGGTCGAGATGACGGTCGAGATCGCCCGGGCGGCAGCGTTCGACCTGTCGTTGGTGGCGCCGAACCTCCCGCCGTTTCCGTGTCCCAACGATCACGATGGTCGTCCGGTCTCCGAGATGGGGTATCTGCGCCAGCTCGTCGACGACGGGGCGGGCCGCCGGTACGGGGAGCGGCCAGGCCCTGCCTCCGAGGCGAACGGGATGGTGGGTGAGGACCTCTCACTGCGCGCCCGGGCGTGGAAGACGATCGATCACGAGCTCGCGCTGATCGAAAAGCTTGACTTCGCCGGGTACTTCCTGATCGTCTGGGATCTCGTCGAGTTCTGTCGACGTTCGAACATCTATTGCCAGGGACGGGGAAGTGCTGCGAACTCGGCGGTGTGTTACGCCCTCGGGGTCACCGCCGCCGATGCGGTGTCGCTCGGGCTGCTGTTCGAGCGGTTCCTGTCGCCGGAACGCGACGGCCCGCCCGACATCGACATCGACATCGAGAGCGACCGACGCGAAGAGGTCATCCAGTACGTGTACGAGACCTACGGTCGTCATCACACGGCACAGGTCGCGAACGTGATCACGTATCGGTCGCGGTCGTCGATCCGGGACATGGCCAAGGCGCTCGGCTACGAGCCGGGTCAGCAGGACGCGTGGTCGAAACAGGTCGATGCGTGGGGCAACGTGGCGGCCACGGCCGAGCAGGACGACTGCACGATCCCGCCGGCGGTGCTGGAGTTGGCCGCACAGGTCGAGGACGCTCCACGCCATCTCGGGATCCACTCGGGTGGGATGGTGATCTGCGACCGTCCCGTCGTCGAGGTGTGCCCGGTCGAGTGGGGGCGGATGAACAAGCGGTCGGTGCTGCAGTGGGATAAGGACGACTGTGCGGCGACCGGGCTGGTGAAGTTCGACCTGCTCGGACTCGGGATGCTCTCTGCGCTCCACTACGCCGTCGATCTCGTGCGTGAGCACCGCGGCTACGGGATCGACCTCGCGACGATCCCGCAAGACGACGAGGTGTACTCGATGCTCTGCCGAGCCGACACCGTTGGCGTCTTCCAGATCGAATCGCGCGCCCAGATGGCCACCCTGCCGCGGCTCAAGCCACGGAAGTTCTACGACCTCGTGGTCGAAGTCGCCCTGATCCGACCCGGTCCGATTCAGGGCGGTTCGGTGCACCCCTACATCCGTCGGCGCAACGGGCAGGAGCCGATCACCTACCTGCATCCGCTGCTCGAGAACTCGCTTGCCAAGACCCTCGGTGTGCCGCTGTTCCAGGAGCAGATGATGCAGATGGCGATCGACATTGCGAGCTTCACGCCGGCCGAAGCCGACGAGTTGCGGCAGGCGATGGGGTCGAAACGCTCGGCCCGCCGGATGGAGGCGCTCAAGCAGCGTTTGTACGCAGGGATGGAAGGCAACGGCATCGTCGGTGAGGTCGCCGACGAGCTGTACGAGAAGCTGAAGGCGTTCGCCAACTACGGGTTCCCGGAGTCGCACTCGGTGTCGTTCGCCTACCTGGTCTATGCGTCGAGTTGGATCAAGTACTACGAACCTGCCGCGTTCTGTGCGGCGTTGATCAATGCGCAGCCAATGGGTTTCTGGTCGCCGCACACGCTGGTCCAAGACGCCCGCCGTCACGGCGTGACCGTGCAGACGCCCGACCTCAACGCATCAGGGGCTGGGGCGACGCTCGAGCCGTGTGCAGGGTCGCTGGGGTCGACGGCTCGCCCGGTGTCGCACGGTTTTGCCACGGAACCGTCGGTCGAGCAGTCGCTGGGTGAGGGACTGGCCGTGCGGCTCGGGCTGGGGTCGGTCCGCTCGATCGGGTCGGACCTGGCCGACGAGATCGAAGCCGAACGGAAGCGGGGCGTGCCGTACTCCGACACCGAGGATCTCGTCCGCCGGGTGCCGTCGCTTACGCTCGGCAACCTCGAGGCGATGGCGACAGCCGGGGTATTCGAGGAGTGCTTCGGGCTGGATCGTCGTGAGTCGTTGTGGACCGTCGGAGCGACCGCTCAGTCGCGGCCGGGTCGTTTGGAGGGCGTGGTCACCGGAGCCGACTCCCCGCGCCTGCCGGGCATGACCCCGGTCGAGGTGGCGGTCGCCGACCTGTGGGCGACCGGGGTGTCGCCCGAGGGGCACCCGACGATCTTCGTTCGTCAGGAGATGAACCGGCTGGGGGTGCTCACCTCGAAGGAGTTGTGGGACGCCGAACCGACCAGCACCGTGCGTGTCGCCGGTGTGGTCACGCACCGCCAGCGGCCGATGACCGCGCAGGGCACCACCTTCCTCAACCTCGAGGACGAGTTCGGGCTGATCAACGTCGTGGTGTCGAAAGGCTGCTGGGCGCGCTTCCGTAAGGTCGCCCGAGCGGCGCCGGCCATGTTGATCCGCGGGCGACTCGAGCGAGCCGAGGGTGTGGTCAACATCGTCGCCGACCACCTGGCCCCGCTCCCCATGCCTGGCAAGACGACCAGCCGCGACTTCCGCTAACGATTTGCCCCGTCCCGGCACCGGCAAATCACAGTGATTTGCTGGTGCCGGGACACTGCAAATCGTTGGCAAATCAGGGGATGGAGATGACGACGAGGTCGGTGGGGTGTTGGTGTTCGTGGGGGAGGAGGGTGGTGACCTCCCGCCGGTTGCCGACGACCTGAACGAGCACGAGACCCTTGGAGGTTTCGATGACGCCCTTGACGCGGGCGATGTGGCCGCCGATGTGCTGGGGGAGTGAGTCGAGCAACGAGTCGATGCCGGCGCGGTCGAGCGGTCCGTCGACGGGAACGGTGTTGGTCTCGTGCAGGTCGAACAACGTCGGCCCCGGCACCTTGGCAGCATCGCCGGCGCGGTGCCCCCCGAGCGCAAGGAAGCGGCCCAGCGCTCCCGGCCCGTGCTCTGCCGTGCTGACGAGCGGGACGCCGGGAGCGAGCACGGCGAGGCGCGCTCGGGCCGCTGCGGTCACCGTCGGCTCGGCGAGGTCGGTCTTGGTCAACACCAGCAGGTCGGCCTCGGTGACTTGACGATCGAGATGCACTCGAATCCACTCCGGCATCGAGTTGTCGACGACTTGATCCGCTGCGGCCACGACGACCACGCCGTCCAGGAGAAACCCCGCCGAGGATCCCCACGGAACCACATTGGCCGGCTCGGCAACCCCACTCAGCTCCACGACCACGTGCTCTGGTGGCTCAACCCGCGAACGGACCTGGTCAAAGGCGGCACCGAACCCGTCGATCGACGAGCAGCACACGCAACCATCGGTCAACTCGATCGTGTCGCCCGAACGTTTGCGAATCAGTGCCGCGTCGATGTTGATCGAGCCGACATCATTGACGATCACGGCGATCGGACGGTCGGCCTCGGCGAGCACCTCATTGATCGCCGTCGTCTTGCCGGCACCGAGGTAGCCGGCCACGAACGTGATCGGGACCCGCCTTCCGTCCCACGGCAGGAACTCCGGTTCGGCGTAGGCCATCGCCTCCGAGCGTACGCTGGCCGGAGACGGATGGCCCGGCTGGACCCGTGGGCCCACGGCCCATCCGGGACCGGTCAGCCCATTTCTGGACGAGGCTCAGTCGGCGGACGCCGAGAGAAACGCCGACGTCACCGTGCCGTCAGGTCCGCGGACGTCGTCGGTCGCGTCGATCCGGTACTTGGACACGGAGCCGCCAACGCGCGTGACCCCACGGAGCGCCGCCCCGGTGGCCCGGAAATTGGGGTGTTCGAAGTGGGCGTCGAGCGCCTCGGCGGACTCCCAGAGCTCGGTGATCCGGATGCGACCGGGATTCGCCGGGTCGGCACAGATCGTGTACGCCGCGCAGCCCGGCTCGTCGCGTTCGGTCGCCCGCTGCAGGTCGGCAGTGGACGCAACGAGTTCGTCGCGCACTCCGGGGTCGACGTCGATGTGTCCGATGATCGCGATCATCAGCGGACCGGATCGGGAACCATCGAGAGGTGGAGCGGGCCGCCCGGCTCGTCAGGCCACGGGTTGGCAAGAGCGACCTCTTCGTTCAGTTCGACGCCGAGACCGGGCTCGGTCGATGGGATCACGTGGCCGTCCTCCCACACGATCGGCGTGTTGAGGATCTCGGCATGGAACCCACCCCACTCGCGGATGCCTTCGATGATCAGCAGGTTGGGCAGGGTCGCTGCGAGCTGGATGTTCGCGGCACCGAGGATCGGTCCGGAGTACAGGTGTGGCGCAATCTGACAACCGTTCGCTTCGGCGATCGCCGCGATCTTCTTGCCGGCGAGGATGCCCCCGCACCGACCGAGATTCGGCTGCCAGATCGACGCGGCTTGGTATCGGCCGAGCGCCGCGAACTCCGACACAGTCGTCAGGCGTTCTCCTGTGGCGACGGGGATCGACGTGTGCGCAGCGACACGTGCCATCTCGTGTGGCAGATCAGGTGCACACGGCTCCTCGAACCACAACGGATCGAATGGCTCCAGTGCGTGCGCGAGACGGATTGCGCCGGCAGCGGTGAACTGGCCGTGGGTTCCGAACAGCAGGTCGGCTTTGGGGCCGACCGCACCGCGGATAGTCGCCATCATCTGGGCCGATGCGACGATGTCGTCCTGGCTCGGCATGTGCCCGTCGAACGCGGTGTACGGCCCGGCGGGGTCGAACTTCAGCGCCGTGAAGCCACGCTCGATCTCGTTGATCGCACGCGCCGCAGCGTGATCGGGGTTGGTGTACACCTCTCGATAGCCGGCGCTCGGGTAGAGGTATGTGTAGGTCCGGAGCTTCTCGTGGACTCGGCCGCCGAGCATGTCGTAGATCGGCTTTCCAGCGTCCTTGCCGACGATGTCCCAACAGGCCATCTCGAGCCCGCTCATGATTCCGACCAGCGTCGGGTCGGGCCGCAGCGCATAGCCGCTCGAGTAGATCCGCCGCCACATCAGTTCGATCCGATTCGGATCCTGATCGATGACCCAGCGTGCCGCGACGTCGTCGACCATCGAGGCGATCACATGCGGACCGAACGCAGCTGCATAGATCTCTCCGTAACCGACCACGCCGGTGTCGGTCGTGAGCTTGACGACGATGAAGTACTTCCCGCCGAACGCGGGTGGTGGGTTCTTGATGACGAACGTGGTGACGTCGGTGATCTTCACGGCATCGAGCCTGCCACAGGTTGCACGATTTCCGGCGCACGCATCCGGCTGTCACGCTGTTGCGGTGACCGACGACGATCTCGAGCGATTCGATCTCCTGCAGTTGCAGTCGACCTCCGAGCCAACCAGGTTTCGGCTTCCGGTCCGCCCGGAACTGTGTACACCATTCGCGTTCCTGTACGGCGGCTCGGGTATCGCCGCCAGCGTCGAAGCGTCCGAGCGGGCGACGGGTCGCCCCCTGCAGTGGATCACGACGCAGTTTCTCGGTTCACCGACACCCGGGATGGTCGTCGATATCGCCGTCAACGTCGCTGTCACCGGTCGAGCCACCACGCAGACCCAGGTCAGCGGCAGTGTCAACGGCAACGTGATGTTCACGTCGCTCTGTGCCCACAACGTTCGCCCCGCCGGTGACGCCGAGGCGTTTGCCACGATGCCCGACGTGTCGGAACCGCACGAGAGCCCCCGCTTCGGCGAGTTCTTCGACACCGGGAATGCGTCGTTCTTCGACCACTTCGAGCGGCGGGTCGGCGCCGGCAAGTTTGCGATGGACGCCGATGGTGATCCGCAGTCTGGATTGCTGGCGATCTGGTGTCGGATCGATGGAGTGCCGGTGACAGGTGCGGCCACCCAGGGTTTTGTGGCCGACCTCGGCCCGCTCGCGCTGTGTGCCCGACTCGGGATCGCCCCAGGCGGCACGAGCCTCGACAACACCGTCCGAGTCGTCGATCCGGCGCCGACCGAGTGGGTGCTGATCGAACTCGAAGCCGACGGCTACTCGCGATCGGTCGGGCACTCGACGGCGCGGTTGTGGAGCGAAGACGGCCGGCTCATGGGGATTGCCTCCCAATCCGCCATCATCCGCCGGAGCCACCACCAGCCCGCACGCTGACTGCGTTCCGCCGGTTCCTCGTTGGCCGGGGCCAACGTCGTCACGGCTCGCCTGGCCAGCGCACGCTCTGGCGGCGGCTCCGGGGAGCCACTCATGGGATTTCGGGGTCGGGTGCTCGCGGTGACGTCTGGCCGCGGCTCCGGGGAGGCACCGATTGGACTCGAGACGGCGGCCGTGTGCTCGCGCTTTAGACGCCGGTGTCGATGGGGGAGTCGGGTGCGCCGTGGCGGGCGAGGAGGCGCATCAACTCGGCGAGGCGACCAGGGGCGAAGCGGGTGCCATCCGATGTTGCGGCGTCGATCTCGTCGATGCTCCACCAGCGGATCTCGTGGAGCCGCTCGTCGCGGAGTTGTTCCCACGACAACGCGGGGGTCGGCTCGAACCGAACGGGAACCGGCACGTGGTGATACTGGTCGCGCTGGCCGTCCCAGTTGCCGTCGATGAATTCGATGATCTGCTCGCGTGTCCACACGTGTGGACCGATGTTCATGTCGACGAGACCGACCTCCTCGTGAAGCTCCCGATGCAACGCCGTCACGTGGTCTTCGCCAGGGTCGAGGCCCCCGCCTGGCAGCGCCCAGACCGTCGCGGTCGGGAACTCGAAGCGGACGAGCAGGATCGAGTGGTCGGGCGTGGTCAGCACCGCGCGCACGGCCTGACGGATCCGCAGAGAGGACACGTTCGGGCGTCGGTCTAGTCGATCGGGGTGTCGCGGTTGACGTTGTCGCTGAAGGACTTGTACATCTCGTAGACGTCCTTGCATTTCTGACAGACCGGCAGCTGCTTTGGATCCTTCGAGGGAACCCAGACGAACCCACACAGGGCTTCGACCGGTGTGCCCATGACCCGGGCCTCGAGGACGAGCGCAGCGCCGTTCTCGCCCGGACCCGCCTTGACGATGTGGGCAGAGGTCGGCTCGCCGGTCTCTGTTTCCTGGTCGGTGATCGTGTCGAGGTCGACCTGCGGCATCGTCTGGAGATCACTCATGGGCACAGTCTGCCAGGAGTTCGGTCCCGGCCGAGGGGACGGGAAACAGTGAGAGAACAATGCGGGCGAGATTGTCGGCCAACTGTCCAAAGTCCGTCCGATGCGGTACCGTCGGCGTCGTGTTGATTGAAGTCATCGTCGCCGTCGGAGCCGCTGCAGCGGTCGTCGGCGCCGTCATGGCGGGTCAGCGCAAGCCCGAGCCCGCTCTGATCCCGATCCCGGTCAAGCGTCCCCGTCGCTCGAGCGACGATTGAGCCCGGCGTCCGATCACGGACGCCGCACCCCGGCCGGCGGTGCCTTCTCGTCGCTCGCTGTCATCGGATATCGCAGGCTGTGGTTCGCCGGAACCTTCGCGTTTCTCTCGGTGCAGATGCAGTTCCTGCTGCGTGGAGTCCTCGCCTGGGACCTCACCGAACGCGAGGGTGCGCTCGGGCTCGTATACCTCTGTTTCGGTGTGACGATGCTCGTGGCCACGCCACTCGGCGGCGTGGCATCCGACCGCCTTCCCAACCGGCGCGTGCTCTTGGTCAGCCAATCTGTGCTCCTTGCCGGCGCGCTCGGGATGGGGATCGTGGTGGTCACCGATGTCGTGCAGTTCTGGATGCTGCTCGTGGCCTCGGTCGCGCAGGGTCTGGCCTTCGGCTTCTACGGTCCGGCGCGCGTTGCGTTCGCCGCCAAGCTCGTCGGACCCGACCAGCTCGGCAATGCGATCACCCTGTCGATGCTGAGCCTCAACGGCACTCGCGTCTTCGCGCCTGCCTTCGCCGGAATGCTCGCCGGCATCGCGTTCTTCGGGATCGGCGGCGCATACCTCGTCAGCGCGGTGTTCTCGGCCGGGGCGTTCGTGCAGTTGCTTCGTTGCCCCGATGGTGCGGTGACCCAGCAGGCATCCGGTCGCCATCCGTTCACCGACATCGCCGACGGGGTCAGGTACGTCGCCGCCTTTCCGGCGTTGCGCCGCCTGCTCGTCAGTTCGTTCTTCGTGATCATGTTCGGGTTCAACTACGTGGCCTTCATCCCGGCGCTGGTCAAGGACACCTTCGGCCTCACCGACGGCTATGTCGGCGTCCTCATGTCGGCGAGCGCGCTCGGCGCAGTGATCGTCGCGCTGTCGATCGCGCGCCATGCCGATGGACCTCGCGCCATGCAGCTGATGGTCGCCTCCGGCGCAGTCTTCGGCGTGGCGGTCATTGCGCTCGGTGCCGCCCCGACGTTCTGGACTGCTTTCCTCGTGGTCGGTGTGATCGGTGCCGGAGCGACGGGCTACCAGTCGCTCTCGAACACGTTGGCGCTGTCGCTGTCCGACGAAGGGCACCGAGGGCGCGTGCAATCGCTGTTGATGCTCAGCTTTGCTGGATTCGGCATCGCGGCGCTGCCACTCGGTTTGCTCGCCGAAGTGATCGGCCTGCGCCTGGCGATCGGCCTGATGGGTGTCGTGGCGACCTGCGCGTGTGCTGCATTCGTGGTCGCGGAGCGGGCGGCCGACGACTCGGCGGACGCCGACGTGGCGATCAGTCGCTGAGCGTGGCGAGTTCAGCCGTGAGGTTGGCGCGAGCGGTGCGTTCCCAACGGTCCCGGCCCGTGGAAGTCGCGTAGATCGCCTCCCGCTCGACGAAGGCTTCGAGGATGCCAGCGCGACCCGTCCGCCACGCATCATCGTCGACATGTCGGTACTCGGCTCGGACGGCGTCGACGTAGGAGGCGTAATCGGCAGGTTCAGCACCGAGGATCATCAGGTCGGCGTCGAACAGAAGCGCGTGGTCCTGGTCCGGGGGCGCACGATGTTCGACGGTTGCTTCGATCATCTGCGCGACGTGGTCGATCCGGTCGTTCACCCATTTGAGTGTGGCGAGGTCGCGTCGTGCCAATCGTGCGCTTGCCCGCTCGTTGGCCGGTGAGGCCGGCTCGTAGACGGCGTCATGGTAGAACGCGCCGGCGACCACCGACCCGAGATCGTCGACGTGTTCGATGGCGCCGACTTCGATGACGGTGCCGACGACCGATTCGAGATGCACGACGGTGTGGTACCGGCGATGCTTCTCACGATGGCGACCGATCAGCCGAGCGAGGAGCGTGGTGTCGGTCGAGATGTGCTGCCGCCAGGCATCATCGAGCGTCGAGCGCGGGGTGGCGTCGTCGGGACCGTTTGGCGTGGACACGTCACGAGCATGGCACGGCGTGGCATGCTCGGCCCGATGGCGATCCTGATGGACGAAGCTCGCTGGTGGTTCCAGGGTCGCAAGTGGTGCCACCTGGTCTCGGACGAGTCGTACGAGGAACTGCTCGAATTCGCCGACGGGCTCGGGATCCCACGGCGCGGGTTCCAAGGTGACCACTACGACATCCCCGAGGAGTACCGGGACGAGATGGTCGCCGCCGGGGCACAGGTCGTTGAGAGCCGCGAACTCGTGCGGCGGCTGCGCGGGGCCGGACTCCGCCTCAGCCCGGCCGAACGTCGCGCACGCACGGGCTGAGCGGGGCGGCGCGTCTCAGGCCACCCATCGCTGGGGTTCGCCGATCACGACGCGAGGCCTGGACACCGAGCGGCCGTAGACGTACCACTCGATGAGTTCGATGCCGGCCATCGCGAAGCGTTCGTCGAGCTCGAGCCATCACTCGACATCGTCCAGTTTGTCGCCACCCGCTGGGCGGACCGACGCGATCAGCGCCCCGCTCACCGCCGGCGACCCATCGGCGAGTGCGATGCTCAGCTCCGCCACGTCGAGTACGGCGTCGGGGTGATCGGTGCGGTCGACATTGAGGATCGAGCGGCCGCGCCGGTCGTGGTCGAGCAGGACAACGACGGTCCCGGGGCGGCGTGGGATGGCGAGGGTGGACTCGAACAGCAGTCGGGCGGTCGAATCGTCGATCGGGTCACGATCGGCATGCGGAAAGCGATGCGAGCTGCAGAAGTGGGTCATGAATCCCCCAGAGTGGGTCCGGCGAGGTGCCTCGGGTGTGGGGGAGGGAGTCGGTGTGTTGCACCCTACGCCGGGGGTGTCACAGAGCTGATGAGGGCGGCGCGAGTCGGCGGCGGCTCACAGCTCCCACCATGGTGCAGCGGGCCATGAACTCGAGCCTTCCCACGACAGCTGGAAGCCGGCGTCCGGTCCTCGCTCTCCGATTGGGTAGAGGGACTCGAGACCGATGACGGGACCGTGCACATCGGGGTCCGGGCACGGATTGATCGGCTCGACGCCGGCATAGGCGGGCTGTGGGCAGGGCTGAACCTCGAGAAATGCGATCTTGCGCGAGATGTAGTCACCCGCCGCGTAGGCGCCGGCCGTGCGGAGGTGGATGCCATCGCCACTGAACCAGTCGTGTTGATCGCGAGCGAAGGTTGCCCAGTCGGCAATGACGAGCTCCGGATACGTCCCGTCCTCGACGATTTGTCGGAGCGCGGCGTTGCTGCGTTCGAACACCTCGGCAAAGCCGGTGTCGTCGGGCGACAGATATGAGACGTTGGAGCGCAAAGTGAGCCAGACAAGGCGTTGGTAGCCGTGGGAGCGAGCGAGCGTCGCGATGTTCCGGATGTCCTCGGTGAAGTTTCGGTCGCTGTCGTTGTAACCCGTTGCGACGATCAGCGTGGCGTAGCCATCGGGGTGGTTGTCGAGCTCCTCGTACAGCGTGATCGGGACGAAGCCGTTGTAGTTCGTGCAGGATGTGGACATCCGCCGGCGGCACGAGGCGAGCGCCAATGTATGATCGAAGCCCTGGACCGAATCCATTGCTCCGTACAGCTTGAAACTCAGCCACGCTGAATCGCTGACGAGGAGCGCTCGACCGGGAGGGGCGGGGTCGACGGGCGGCGTCGAGTTCGGCGAGCGAACCGCGAGAGCGAAGGCGGTTGCCGGGGCGGCCACGGGCGATGGCGTTTGCGCAGTGACCGGATCCGCCACGAGGGTTCCGATGAGGACTGCAATAGTGAATCCGAATCGGCACGTCCTGAAACGCTGCATCTGACGAGTATGTACCGCACCGAGCAGATCCGGACTCGATACCCGGTCAGGTGCGCGAGCGCCCGACCTGTGCAGCAGACGAATCGCAACCCGCTTGGATTCAGCGCACCTGAAGCGCCCCGGGACCGGTGACCGCACCTGCGAAGTTGTGGCTGGACCTCGGGAGGAGCTTCAATGTTTCCGTGAGCGCTCACGAATCGTCTTCCGACACCGAGTTTTATCCGACAGCGGACGAACTGGTCGCCGGCAACCGCCGCTTCGCCGAGACATTCGACAGCCACCTCTTGGAGGTGAGCCCGACCCGCAACATGGCAATCGTGACCTGTATGGACTCGCGCATGGACATTTTCGCCATGCTGGGTCTCGGCAACGGCGAGGCCCACATCATCCGAAATGCCGGTGGCGTGATCACCGACGATGTGATCCGCTCGCTGTGTCTGTCCCAGCGCTATCTGGGGACTCGGGAGGTGCTGTTGATCCATCACACCAACTGTGGGTTACAGATGGTGACCGAGGACGGCCTCAAGTCCGAGCTCGAGGCGGAACTCGGGGTCAAGCCGTGGTGGGCGGTCGAGTCGTTCGAGGATCCCTATGTCGACGTCCGCCAGTCGATGCGGCGCTTGGAGATGACCCCGTTCGTTCCGTTCAAGGGAAATGTCCGCGGTTTCGTCTACGACGTGCAGACCGGCTTGCTGAACGAGGTGTTCCTCGAGGACTCCGTCGCCGCCAAACCCGACTGACCGGGATCAATCGATCGGTCGATTCATCCATCGGTCGCATAGTGTCGCCTCCATGTCGGACGTCACGATCTACCACAACCAGCATTGAAACTCCTCTGTCAATGCCGTGCGCATTGCCGAGGACCTGGGCGTCGAGCACGACGTCGTGCCCTACATCAAAGAGCCGCCGGACGCAGCAACCTTGCGTGAGATCATCGGCAAGCTCGAGGATCCGCCGACCGATCTCGTGCGCCGTGACAGCAAGTTCAAGAAGCTCGAGCTGACCGACGCCGACGTGGCCACCGTCGATCAGATCGTCGACATCCTCGTCAAGCACAAGCAGCTGCTCCAACGACCACTCGTGGTCACTCCGGACAAAGCCATCATCGGACGTCCGAAGGGTCGTGTCACCGAGCTGCTCGGCTGACTGCGAATGCCCGCTTTCGACGCTGATCACACAACGGTCTCCACCTGGCCGCTGCTGTGGGAGACGTTGCGGGCACAGCGACGCAACCTGCTGATCGGAACGATGATCGGGCTGGCCTGGTCGGTCGGCAAAGTTGCGTCACCCGTTCTCATCCGGTTCGGCATCGACCGCGGCATTCGTGACGATGAGATGCTGTGGCTGTGGGCCGGCCTCATCGCGTTCGCCGGGCTGTTCGCAGGGTTCTTCACGGCGTTCCGTCGCTTCTATGCGTTCCGCGAAGCCCGGTGGACCGAGACCCGACTCCGCGAGCGACTCTTCGGCCACATCATGTCGCTGCACATCGGATACCACGACCGAGCCCAGACCGGTCAGCTGATGAGCCGCTCCTCGAGCGACCTCAACCAGATCCAGATGTTCGTCGTGATGATTCCCATCACCCTCTCGAATCTCGCGATGATCAGCGCCGTCACGGTCATTCTGCTGATCACCGACTGGCAGTTGGCGTTGCTCGCGTTCGCGTCGCTCCCGCTCATCCAGGTTCTCGGGAGCCGCTTCTCGCGAGCCATTCATCCGGCGGTACTCGCCGTCCAGGCCGAGCAGGCCGAACTCGCGACTGTCGTCGAGGAATCCGTCGGCGGTGTGCGTGTCATCAAGGGATTCGGTGCCGAACGCGTGCAAGCCGAGAAGCTGCGCACCGAGGCCGACGACATCCGCCGTGAGTCGATCAAAGCAGCGCGGATCCGAGCGAAATATCTGCCGGCGATGGAGCTGCTTCCGCAGGTCGGGCTGATCGCAGTTCTGTGGTTCGGCGGGAACCAGGTGATCAACGGCGACCTCTCACTCGGCGCGTTGGTCCAGTTCAACGTGTACGTGGCGTTGCTCGTGTGGCCGCTGCGAATGATCGGGATGACGATCGCGTTCGCGCAGCGCGCGGCTGCTGCGCTCGGTCGGGTCAACGAGGTCCTCGACATCGCGTCCCAGGTCCGCAATCCCGATCATCCGGTCGACCTCCCCACAACCGGCGGAGCGGAACCGGCTGCCGGATTCGGCGACATTGCGTTCCGTGGGGTCACGTTCACGTATCCCACGATGGCCAGCGAAACCGAGACCGGTGGTCCCGTGCTCGACGGGTTCGATCTCGACATGGGTGCGGGTCAATCGGTGGCCGTGGTCGGCGCCACCGGTTCGGGGAAGTCGACGGTGGTCCGACTGCTCGTCAGGTTCTACGACGTCGACGCGGGCTCGATCTCGATCGACGGCGTCGACATCCGTGAGCTCAGCCTCCACGATCTGCGTCGGGCGGTCGGCATCGTGTTCGAGGACACGCTCCTGTTCCACGACACCGTACGCGCGAACATCGCATTCGCCGATCCTGCGGCAGGCGCGGAGCGGGTCGAGCAGGCCGCCCGTCTGGCCGGCGCGCACGACTTCATCATGGGTCTCCCCGACGCCTACGACACGATGCTCGGCGAACGCGGTTTCTCGCTGTCGGGAGGTCAGCGACAACGGATCGCGATTGCTCGAGCGATCCTGGCCGACCCGCGGATTCTCGTCCTGGACGATGCGACGTCGGCGGTCGACCCGTCGAAGGAGCACGAGATCCGTGACGCCATGGCCACCGTGATGGCGGGGCGAACCACGATCGTCATCGCCCATCGCCCCGGCACCGTCGCACTTGCCGACACTGTGGTCCTGCTCGACCATGGTCGGGTCATCGCCTGGGGCCGGCATGACGAGTTGTTGGCCACCGAACCCCGATACCGCGACGTCCTCGCCGCGATGGAGCAGTCCGACGACGAGGAACGCCGGGACCTGTCCGACGATGTCGAGGCGACGATCGGGGGCGACTGATGTTCCGGATGGGCGCCGTCACCGACGACGACAAGCTCGACAAAGAGGCGACCCGACAGGTGCTCCGTCGGGCGATCGGCATGGCCAAGCCGTTTCGGCGCACGATCTTCGCCGCGCTCTGCTTCGTTCTGATGTCGACGCTCGGCCTGCTGCTCGGTCCCGTGATCGTTCGGTACGGCATCGACAGCGGCATCGACATGAAGGACACGACCACGTTGCGCAACGCCGTGATCGCGTACATCGTCGTGGTGGCATTGGCGTACCTCGCTGCTCGCCAGCAGTACATCTTCATCAACCGCGCCGGCGAGGGATTTCTTCGGGCGCTGCGGGTGCGCACGTTCGATCACATCCAGCGGCAATCACTCGGGTTCTTCGACCGATATCAATCGGGTGTCCTGATCTCGCGCATGACCGCCGACATTGAATCGATGGCGGAACTCGTCCAGTGGGGGCTACTCCAGTTCGTGGCAGCCGTCTTCCTGATCGGGCTGTCGCTCATCCTGATGTTGAGCCTGTCGTGGCAGCTGACAATCGCGGCGTTGCTCGTCATGCCGGTGATCATCATCGCCTCCCGCAAATTCCAGCGCGACTCGAACGCTGCCTACCTCGAAGTGCGCGAGCGGGTCGGCCAGAACCTGTCGGAGCTCCAGGAGGGCATCGCCGGGGTCCGTGTCGTCCAGGCATACGCCCAGGAGAAGGAACAAACCCGGCAGTTCGTCGCTTCGAACCGGTCGTTGTACCAGTCGCACGTCCACAGCATCCGAGTGTCGACTTGGTATTTCGGTCTGGTCGAGGCGCTCGGGATCTTCTCCACCGGTCTGGCGATCGGCATCGGTGGATGGCTCGTCGGTCGGGGTGACGTCACCGTCGGCACCGTCGTGGCATTCGTGTTACTCCTCGCGCAGTTGTTCGAGCCGGTCCAGCAGCTGTCGCAGCTCTACAACACCGTGCAGTCGTCGGCTGCTTCTCTCGACAAGCTCTTCACGATCCTGGATACCGAACCCGACATTCAGGGTGGTAGCGAGGAGTTGCCGGAGCGAGCCGACCTGATCGTCGACGGTGTCGGCTTCACGTATCCGAGCACTGATACACCCGTGCTGCGCGACGTGACGATCTCGGTTGCAGACGGCGAGCGCCTTGCTCTCGTCGGCCCCACCGGCGCCGGAAAGTCGACGGTGGCCAAACTGATGGCACGGCTCTACGACCCCACCGAGGGGACGATCTCGTTTGGTGGCATCGATCTCCGCGATGCCACGCTCGGTTCGCTTCGTGAGCGTGTCGTCGTGGTGCCCCAGGAAGGTTTCCTGTTCGGCGGGTCGATTGCCGACAACGTCCGGATCGCCCGCGCCGACGCGACCGACGATGAACTTCGCGAGGCGCTCGATGCAATCGGTGCGCTCGATCGGTTCGACGCGTTCGAGGACGGCATCGACACCGAAGTGCGTGAGCGTGGCTCGCGCCTGTCGGCGGGCGAGCGGCAACTGGTGTCGCTTGCTCGCGCCGCCCTGGTCGATCCTGCCGTCCTGGTGCTCGACGAGGCCACGAGCAGTCTTGACCCCGGGACCGAGGTGATCGTCGAGCAGGCGCTCGATCGCCTCATGATTGGGCGAACGACGATCGTGGTCGCTCACCGGCTGTCGACGATCCAGCATGCTGACCGTATTGCCGTCATCGACGCCGGCTTGCTCGCTGAGCTCGGCACGCACGACGAACTCGTCGAAATCGGCGGTCGCTACGCCGCACTGGCCTCGGCCTGGGCGCAATCCTTGCCCAGCTGAGCAGCGTGGCGGAGCGTCGAGCACCACAATCACGGACTCGATCTCGGCGATGCCCTCACCACACCTGTCGGTGCTCGATCACCATCGCTGCCCGGGGCGGCGTCAGAGGATTTGGGAGAGGAATAGCTTGGTGCGTTCCTCCTGGGGATTGTCGAAAAAGTGCTCGGGGGTGCCGACCTCGACGACCTGCCCGTCGGCCATGAACACGACACGGTCGGCCACCTCGCGTGCAAATCCCATTTCGTGGGTGACGACGATCATCGTCATCCCCTCGGTGGCGAGGTCCTTCATGGTGTCGAGGACTTCCTTGATCATCTCGGGGTCCAGCGCCGACGTCGGCTCGTCAAACAACATCACTTTCGGACGCATGGCGAGCGACCGGGCAATCGCGACCCGCTGTTGCTGGCCCCCGGACAATTGCCCGGGAAATTTGTGGGCCTGGTCGGGAATCTTGACGCGCTCGAGCAAGTCCATCCCGATCGCGTCGGCGTCGCGCTTCGAGGTTTTTCGAACCTGTCGGGGGGCGAGGGTGATGTTCTCTAGAACGGTCAAGTGAGGAAAGAGGTTGAAACTTTGGAAGACCATGCCGGTCTCGCGGCGGATCTCTTGGATGTTGCGGATGTCCTCCGAAAGCTCCACGCCGCCGACCAGGATCTGACCACGGTCGTGCTTCTCGAGTCGGTTGATACATCTGATGAGGGTGGACTTGCCCGACCCCGACGGGCCGATGACGACAACGACTTCCTGCTGGCCGACGCGCATGTTGATGTTCTTCAATGCCTGGAATTCGCCGAAGAACTTGTCGACCCCGGCAACGTCGATCATGACCTCCTTCGACGCTCCCATCAGCTGGGTTGCATCGGCGAAGACCTGATCTGGGGCGTTCGAGGGAAGAGTGTTTGTGTCGTCAGACATGAAGCGTGCCCCTTTGGTGCGTGGAGGTCATTGGCGGATGGGAGCGGTATCCAAGCAGAGTCATCGGTCGCCCACTTCGAGTCTGCGTTCGAGTCGCTGGCTTTCGCGCGACATCGTGAACGAAAACGCCCAGAACCCGAATGCGACGTACACCAAGGTCTCGGCGATGCCGAAGCCCCGGAACGCTTCCTGTGCGTGGATGATTTCGCGGACGCCGAGAAACTCGAGGATCGCAATGATCGACAGCAGGCTTGTGTCCTTGAACAGAGAGATGAACTGACCAACCATCGCCGGAATCACGGCCCGAAGCGCCTGCGGTAGTACGAGGAGTCGGGTGATCTTGGCTGCTGTCAGGCCGAGGGCTTGGCCCGCTTCGGTCTGGCCTTTGTCGACTGCTTGGAGGCCGCCGCGCACGATCTCAGCGATGTAGGCAGCAGAGAACATCGTGATCGCCGTGGTCGCTCGGGTGACGTTTGACAACGGGGTGTCGGAGTTGACGAAGAACCCGATGAAGAACTGGCCCATCAGAAGGAGTGAGATCAGCGGAACGCCGCGAATCAACTCGATGTAGACCGTCGCCACATAGCGCAGGACGGGCAGGCTCGAGCGGCGGGCGAGGGCGAGCAGCAGCCCGACCGGGAAGGCGAGAATGATCGCTGCGCTCGCAACCACGATGTTGAGCTGTAGTCCACCCCATTCGCCCCAGTCGATGCCCGGGAATCCGATGCGATCCGAAATGAATGTTGCCACGGCGGCTGCGACGATGATCGCCCCGAATCGTGCGCCGGTCGATGGGTCGCTGCGGAAGAGGCCTGCCAACGCCGACGCCAGAGCCGCGAGCAGGACGATCGACCAGAGGTCGAACGAGTTGATCGCTGTGTTCCAGACGAGGGCAGCGGTCAGGATGATGGCACCGGCTCCCCCGAGGGCGGGCATCCTACGGTCGCCGGTTTTCGCTAGCAGCCAAAAGACCGTCGGAAGCGATGCGAGCGTCAAGTACAGCCATGCGAGTCCGTCGGTGCCACTCAGTGACTGGAACGCGAGCACGGCCGCAAGCATGCCGACCGTGAGGGTAACGGGCAGTGCCCGGATGAAGTGCACGACCACAAGAGCGGTCGTTGCTGCTGCGGCGATCGCGTAGGCGGCCTGGTTGTTGAGATCAGGAATCGTCGACAGCACCCCCGCCGTGATCGCGAGCGGACTGAGGAGGACGAGCTTGAACAACGGTTTCATCAAACGGAGGGTCGCCATGTACGAAGTGACCGCCGCCACGATGCAGCCGAGTGTGAGTAGCCAGGGGCCGATCGTGTCGGCACCGATCACCAGTGTGAACGTGATGAACAACGTCACCGCCGAGTAGACGCTGAGGTATTCGCGAAGTGTCGACTGTTTGATCTCAGCACCGGACTCGTGGGCCTGGTTGAGTGCACGAGTCCGCAGCCATCCGACGAACAGCCCCAGGGCGCCCGCCAGCAGAAGAAACTGCGAAACGATGCGGGTGATCTCATCGCGCGGGAACAACCCAATCATGAACAGTTCGATGTTGTCGCTCACGGGTTCCCAGCGGGCGGTGAACAGGACGAAGCGAATGGCGTAATACCCCGCCCAGAATGCAAGTGCGCCGAACACGAGCGTAATGATTGAGTTGTACCAGGTGTTGAACAGGTTTGATTTGACCCATTGGCCGGCGCTCTTGTCGCTGTGGCGAGGCCTGTCCGCTTCGGCGAGCGCGTGCATGATGTCGCCGCCACCTTGCTGTGGTTGAACGGTGTATCCCCAGTCTTGGCTCATGGGGTTACCTCCCTGCCAACTGGAAGCGGCGGTTGACGAGGTTCAGCACCAGCGAGATGAACAACGAGAAAATGAGGTAGCACCCCATCAGAATCAAAATGAGCTGCGGCGCTGGTTTGCCGTTGCCGATCGACGTCTTTACCAGGGCGGTGATTTCGGGAAACGCCACGGCAGTTGCGAGCGACGAGTTCTTGACGAGATTGAGGAACTGGTTGATGATCGGTGGCACCGCGATGCGGAGCGCCTGTGGCAGCACGACGAATCGATATCGCTGCGACCCTGAGAGGGCGAGGGCGTTGGCGGCCTCGTTCTGTCCCTTCGGAACAGCGAGGATCGCGCCGCGAATAATCTCAGCGATGTGGCTCGCCGTGTAGATTCCGAGAGCAAGGCTGAGAGCGATGTACGCGTCGTTGGTGGCGATCCCACCGACGATCGTGCGCCCGCTCTCGGACACGGTTGGAAACGACCATCGCAGCGGACCGCCGAGAAGCAGAAAGGCCACGGTTCCGACGCCTGTCAACGTGCCCAGCAACCAGAGGATTCTGTGATGTGGGGTTCCAGTTTGCTCGTTGAGCCTGGTCCGCCACACAGCCGCAGCGATGGCGATAAGCAATGCCACCAACATGATCCACCAGAATGTTGTCGAGTTGTCACTGTTGGCGATCGAAAGGAAGCCGAGGCGGGACTTGGAGAGGATTGCGAGGTTGCTGTCCGTGCCTGGAATGCCGACCTGGGTCGGTGGACTGGAAGGGTTGAACGCCGGAAGCGGACCGAACGTGAAGAGTGCGAAGCCAAAGAAGATGATGATGACCAGCACCGGAATGTTGCGGAAGGTCTCGACATATAGCGTGGCGAGTTTGCGCACGATCCAGTTCGTCGACAGTCGACCGATACCCACCAAAGTGCCAAGCGTGAGGGCAACGACGATGGCAACGACGCAGACAGCGGCGGTATTGCGGATACCGACCCAGAGCAGCGACCATGTCGACGAACTCGGATCAAATGGCGAGTCGCGTACGGCGAAGCCGGCTGGCGCGTCGAGGAATCCAAAGCCTGTCGGGATGCCCTGTTCGTCAAGGTTTGTGGTCAGGTTGGTGAAGAGCCATCGCAGTGTGAGGGCCACCACGACGAGCGCAACGGCTTGGGCTGCGATCCGTAAGAAGCGAACGTTACGCCAGAACGGTGGCCGACGCGGAGCGACGGCCACCGAAACCGAAGTTGGTTCCGCCACGCAATTTCCCCCAGAAGATAGTGATGAATGGACCTGAGATCCGAGGGGCCCGACCGATATCCGGTCGGGCCCCTCGGATCACGTGGTTCAGCCGACGATCCTCAGATCGATGGCCGAGCCGATGCTGATCAGCGGTACGGCGGCACGTACATCAGGCCGCCGTCGGTCCACAGAGCGTTTGGTGAGCCTTCCAGCGTCAGACCGATCGGCACGATGTTGAGGTCGTAGATCTCCTTGTAGTTGCCAACCTGTTCGACGGCCTGCACGGCGTAGTCGGATGGTAGGCCCAGTCCGACGTTGTCGTCGGTCTGACCGACGAAACGCTGGATGTTGGGATCGTCACCGTCGTAGCTGCCGATGTTGGTCGAATCGAGACCGAATTCCCAGGCCTGAACCGGTGCCATCGTGGCCCAGTTGACCGCCTGTGCCCACTCCGTGTCGCCGTCGGAGACGACGGGGCCGAGAGGCTCCTTGGAGATCACTTCGGCCATGATGGACTGCTCGGCGCCGCCTTCGCCCTCAATTGATGACTTGAACGCAGCGAGCTGCGACGCATCGGAAGTCCACGCTTCGCACTGCCCTTCCTCGTAGGCCGGGCGGAGCTGAGTGTTGTCCTCGAAGACGATCGGGGTGAACGGGATCCCGCGAGCCCCGAAGACCGACGTGAGGTTCAACTCCGTGGTTGTACCCGACAGCACACAAATGCTGGCATCGGCGAGGTCCTCAAGCGTGGTGAAGCCCGTCTCAGCCGGGACCATCATGCCCTGACCGTCGTAGAAGGTGGTGAACAAGAAGTCAGCACCTTCGGCGCCGTCGCGGGTCGCAGTCCATGTTGTGTTGCGAATGAGCACGTCGACCTCGCCCGATTGCAGCGCTGTGAAGCGAGCCTCGGCAGTGAGCGGGACGTACTCGACAGCGCTCGCATCGCCGAGAATTGCTGCGGCAACAACGCGACAGAAGTCGACGTCAAAGCCGGAGTACTCGCCCGCATCGTCGACGATGCCGAAGCCGGGCAGTGTGTCGTTGCTCCCGCAGATCAGGCTGCCGCGTTCTTGAACGGCGGCCAGACGTCCACCGTCGGACTGCACGACTTCGACGGTGTCAGCAGGCTCATCAGACGAGTCGTCGGAATCCGACGACTCGTCGGTCGTTTCGGTTTCGGCGCTCTCACTCGTTTCACTCGACTCAGCTCCGCTGTCGTCGTTGCTGCTACTTGAGCATGCGCCGGCAACGAGGCCTAGTGCCATGACGGCGGCCGCCGCACGCTTCCACGTGGAAGTCTTGATCATTGGGTCTCCTCCTAGTAATCGCTTGGATTCGTCTTAGTGTCGAATGACACCAAAGCAATGGGATGAAGCTAACACGACGGACTGACATGCATCACAAAGCCGCAGAGTTTCTAGGACGCAGTGTCCGGGTTGGACGGGTCGTACTGACCGAATTGGCGGATCATCGATCATCCGAAACTCGCTTTCGGAGAAGCTGGCTGTGCACACTGGGGAAATGTTCGATGCCAGCACCATCATCAAGTCCGTCACTGTGTCGACCGCCCGCTCGATCGTGTCAAGCGCGAACGCCGTCGGGTACGCCGTGGCGACAAAGGGATCCGTTCCGCGCCAGCTCGGGATGAGTCGCGCCGCACTCAGTGCGAATGGTTTTGAGGGGAAGCTCGGCCAGATCCTCACGGTGCCCAAGGGTGACGGGCTCCTCGTGGCGGTTGGCATCGGCGATGCGGGAGAGATCGACGCAAATGGCCTACGATCGGCGGCAGCCGGATTTGTACGGGCTGCGTCGAAGTTCGAACATCTGGCAACCAATCTGGCCGATGTTGCCAGCGTCGATGCCGACGAGGCTGGTCGGGCAGTAGTTGAGGGCGTTCTGCTCGGGTCGTACCGCTTCGTCGGCTTGAAGAATGCCGATGACGCTGGTTCGAAGTTGACTGCACTCACTGTCGTCGCCGGTCCAAAGCGGGTGAAGGCCGTCAAGCGTGGTGCCGAGGCCGGCCGGGTCATCGCCGGGGCAGCGGCGCGCGCGCGCGAGTTGGCAAACACCCCTCCCACGCATCTAAACGCGAAGGACATCGCAGCTAAGGCGGTGGAGCTCGGCCCTGACGCCGGTCTGACGGTCGAAGTTTTTAATAGAGACGACCTTGCGGCGATGGGCTGCGGCGGCATTATCGGTGTTAACCGCGGATCCACCGAACCGCCGCGCATGGTCAAGTTGACGTACTCGCCGCGCAACCCGACGGGTCACCTCGCAATGGTGGGCAAGGGCATCATGTACGACTCTGGTGGGATCAGCCTCAAGCCAAGCGACGCCTTCCACCAGGTCATGAAAATGGATATGTCGGGGGCTGCGGCGGTGCTCTCGGCGATGTCTTCGCTTAAGGCGCTCGGTTGCCGTTCGAAGGTGACTGCGTGGCTGATGTGCACCGACAACATGCCATCTGGATCGGCATTGAAGCTCGGTGATGTGCTCACGATGCGCAACGGCAAGACCGTCGAGATTCACAACACCGACGCCGAGGGCCGTCTCGTCCTCGCCGACGGACTGTCGCTCGCTGTTGAGGAGGAGCCTGACGCCATCGTCGACATCGCCACCCTCACCGGAGCGGTTCTCGGTGCTTTGGGACCTGACATCGCAGGACTGTTGGGGACCAACCAGGACTGGGTCGATGCCGTCAAGGTGTCGGGCGAGAAGATCGACGAGCCGACCTGGCAGCTGCCACTCGAGCCCAAGCGGTACCGCAAACTGCTCGATTCGGTCGTGGCCGACATGCGCAACATCGGCGGCCCCTACGCCGGGACGATCACTGCGACGATCTTCCTGTCTGAGTTCACCGCCGACGTGCCGTATGCGCACCTCGACATCGCTGGTCCTATGAAGGTCGACAGCGATCAGGGCATCTACTCGAAGGGCGCCACGGGCTTCGGCACGCGCCTGCTCATCGACCTCGCCTGCAACTTCACTCCGCCACCTGCCTCGTAGCCGGTCGGCCGAGCGCATCCTTTACGGCGTTTGGTGTCGGCGGAGGCGGGATCGGTCTCCGTTGTCCGAGCCCAAAACCCGATCGATCGATACGAGAGTTGTCGTCAATGCTGTCACGGGGACCTCCGTCGTGGTATCTCGCGGCGACAGAAGTTGGCACCACGCAGCGGGTCATCCTGTGCTGGAACAGGAAATTAGATTCGAGGGAGGGTGCAGACCTCCGGGCTAAGGTGCGCGTTACCGTCGCCTTCTGTGGATCAGCCCGTCGAAGCCAGTGTGTACCGCCGGCGCCGCCTTGCCGTCGGAGCGGGTGTCGGCGTTGCCGTTGCCGCCCTCGTCGGGGTGGCCATTGTTATGGCGCCGGGAGGAGACGGTGACGATCGCCTCGGAACGGCGGAGATCACTCCGGCCACCACGACGATGAACACCGCAGCGCCGACCACGACCACAACGGTCCCGCCGACCACCACGACCACGACCACGACAACAACGACCACGACGACGAGCACCACCACGCTGCCGCCTCCGACGACGATTCTCGAGAACGGCGTCCCCATCTGGCCGCTGTATGAGCCGCTTCCTCCGCTCGAGGGCGTCGCTGCGCTCACCGGGCTCTCTGCTGACGAGGTGTTGACCCGCCGCCCGATCCTCGCAGTGAAGATCGACAACTACAGCCGGGCCCGTCCGCAGTGGGGGCTCGACTCCGCCGACGCAATCATCGAAGAGAATGTCGAAGGTGTCACCCGGTTCGTCGGCCTGTTCCACTCAGAGCTGCCCGCCCGCGTCGGCCCCGTTCGGTCAGCGCGAACAGGAGACCTTGATCTGTTCGCGGGGATGAACCGGCCGATCGTGGGATGGTCGGGCGGTAACGCCGGCGTCACGCGTTGGATCCGTTCGGCAGCCTTCTCGCGGGTCCTCGTCGACTTCACCGCCCAGCAGAATCCCTGTTATCAACGCAGCTCGAGCCGCCCACTCCCACACAATCTGCTGCTCGATCCGGAATGCGCTGTCAACACGGCCGTCGAGCCGGGACCAGCAAAACAGATGTGGCCGATCGATGGCGACTGGTCGCCCGCGCCCGAAGTCGGTGCAGTCACCGACACATCATTCAATGTGAACATGGACGGTGTTCGTGTTACGTGGCAGTGGAATCCGGAATTCGAGGTCTACGTGCGATCACAGAACGGCAACCCGCACGTGGCCATCTCCGGCAATCGGATCTCCACGAGCAACGTGGTCGAGATCTATACGGCACATCCGCCGTCACCCGTCGATGCCGGATCCCCGAACCCGATCACGACCGGCGGTGGACGCGCCGTGATCCACCGAGACGGGCTGGCGATCGAGGCCGTGTGGGGTCGCACCTTGCCATACGACGCGTTCGGGTTTGCCGACGCCGCGACGGGCGAACCCGTATGGCTCGACACCGGGAAGACGTTCATCGAACTCGTGCGCCAGTGAGTGACGACGGTGGGTGGGACGAATTCGCCGACGGGTGGGATGACGACCCGGCGGCGAGTGCCTTTCCGAGGCGGCTTACCGCTCGCTGGTCGAGGTGCTCGTCGATCGCCAACGCCCGCTTGAGGGCGCCCGGATTCTCGACTTCGGTTGTGGGACGGGCCTCCTGATCCAGCAGCTGGTCGACCGGGTTGCAGCGATCGATGCGATGGACACGTCGCCGGCGATGCTGAACGCGCTGCGCGCAAAAGGCGAACGCGGGGGTTGGACGAACATCCGCATGTTGGACGAACTCCCGCCGGCTGGCTCATACGACCTGATCGTGGCGTCGTCAGTGTGCTCGTTCCTCGACGACTATCCAGGTGCGGTGCAGCGGCTGGCATCGCTCCTCTCTGCGGGCGGCTCGTTCGTTCAGTGGGACTTGGAACAGGATCCTGTCGACGAGGAACCGCACGGACTGACGCGGGCGGCGGTGTCCGAGGCATTGACGGCGGCCGGCCTCAACGAGGTTGCGGTCGAGACGGCGTTCGAAGCTCGTGTCGGTGACCTGGAGATGGCGCCGATCATGGGCGTTGGTTCCGACCCAACCCGCTGAGCGAACGAAGACAGCAGCGATCACACGCCCGGTCCACCAGACTGTGCGGATGCTGAATCGTGTGTCGGGCGTTCGTCATGCCGTGGTCGCCGTGGGAGTACTGGGGGTATCGGCGCTCGGTGCGCTCGGAGTGGTGGGTGCCGGCGACCAGGCGCTCTTCCGTTCTGAGCATTTCGATGCCAAACAGGTGATCGTCTCGCCTGCAGGAGTGGATCACCCCGGGGGCGTGGCGATTCGTGAAGTCGTCGACATCGACTTCGGCGTGACCGAACGCCGCGGATATCAACGGATCATCCCGAACGACTTCGGTGTGCCCATCAATGTCTCGGCATCCTCGCCCGATGCGAACGAGCGTCTCGACGTCGTTCAGGTCGGAGCTGACACACGGATCCGCATCGGCGACCCGAACACCACGTTCACTGGTCAGCACCGATATGTACTCGAGTACACGCTGCCCGCAGCAGGGGTCGACACCGGGTTGCTTGCACTGGACATCATCGGCAACGACGAAACGTTTCAGACCGACAGTTTCACGGTCGAGGTGGTTGGCTTCGAGTTGTCCGATCCGACATGTGACACGGGCCTGCGCGGGAACTTCGGCGGATGCGAACTCGAACAGTTCGGTGACGATCGATACGTCAGCGTGATCGAACCGCTCGAGCCGGGCGAGGGAATCACGATCAGCGGGACGATCGACGCCGTTTCGGCTGAGCCGACTGACGTCGCCGACGCCCCGCTGCCCGAACGGAATCCCACCGGCCTGCAGCTGCTCGGGCTCGTTCAACTCGTGCTCGGCGCTGCGACGGCGGTGGCGGTCTTCTTCGCGTTCCGCGCTCGAGGAAGCAACGAGGTGTTCGGAGGGGGAGTAGCTGCGGAAGCTGCATTTGGGCCGGGGATGACCAAACTCCCGGTTCCTTCCCCGGGCGACCCGTTCGCCGATGTGCCGACCCACCGCGTTCCTGACGGCAGACTCGCCGAACTGTCCACGATCGAGTTCTCGCCGCCGCGGGGAATCGAGCCGTGGCAGGGCAATGTGCTCCTGAGAGAGAAAGTCGACGACGAGACAGTTTCCGCCTGGTTCTCGGAGATGGTCGCACGGGAGGCCATCGAGATCACCGGGTCCGGTAAACAGATGGTGCTTCGACCAGGTCAGACCACCGCTCGACTCCACTCGGTCGATCGTGGCCACCTGATTCGGCTGTTCGCGCAGGCGCCAGCCGTCGAACTGGGAACGTACGACAAGAACTTCGCCACTGTATGGAAGGGGGTCGCCTCGGAACAGAGACGTCTGATCGATGACTCGGGATGGTGGAGCCGCCCGCTCGGGCTCGCCGGGTCCGTGAGCGCAGCGGCGATCGTGCTCGCCGTGATCGGCGGATTTGTTGCGTTCGGTCTGTTCAGCGCCGGGCTGTTGGCGTTGGTCACCAGCTCGTGGGGCGGCCCGGCGGCGGTTGCGGCACTGACCGTGCTCGTGATCGCCATCCTTGCAGGACTGATGTATCAGTCGATGCTCGCCTCTCGGACGGCCACCGGCTCAGCCCTGACCCTGCGCACCGAGTCGTTCCGGCGATTCCTCGAGGCCTCCGAGGGGCGACATGTGGACTGGGCCTGGGAGCAAGGGCTGATCCGCGAATACTCGGCGTGGGCCGTGGCGCTTGGCGAGGCCGCCGCCTGGTCTGATGCGATTAAGTCCAGCAACATCGAGCAACCCGAGCGGATCACGGCACCGATGCTGATCTACGCCAACGCCTCAATGTTCCGCTCGTCGCACACCGCACCGTCGAGCTCTGGCGGCAGCGGCGGCTTCAGTGGTGGCGTGGGAGGCGGCGGAGGCGGCGGCAGCTCCGGCAGCTGGTAGCGATTTGCCGTATCCCGGCACCGAAATCAGGCACCGGCAAATCGTTAGGCGATGATGTGGTCGAGCATGAGCTCGGGTTCGTTCTGCTCGATGCGTTGCAGCGCGTACTTGTTCTCTAACAGGACGACCAACGCGCCGTCGGTGCGTTGCAGGATTCGGACGCCGGGCTTCTCGCGCAACACTGCGGCGGATTCGGCGTCGGTGAGCCGAATAGCCTGGAACGGGGAGCCCGACATCTCGATCGGCGCGTTGAACTCGATGTCGAGTCGGTTCGCGAACACGTCGAATTGCAGCTGGCCGACGGCCGCGAGGACCGGTGATGCCTCGCCCCAGTCCGGGTCGCGCAGCACCTGCACGACTCCCTCTTCGCCGAGCTGTTCGAGCCCCTTGCGGAACTGTTTGACCTTGCCCGAATCCTGAGGTCGGGCGGTGGCGAACACTTCGGGAGCGAACTGCGGCAACTTCGGGAACTCGACCGACGGGCCGGTCTCGTCGTACAACGTGTCGCCGATGTTCAAGCCCGTCGCGTTGACGAGTCCGACCACGTCACCGGGAAAGGCCTCGTCGATCGTCGTTCGCTCGGCGCCGAACACGGTGGATGCGTACTTCGTGGCGAACGGCTTGCCGGTTCGCTCGCAGGTCATCACCATGCCGCGGTCGAACTTGCCGGAGCAGATGCGAGCGAACGCAATGCGGTCTCGGTGGTTGCGGTCCATGTTGGCTTGGACCTTGAACACGAACGCCGAACACGGTTCGTCGAGGTGGCGGGGCTTGCCGTCGATGTCGGGACGCTCCATCGGTGCCGGGGCAAGGTCGACGATCGCGTCGAGCAGGTGCCGAACACCGAAGTTGGTCAAGGCCGAACCGGCGAAGACCGGCGTCGACTCGCCGGCGAGGAAGGACGGGAGATCGACGTCGGCGCCCATCGCATCGAGCAGCTCGGATTCCTCGGCGCACCTTTCCCAGGCGGCGCCCTCCTCCTCGGCGGCGCGCTCGGCGGGGACGTCCTCCTCTGGGGCGATCTGGCTGCCGCGGGCGGTGCGGGTGAATCGCGTGAACACGTCGGTCCGGCGGTCGAGAACGCCGCGGAGATCACCGTAGGAGCCGACCGGCCACGTGGCCGGGGTGGGACGGAGGCCGATCTGCTCTTCGATCTGGTCGAGCAGTTCGAGCGGCTCGAGTCCGGGACGATCGAGCTTGTTCAGGAAGGTCAGGACGGGCAGCGAGCGGGAACGGCAGACTTCGAACAACTTGAGCGTCTGGGGCTCGATGCCCTTGGCAGCGTCGAGCACCATGACCACGGCGTCGACGGCGGAGAGCACGCGGTACGTGTCCTCGGAGAAGTCGCGGTGACCGGGAGTATCGAGCAGGTTGAACTCGTGTTCTCGGTACGGGAAGTTGAGCGCAGTCGACGAGATCGAGATCCCGCGCTTCTGCTCCATGTCCATCCAGTCGGACGTCGCGGACCGGCGCCCCTGATGGGCCTTGACCGCACCACCCGATTGGATCGCACCTGCATACAACAGGAACTTCTCGGTGAGCGTGGTCTTGCCCGCGTCGGGGTGCGAGATGATCGCGAACGTTCGTCGACGTTCGGCTTCGGACATCACCTGGGCAGACACGACGTCTCACGCTATCGCCGCCGTTCCTCGCCCTTCCGGTACGAGGTGAGGCCACCCGCTCGTCGGACATCTCGCCGGGGAGCATTGCAGTCGGCACGTGTCGGACTAGCGCGATCGATGCGGATCGGACAGGGTGGGGGAATGGTCGAAATCGTGGATGTGGAACGGGCGCGGACGGAAGTTGCGAGTGCACGTCGAATCGTGGTGTTCACGGGCGCAGGCGTGTCGACCGACTCGGGCATCCCCGACTTCCGCGGTCCGAACGGATTGTGGACGAAGAATCCGGCGGCCGAGAAGGCCGCAACGTTGCAGCACTATCTCGCCGATGCGGAAATCCGTCGCATCGCCTGGCAGAACCGACTTACCACGCCGGCGTGGACCGCCGAACCGAACCGCGGGCACCAAGCGATCGTTGCCGTGGAGGAACAGGGTCGGCTGCACGCGGTGATCACACAGAACATCGACGGACTCCACCAGAAGGCCGGCAACGACCCGGAAAAGGTGATCGAGGTGCACGGCACCGTGTGGTTCACGCGGTGCTGGGAGTGTGATGATCGCCGGCCGATGGAGCAGGCGCTGGAGCGGGTTCGAGCAGGGGATCTGGACCCCGCCTGTCTCGAGTGTGGCGGCATCGTCAAGAGCGACACGATCAGCTTCGGTCAAGCGTTGGTGCCCGAGGTGATCGACCGGGCGCTGCAGGCGAGCGACGAGTGCGATCTGCTGCTCGCCGTCGGGTCGACGTTGTCGGTGTTCCCGGCAGCCAACTGTGTACCGCGAGCGAAGGCCGCTGGGGCGCGCGTGGTGATCGTCAACGGCGCCGAGACTTCGATGGACCGGTACGCCGACGACTTGCTCGTGGGTAGTATCGGCGAGATCCTCCCCGCCCTCGTCGCCGGCTGAGGCTGGTCAGCGACGGGCGCGACTAGCGAGCACCGCGCCCCCGATCACGAAGACGATCCCGATAACAGCCAGCGGTGCCACCGTGTCGTTGCGGAATGTGACGCCAAGGGCTAGCGCGACGACGGGGATGAGATAGGTGATGAACGATGCGCGGGTCGACCCAACTCTGCCGACGAGGCTGCCCATGATCGCGAAGGCGATTCCGGTTCCGAACACGCCGAGGACGAGCACGGCCACGACGGGGCCCTTTTCCCATGTCGCGTCGTCTATTTCCCAAAGGCCGTATGGCAGGGTCCAGACGGTCGCCAATGCGAGCATCCGGCTCATCAACGGGAGCGAGCCGTACCGGTGTTGGAGCGGTGCGGCGAGGTTGATCGCGAAGCCATAGCTGAGCGTTGCGGCGAGTACGAGGAGCACGCCGCGGGCCTCGCTCGCACCGTCACCAATCGAGGGCAGGCTGATCAGCACGATGCCAGCAAACCCGACGACGATGCCGAGCAACAACGGGCCCTTTGCACGCTGACGGAGCAGCACCGCCGCCACAGTCGCAGCGAAGATTGGGGTCGCCCCGTTGAGCAGTCCGGTGACCGACGAGTTGATGTACTGCTCCGCGATGGGGAACAGGGTGAACGGGACCGCAACCCAGATCACCGACAGCAGGACGAGCCGGGAGCGATCCGACGCCTCGATTGCCACGCTCGGCTTGGGCAGCAGTAGAAGTGTCAGTGCGCCCGACCCGACTCGGAGAAGCGTGATCAGCCCGGGTGGGAATGCGTCGAGTCCGATATCGATGAACAGGAACGACGAGCCCCAGATCGCTGCGACGGCGAGGAAGAGCCCCCAGTCTCCCGGGGTGAACGTGCCATCGTTCGCCGCGTCCGACCTCTCGAACAGTCGGCGCCCGGCCTGGGACGAGCCGGGTTCGTTCGAGGTCACGTGGCAACGCTAATCCGATGATCGTTGATGGACTGTCCGGATTCCTACAACGTGCTCGTCGCCGCATCCGCGCGCGGAGCGGACGCGGTGTACTCGAGCTGACCGAGAATTGAGGGGACTTGACAACGTTAGTCAATACCTGACTTAGGCACTCGACATTTCCGTTAGGCTTTTCATATGGCAACGTTCCGTGACCTCCTCGCTGCCGCCAAGGCATCGATCACCGAGATCGACACAGACGTCGCGTCCGAAAAGATCGCCGCCGGCGCGCTGATCCTCGACGTTCGCGAACCCGACGAGTATGAGGAAGGTGCGATCCCGGGCGCCGTGCACATTCCGCGTGGCCACCTCGAGGCACAGATCGAGGGCCGCATCGTCGACAAGAATGCGCCCATCGTCGTGTACTGCGCCGGCGGCGTTCGCTCGGCGTTCGCCGTCCAGACGATGCAGGAGCTCGGCTACTCAAACGCTATGTCGATGGAGGGTGGCTTCGGCCGCTGGAAAGACCAGGGACGCAACTGGAAACAGCCAGCGGCTCTGACGTCAGAGCAGAACAACCGGTACAAGCGCCACCTGCTGCTGCCCGAGGTCGGCACCGAAGGGCAGCTGAAACTGCTCGACGCAAAGGTCCTGATGCTCGGCGCCGGCGGCCTGGGCTCGCCCGCCGCGCTCTACCTCGCGGCCGCCGGTGTCGGCACGATCGGGGTGGTCGACATGGACGACGTGGACGCGTCGAACCTCCAGCGCCAGATCCTGCACAACATCGACCGCATCGGCGACCGCAAGGTCGACTCGGCGAAGAAGACGCTGGTCGAACTCAACCCCGACGTCAACGTCGTCACGTACGACACGCGGCTCGATGCCACGAACATCATGGACATCATTTCCGGCTACGACGTGATCGTCGACGGTGCGGACAACTTCCCGAGTCGCTACCTGCTCAACGATGCGAGCGTGAAGCTCGGCACCCCGGTCGTCCACGGGTCGATCTTCCGCTTCGAGGGGATGGTCAGCGTGTTCCATCCACTCGAGGGACCGACCTACCGAGACATGGTGCCGGAGCCGCCGCCTGCCGAGCTCGCACCCTCGTGCGCCGAAGCCGGTGTGCTCGGTGTGTTGCCCGGCATCATCGGTTCGATTCAGGCGCTCGAGACGATCAAGGTGATCCTCGGTCTCGGCGACCCGTTGATCGGCAGGATTCTCACCGTCGACACCACCGACATGGAGTTCCGCGTCCTCAATCTGAAGGCAAATCCGGACAACCCGGTGACCCATGCCAACGCCGACCGCATCGAGATCAAAGAACTCGACGGACTCTGCGCCCCCGGACTCACCGGGTGAGCAACGACTTCGGTATCTCGAACCCGATCCGTTCGACTCCCTAAGCCGGCCCGGTCACCGGTCCGGCGGTGGGTTCGTGCTCACGAAATCGGTGACACCGTGAGCCGACGGTCATCCGGATCTTGTCCTTGCACGGTTCCGACGGAAGTGATCGACGGCTAACGGTGACGACGAAGCCGAGCGACTCGTAGAGCTGCCGCGCCGCGTCGTTGCCGCGCATAACCCACAACTCGACTCGCTCCGCTTCGGCGTCCGCGGCCCACTCGACGGTCGCCTCGCCGATTCGCTGACTATGCCCGCAACGACGTAGATATGGTCAGGTCCACATCGCCATCAGCTTGACGACGGGCCCGTCTTTGAGGTCGCATACGGTGGCCCTGCATCACAATCAAGCCATCCGAGGTACGTCACCGCGTGATCGTCCAGAGATCTCTGAAACGTTCTCGACGCCCAGATCTCGGGTGCGAGGGCTGCTTGGCGTTCGAATGTCGACCCGAATGCATTCGGTCGGTCGGCCAGCGCCGCCAGGCGAGGCGTCCCCAGGCCGGATACGTCGCACCACGACCGACATCGATCCAGCAGACATGGCTTGCTGCCCCGCACGCAAACACGTTGTATCGGTGTTGTGGATGTCTCGACTGTCGTTTATCCCCGATCGATGGGCGTCGGGGCCAGGAACGCGGAACAGGCGAGCGGCGAGGAGGTGGAGTGGCGCGCAGTTAGTCGAGGAATTCGGGCTCGTGAGCGACGAGCTCCTCCCAGAACGGCTGGAACTGGAACCAACCGGCGATGTCGCTGCCCTGCGTCTTGTGGCCGTCGACGCAGTACGCCTCGGGGATCTCGATGGGTGTGCCCGCAGCCTCGGCGATGAGCTGGCTCTGGCAAGCACGCTCAAGCGCGATGAACCACCAGACGGCAGCGTCGACCGAACCGCCGGCGGTGATCAGGCCGTGGTTCTGATGGATCATCGCCTTGTTGTCGCCGAGCGCCTCGGCCATTTTACGGCCGACTTCTGCATCGAGTACCACGGCGCCACTGCCGTCGTTGCACAGCGCCACGTCGTTGTAGAACATCGTCGCGTCCTGCGTGATCATTTTCAGCGGTTTACCCAACGTGGAGAACGTCTTGCCGTACATCGAGTGGGAGTGGGCTGCCGCGATGATGTCGGGGCGTGCCTGGTGGATCTGACCGTGGATGGCGAAGGCAGCAGCATTGAGCGACCCTTCACCTTGGACGATGTTGCCCTCATGGTCGACGCAGATGAGGTCGCTGACCGTTATCAGCTTGAAGTTCTTGCCGAATGGGTTGACCCAGAAGCGATCGAGGAATTCCGGATCGCGGACCGTGACGTGTCCCGGTACGCCCTCGGCGAGATGGAGTCGACCCATGGTGCGCAGGCCGCAGGCGAGCCGCTGCTTGCGGTGCAGGCGCTCAGCTTCGAAGTCGGTGGCATCGGAGCCGGCCTGCTCTTCGAGCTTCGCAAGGGTTTCCTCGACGGTGTCGGTCATCTGTCCTCCAAAGGGTTGCGCACGCGGATGCGAATAATGGTCTGATGTTAGTCGGAGCCGAGGAGGGCAAGACCCTCGGCGCGACACTCCGGGTCAGGCCGGGTCGGTTCGAACGACGGCCTCTACACGTTCGATCTGGTCGCGTTCCTGCACGGCCACACCGACGAGGACGAGCGCGATACCGACGAGATCGATGGGGGAGGGTTGCTGGCCGAGCCCGATCCAGCCGATCAGCGTTCCGGTCACTGGGAGTAGCGCGAGGAGTAGTGAGAAACGGCGGATTGGGATCCGGCGCATCGTGAACTGGTCAATGCCATAGCCGATCGCGTTTGAGAAGATGCCGACGGCCAGGCACAGCATGAGAAGTTTCGGGCTGGTCCAGACTTCCAGGCTTCCCGGGGCGCCGACCGGAGCGAGGACGAGCGCGTCGATCGCCAAGCCGAGGCCGAGTCCGGCGACACCGCGGTCGACCTGCGCGACCCGTGACCCGATGACGATGTAGCTCGCCCACAGCGCCGATGCGATGAGAATGAACACGACGCCGAGCAGGTTGTCGTCAACTTCGACACCGCCGAGCACGATGACACCGGTCACCGCAAACAGCAGGGCTATTGCATTCCGGCGACTGCGCGTGGTGGCAGCGGCGACGGCGATTGGACCGATGAACTCGATCGTGATCCCCTTTCCGAGGTCGATCCGCTCGATGGCGAGGTAGAAGAAGATGTTCATCAGCACGGTCGTGACGCCGAAGAACGCGACGCCGATCAGCTGTTGTCGTGTCCAGCCCTTCCGCCAGCCGCTGGATACGGCAAGCAGCGCGATTGCTGCGCCGATCGCGCGGAACCAGGCAACGGTCTGGGGTTCGACGCCGTCGATCCCTCCGATCGAGCCGTCGAACAGCAGGACGGCCAGAACGGCACCGACGTACTGGGCGATTGCTGAGAGGACGAAGAGTGCCTCTGGCTGTGCCGTCGACAGCCACCGGCTGATCGGACCGTCGGCCGACGCCTGGGAATCGCGGTCCATCGCCCGGATGCTACGGGTGCGAGCTGGCACGATGGTGTCTGTGAACTACCAGATCAATCCGTTGTCGATTGCTGCACCGGCAGCCAACTACGCCCATGCGGTGCTGAGTGATCGGCCCGAACGATGGCTGCACACGTCGGGAGTGGTGCCGACCGCACCCGACGGCTCGACACCTGGCGAGGTGAGTGCGCAGGCGGCGGTGGTATGGGAGAACATTGCGGCGATGCTGAGCGAGGCGGAAATGGTCCCGTCCGACATCGTGTCGGTCACTACGTACGTGGTCGTCGGTGAGCCGCTCGGACCGGTGATGGCTGCTCGCGACGCCTTCCTCGACGGTCACCGTGCCGCCTCGACACTGGTGACCGTTCCCGAACTCGCTCAGCCCCACTGGAGGATGGAAGTCGCGATCGTCGCCGCCAGCTGATGAACTGGGCGCTGACAGATCTGGTAGTTGACAGATCTGGTCGTTGACACCACGATCGACCTACGCTCATCGGCATGGCCTCCAACACTGCCGACACGGCTGCTGAACTGCCGACGACCGACTCGGGAATCCCGATCGCGAAGACCTACACCGGCGACGCTCTCGTCGACTGGGATGCCGAGCAGCGGCTCGGCCTCCCTGGTCATCCACCGTACACGCGTGGGGTGTACCCGTCGATGTACACCACCCGGCTCTGGACGATGCGCCAGTACTCGGGCTTCGGTTCGGCCGAGCAAACCAATCAACGGTTCAAATTCCTCCTCGATGCCGGCCAAACCGGCCTGAGCTGCGCATTCGATCTGCCGACACAGATGGGCTACGACTCTGATGCTGGTCGCGCCGAGGGCGAAGTCGGTAAGGTCGGGGTCGCCATCGACACGATGGCCGACATGCGGCTGTTGCTCGCGGACCTGCCGCTTGACAAGGTGTCGACGTCGATGACCATCAACTCGACCGGTGCCATTCTGCTGCTCATGTACGAACTGGTCGCCGAAGAGCAAGGCGTCTCGGCAGATCAGATCAACGGCACGATCCAGAACGACCTGCTCAAGGAGTACATCGCGCGCGGCACGTACATCTTCCCGCCGCGTCCGTCGATGCGGATCATCACCGACATCTTCGAGTATTGCTCGAAGCACGTGCCTTCCTGGAACACGATCTCGATCTCGGGATATCACATCCGCGAGGCCGGCTCGACAGCGGTGCAGGAGATTGCGTTCACCCTGGCAAACGCGATCGCGTACGTGCAGGCGGCGATCGACGCCGGACTCGACGTCGACGACTTTGCGCCACGCCTCAGCTTCTTCTGGAACGGGCACAACAACTTCTTCGAAGAGGCCGCCAAGTTCCGCGCGAGCCGCCGGATGTGGCATACGATCATGACCGACCGCTTTGGAGCCAAAAACCCAAAGTCGAAGATGCTGCGATTCCACACACAAACCGGCGGCTCGACACTCACCGCGCAGCAGCCGATAAATAACGTCGTACGCGTCGCTATCCAGTCGATGGCAGCGGTGCTCGGTGGCACCCAGTCGCTTCACACCAACGGCTACGACGAAGCGCTCAGCCTGCCGACCGAGACGGCGGCACGTATCGCCCTGCGGACACAGCAGATCATCGGCTACGAATCGGGGGTGACCGACACAGTCGACCCGCTCGCCGGCTCGTACTTTGTCGAGTCGATGACCGACGAAATCGAACGCCTGGCGTGGGAGTACATCGACACCATCGATGACAAGGGGGGAGCGGTCGCAGCGATCGAGCAGGGCTTCCAGATGGATGAGATCGAAAACTCGGCCTACGAGTACACCAAGTCGATCGACGACGAGGAGCGCGTGATCGTCGGTGTCAACAAGTTTGAAACCGACGATGACGCAGAGCCGGAGCCGTTTCCGATTAATCCCCAGCTCGAAGTTGATCAGATCACTCGCACAACGGCTTACAAGGCAACTCGTGACGCCGCATCCGTGGAGTCCGCACTTGCCGTGGTTAAGGCAACCGCCGAGTCGAGTGACAACCTCCTGTACGCCATCAAGGATGCGCTACGTGCCGACTGCACATTGGGCGAGATCAGCGACAGCCTCCGCGAGGTCTTCGGCGTCTACACCCCCTGAATTTCGGGTCACGTGACGGGTTGACCCGTAGCGTGACCTGATGGCGTGGGAGTTGTTCCGACGGGATGGGCCCGAGGGGTTCCAGATGATGGGCGTCGATGGCGACCTGCTCACGGAGGCGCCAGATGTAGCGCTCCCCTTGGCGTGCGAGATTACGATCGACGCACCGTCGACACTGCCGGAGTTCGTCGCTGCCACCGAAGCCGCCGTTAACACGATCACCGAAGAGATCGGTGGGCGCGTCGCAGGAACCAGCCGAACGGATACCAGCCTGTGGATCCTCTCGTTCCTCCCGAGTGATGAGTACGCCGGTCGGTTCACCAAAGTGCCGTTGCCTGCGAGGGCCTCGGTCTCGGTGGCTCCGAGCAACGACCCGGAGTGGACGCTCTTCGAGCGTGTCCGCCCCGTCGACATGGAAGAGCAGTCGATGCGTGACCTTGGTGTGATGGCGAAGCTGCATGCCGCCGGCGACACGGGTGGCGTCCGCACCATCGAGCACGTCGTGTCCGGTCTCGCTGCGGACCGTGCCGCAGCCTTCGTGAGCGCCGCGGGGAGTATCGGGTTCCAGTCCGGCCCGGCCGAGGCTGGTCGGATGATCCTGCGTCACGACGCAGACCCCTCTGACATCACGGCTGAGTCATGGACGCTCCGGCTGATCTCAGAACGCCATGGCGCCGTCTATGAAGGGTGGGAGAGCGACGTGGCTCGGCCGAGCGAGCGGCGCCGTTCATGGTGGCGTCGCTGATCCAACGCCGGGTCAGCGACGCTCAAGGGCGGCGATGAGTCCGTTGGCAAGGTTGTCACCGAACACCCGCTCGCCGAGCGCGTTCGGGTGAATGCCGTCGTCCGGCCATCCGCGACCGGTGGCGATGAAGTACCGACGGTCAGCGTTGCCGTCGCTATTCTGGTCGAGTCGAGCGAAACGATGGAACAACATCGGGAGACCACTCGTTCGGAGCAACTCATTGAACGTGTTGACGCGCTCGTCGAATCGGTAGTCGCGGAATGGGGCGGATCGACTCCGGAGGTCGTTGTACAGGTCACTGTTGATTCCGAACGCAGGAACGAAGACCGTGTCGATGCCGCGTGCCGCAAGCATGGTCTCGATCGCGCGCA
>CAJQPY010000025.1 GCA_905480335.1 uncultured Ilumatobacter sp. | reverse complement strand
CGCGAATGATCTGCTTAACGTCCTCGGGGCCGGCAGAAGACGGTGCAACGGTAGTCGGAGCGGCAGTCGTCGGGGCCGGGACGGCGGCGGTGGTTGGCTCAGCCGTCGTAGGTGCCGGGACAGGTTGCGGGGTCGACGCTCCGGCCGGCAGGCAGATCGTCGTTCCCGGGTAGAGCGGGGTGCTTGTCGTCGCATTGTTTGCCTCAAGGATCCCGGCGAGTGGCACATCCGCACCTTCTGCGAGACGAATCCAAAAGTCGAGGGGCTGCACTTCGTAGGTAACTGCGCAGTTCTGAGTTCGGTCAGCGACTTTGTCAGCGGAGGCCGACGTTTCGACGGCGCCCGCCGCCATAGCAGACTTTCCGGATCCAACAGTGATGACATCGCCGTCGTCTCTGGTTGATGAGGTACCGGACGGCTCTGCTGGAGATTCTGCCGACCCTGTGGACTCAACTGATGTCGGTGGGTTCACCGGGACGGCTGGGGCGAGCGAGTCAGGATCAAGAACCGCAGTGTCGACCGGTACGTTCACCGAATCAGCGACTGGATCGACCAGCGTCGGCGGCGGCACTTCAATGATCGAAGCCGACGCGACAGTGTCATCGCCATCGTCACCCGACGTGAGACCGATCATCAGCGGGATCAGTAAGGTGGTCACAACGGCGACCGCGCCGATTCGCACGAGGAGTGGGTCGATGTTCCGACGAGCATCCTTACGGGCGTTGTCACGTTCGACCATCGCGACAGGCATCATTTCGTCGAATCCGGCGGCCGGGACGGTGGCGTCGACCACGGGGACCTCGACCGTGGGGTCGAGCGGCGGGGGGTCAAGCAGTCGGCGGTCGTCCATCGGCAGAGCGCGGCCAGCTTCGTTCGCCGCGACGTCGGATACCTCGACGCGGCCGCTGGACGACAACGGGATCTCGGTGTCGAGGTCATCGAACATGGTCAAGTCGATCCCCGACTCTGGCTCGGCGGGCTGATCTGCTGATGCGTCGATGATGCGGTGCTCCCTGGTGCCCTCGACCCCTCCTCCCATCGCCGAGTTCCACCAGCTCTTGATCGCTCCGGTTACGTCAGCGCGCCCTGCTGACCGCTCACCACGCGGACGGCGCGCAGTATCGGTCCAGTCGGGAGTCGTTCCCCAGAAGTCGTTACCGGTGGGCGTGCCATCCGGGTTTAGTTCGTCACCGTTCATCTCGTCACCTGCGCCTTGTCGGACCCAACGTCGATCATTTGGTCAGCTCTCGAGGAGCGATTTCGGAGGCGGTGTTGCACCGCCCGAAACCTCTCGGTGCCGAATGTCTACTCGATTCGTCATCAAACCGCAACGTAGCTGTCATCCAGATGACATTGTTGTTATTTACTTCGAAGGTGCGTCCCGTGATTTACGGCGTTCCAGAACCAGCACATCTCGCCCGAAAAACCAAACGACCGGCACACGTGATTGCGTGCCGGTCGTCGTTGGCGGAGAGGGTGGGATTTGAACCCACGGATCCCGGAGGATCAATGCCTTAGCAGGGCATCCCATTCGGCCGCTCTGGCACCTCTCCATTCGGACCCGGAGGCCCGAGTTGGCGAGCATAGCGGCGGGTCGGCCAACGCGAACCGGTCTGATCGCTTGAGGGGACGTTCATCGGCAATAAGGCCTCTTGACGTTGTCCATCCCACTGGCTCGACCACGTTCTTATCCGACATGCCGCGCGTCGGCGTGATACGCCGTAGCAAAGACCGACGACCGAGACGCGTCTGCACTCGCCTGCCTCGTGGCCAACGCCCGTGCCGGAGTTAGCAAGATCATTGCGCGACCGCCACGAAACGGGCTACCCATGCGATCGCTGCAAAGCTCGACTTGCAGGTCGTTCGCCACCTGCAATTCATCCGGATCAATCGCACCGTTGTCGGCGACCGAGCCGGGTTGGTGATCCGCGGTATCGATCAACTCCTTTGAACGAGCGGTCAGCGGACGCGACCGTTAGCGTGGTAGGCGGAACGGTGGCAGAGCGGACGAATGCACCCGCCTTGAAAGCGGACGAACCGAGAGGTTCCGGGGGTTCGAATCCCCCCCGTTCCGCCAATCGACGGCAACACAGGTAAGACTCAAAATGTTCGGCGTCGACAAAATGCTTACGTCCGAACGCCTCAATCACTAAACATTTCGCTCACTCCCAAAGGCACACCTCATGCACATCATCGGCCGAATCTCTCAGACCGCAGCAGCACTCTGGATCCTCAATGTCTGGTTCAACAGATTCAACAAGGACACCGGATATCGCGGCGGCGACGCAACGAACATGCGCGAAGAGTTCGAAGAGTACGGCTTGTCGGAGAACCAGATGTACGCGGTCGGTGCCACGAAGGTGGGCCTTGCGGTTCTGATGCTGATTGGTCTCTTCGTGCCCAAGCTTGTTCGGCCCGCCTCGATCGGCCTCGCATCGTTCATGCTTGGTGCGATCGGAATGCACATTAAGGTCGGCGATCCGATCAAGCGAGCAATGCCGGCGATCAGTGTGCTCACGCTGTCGAGTGTTTCAGCCCTCACAGCTGAACAGCGCAGCTAAACGCAACTGTTCCGCTCTTTCCTACTGGGCGACGAACAACAGCACAAGCAAGGCATTCAACAGCGCAAGCGTGCCGGCGGGGACCATGAGGCGCAACGGGTCGTGCACGCGCCTTCGCGCAGCGAGTCCGAGCAGCATCATCATGGTGAGTCCTGCAGCGGCAGCGGCTCCGAGAAGCGCGACAACGAGCCCAGTTAGGACTCCAAAGGCACCGAGCACTTGCATCAAGCCAACGAAAACTCGCGCCCTGGGCAGCCCGTATCGCTCGAATTCAGCCTGCGGCCGCTCGGCGAACAGCGTCTCGGCTCCGTAGTAGAGGAACGAGAGTGCTGAAGTCACAGCGAGCAGCACCAGGATCATCTCCGCGCAGACTGTACGACCAAGCGTCGCTCTTGCGCCCTTTTGACGCCCAACTCCTCGCGTCACAGTGGTCCAGGGCGGTGTGAAGCCCGCAACGATCGACGCATGATGTCAATCAATGCCCGAAGGTGACACCGTTCGACGTCTCGCCGACCGGATCAGCGCGCGCTTCGTCGGTGAACGCTGCATCCGTTCGATCGCACGCGACCCCCGTATCGTCCACCTCGACCTCGCGGGATCGACACTCGTCGAGACCGATGCCGTCGGGAAGTGGCTACTGCTGCGCTTCGACGACGGCCGCACGGTCTTCGGCCACCTGCGAATGGATGGTCACTTGGATCTCGGTCGCCGGTCGCCTGCACCGGAGTGGAAGCGCCGACTCGAAGTGAAGTTCGAGTCGGGTTGGATGACAGCGGTGGACATGCCAGTGATCGGAGTGGTTGCCACGGCCGACGAGGAGTCAGTGGTCGGGCATCTCGGACCCGACCTGTGCGGGCCGAGTGTGCCGGACATCGAAGCAATCGTTGCCCGACTCGTCGAGCAACCCGATCGTCCGCTTGCGGCCGCCGTTCTCGACCAGCGCAACGTGGCCGGCTTCGGCAACGTCTACGCGGTCGAGACGCCATTCATCGCGGGCGTGTCACCGCTCCAGCCGGTCGGCTCGATCGATGGGTTGGACCTGCTCGTGCGGGCCGGGAGTGCGCTCATCCGCACCAATGCCGAGCGCGGCCCCCAGAACACCACCGGTCGCCGCCTCCACGAGGCGCACCATTGGGTCTACGGGCGCCGACGTCAACCCTGTCCGTGGTGCTCGACACGGCTTGAGGGAATGAGCGAGCGCAACAGTCCCTGGCACCGCGTCACCACCTGGTGTCCGAGTTGCCAGGCGCGCGCCGAACTGAGGACAGTCGACCCGGCGCGTATCGAGCGGGCGCTGACCCTCCACCCGGCCCGCAAGCGCTATCCGGTGGAGACAGCAGACGACCTCAGCTGACCACGACCGATCCCTCGTTCACCCCATGCCTCATCTGGTGCCTGACACCGGATGAATCAATCGGCGGCGGCCTGGAACTCGGCGAGAATTCGCTCGCCGTCGGGATCCTGGAGGATCCGCTCGACCAGTCGTTCGCGGGTGCGCTCCGCATCGAGTCGCGGCTTCTCGACGGTCGCCCAGTGGACCATGCCGTCCCAGAACCGGTCGACGAGCGAGGCACCGGCGATCGTCCCGCCGTCGAGGGTGCGCACGGTCACGCTCTGGAGCTCGCCGAGGTAAAGGTTCAGCGAACGGACATGGATCTCTTCGTCAGTACGGATACGGCCGACGATCTCTGCTGCGAGCACGGCATCGTCCGAACGCTCACCGAAGAGGCCGGGCGTGCGGAGGATCCTCTGCGTCTCGGCGAACCCGATCTCGGCCCTGAACTCGATGATCAAAACGTTCGCGATGAACGAAAAGAGGTCCTCGATCTCCTGTGCGACTTCGGGCAGGTAGCGACCGCCGTCCTCGCGAGCGAGCCCCGGCTGCGGCTCGACATCGGGGTGCGCATCGGGGCCGAATGCGAGGTCGCGGGCGGCAAACCACATCTCGTCGTGTCCGCCGATTCCCTCAGCCGGAATGCCGCCCTCATCGATCCCGTGGGCCTCGAACAGTCCGCCGGCGAGATGCCCAATCCCCATGGTGGTGGTGTCTTCGACGATGTACATGCTGAGGTCGGGAACCGGGAACAGTCCGATGAACGCGCCGCGAGCCTCGATCTTGCCGACGACGGTGAGCATGTTCCAGAACTCGTCTGTGATGCCGTTGCGATGAAGGATGAGTCGCTGCTCAGTGTTTGGGAGGCGAACGCCGCCGAGGAGTGACGACGACGCCGGGAACGGCTGTCCGCCACGCTCACGCAGCGCCTGCTCCCAGGCTTTGAGGGCAGGGACGCGCCCCAGCGCCCGCGGTGGCATATAGGTGCCGTCAGCGAGGAACCCTCCGTGCAGAGTGCGACCCGCGACGACATGCGGTGCCGCGTAGTCGTGAGAGCTGAGCAGTTCGTCGTTGGAGTACGACAGGCGGGGCTGATCGATCGTCGCTGACATCGGTTCAGACGTTCTTCGGGAGCTCGGAGAAAGGTCGGACCCTGTCGTCGTTGGGTTCCTTCGGGAGCCCGAGCGCACGTTCGCCGATGATGTTGCGCTGGATCTGATCAGTACCGCCGTAGATCGGCGGCGCCTGGGCGTACAGCGCAGTGCCGGTGACCATCCCGAGCATCGGATTGCCCGTCGCGGCGTTCAGTGACGTGCGCTGCTCGTCGGTGTAGGCGTGCAGCGTGCCCGACGCGCCAAGGATCTGCATCCCGAGGTCGCGGGTCAGGCGAACCGTGTCGCTCATCAACAGTTTCGAGATGTTGGCCATGCCCGGGATGTCGAGGCCGGCCTCGCGCATCGCCTTGGTGCGCTGGCCGTTGAAGCTGCCGATCTGGTTGAGCGTGTGGAGCCGCATCAGATCCTGGCGAATCGACGGATCGTCGAGCTTGCCTTCGGAACGTGCGAAGTCGACCAACATCTGATTGTTCGGCCGCGACGCTGCCGTCGCCCGCTTGGCCGCCTTCTTCGGATCGACGGGTGCAACGAGGTCACCGGCGCGCCGCTCGAGTTGTTTCGAAATCGTGCCCGGTTGCGCACCTGCGGCGCCACCCGACCCGCCGGCGCCGAGCCCGGCTCGTTCCGCCTGCAACGTCGTGTTGGTGACGGCCCAGCCGTTATTCACCCCACCGATCACGTCGACCGCTCGGACGCGGGCATCGGTGAGAAACACCTCGTTGAACATCGCATGGCCGGTCATCTCGTGCAGCGGTCGAATCTCGACCCCCGGCTGAGCCATGTCGATGGCCATCCACGAGATGCCCTGGTGCTTCGGGACGTCGACGTTCGTCCGGGCGATCAGCATGCCCATGTCGGCCGTCTGACCGAGTGAGGTCCAGACCTTCTGCCCGTTGACGATGTACTCCTCGCCGTCCTGCTCGGCGCGCGTGGTCAATCCGGCGAGGTCAGAGCCAGCACCGGGCTCGCTGAACAGCTGACACCATGCCCGCCGGCCGGTGACGATGTCGCGCACGTGCTCGGCGATCTGCTTAGGCGTGCCGTGTGTGGCGATCGACGGCGCCGCCAGCAGCAGACCCAGCCCGGACGGTGGACCGAGCGCCCCGAACCGACCTATCTCACGCATGACCGCCACCGAGTCGGATCGAGACAGGCCCCGGCCAAACGCGGCATTCGGCAGGATCGGCGACGCCCACCCCTCAGATCCGAGGCGCTGCCACCATTCAGCGACCGTCAGATCGGGGTCCCAGTTCTCCTCCAACCATGCCCGCACCGCGGCGACCGGATCGGCAGGTGTCTCGTTCACTGGCACCGTGGTCAGTGCGTCCTCTGTCATCGCCATGGAGATCCCCTCGATGTTTGTGCTCTGCAACCTTAGACCAACCCTACGGTGCCGAGCTCTCGGCGCAGGAGCCCACCTGAGACATCGCACGGACGGACCTGAGCTGAGCTGAGCACCGGTGCCGCGCTCGCCGGCCGCTCCGACCACCACGTCGATTGAGCCATTCGACCCGCAGCTTCTCTGTGAAGTGGCTACGAGCGCTGCGCAGCGCGATAGGCAGCCGACGGATCGGTGCGATGCTTGTTGGCCGATGTACACCTCGACGCACGACCCGGCTGACAGCCGACAAGCGTGCGATGGTTAGGATGGCGACTCAGGAGATACACCTTTCATGACGACCATCACCATCGATACCGACTGCGAAGTCGTCAAGATCTCCGACGAACGGCTGGCGCGCCTCAGGATGTTTAACCTGGTCATGGGCGTGCTCCACCTCATATCCGGCACGCTCATGGTCGTCCTCGGCAATGACACGAAGCTGCCGACCAGCACGTTCAACCTCAATGGTCCCCCCGGTACACCGCTGGCCGAGGGCACCTTCGACGAATTTTGGGGCGTGCCACTTGCGTTCGGCACTGCGACCTTCATGTTCCTGTCGGCGCTGTTCCATTTCATCATCGCGTCGCCTGGCGGTTTCACGGTCTACTGCCGTGAGCTGAGGCGCGGACGCAACCGATTCCGCTGGGTCGAGTACTCGCTGTCGTCGAGCCTGATGATCGTGCTGATCGCGTTGGTCACGGGCATCACCGACGTTGCTGCGCTGATTGCGGTCGCCTTCGTGAATGCATCAATGATCCTGTTCGGGTGGATCATGGAGATGGTCAACCTGCCCGACGGCGAGCGCTGGTGGACCCCGTTCTGGTTCGGATGCATCGCTGGCATCGGCCCGTGGGTCGCAATCGTCAGCTATCTCGTGATCAACGTGTCGGTCGACGGCGCGGAAACGCCACCGACGTTCGTGTACGCCATCATCGTGACGATCTTCGTGTTCTTCAACTGCTTCGCGATCAACCAGTGGCTGCAGTACCGTGGGATCGGCAAGTGGCGCGACTACGTATTCGGCGAGACGGTGTACATCGTGCTGAGCCTTGTCGCCAAGAGCGTCCTCGCCTGGCAGATCTTTGCCAACACGCTGATCGAGTGACCCCACGAACCGATCTGCGAATCTGACTCACGTGGAGGGCCCTGAACACCACCGGCGCATGATTCTTGTACGTCGACCGAGCGCTCGTCTGGCCGAGGGCGAAGTCACCCACATCTCTAGGAGCCCTGTCGACATCAAGCAGGCATTTAAGCAGTGGGACGCCTACATCGACGTCTTCCGGGCGCATGGGTGGTCGGTCGTCGAACTCGATCCGCTCGACGGTCATCCGGATGGCGTGTTCGTCGAAGACGTCCTCGTGATGTACGACCGCCTGGCCGTCGTCACGCGGCCCGGCACGAGCACGCGACGCGGTGAGGTCGTCGGGCTCAGCGACCGGCTCGCGGCGCTCGGTTATGACGTTGCGTCGATTCAGTGGCCTGGCACGCTCGACGGCGGTGACGTCATGAAAATCGGCACCACCATCTACGTCGGGCTCGGTGGCCGGACCAACGAGGCCGGAATCGACCAACTGCGTCGCCTCGTCGCACCACTCGGTGCCGCCGTGATCGCCGTGCCGACCACACTCGTCCTGCACCTCAAGTCTGCCGTCACCGCGCTCCCCGACGGCACCGTGATCGGCTACGAGCCCTTGGTCGACGACCCTGCGATTTTTGACTCATTCCTTGCGGTTCCCGAGGAACCAGGCGCGCACGTCGTCGACCTCGGCGGCGGACACGTGCTGATGACTACCCGGGCCGAGGGCAGCGCCGCGCTGTTCAGAGACAACGGCTTCAAACCGGTGGTCTGTGACATCGGCGAGTTCGAGAAACTCGAAGGCTGCGTCACGTGTCTCTCAATCAGGTTGCGCACTGCGCCGACGTGCTGCCGCGACAACGCCTAACTCAGACCCGTTCGATGATGATCGCCGGTGCCATGCCACCACCGGCACACATGGTGACCAGGCCGACCTGCTTGTCCTGACGTTCGAGTTCGTCGAGCACCGTCCCGATGAGAATCGCACCGGTGGCTCCGATCGGGTGGCCGAGCGCCATCGCTCCGCCGTTGATATTGACCTTGCTGCGGTCGAGGTCGAGGTCGCGTTGGAACTTCTCCGACACGACAGCAAACGCTTCGTTGATCTCGAAGATGTCGATGTCGTCGAGTGTCATCCCGGCCTTCGCGAGCACCTTGCGCGCCGCCGGCACCGGCGCGTTGAGCATCAGCGTCGGGTCGTCGCCCATGTTCGCCGTGGCGACGACGCGGGCTCGGGCCGTCATGCCGTGCGCCTTCGCGTACTGCTCGCTCGCGAACAGGATTGCGGCAGCGCCGTCGACCACGCCCGACGAGTTGCCGGCATGGTGAACGTGCTGGATGTCGAGGTCGGGGTACTTCTGGTTGATCAGTTCACGGAAGGTCTTCGACTCGGGCGTGTGCCGATAGTCAGCAATGTCAGGAAAGCTCGGCCGAAGGGCCGATAGGGAACCGGCCGTGGTCTGGGGGCGAGGGAACTCCTCGTGGTCGAGCGCCACCGAACCGTCAGTGTTATGCACCGTGACGAGTGACTTGTCGAAGCGACCTTCGTTGATGGCCACGTCCGCGCGACGTTGCGACTCAGCCGCATGCGCGTCGAGCGCTTCTCGGGGAATGCCCTCCAGCGTGGCGATCGCGTCGGCGCACACACCCTGATGCGACTGCGGGTGCAGGTCCTGGAGGTGCGCGTTATTCGCACCCATAGGCAACATCCCCTTCTTGGGCATCGACATCATCTCGGTTCCGCCCGATACGACCAGGTCCTCCATCCCGGCCATCACCGCGTGCGCGGCATAATTCGCGCTGGTGATGCCGGAGCCGCAGAAGCGGTCGAGCGTGGCACCGCTCGCGGTGATGTCGTATCCCGCGTCGAGCGCCGCCATGCGGCCAAGGTCGCCACCCTGTTCAGCGACCTGCGAGCTGGTGCCCCACACCACGTCATCGACGTCAGCGGTGTCGAAGCCGCTGCGTTCGACAAGCGCTGCGAGCACAGTCGAGGCGACATGCTGCGGGTGGAGGTGCGAGAGCGAGCCCTTGCCGAGCTTGCCAATTCCGCGGGGTGTACGACAGGCGTCGATGATCAGTGCGTCAGACATGAATCGAACCGTAGAACTTGCGCGACGTAATCTCCGAAGCGGGTGCAATTCACCTCAGAGACGGTGCATCCGTCAGGCCTCGGGTCGCCCGGCGAAGCTGAGCATCTCGACGACGATACCTGCGAGGTGGCGACTCGACGACGGCTGGCCGCCGCTCACGGTGATCGCCCAGGTGTAGCCGTCGCTGCGTCGGGTGGTCATCGCATGAACGATCCGGAACAGGCTGGTACCGACGTGAGCGGCGATCACATTCGCATCGTCGCGAATTCCAGCGCCTGATGGGTCTCACCGACGACATCTGCGTTCGCGCCGAGGCCACCGGACGTCGTACGAGCCGATCAGGCCCGCTCTTGCAGAAAGTCGACGATCGTCGGCCAGACGGCTCGATCCTGAAGCGAGACAAAGTGGCCTCCCTCAAAGACGGCGAGCCGAGCATTGGGCATCCGGTCACGAAGCAACTCGGAGTTGGCCATCGGAGCGAGCATGTCGTAGCGGCCGGCGGCGACAAGCGTCTCGTGGCCGATCGTGGAAAGGGCATCGACAACATCATGGCCGTCCCGCGCCGCAAGCTGCCGAGTCAAACCTGCCTGCACATCGGGGGGTGGCACCGCATGGTGCTGTTCGACCACGACGCCATAGACCACGCCCAGGCCCGGGATCGGCTCTGCAGCGGCCGGGTCCCACCGCTCGTCGAAGAGGCGCATCCGGATCGGAAAGGAATCGTCCGGATCGAGCCCGACGAGTTCCGGGAGGGCATAGGAGGCGTGATCGCCTCCCGGGGAGGTAACGAGCAACACCAGCCGGTCGATGAGCTCGGGCCGTTGGACCGCGAGGTTAAGCGCAACCATCCCACCAAAGCTGGTCCCGACCACATGGCACGGGCCATCGACCACGAGCTCGATCAATGCGGCGGCATCGTCGGCGTAATCGGCCATCGAGTAGTCGACCGCCGGCTTGTCAGTCCGCCCGAGCCCACGCTGATCGAAGTGCAGAACCCGGAAGCGCTTGTTGAGCGGTGACCGATCGGGAAACGTGCGTCGCAGGTCGCCGCCGGTTCCCCCGATGTTCAGCACCCACGGTGCGCCCTCGACACCATGCAGCTCGTAGTAGACGTTGATGCCATTGATCTCGATCGTCGCCATGGCACTTGATTCTCATCGACCGGCCGGATCGACCTTCGATTCCGACATCGCGCCCTCCGCGGCGCAGCTCCGGTGACCGCCGCGGTCCTCGGCCGACTCAGCTCCGAACAAGGCGCCCCGGACGCTCGCCGGTGAACTTGTCGTGTTCGCGGGTGACGATACCGCGGACGATCGTGGCGACGTATCCCTCGGCGGCCTGCAACAGCCTGGTCCCACCGGCGGGCAGGTCGGCGACGAGGCGCGGTTCGCGCAACAGCAGATTTTCGTGGTCAATGACGTTGACGTCGGCGCGCTTTCCGACGGCGAGGACGCCGCGATCGGTCAGATCGAAGAGCGCCGCAGTGTCAGCGGTCATCTTCTTGACGACATCGGCAAGCGGCAGTCTCGGCCCGCGCGTGCGATCACGCACCCAGTGGGTCAGCATCCACGTCGGTGTCGACGCGTCGCAGATGAAGTTCGCGTGGGCACCGCCGTCGGCGAGCCCAAGTACCGCCGCAGGATGCGTGAGCATCTCGTGGAGGGCGTCACCGTTCCCATGTGCGTAGCCGAGGAACGGCATCATCATCAGCGCCTCACCGTTGCGATCTCGGAGACGTTCGTACAGCTCCTCAATCGGCCTGACACCGTTCGCCTCAGCGCAGGCCGCGATGCTCCGGTCCGATGTCGGCTCGTAGTCGACCGGATCACCGAGCAGGTACTGACGCTCGTACGAGTTGACCACCTGATATGCCATCGGCTCGATCTCGCGGATCGACTCCATCACGTCGGTCGATTCCTGAATCAGTCGGGCCTTCAACGCAGGGTCGCCCATCGCCTCGGCCTGCTCGGCAAACGAGAGACCACGCAACGGGGCGAAACTCGGCATGTCCTTGAAGCGGTGGCGGGTCGACAGCCCGATGAGAATGCCGAACGGCCGCCCGGCGACCTGGGGCACGACGCGGTGCCCCTCGTCCTGTGCCTGTTGTGATCGCTCCATGAGTTCGCGCCATTCGTCGGGTTCGACCATGTTCTGCAGCATCAGCCACGTGACGGGGCGACCGATCTCGTCGGCGAGTCGACAGATCCAATCGACCTCCTTCTTCGGCGCGACCAGGTCTTCACCGGCGAGCCCTGCAGGCGCCACCTCGAATACGCCACGCCCCGCGCGGGTAAGCGCCCGGCCGATGGTGAACAGTTCGTCCTCGGCGGCGAACGTGCCCGGGACCGGCTCGCCGTTCATCGCCCGGTGTCCGATCGTGCGGCTGGTCGAGAAGCCCATGGCCCCCGCCTCCACGGCGTCTTGCACGAGTTGTGCCATCTCGGCGATGTCGTCGGACGTGGCGGGTTCGTTGTCGGCCCCCCGCTTGCCCATCACGTACGCGCGCAGCGGGCCGTGCGCAATCATCGCGGCGACGTCGGCGGTGTACGCACCACGGTCGAGTTCGTCGAGGTACTCGGGGAACGACTCCCAGTTCCACGAGATGCCTTCGCTCAACGCGGCGCCCGGGATGTCCTCGACGCCTTCCATCAGCTCGATCAGGAAGTCGTGCTCATCGGGCTTGGCGGGCGCGAAGCCGACACCGCAGTTGCCCATCACCACGGTTGTCACGCCGTGCGGCGTGGACGGTTCGAGGTCGCCGTCCCATGTCGCCTGACCGTCGTAGTGAGTGTGGATGTCGACGAAACCGGGGGTCACGAGGAGCCCTGTCGCATCGATCTCGCGGCGGCCCGGTCCGATCTCGCCATCAGCGCCGATGGCGGTGACGACTTCGCCGTCGATCGCGATGCTGCAGTTCGGACGAGGATCGGCGCCGGTGCCGTCGACGACCAGTCCGTTGCGAATGACCAGATCATGCATGATCTCGAGTCTTTCACGCTCGCCCCGATCGGGTCCCGCCGGAGGGAGCGCGCGTACGGTCGGGGAATGGAAACCCGCCACGAGATCATCGACACCGCCACCGACGATGGAGAGATGGCCGTGCTCGTCACCCGGCCCACGGCCGACCGCGACGACGGCGGCGACTGGCCGGCGGTTCTCCTGTTCATTGACGCACCCGGCATACGATCAGCGACACACGAGTTCGCCGCGAAGCTCGCCGCCGAGGGCTACCTCGTCGTCACGCCCGACCTCCACCATCGCCAGGGTCGCCTGCTCAATGCGCTCGACACCACGCCTCCCGCCGGAACGACCACACAGGAGATGGTGTGGGGATGGATCGCGGCGATGACCGACGATCAGATCCAGCATGACGGTGACCGGGGCCTCGCTGCCGCAGGTGTCTCCTCCGACGACCCCATCGTCACGATCGGATTCTGCCTCGGCGCGCGTGGGGTCTTCCGGCGAATGATGCGCGATGGGTCGCGGGTCCGCGCAGGCGCCGCATGGCACCCGTCGTTTCTCGCGGACGATGCTCCCGATTCACCGCACCTCACCGCAGCGCAGCTCGCCACACCCTTGTACCTGGCCATCGGCGATGCCGACCAGGTCCAGTCGATCGAGATGCATCAACGCTTTCTCGACGCCGTGGACCCGCTCGACCACGTTCGGGTCGACATCTTCGAGGGCGCTGACCACGGCTTCACGTGGCCCGGCTTCCCGAACTACCACGACGCCGCGGCCCGCGGCGCCTGGGACGCCACCACGACGTTGTTCGCCAGCGCCTTCGCCTGAGTTCAGGAGGCGGTCGACATCTCGACGGCCCGGCACCTCGCCGAGGCGGTCGCCGTCAGTCGGTGCGTTCGACCCGGATCTGGATCGCGTCGGCACCGTGGTCGAAGCCCGCACGGACGAGTGCCGTGATTGCGGCGACCGCCTGATCGAGGTCGCCCTCCGCGGTCGTTGCGAAGGGTCCCATGTCGGGCTGCATGCCGGCTTCGCCAATCGCGTCGATCGCAGCGTTCACGTGAGGACCCGGGTCGTTCTCGCGGAACGGCTCGACGAGGACTTCGAGACGAGCGCGGATGGGCTGGTCGGAGGCGGTCATGCGCGACGCTCCAGTGCATTGAGGTAGCTGTACAACGTGACCCGGCTCACGCCCATCGATCGCGCGACTTGATCGACCGCGCCGCGGAGAAGGAACACGCCCTGCTCGTCGAGCGTGCGCACCGCCACCTGTTTCTGCTCGCGACTCATCTCGGACAGTTCGGCCCCGACGTCTCGTTCGACCGCCTCAAGCGTTCTGTCGAGCGCACCGTGCAGTTCACTGCCGCGCACGTACGCGATTTGACGACCGTCGCGTTCGATCGGCAGGTCACCCACTCCTGCTTCGATCGAAAGCGTGCCGCCGAGGAACTCGACGATCGGGTGCACGGCACGCAGGAAGTCGACATCCTCCGGCTGTAAACCTGGCGACGTCCCCATCATCGCGACCCTAGCCACCCATCGACGGGCACGTCTCCATGGCACGAGGACACCGCCCGACCGCATTTGCGATGATCGTCACGAATGGATGTCACCGGTGTTCACGACGCCGAAACAGGTGCTTGACACTTTGTTAAGCACCACTGGTACTGTCGTGGCGGTGACCGCGAACGCCCTGCGCATCGACATCGACCGGTTACTGCAGCGCCTGCTTGAGTTGGGCGAGATCGGCGCAATCGAGGGCACCACCGGGTGCGCCCGGCTGGCCCTGACCGACGAGGACCGAGCCGGGCGAGACCTGGTGCGGAGCTGGATGGACGAACTGGGCCTCGACATCTCCACCGACGGAGTCGGCAATGTCGTGGGCACCATGCCCGGATTCGACCCGGCGCTGGCGCCGGTGGTGACGGGTTCCCACATTGACACCGTCGGCACCGGCGGTCGGTACGACGGCAATCTGGGTGTCCTCGCCGGCCTCGAGGTAATCGAGACGGTTCTCACCTCCGGACGCTTACTGGAGCGCCCGCTCGCCGTGGGCTGGTTCACCGACGAGGAGGGCGCGCGTTTCCCTCCCGACATGCTCGGCAGCTTGGTCTACGTCGGCGCCATGCCGTTGGAGGAGGCGCTCGAGATCACCGACCGTGACGGGCTGAGCATCGGTGACGAACTCGACCGCATCGGCTATCGAGGCGCCGCGCCGGTTCCCGGGCGTGTCCCACACGCGTTCGTCGAACTGCACATCGAGCAGGGCCCGGTGCTGGAGGACGAGGACATCACCATCGGCGTGGTCGAAGGGGTCCAGGGAATCTCGTGGACCGAACTGACCCTGACCGGGCAGTCGTGCCACGCCGGCACGACTCCGATGCGGTTGCGTCACGATCCTGGTTTCGTCGCTGCCGACGTCACGACCTTTGTCCGCCGACTCACCGCCGAGTTCGGCGGGACGCAGGTCGCAACCGTTGGTTCGGTCAGCTTGACCCCGAACCTCGTCAACGTCGTACCGTCCGAGGCGGTGCTGACCGTCGATCTGCGCAACACCGACGAGAAGACCCTGCAGCAGGCCGAAACCCGCTTCCGTGGACACCTCGCACAGGTCGCCGAGGTCGAAGGGGTCAGCGTCGACACCAGAACGCTCGCCCGATTCGAGCCGGTCACGTTCGACTCCCGCGTCGTCGACATCGTCGAGCAGCGGGCCGCCGGTCGGGGCCTGTCCTCGAAACGGATGCCGTCCGGCGCCGGTCACGACGCCCAGATGTTCGCCCGGATCTGCCCGACGGCGATGATCTTCACCAAGAGCGTCAACGGCATCAGCCACAACGTCAATGAGTTCACCGAGCCCGAAGATCTCGAAGCCGGTGCGAACGTGCTGCTCGACGTCATGCTCGACCTGGTCACGAGGGAGTTCTGATGGCACGTTCCGTCCAAGTAGGTGCCGCCCAGCTGGGGCCGATCGCGCGCGACGAAGATCGCCACTCGGTCGTCGAACGACTCCTCACCCTCCTGCGCGACGGCGCCGACCACGGCTGTGAGCTGATCGTCTTCCCAGAACTCGCGCTCACCACGTTCTTCCCCCGCTGGTTCCTCGACGAGGGCGACGAGTCCGGCATCGCCGGCGACACGACCGAGCTCGACAGTTACTACGAAACCGAGATGCCGAGCCCGGTCACCCAGCCGCTCTTCGATGAGGCGAAACGACTCGGTGTCGGATTCTGTCTCGGGTACGCCGAGCTGACGTTCGACGGTCACCGCTACAACACCTACGTCCTCGTCGAACGGAACGGCGACATCGTCGCGAAATACCGCAAGGTGCACATGCCCGGGCACGAGAACCATGAGCCCTGGCGCCAGTTCCAGCATCTCGAGCGTCGATACTTCGAGGAATCTCATGAAGGCTTCAACGTTCACGAAGCGTTCGGCGGGATGCTCGGCATGGCGATCTGCAACGACCGGCGCTGGCCCGAGACCTACCGGGTGATGGGACTCCAGGGCGCAGAGATGATTCTGATCGGCTACAACACGCCGCTCAACTACGCGCCCGATCCCTCCCAGAACCCGCTCCAGTCGTTCCACAACCAACTCGTGATGCAGGCGGGGGCTTATCAGAACGGCACGTGGGTGGTCGGCGTCGCGAAGGGTGGCATCGAGGAGGGTGTCGAGTCGCTGGCGCAGTCGATGATCATCGCCCCGTCGGGTCAGATCGTTGCGCAGGCCACGAGCATCGGCGACGAATTGATCAGCGCGCACTGCGACCTCGACATGTGCGACCGCTACAAGAAGACGCTGTTCGATTTCGACCGCTACCGCCGTCCCGAGATGTATCAGTTGATCGCCTCGACCACCGCGCTGTCGCTCGAAGGGGCGAGTGAGCTGACCCCGTCCTCATCGCCGACCTCGATCCCGATGTATGCCCCGACGGCGGACGAACGCGTCAACCCGGTCGACCCAACGGCACCTGCACACCCCGAAGGCAGCGCATCATGACCAACACGACGACATCTCCGATGGCCGCTGGCGGCGACGACACCACGGCGGTCGGCTTCACCCTGAACGGGTCGGACGTCAGCGCGCGTCACGATCACCCGCACCTGCTCGCCGCTCTGCGCGAAGAGCTCGACATCACATCGCCGAAGGACGGCTGTTCGCCGACCGGCCAGTGCGGCTGCTGCACCGTGTTGATCGATGGTAAAGCGAGAGTCTCCTGCCAGACCTCGATGGAGAAGGTCGCTGGCTCCGACGTCGTCACGCTCGAAGGCATGCCCGCCGACGAGGTGAACCGGATGGCCGACGCATTCGCTGCGTGTGGCGCGTTGCAGTGTGGCTTCTGCACCCCGGGCATCGTCGTGCGCACCAGGGCGCTCATCGACAAGAACGGCACAGCGCTCACGCGCGAGCAGGCGTCACGACACCTCGGCGCGCACCTCTGTCGCTGCACCGGCTACATCAAAGTGCTCGATGCCGTCGAGGCACTTGCACAGAACGACGTCCCCGTCGTCGTGCAGCCCGGCGGGGTCGGCTCACGCGGCATGAAGTACGAGGGTCGCGAGCTCTCGACCGGCACCCGTGACTTTATCGACGACATGCGACCCGACGGAATGCTGCACGGAGCGCTGCGCCTCACCGATTACGCCCGAGCCGACATCACGCGTATCGACGCGTCGATTGCACAGCAGGTGGAAGGTGTCCGCGCGGTCTACACCGCAGCCGACATCCCGGCGGCTCGGCGCGTCGGGATCATCCACAAGGACTGGCCGGTGATGATCCCAGAGGGCGGTCGCACCTCGTACCGCGGCGACGTGCTTGCGATCGTGGTCGCCGACACCCGCCAGATCGCCCGGGCTGCCGTCGAGCTGGTCACCGTCGAATACGACGTGCTCGAGCCCATGGTCGACCCCATCCGTGTGGTCAACAGCGATGACCCCGCCGTGTGGGAACTCGACGGCAACACCCTGTCGACCTCCACGTACTCGCGGGGCGATGTCGATGCGGCACTGTCTTCGGCGGCCCACACGGTGTCCGAAACCTTCCAGACCCAGCGCATCGAACACGCCTTCCTCGAACCGGAATCGACGCTTGCCGTGCCGTCCGGTGGCGAGTCGGACAACCTCGACGACCGCACCCTGTACGTGTATTCGGGTGGTCAGGGAATCTGGGACGACCGCAACGACATCGCCGCGATGCTCGGGATCGACACCAGCCGTATCACGACCGAACTCGTCTCGAACGGGGGCGCGTTCGGCGGGAAAGAGGACATGTCGAACCAGGCGCACACCGCCCTGGCCGCCTGGCACCTCGGTGTGCCGGTCAAGATCACGTTGTCGCGCGAAGAGTCGCTGCTGATGCACCCGAAGCGCCACCCGATCCGGATGAACTACGAGGCGGGGTGCGACGCCGACGGCAAGCTCACCGCCGTCAAGGTCCGCATGATCGGCGACTCGGGTCCGTACGCATCGGTCGGGATGAAGGTGCTCGAACGTGCTGCGGGCCACGCCACCGGTCCGTATCTCGTCGGCAACGTCGATGTCGAAGCGATCGCCGTGCGCACCAACAACTCGGTGTGCGGCGCGTTCCGCGGGTTCGGGGCCAACCAGGCGCAGTTCGCGATGGAAGGCGTGCTCGAGCGTCTCGCTGAGCAGGTCGGGATCAGCGGGTGGGAGATGCGCAGTCGGAACGTCGTGGTGCCGGGCGAAGTGTGGGGTCCGGGCCAGAAGATGGACGACGGATGCACGGGAGCACGGATGTGTCTCGACGCCGTGAAGCCCGCGTACGACGAGGCCGTTGCTGCCGGCAAGGCCGTCGGCATGGGTCTCGGGCTCAAGAACTCCGGGCTCGGCAACGGCTTCAAGGAGATCGCCAAGGCGATCGTCCACTTTCGTGAAGATGGCCAGGTCGAGGTCCGCCACTGCTGGACCGAGATGGGCCAGGGCGTGCACACCGTGTGCCAACAGGTGGCGATCGAGGAACTCGACATCCCCGCCGAACGGATCGAGGTCATCGTCGATTCGACTCGCGAACTCGGCGCCGGGCAGACCACGGGAAGTCGCGGCACGCTGATGGGCGCCGGCTCGGTCAAGGCCGCATGTGAAGCGGCCCGGGCCGACGGGTGCAAGGTGGGGGTCGACTACGAAGGCGAGTACCGCGTCGACTGGACGAGTTCACTCGGGCAGATCGAGGCCGCCAAGAAGGCGGGCACGCCGATCGAGAATCCGATCATCCATTCGACGTTCGGCTACGCCGCGCAAGTCGTGATCATGGACCCCGAAACCGGCGACATCGAGCGGGTGGTCGCAGCGCACGACGTCGGCAAAGCCGTGAACCCGACGCTCTGCGAGGGCCAGATCGAAGGGGCGGTGCACATGGGGCTGGGCTATGCGCTGAGCGAAGGCTTCCCATGTGACGAGACCGGCTTTCCCACGAACACGAACCTGCGCAGCCTCGACATCATCCGCCCGAAGGACATGCCTCCGGTCGAGGTGATCCTCGTCGAAGCGGCCCAGCCCGACGCGCCGTACGGCATCAAAGGCGTCGGCGAGATCGGACTCGTCCCGACCGCAGGCGCAGTCGCCGGTGCGATGCGCAAGCAAACCGGTAAGTGGCAGAACGAACTCCCCCTCCGCAACGAGGCAAACCGGGAGCGAACCAGTGCCTGGACCTGACCGCTTTCCCCCACACCGCTCACTCCCACACTTCTCGCTCCCACTCCGCCGGAATTTCGGCGGCTCCGGACGCTCACCATCACGATCTGCAGGAATTCCGCAGTGGTTATGGGTGTCGGGACGGTTGTGGGTGTCGGGGTGGGCTCGGGTGGCGTCGTGAGTGCGACGACGACCGGGCTGGTCTGTGGGCACCATCATCTGTACTCCGCGCTCGCGCGCGGGATGCCGCCGCCGCCGTCCGAGCCGACATCGTTTCTCGGGATCCTCGAGAACGTGTGGTGGCGCCTCGATCAGGCGCTCGACCTCGAGATGATCGAGTGGTCGGCCAAGCTGGGCGCGCTCGAAGCACTCGAAGCGGGATGCACGGCGATCATCGACCACCACGAGTCACCGCGGGCGATCAGCGGTTCGCTGTCGGTCATCGCCGACGCCTGCAACGAGGTCGGCGTGCGGATCAACACGTGCTACGGAATCACCGACCGACACGGATCCGCTGGGGCGCTGCGTGGCCTCGCCGAGAATGACCGGTACCTGCGTGAGCTCTCGGAACGTGACGACGACGGGATGCGCCGCGGGATGGTTGGGGTCCACGCTGCCTTCACCTGTACCGACACGCACCTCGTCGACGCCGCAGAACTCGCCGAGGCGCATGGCGTCGGCGTACACATCCACGTCGCCGAGGGCCCCGATGACATCGGAGTGGCCGACCGGATCAGTGATCTGACCCGCGACGACTGGCTGCTAATTCACGGCGTCCACCTCCCCGACGACCACGGGCTGCATGGCACGATCATCCACAACCCGCGCTCGAACATGAACAACTCGGTGGGGTACGCCGACCCGATCCGATTCACCAACCCGATCGGACTCGGAACCGACGGCATCGGTGCCGACATGCTCGCCGAGTTCCAGCTTGCCTATGTGGCCCACCGCGCCGCCGACATCGGGGCGTCACCCGACACGGCATGGTCATGGCTCGACACGAACCGAACGCTGTTTCCGGAAGTGGAGCGGGACACCGTCACGTGGTCCTACGACACCATCGAGCCCTGGCACGTGGCATTCACCCCGACCATCAATGTGATCGACGTCGATGTCGACGGCGAGTCGGCCGTGCGCAACGGTGTGGCGACCCGCGTCGACGCTGACGAGATCCGCGCCAAGGCGACCGAGCAGGCCGCCCGGCTGCACAGCGCTCTGGAGGAGATGCCATGACCGAGACGACCAATCAGACCAGCGACAAAGCGCCGCCGCTCACCCCGATGTCGCTGCCGATGTTGCTCGAGCGCATCGAGCATGAGTGGACGACGCGCAAACGAATCTTCGATCTCCCGACAGCGCGATTCTGGAAGCCGAGCCCCGACGTCGACCTGTCGTTCGAGTTCCTGGGCCGTCCTGCGGCCAGCCCGGTGGGCCCTGCCGCCGGCCCACACAGCCAGATGGCTCAGAACATCGTCCTGTCGTGGCTCGGCGGCTCGCGACTGTTCGAGCTGAAAACGGTGCAGGTTCTCGACGATCTGGACATCGCCCGCCCTTGCATCGACATGCAGACGATCGGGTACAACATCGAATGGAGCCAAGAGCTCCTTGTCCATGAGAGCCTCGAGGAATACGTCAAGGCCTGGATGATCATCGAGATGCTGAAGCGCTGGGAACCGATTCAGGAATTCGTCGGACGGCCCGAAGAAGGAGGGCCCGGAGCGCATGTGTTCGACATGTCGGTCGGCTACGACCTCGCCGGCATCACGTCCGAGAAGGTCGCCGGCTTCATCGATGCAATGCACGACGCGACCGACGAGATCGAACGACTCCGTGCCCAGATCCCCCACGACTCGGTGTTCGCTCAGTTCCGCGACATCGAGTTCCCGTCACACATCTCCGACACGATCACACTGTCGACGTTCCATGGGTGTCCGCCTGACGAAATCGAACAGATCACGAAGCATCTGATCAAAGCACACGACATCGACGTCATCGTCAAGCTCAACCCGACGCTGCTGGGGCCCGACGGCGTCAGCGCGATCGTCCACGACACGCTCGGCTACGAGTACGTCCAGCTTGTTCCTCAGGCGTTCGAGGATGACCTGCCGTTCGACCGGGCGATCACACTGATCGACGAGCTGCACAGGTTTGCCCTCGATCACGGTCATCGGTTCGGCATCAAGCTCACCAACACGCTCGTCGTCCAAAACCACAAGGACTGGATGCCCGACGAGACGATGTACCTCTCGGGCGCGCCGCTGCACGTGCTCGCCACCGCCGTGCTCGACAAGCTTGCGACCGCGCTGCCCGGCCGGTTCATGATCCCCGGCCACGACGGCCCCGACGCCGACCCTGACGCCACGAACGGCGGCGGCGACATCATGGTCAGCTTCTCGGCCGGGGTGACCAAGGAGAACCTCGCCGACACGATCGCCATGGGTGTGCGCCCGGCAAGTGTGTGCTCAGACCTGCTCAAGCCCGGCGGCTACGGCCGCCTCGCCCCGATGCTCAAGGCGCTCACGAAAGCGGTGGCGGAATCGACCGGAAGGGACCTCGACGGTTATCGCTCAGCCCGCCTGGCCGAGGCGCGCGCCGCCGGGCACCGGGACACCGCTGCCGCTCACCTCGCCCACATCACGCACAACGATCTGGCGAGCTACCACCTGGACGGCCACGAGAACCTCCCGCGCAGTGTCGATCACGACCTCGAGATGTGGGGGTGCGTCGCCTGCAACTTCTGCGTGACGGTGTGCCCGAACGATGCTTTCTTCAAGGTGCCGACGCCGACCGCACTCGCTGACGAACTCGACTCATCTGGCCGCCAGCAGTATCTCGTGTTCAGCGAGTTGTGCAACGAGTGCGGAAACTGCCTCACGTTCTGCCCGGAGAACGGCGATCCGGCGATGATCAAGCCACGGCTGTATCTCGACCAGACCCGCTTCGCTGCCGCCGAGGGTCCGCGCTTTCTCATCGACATCGACGGAGGAATCACCGCATCGGCGAGTGGAGGTGCCGACGCCGAGATCCCGCGGCTGCTGACAGTGCTCACCGCCGACGAAGGACTCCCGCTCCGTGCCGACACACCCACGGCACCGATACCAGGCTCCGCTTGAAACTTGACATTTCATTAACATCATCAAAAAGGACGGGGCATTGACGACGCCAACATCGACTGCAGGGGAGGCACGATGACCACGGCGAGGTGATGCAGCTCTCCGACCGGACCATCGTGCTCCTCGAGGGTGCGGTGATGGGCGAGTTGCGGCGCGACGAGTGCAATGTCAAAACCATCGGTCTGCTCATGTCAGGCGTCACCGAGGCCACCGCGTCAGGATCCAGGGCGTCGGAATCCACGGCGCTGTAGCGGCCGCGCCGCTCGCGAGGCGATGGACCGCATCAGAGCAATCGCTAGTGTCATGGCGTGTCTGCGGTGACGATTCTCGACGGCGGAATGGGCAAGGAGTTGCGCCGCATCAACGCTCCGTTTCGCCAGCCGGAGTGGTCATCGCTGGCCTTGCTGGAGGCGCCCGAACGCGTAATCGAGGCCCACCGCAACTTCATTCAGGCTGGCGCACAGGTGATCACGACGAACAACTATGCCGTCGTCCCGTACCACCACACACCCGAGTTCTTCGCCGCTCATGGAATCGAGCTCACCACACTCGCCGGCCGGCTGGCACGCACCGCCGCCGACACCGCCGAGGCCGACATCCGTGTCGCCGGCTCGCTGCCGCCGCTGTTCGGCTCCTACGAGCCGTCACGCTTCGACGCCGCCCGTGCTGCCCCGATCTACGCCGGCATCGCCCGAGCACTGGGTCCATTCGTCGACATCTGGCTGGGCGAGACGTTCAGCACCGTTGCCGAGATGCGCGCCCTCGTCAGTGCGGTCGCCGACCGAACGGAGGGCCGCCCGATCTGGGCGTCGTTCACGGTGCCCGATGAGTGGACCGATGGGCGGATCGCGCTCCGGTCGGGGGAGTCGATGGACGACATCGTCGACGCGTTGGTCGACGAACGGATGCCTGTTTCCGCCGTGCTGATCAACTGCTCGATCCCGGAACAGACCGGACCGGCGCTGGTCGCGCTTCGGTCGGCGTGCACCCGACGCCGGGTCGATCTCGAGCTCGGCGCGTACGCAAATGCATTTCCAACGTCTCGCAGCAGCACCTACGAAGCCAATGAAGTCATCTTCGAGCGCCGCACCGAACTCACGGCCAACCGATACGCAGACGAAGTGGCCGGCTGGATCGCCGACGGTGCGACGCTCGTCGGAGGATGTTGCGACATGTATCCGGAGCACATCGGCGCCCTCGCAGACCGCTTCGGCTGAGGGCACGAAACTGACATCTGGTGAGCCGACTCAAGTCGGCAACTGTTCCGACCGAGGACCCACCTGATGCGATCATTCGGTGCAGCGATCACGACCACGTGCGTGTACGTGTTCGTCGCGCTCGCCGGGATGGCCCCGGCACATGCAGCGACCGACAGCAACCTGTTCGGCGACGCTATGGCCGCACTGTCAACCCCGTCGACCGACACGTCACCGGGTCGGGTTTCGATCATCGCGGTGGTCGCACTCGTCGCCGGCTTCGTGGCATTCATCAGATTTCGGCGGCGAACACACGCCCGTCTCCTCGAGCTCGCGATGACCGATGACCTGACCGGACTGAAGAATCGTCGCAAGCTCGACAACGACGTGAGTCAGTGGATCGGCGGCGAAGCACGCCCTACGGCAATGCTGATGATCGACATCGACAACTTCAAGATGTTCAACGACATGCACGGTCACGCAGCCGGCGACGACGTGCTCCGCAGAGTCGGCGATGCGATCGCCGCGAGTGTGCGCTGTGAAAACGTCGCGTACCGATACGGCGGCGAGGAATTCTGCGTGCTGCTCCCCGACGCTACTGCTCATGGGGCTGGCGGCGCGGCTGAGCGGGTCCGCCGCCCGATCGAGGCGATCGAGGCGCCGTACGGAACGAAGGTAACCGCATCGGTCGGCGTCGCGAGTGGACCGTCCACACATCTGCCTGCGACGGCCGTGGATCCACGCAGCGGCGACGTCCACACGACATCGAACTGACCGCGAAACTCTGCAGCTGCGCAGCCGAAGCCGACCAGGGCCGTGCCAGCATGTCGGGATGACGCGTCGGATCTCCCTGCTCGCCGTGGCGATCGGGCTCACCCTTGCGGCGTGCGGCACATCGGGCCCCGCCGCAACCGCCACCCCAGATGCGACCACGCCACCGCCCACCGAAGCCGCTTCGGCCGCCGCACCAGCGGACGACGAGTCTCCGGCAGAACCGCCTACGACCGAGCCGCCGGCAACGAATGCAGCTGCGGAGTCCCCGGCCCCCGAGGCACCAAGCACCGAGCCACCAACGGCCGAACCGGCCCCGTTGGGTGGTCGGACCTTCTCGACAGCGGTCGAGTCCGACGCACAATTCGACGGCAACCCGTTTCCCGACCTGGTCGTCGACGACGTCGGCCGCGACGGCGAGGCGAACATCGCGAACATCCTCCCGTCCGATCGACCCGTCCTGCTGTGGACGTGGGCACCGCATTGACCCACCTGCCGTCGGGAAGCTCCCGACGTCGAGCAGTTCGCTCGAGATCACCTGAATGAGGTCGAGGTCATCGGCTACGGCACCCAGGACAGCCTCGATGAAGCAGTTGAGTTCGTCGAAGAACGCGGCACCGAGTCGTTCACGATGCTGTGGGACTCGTCGTTCGAGTCATGGAGTGCATTCCAGATCACTGGTCAACCCACCGTGATCCTGCTCGGCACCGACGGCCAGGAACTCGGCCGCTGGTTCGGTGCAATTCCCGAGGACGAGGTCCTCGCGCTCGCCGCCCAGGCGTGACATCACCGAGCCACCGCGACGGCATCATCCACCCGTCATACTGGCGACCATGTTCAGACACGTGGTCATGTTCAAGTGGAACGACGATGTCGACCCCGCGCACGTCGAGGCGACCGGTGCCGCACTCGATGCGCTCGTCGCAACCATCCCCGAAGTCGGGGACTACCGCCACGGCCCCGACCTGGGGCTCAGCGACGGCAACTTCGACTACGTGATCGTCGGCGAATACGCGTCGACCGATGACTACGTCACGTACCGCGATCATCCGGACCATCAACAGGTGATCGCCGACTACATCAAAGGCCGGGTCAGCGCCCGCAGCGCGGTTCAGTACGATGCAGGCTGACACCCCAACGGCTCAGCGGTCGGCTGCGAGGAAGCCCGCGAGCGACTGGATCAGCTCACTCTGCGAACCGACTTCCGGTCCCGCTCCACGGCGGTCGCTCGCCACTTGCGCGAGCGCGTCCGACCACGACATGCCGAGCACCATCAGCACCGCAACCGCCATCGTCCCGGCCCGCCCGATGCCGGCCGAACAGTGCATGATCACCGGACGACCAGCACGGAGCAGACCAGCAACGTCATCAAGCAGCGGCAGCGCGTCATCGAGCGACGGTGCGTGGAAGTCCGGGACGGGCATCCAGCGCGCGTCCGGTGAGCTGCCGAGCCATTCCGCGTAGCCGTCGTAGCGCGCGATGTCGCGCGGCTGGTTGAAGCTGACGACGATCGCACCGGCGCCGAGTTGCGCTCGGACGGCTTCGGGATCGGGTCCGACGACGTGTTTGCCGCACAGGAAGAGAGCTCCGTCGACGTCGACGGGCAGCGCGATGCGGTCGATGCCTCCGTCGAGCTGGCGACCGCTCGGCCAGCTCACGGCGCGACTTCGTTGGCGAGGTCGGCGCCGGCGACCCAACGTTCGAGGTTGGCGAGGAAGGCTTCGTCTGCGCGGCCGCCCGTGCCATCGGTCGAGCCCGAATTGTGCGGCGTGATGATCACGTTCGGTGCGGCCCACAGCGAGTCGTCAGCCGGCAGCGGCTCGGGTGTGGTGACGTCGATGCCCGCACCCCCGAGGCGGCCCTCGAGCAGCGCCGCCGTGAGCGCCGGTTGGTCCACGAGTTCCCCTCGGCCCACGTTCACGAAGTAGCCGGTCGGCCCGATCGCATCCAACACGTCAGCGGTGATGATCCCGTCCGTGTTCGGCGTGAGGGGCAGTGCCACGACCACGGCGTCGTGCGTTCGAGCGATGTCGGCGAGCTCGGACAGGGGCCGCACGGGGTGCGGCTCGTCACCGAGCGCCCGGCGCCGGACGATGGTCGGCACCATGTCGAATGCTTCAGCGAGCCGCGCCACCTCTTGCCCGATCGGACCCCATCCGACGACGGCAACCGACCGGCCCCCGATCTCGTTCCACTTGTGCCAGTTCCAATCGGCGCGATCCTGCGCGCGAAGCATGGACGGAAGGTCCCGGCTCAGCGCGAGGAGATACATCATGGCGGTTCGCGCAATGGGCGCGGCGCTGCTGCCTGAGGACGTGGTGAGGCGGACCCCCCGGTCGGTGAACGTCGTGAAGATCGGGCTGTCGACGCCGGCTGACATGGTGTGGAGCCACCGAAGGTTGTCGGCGCGCAGCACCACACCGAAGTAGTTCGCCGCTCGCTCCGGCCACGCATCGTGGGAGAAGAACGCCAGCGTGATCCGGGCAAGGTCTGCCTCGCCGACCTCGTCGTTGCCATCGAGCGTCAACAATTGGAGATCGGGCGCGATCGCCCGCACGCGATCACCGTGCCGGGCGGCGAAGTCGTCGGTACAGAACAGCACGTCAGCCATCTGACGGAGTGTGCCAGACCGCTGCAGGTTGGGTCAGACCCGCAGTGCAACGAGTTCGTCCCAACGCGGCCGTCGCCGCGAGGATGGCGGGATGAAGACTGCTGCCACCGAGATGCTCGACATCGAATTCCCGATCTTTGCCTTCAGCCATTGTCGCGACGTCGTCGCCGCAGTCTCGAAAGCCGGCGGGCTCGGTGTCCTCGGCGCTGTTGCGCACTCGCCAGAACAGCTCGAGATCGACCTCGAATGGATCGAGAACGAAGTGGGCGGAAAGCCGTACGGCGTCGACCTGATCGTGCCGGCCAAATACGCCGGCGATGGAGACGGTGGCTACACACTCGACGACATCGCGGCGCTGATCCCCGACACCCATCGCGAGTTCGTGGCCGACATCCTTGATCGCTACGACGTCCCCGACCTGCCCGATGACGACTCGACCCGAGGCAACGTGCCCGCCACCGGTGCGGGGGGCAGCGCGCCGTTCAGCGCCAAGCAGGCGATGCCGTTGCTCGACATCGCGCTCGCCCACGACACCGCCTTCGTGGTGAACGCCCTTGGGCCGCCCCCGCAGTTCCTCATCGACCGCTGCAAAGAGGAGGGCAAGTTGGTCGGAGCGCTCGCGGGCCGTCCGCAGCACGCCGAGCGTCATCAGGCTGCCGGCGTCGACATCATCATCGCTCAGGGGTCCGAAGCCGGGGGCCACACTGGCGAGATCGGGTCGATGGTGTTGATCCCCGAGATCGTCGATGCCGTCGAGATTCCCGTGCTGGGCGCAGGTGGAATCGGCCGGGGCCGACAGATGGCGGCGGCGATGGCGCTGGGCGCCCAGGGCGTCTGGTGCGGCTCAGTGTGGTTGACGACCGACGAAGCGGAGACCCACCCCATCGTGAAACAGAAGTTCCTCGCCGCAACCTCGGCCGACACGATCCGCTCGCGATCCCTCACCGGCAAACACGCGCGCATGCTCAAGTCGAAGTGGACCGAGGAGTGGGAGCGCGTCGATACGCCCGAGCCGCTTGGGATGCCGCTCCAACCAATCCTCACCAACACCGCTCAGAAGCGCATCGCTCGGGCTGCGTTCACGCCGGGTTCGGGCGCCGAGGAATTGTCGAACTACTTCGTCGGGCAGATCGTCGGCACGATGAATCAGCCGAAGAGCGCGGCGTCTGTCGTCCTGGAGATGATCGAGGAGTTCATCGACGCCGTCGAGTCGCTCTCCGGCCAGCTTCAGACCTGATCCCGTGCCACAGATGTCCGAGCGGCGTCTGGCACGATGACGTGGTGGACGAAGCCGACCCGACCGACGACGTCGACGGCCATACCCGACTACTCGAGACGCGCATCGGGCGGGGGGTCATCGCGCTGATCATCGCCGTCGGCTCGTTCGGGATCCTCGCCCCGAATCTGCCCGCATCCGCTGTGCGCGACGAGATTGCCGGCTGGTGGGGACCTGCCGAGGACATCGGCCTCATTCAGGACTGGGCCGTGTTCAGCCCAACTCCGCGCAGCGACTCGATCGACGTACGTGCCCGAATCGAGTACGTCGACGGCACGACGGAGATCTGGGACATTCCCGAATTTGACCCCGGGTTCGGGGCGTACCGCCAATATCGATGGCACAAGTTCCAGGAGCGGATCCGACTCGACAACCGCGAGTCCTTCTGGCCGTCATTCGCACAGTGGATTGCCTACGAGCACGTTCATGACGGGGTCGAACCGGCGAGCGTGACGCTGATTCGACGGTGGATCGAACACGATCCACTCACAGCCGGGGGGCGAACCACCGACAGCGGGTGGAACGAGTTCGAGTTCTACACCTGGGAGGGCAGCCAGTGAGCTCGAGCGCGACAGTCGACGCCGCGGCGCGCCGGCTGTTCATCGCGCGCCGATCGGCATGGCCCCTGGCAATCGCGCGCATCATCATCGGTCTCACGATCTTCCTCTGGAGCATCACGATGCTCTTCGACGTGCCCGCTCTGCTCGGCGAGAACGCCGTCCTGCCGCCCGAGCTGGCGAGCGATCGGTTCCGGTGGATCACACTCGACACGTCCACAGAGATTCGACTGGGCCTGGTGGGGCTGACCCTTGCATCACTCGCGATCATCGTGGGCTGGAAGCCGACGATCTGGCTGTTGGCTGCATTCGTCCTGCTGGTCGCGGTGCAGCGCCGGAACCCTTTGATCCTCAACTCGGGCGACATCATCCTGCGCAACCTGACACTGCTGCTGGCCTTCACGCCGACCGGCGCTGCGCTGTCGTTCGACCGTTACCGGCGACTCGGCCGCGACGCGCTGTCCTCAGCCGGAATGGTCGCCCCGTGGGGACTGCGGCTGGTGCAGTTGCAGGTGATGGTCGTGTATCTCGTTGCGTTCTGGTCGAAGAGCGGCAACGAGTGGCATGAGGGCACCGCCGTGTCGACGGCACTGCGTCTACAGGATCTCCAGCGGTTCGGACAGCTTGACGTGCTCGTCGACAGCATCTGGATCGTTGCGGCGCTCACCTGGGGCATCCTCGTGGTGGAGCTGATCCTCGGGACCCTGCTCTGGTACAAGCCGCTCCGGCCGCTGCTGATCGTGCTCGGCGTGCTCCTCCATCTCTGCATCGGCGGGCTGATGCTGGTCGGGCCCTTCGGGCTCGCGATGACCGCCGGGTTGATGACGTTCCTCGATGCCGACGCGATCGACGCGTTGATGCGCGCGCGTCGCCGACGTCAGTTGGAGCCGGAGTCGGTCGCGCCCGATGTCGACGTCGAGTCCGAGACCGAGTCGGCATCTGCGACCACCTGAAGCCGCAACCCGACCTCGGCCCCGCCACCGTCGGCGTTGCGCGCCCACACCTGGCCACCGTGGCGCCGCACGATCTGCGCGACGATCGATAGGCCCAGACCCGACCCGGGCATCGAACGGGTGACGTCACTGCGATAGAAGCGATCGAAAATCCGATCGAGATCGGCAGCAGGGATGCCCGGGCCGGCGTCTCGGACGCTGACCATGCCATCGGCGGACACCATCGTGATCGGCGCACCCGGTGGGCTGAACTTGTCCGCGTTGCTCACGAGGTTGCCGACCGCTCGCTCGAGCATCACCGCCTCGCCCATCACCAGGCTGGATGAAACTTCGATCTCGATCGTCCGACCGCTGCGCCGCTCCCAACGAGCTGCAACATCGCCGACAAGCCATGCGAGATCGACCTGCTCGAACACCATGTCCGCTTCGCGCTGATCGGTGGCGAGATCGATCATCTCGTCGAACAGGTCGCTGAGTTCGATCAGCTCGGAGCGAATCGCAGCGAGGATCTCCTCGCGGTCTTCGGACGGGAGCTCTCCGGCGCGTTCGAGCATGGCGACATTGGCGCGAAGACTGGTCAACGGCGTCCGCATCTCGTGACCGGCATCGTGAACCAGCCGGTGCTGCTGAACCCGACTCGCCTCCAACGTATCGAGCATCGTCGCAAAGCCGCTCGCGAGCCGACCGATCTCGTCGTTGCGGTTCGCCTCACCGACGTCGGTCGTGAAGTCTCGTGTTGCTGCAACCTCCGACGCCACCATCGAAAGCCGCCGCAGCGGTGCGGTTGCTCTCGCCGCAATCAGCCAACCGAGCCCGGCTGCGACGAGCGCAACCACAGCGGCAATCGCAACGAACCGACCGATCAAGACCGATTCCAACGCCTCGGCCTCACCGATCGAGCGGGCCACTTGGATCACACCGCCCTGAGGGATTGACTGCGACAGCATCCGGTAAGGCTCGCCGTCGATCGTGATGTCCTCGAACTGCGTGACGGGTTGCGACGTTCGACCAGGGCGCAAGACCCGGAGCGCTTCGGACGCGTCGGTGGCGGGCAGCACGCTGCTACTGGTGATCCGTGCCCCGCCCGGCCCGGTGATCTGAATGATGGCGTCATCGTCGGCAACCGGCAATCCATTGTCGATGCGGTTCGGACGATTGGGGCTCCGACGGCTCGGATTGTTGTCTCCCGAGCGGCCCTCGACACCGCGGTCGAGGACGGCCTGCACCGTCTCATCGGCACGCTGCTCCAGAAAGCGGTCGGTGGAGTCCCGCAACTCACTCGCCGTGCTGCGATACGAAATCGCGCCGACGAGCGCACTCGCGACGAGCGCGACGAGCCCGAAAAGAACTGCGAGTCGGGACCTCAGACTCATTCGCCGACCGGCGGCCGAATTACGTAGCCGATGCCGCGAACGGTGTGCAGCACCCGCGGTTCACCACCGTCTTCGAGCTTGCGGCGGAGGTAGCCGACATGGACGTCGAGTGATTTCGACGACGACTCGAAGTCGTAGCCCCAGATCTCTTCGTAGATCTGGCTGCGCGAGAGCACAATGTCGGCGTTACGGGCGAGGAGCTCGAGGATGTCGAACTCGGTTTTCGTCAGCTCGATAGTGCGCTCGGCGCGGGTGACCAGCCACTTCGCCGTATCGACCGTCAGGTCGTCGACGATGAGCGCCGGGCTGACCAGGCCGTTCCCGCTGCGCCTAAGCAGGGCCCGGATCCGGGCCAGCAGCTCGTCGAGCTCGAATGGTTTCGGCAGGTAGTCATCGGCGCCGGCATCGAGCCCCTCGACCCGGTCGGCCGTGGTCTGCCGTGCCGTGAGGATCAGAATCGGGGTGCGATCGCCGCGGTCGCGAAGCTTGCGAGTCACGCTGAGCCCATCGACGAATGGCATGTTCACATCGAGAATCACCGCATCGGGCTCGTGTTCGACGAACGCTTCGAGCGCTGCAGCGCCGTCATTCACCGGCAACGTGCGGTAGCCCTCGAAACGGAGGATGCGGTCGAGCGCCTCGCGGATCTGCTTGTCGTCTTCGGCGATCAGAATGGTCGACATGTGGACATCAATCTAGGTCAGGGGATGTGGCGCGCCGACAAGGGTCCGGCCGGGGCGAAGGGACGCCCGGCCGGACCCTGCAGCGCTGTGGCGACGCAGCGAACCCGGCGCTGGTCAGCCCTCGGCGTCGGCAGCGGCTGGGGCACCAGCGGGGGGACCCTCGCCACCGTGGCCACGGGGCCCACGGTCGCCACGGTCGCCACGGGGACCGAAGCCGCCTTCGCCTGCACCACGCTCGGGACGGCCCTCGATGACGCGAGTGGTGACCCGCTCCGTGACCTCGGCCCGCTTCTCGTTGGCCTCGTCAGCATCGATCCGGCCGCTAGCGACAGCTTCGTCGATCCGCTCGTTCTGATGTTCGACGAGGACGGCGACGACTGCGTCGATCGACACCCCGTTCTGTTCGGCCACCTCGGCGAGGGTGCCACCGCCTCGGATCCACTCGTGGAGCACGTCGACGCCGACGCCGATCACGTCAGCGACTTCCTGGGCATTGGCCTGACGCACTTCCTGGCGAGCCTCGCGGCGGGCCTGGCGAGCCTCCCGACGCTCCTCGCGTGTCAGGTCATCGGCCTTCTGTTCGGTGGGGACGTCATCTACCTGGGCGTTGACGATGCCACCGACCTGCGTGGCGCCGAGAATCGTGCCACCGGCCAGCGCTGCGGTCAGCAGGCCGGTCCGAATTCGCTTGTTCGTGAGGTTCTTCATGGTGATTGCTCCTTGTTGGCCCGAGTGATCGGGGGGGTGATGGATTCCATGAAACGCCTCGATGGTCAGCGGTCGGGATGGGAAGTCGAAAGGTTCGGTAAGGATCCGCGTGACGGTTGCCGCTCCGGCTTTCGCCCGCAGGACCGTGCAATTCGGCGCGTTTCGGGGCACCGTGGAGAGGTGAGCAGGGTCGACGTCGCAATCATCGGGGGCGGACCGGCCGGCGCGGCCGCCGCAATCGGTGCTGCCCGCCTCGGTGCGAAGGTTGTGGTGTTCGAGAAGGGCTTGCACGGTCGGGACAAGGTGTGCGGTGACGGCCTCACACCGAGAGCTGTCGGGGCGCTCCGCGAACTCGATATTGACATGGCCGATGCCCATCGGATTCGCGGGCTCCGGATGATCGCCGGGACGACGACTCGCGAGCTCGACTGGCCCACCACCGACCGGTTCCCGAATCACGGTGCGGTCTGGCCGCGACGTCGCCTCGATGCTGCGCTCATCGATGCGGCTGCAGCTGCCGGTGCCGATGTCCGCTTCGAGACGGAGGCACTGCCGATGATCGAGGGCGAACGCGTCGTGGGTGTCGAGGCCCGCACGACCAGCGATGACCGGGTCGTCAGCGGGCCGAGCGAGAAGATCGCGGCCGACCTCACGATCGTCGCTGCCGGGCCGCCCGGGCAGGTGGCCCGGATGCTCGGCGCGACTCGAGTCGAAGGTGAGACATTCGGTCTCGCGATCCGCACCTATGCCGAGACACCGCGGCACGGCGACGAGCATCTGGAAGCGATGCTGTCGTTGAAGGACGAAACCGGCACGGCGGTTCCGGGCTACGGCTGGATGTTCCCGGCCGGCGATGGCACCGTCAACATCGGCGTCGGCGCGCTGTCGACGATGAAGGGATTCAAGAAGCTGAACCTGAACACGATGATCCAGTCGTACAAACGCGCCGTCGAACCGGACTGGGAATTGGGCCCGGATCTCGAACGCCCGCGTGCCTGGCGCCTCCCGATGTCGACACAGAAGCGGGTCGGGCCGGGTTGGGTTGCGATCGGCGACGCTGCGGGTCTCGTGAATCCGATGAATGGCGAGGGGATCGACTACGGCTTGGAGTCGGGCATGCTCGCCGCCGAGCTCTTCGTCGAGGACCCAG
>CAJQPY010000024.1 GCA_905480335.1 uncultured Ilumatobacter sp. | reverse complement strand
CGCCGCGCTCCGAGTGGGGCCAGAATCGAACACGTCGGAAAGCGGATGGGTTGATCTGTTTCTTGGAACCGGCCACGGCTCGACCGTGCCGATCTCGGTTCCACGTACGCTCAGGGCGACGATTGAGTCAGAGGAGGAACTGTGGCCGAACGGATCACGGCTGAAGCAGCTCGCGCATTGGCTGTCGAGGCATACACGTACGGGTTCGCGATGGTCGAGAGCTACAAGGCGATCTTCGCCATGTGTGTCTGGACCGATGCGCCGACGTACTCGGGGTTCAACAACTACCTGCACGGGCGTGTCCTCTTCGACTCGTCGTACGACACCGTGGTCAACGCCAACAACGACACCTTGTACTCGACGACCTTCGCCGACCTCCGGCGCGAGCCGATCGTCGTCTCGGTCCCGCCGACCGGAGACCGGTACTTCGTCATCCAGCTCGTCGACATGGGGACCGACAACTTCGCATACATCGGGACGCGGGCCACGGGCCGCGACGGCGGCGACTTCCTGCTCGTCGGGCCCCGCTTCAAGGGACCCGTGGACGCCGAGGGTTTCACTCGGGTCATCCATTGCCCGAGTGACTTCGTGGCGCTGGCGACGAGAACTGCGATCGACGGTGCCGACGACCTCCCCGGTGTCATCGCCGTTCAGGACCGGCTCGCCATCCGACCCCAGAGCGCGTTCTCGGCCACCGAGAAGCCTCCTGCTCCCGCTGCGATCGACTGGCCGCCCTACACGAGCGACGTGTACAGATCACCGAAGCTGTTCGAGCTGTTGAACTTCCTGTTGCCATTCCACGTCGCCGCCGATCACGAACGCAAGGTGCTCGACCGCATCTCGCACATCGGGGTCGGCCCGCACCGAACCTTCGACCTCAACGCGTTCGACACCGTCGTCGCCGAGGCGATCGCCGAGGGAGTCGCCGAGGCGCACGCCGCGATCGAGGCACGCGCCAACAGTCTGGGCACCGTCGTCGACGGCTGGCAGGACATCCCACCAATGGGCACGTACGGCGACGACTACCTGTTTCGATCGGCCGTCGCGTGGAAGTTCATCTACACGAACTCGCCCGAGGAAGCCCTGTACCCGATCGCCGAAACCGACGCCGACGGCGCACCGCTATCGGGTGCCAACGACTACGTCATCCACTTCGACGCCGACCGACTCCCACCGGTCGACGCGTTCTGGTCGATTACCTTGTACGGCTCCGAGACCCGCCTCATGATCGACAACCCGATCGACCGGTACTCGATCGGCGACCGCACCCCCGGCCTGCGCTACGGCGACGACGGATCGCTCACGATCCGGATCCAACAACACCCACCGGACGGCTCAGATGTCGCGAACTGGCTTCCTGCACCGGCCGAGCGCTTCTACCTCAACGCTCGCGCCTACTTACCAGACCCCGAGTTCCTCGACGGCACCTACCGCCTGCCACCCGTACAGCGCCTCGCGGACCAGGCAGAACCGCCGGGACCCAGGTAACCGGGCGCAGGCTTTGGGTTCAAGCTGCTCGATAATCCCACCACCCCGAACTTGCCAAAGCCGCTCGTATCGGCACTTCCGATCGGTGACTGCATACGGGGACCCCACTCATAATCGCGACCACGAACGCACGTCTTCGCGCCACATATCCGGCGAAGTGTGCGGCCAGGCGAGGCCGACAGGCAGCACATAATCACACTCCTCATAAACCAGTGCGCTGCCCTGCGACCGTCCAGTTGAGCGACCTATTTCGGACTTGAGACATGTCTGTTTGACAAAGTTGGTTGCCATGACACTGTGGATGGGTGATCCCGCAACCGGGTTGTGAGAGCGGGAGCAGCAACCGAACCGGACCCCTCAAACAACAAACGGTGCCTGTCCAAGCCCGTGTTCCAATACTGGTCCGAGTCCATTCCAGATCGGTCGAATCAGCCCGATCAACTTGACGCGCTCCAACATCGCTGAGCTGGGGTTATTGAGGATTCCTTGCACGCCCGAGAGGCGGGGCGCACGAGGAAACTCGCACGGTTTCGCGCAAGGTTAGGGCCGTGTGGGCCGTTCCCCAGTTGCCGACCGGGGAAAATCACGGTGTCCCAGTGAAGTTGCTTGTCAATCAGCGAGCACAGATCCGCCGGCGCCTCCTAAGAACCTGTTGCACCCGCACGCAGTAACACCCTCGGGCGGTTGTGGGATCCTGCGCCGAAGCGTCGACCCGTGTCCTCGACGACTTACGCCAGAGCAGCTATCACAGACTTGGCGCCGGCTGCGAATTTAGAAAAGAACGCAACGCTGCCGGTTAGGCCCAGATCCTGGCCAGTCGAGTCGCGCAGTGTCATGTGACGGCTAGCGCCGAACTTTTTTACCTCGACGGTGGTAGCCGAACGCTCAAAGGTCATGAGTTCCCGCTCCGGACGATTGCCAAAACTTGGCAACGAGAATATGCGGATCTTCGTGTCGGTAACTGCAACGAGCATCCGGACTGATACGCCTTTGGACCGGGCATTGACCTCGCGAGACCCATGCACCGAGGCCGCAGTCACGAAGCCGTCCGTGATGGCGGATCCTGGAAGGTCTGCCGTTGCAATTTCTGTCAACACGCCCCCCACGAAGATTGCCTTGTAGCTGTCCCTCAGTCCAAAAACACCGGCAGCGATCACCCGCTCGTGCTCTCCGAGTACCGCCTGCGCAGCGCCTTCAAAATCTGTTGACATTACGGCACCTTTGTATTGCGGGTCCCCAGTCTGTCACCCCGTGAGAAGCCACAAAAATACGACGGGTTGTTCTCGACGTCAAACACTGGATTTCCAGCAGTTTTGCGCTCGGTTTCATCCTGATCGCCTGACCGTCGCCTGGCGCTGAGATAAGCAGCGTTGGCCTATGGGCTCGGGGCTAGAGCCCCATTGCTTCCGAGGCCGAGATGGTGAAGTTGTGGAGTTCGACGATCTGCCGAGCAGCCAGGTTGCAGGCCAGTCTGTATGCCGCAAGCCAGAAGCTGATTGCACCTTTGGTATTTTCATCGATAAGCAGAGGACCGAAACCTTCCTCGTCCCAAAAGGTTTTGGCGAAGTAACCGGCGGCTTCAAGAACTTGCTCTTCCACCGGTCATATCGGCAACCGGAATCATCGGGCTCTCAGTACGGGCTGAAGTACGAAGGTCCGTTTGCGCTGTTCTCCGCACGTGTCTGACTGGTCTATCCGTAAGTTGACCGTGAAGTTTGGGGTGTATCCCGCGAAGACTGCCAAGGCTGCGTGTGTCATCAACCGTGTCGAATACACCGACCTCACGAGGTCGATAACAACGGATCGTTCACATAGTGCCATCCTGGGACCATGTCGCTTAACGTGCAAGATCCCGAAATCAAACCAATCGACAGGACCGAGCGAAACGAAATTTCGGCTCAAATTGGCAAAGTCGTCTCTTCAGTCCGTGACGTCTACCAATCGGGTCGCACAACACCGATGGAGTGGCGGTTGGAGCAACTGGATGGTCTCGTCCGCATGCTCAACGACAACACAGCTCAATTCGAACAGGCGCTTGCCGACGACCTTGGAAAGCCAGGAATTGAGGGATTTGCAGCCGATATTCGATCTACATCGAACGAAATTTCCTACCTACGCAAGCACGCAGCAAAATGGGCCAAACCACGCAAGGTAAAGCTCCCGATGACCGCAAAGCCAGGGTCCGGCCGCATCGTGCCTGAACCGCTCGGAGTTGCCTTGGTTATTGCTCCCTGGAACTACCCAATTCAGCTGCTGCTCCTTCCGGTGGCAGCCGCGATTGCGGCTGGCAACTCGGTCATCGCCAAACCATCTGAGGTCTCGCCAGCAACCTCAAATGCTCTAGCTGAACTTATCCCCAGGTACATCGATAGTGAAGCCGTCGCTGTCTGCGAAGGTGGGGTCGATGTAGCCACAGCGCTCCTTGAGCAGCGTTTCGATCACATTTTCTACACCGGGTCGACCGGCGTCGGACGTATCGTCTACGAAGCTGCTGCAAAGCATTTGACCCCCGTTGTTCTCGAGCTCGGCGGCAAGAGCCCGGTGGTAGTCCACAATTCGGCCAAAATTGATGTCGCGGCGCGCCGAGTGGCATGGGGCAAATGGCTCAACGCTGGCCAAACCTGTGTTGCCCCTGACTACGTGCTTATCACCAAGGATGTGCGCGAACGATTCGTTGACGCCCTGCAACAGGCATTTACAGAGTTCGCTGATGAACGAGGCACGAAAACCAACCCGGACTACTCGTCGATCGTCAGCGAACGACATGCAGAACGACTCCGTGGGCTACTTGCCGACCACGGCGGCGCCGTGGCCGTCGGCGGAGATGTCGATACAGCCAGCTGTTACGTGGAACCAACAGTCGTTGTTGACCCCAACGTCGACTCGGATCTGATGAACGAAGAGATCTTCGGGCCTGTCCTTCCCATTGTCACGGTTGAATCGACAACAGCAGCGATTGAGTTCATAAACGGTCGCGAAAAGCCTCTTGCGCTTTACGTGTTCGCCGAAGACGAGGACGTCAGCGAACAGATCCTTGACTCCACCTCATCCGGAGGTGCCTGCGTAAATCATGTCGTGTTGCACCTCACCCCGCCAGAGCTGCCATTCGGCGGGGTGGGCCAATCCGGGACTGGCAGGTACCACGGTAAATCAGGATTCGACACATTTTCGAATCTCAAGTCGGTGCTCAATAAACCCACCTCACCAGACCCGAAGTTCCTGTATCCGCCCTACACAAAGGTGAAAGAAAGAATCATCCGCAAGCTGCTGTGAAGCGCGCTGCACCGGGTGGGGTGTAGGTGAACGGTCGTGTTCAGGGCGTTGGTCGTGTGGCTGCGGGTGAGACGTATCGTTCCGATGTTGAGCGCTCACTGCGACCATAGTCGTGCCCGGAGACCCGTGGCTCTCGCCACCGGGTTGCCGATTGCCTGGCGCAGGGCCGCCTCGGTGGCCACGACAGTCACTTTCTCCTTGCCGCGGGTGATTCCGGTGTAGAGCAGCTCGCGGGTGAGCACCCGCGAGCGCGCGTCGGGAAGCGATACGACGGCATGGGTGAACTCGGAGCCCTGACTCTTATGGATGGTCATTGCCCACCAAGTCTCGACGGCAGCGAGTTGCGACGGAAGAACAACGCGGACGCCGTCCGGACCGGGCATCGCCACGACCGTGCGGTCATCGTCGCGGACGACGATGCCCGTGTCGCCGTTGAACACGCCATTGACGTAGTCGTTGCCCGTGATGATGACTGGCCGACCGATGTAGTAGCCCCGGTCGGTTGACATGCCAGGAACAAGCCTTGGGAGTTGAAGCTCAAGGTGGTCGCGCCACGCGTAGGAGCCCTGTGGCCCGAAGCGAGTACCGCAGAGGACCTTGAGATCCATGGTCCGATTGAGGGCATTGCCAGCCTCGCCGTCCTGCGCAGCGCAGGCCACCTCGGTAGCACCGGAGACGACTGTTCGCCGTAGTTGGTCGAAAGCCTGACGATTTGTGGGGTCGACCCAACGGACTTCGTTGGAGCCGCTGTCGTTAAGGACCTCAATCGCTTGATCGTCGTCACCGGTGCGTACGGCCTCGGCCAGGGCGGCGATGGCTGAATCGGAGGCGAAGCGGTGGGCTCGCTGGAGCACCACGATGTGGTCGGCGAGCGGACTGTCGAGAGTGGCGTCGAGAGTGGCTGCGGGACCCACGACATCACCGAGCACAGCGCCGGCCTCAACGCTGGCGAGCTGGAACGGGTCGCCCACGAGGACGATCCGGGCATCGGGGCGCACGGCATCAAGGAGTCGAGCCATTAGGGGCAGGGCTACCATCGACGTTTCATCGATCACCACAACATCGTGGGGGAGCGGGTTGGTGCGGTTGTGGCGGAACGAAATTCCGTCGCGGTAGCCCAGGAGGCGGTGGATGGTGCCGGCCTCGCTGTCCAACAGCGGTTGGGCTGATGAGGCAGGAAGGTCGATGCTGACCACAGCTTGGTGGACGGCTTCAGTCATTCGGGCTGCCGCCTTGCCCGTCGGTGCAGCCATGGCGACCCGGAGGGGCCGGTCGGCGTCGATGCCTAGTTGATGGAGGGCCGCAAGCAGTCGGGCCACGGTGTGGGTCTTGCCGGTGCCAGGGCCACCGGCCAGCACGGTGATCCGGTGGGTGAGTGCCATACGTGCACCAAGTCGTTGGAGATCGGGCGCGTCCGGATCGTCGGTGCCGAAGAACTGGTCGAGCACCGTATCGATGGCTACTTCGTCGTCGATGGGATCGCAGTGCCTGTCGAGTTGATCGAGGAGGAGGTCACCGACCTGACGCTCGTAGCGCCAATAGCGCTCGAGGTAAACCCGCGAACCGTCGAAGACGAGCGGTCGGGTCAGCGCCGCGTCGACACCGTTGGTAGCAGCTCCAGAATCGGGCTCGCGGACCGTGACGGCATCGGAGCTCCGTAGCGCTTCGGCCCAACTGGTCGGCTCTGGCCAAGGCAGGTCGGTGATCGCTGCGGTGGGGTCGGCCTCGTTGTCGGGACCGGTTTGGTCGCCTTGGGCTTCGATGCCGACGGTGTCGGCCACATCGTCGAGCACCACGCACACGTGGCCCAGTTGAAGGCCCCGCACGCACAGGGCGGTTGCCAACAGCACCTCATCGCTTGTGGCGGGCACGGTGCGGGCCACGACCCCGGCCACCTGGACTTCAGCCTCATGGAGGATGCCGGCGTCGACGAATGGAGCCAGCCCGGCGGTACCCGCGGGGAGCGCGGGTGTTTTGGTACTCATCGCATTCCCCTTCCGGCAGATCCATCCAGAAGATTCGATAGGTCGACCACGAGGTCGGCTGCGGGTCGCCAGGAGAAGACGCCGTTAGGCAGGCCGTCGGTCGTTGGGGTGTCGGGGCCGACCATGCCGCGGATAAAGAGGTAGGCGATGCCGCCGAGATGTGTGGCCGGGTCGTAGTCGGGAAGGCGCCACCGGAGATAGCGGTGAAGGCCTACTGAGTACAGCAGGGCCTGGAGTGGATAGTGGTGCACGGCCATGGCGGCAGGGAGCTGGTCGGGTCGGAAGTGGGCTGATGTGGGGATGACGCCGCGAGCCGCCAGACGGTTGGTCTTGTAGTCGGACACCACGAAACGGTCAACGCCGTCGTCGTGGCGGACTCGGGCGACAAGGTCGATCGAACCAGTGAGGTGGCCGGCCAGCACCGCCGAGAACGGGCCGTCGGCGAGTGAGGCGGCCCATCGACCCAGCGGGTCGTCGGCTGGGAGGTGGTCGAGGAGAAGACGGCCGATATCGGCGTCGGTGGCTCGGGAGCCGCCTTCGCCCAGGGTGAGATCGAAGCTCATCTCGTCGAGTCGGTCGGTGGGGGCCAGATCGACTAGGGCCCGACCGGCGAACAGGGGACCGAGCGGGGTGCGGACGACGGCTTCGAGGCCGGCGACGAGGCGTTGCTCGTCGACCGGCCAGGGGTTCCAGGCCAGACGGTCGGTGACGGCCTCGGTGATCTCGGTGGTGAGGTCAGCGTCGGTGAAGTCGATGATCTCCAACGCCTCGTGTACGAGCGTGCCGAATCCGGCACCTCCGACGACGTCGCCCAGGGGAAGCGGAGCGTCGGCGGGGTCTGTGGCGCTCGTCGACTCGTCGTCGCCCATCAGATCGGCCGCGCCCGACGACCAGGCTTCGGTCGGGCCTTCGTCAGCATCGTCAGCGTCGCCGGCCGTGTCGTCGAAGGGGTCGATGGAGCGGTGGTCGTCGTGGGCCCGGGCGGTGATGGCCGTGAACGACCAGCGGCTGCGTTCGCGGTCGAGGGGATGGTCGAGGGTGGCGACGGCCAACTCGACGGGGTCGGAGGTCGCGGCGCCCGTCCACGGCTCGGCCGAGTCGCCCGGGTCGTCGACGACGATCACCTCGAGTTCGCCGCCGGAGGAATCGACCAGGGGTTGCAGCCGGGCCAGGGACTCATCGACGTCGATGTGGTCGAGTTCGGCGCAGGCGAACAAGTCGAGATCGATGGTGCCTGTCCGGTCACGGGCGAACAGGACCCGGGCCAGGCCCGTCTTCCAGTCGGCCTTGGTGGGCAGCCACCACAGGGAGGTGTGGTGACGAGCGCGGGTGAGGGCCACGTAGAGCACCCGCAGATGGGAGCCCACTGCTTCCTGGGCGGCCAGCAGCTCGCGCTCGGCCCGCTCGTCGTCAGGACCCCACTTGTCATCGGTGGCCACGTCGATGGTGCGTTTCTTCGTGGCCGTGTCCCACCAGATGTTGTCCTTGGCCCTTGCCCCCTTGGGGTGCCACAGCGAGGTGCAGCACACGATCGGGTACTCGAGGCCCTTGGCCACGAAGGTCGTCATGATCTGTACAGCCCTGGACTCCGACTCGACTCGGCGGGCCGCCAGGTCGGTCTCGACGTTGCCGTCGTCACTGCCGCCCGAAAGAGCTTCGAAGGTGGTGAGCAGCGTGGTGGGGCTGGCCTGCCGGCCCCCGGACAGCGACAACAGCTCGGCGATGTGATCGAGGTCGGTCATGGCCCGGTCGCCGTCGGGGAGCGCCAGCACACGGGCAGCCACCGATGTCTCGGCCCAGACCTCGCCAATAAACGCGGCGACGCCTCGGCCCGAGAGCGTCTCACCCCAGGAGTGGAGTTGCACCTGCACGGCACTGAGCTCGGCATCGGTCGCCGCGGCCACACGTCCGGCATCCCAGCCGAAGAACCACGAGAGCCCGGCGGCCCGGGCCCGGCGGACATCGGCCGGTCGGGCCACGGCGGCCAGGAGCCGGTGGAAATGGGTGGAGGCCTCGGATTCGAGGACGTTGTCACCACGGGCGATCACAGCGGGGATGGCCAAGGCCATGAGGGCGTCGCGGATGACCGGACCTTCGCGGTTGGCCGCGATCAGCACGGCCACGTCGTCGGGTCGCAACGCACGCGTCTCGCCCGGGTGGTCCTCGTCGGGGATGACAGCGGTCTCCAGGAGATCGCGGATGTGGGTCGCCAACTCCCGATGGATGGCGCCCTCGCCGTTGGTGGCGGTGCTCAGGTGGTCATGCTTCTTGTCTCGGGCCACGTTGGGACCGATGGTGAGGCGCACGGAGAGCGCCGGAATGGGGGTGCCGTCGGTGGTGGTGAACGTGCGGTCTTCGTGGTCGCCGGGTGCGGCGACGGGCTGGAACTGGATGTCGTCGGAGCCGAAGGTGACCCCCGACAGCAGTGTCTGGGTGGCTCGGAGCACGGCCGGGTCGGAGCGCCAGTTGACCCCCAGGCCGGTGAGGCGGGTGTCGGGGGCGTGGGCAGCCTGGATGTAGGTGTGAACGTTGGCGCCCCGGAAGGCGTAGATGGCCTGTTTGGGATCGCCGACCAGCACGAGCGTGGTGGCCGTGACGTCGTCGCCCTCAGCGGTATCGCCGGCAGCGGTGTCGGCGTGGCCGAAGACGGTGTCGAAGATGGCCCATTGGACGGGATCGGTGTCCTGGAACTCGTCGATGAGGGCGATCCGGTAGCGCTGTCGGAGCGCCTCGCGAGCACCGAGGCCCGCCAGTTCGTCGTGGAGAGCGTCGCGAAGTCGGGAGAGGAGGTCGTCGAAGGAGAGCGTCCCGGCCGCTCTGCGCCGGCGATCGACCTCGACGCTGATCTCGTCGACCAGGACGCGAAGGCGCGCGGCCCGGGGATTTGACTCGTCGGGATCGGGGCTGGGCAGGAGCGCCGAATCAGCGTTGTCGAGCGCCAGTTGTGACGAGTGGCGGAGGACGGCCAGCGACGGTATCTCCTCCTCCGGGTGGGCCTCGTGGACGGCTTCGGCCACCAACAGGTCGGTGGCAACCTGTCGGCCGATCGCCTCGGTGTCGTCGACGAGCACGGCGTCGGGGTCGGTGAGCACGGTGGATCCGAGAGTGCCGATTACTTGCTGGGCGAACCCATGGATGGTTGTGATGGTTGCCGCGTCGAATTCGGTGATGGCTGTGCGGACCCGCTCGAGTCGGATCTGGCGATCCTCGCTCCAGATCTGGGCCAGCAGTACATCGTCGGGCTCGGTCGCCGATTCGAGCGCGTCGGCGAATTCGACCAGACGGGCCCGGACCCGATCCTTCAGCTCGGCTGCCGCTGCCCGGGTGAACGTGACGACGAGCAGTTCGCTGATGGGGACGCCGTCCTCGGCCACGTAGCGGGCCGCCAGGGTGGAGAGCGTGAACGTCTTGCCCGTGCCAGCACTGGCCTCGATGGCCAGTCGGCCATGGGGGAGCGGCCCGGCCAGCTCGAAGGTTTCGATGACCGTCACGAGGCGGTCTCGTCGTCGTCGGCCCGGGACGAGGCCATGGCCCCCCAGAGGTGGTGGGCGTAGCGGCGGGCCCGATCGGACCCGGGGCCGTCGGGGTCGCTCGGCTTGAGCGGCAGGGAGGAGATGTGCTCAACGGTGGCGTGGTCGAAGGCCACCTGGATCCATTCGTCGGCGCTGTCGCCAATACTGAACGAGTCGGAGTTCCAAGCACCGGAGGCGCTGGTGCCCTTGAAGAGTGCGGGGGAGAGCCTCGGGAAAATCGGCAGGGGCTCACACGAGCCTCGGCGGAACAGATCGACTACCAGGGTGAGGGCGGCGACGGCCCGCTCGTGGCGGCGGTCCGCCTCGGCGACAGGGATCTCCAGTACGCGCTCCTGGTAACCCTTGGCTGTCTTCGAGCTCGGGCGGTTGAGGAGCACGAAGGTCCAGTGGGGGTCGGGGTCGTCGGCGGTGAGGGCCATGAGATCTAGCCAGGGACCGAGGAGTTGCCTGTCGGAGGCCTTGGACACACTGGCGACGACCGGGCCGAGGTGGTCGCTGGCATCGTCGGCCACCGTCCCGACGATGCGCGTGCCATTGGGGAGGGTGATGTCGATGGGTCGATGCTCCGTCGATGGTTCGCGGGCACCGAGTTCGTCCAGGGCTCCCATCAGAGCGTCGATCAGGCCCTCCGCCTCGGACAGTTCGGCCTGGGCCAGGCGGCCGGGTGGAAGAAGTTCGGCCGCACGCTCGCGCCGCAGGAACGATTGGGCGTCGCCACCGGATCGGCGGTGGGCGAGGAAACGATTGCGCAATCCCCAGGCCTCGAGTGGCTCGAGGGTCAGGACGAGATCTCGCCCCTCCGCCGCGCGAGCAACACCGCTGGCCCCAATGGTGGGAGCGACCAGTTTGCCCATGTCCCGGGACGGGTTGTCGGGCAAACTGACCTCGAGGATGGAGCGCAGAAACCATCGCGGCGGGTTGATGAGGAACTCGCGCAGGTCGGCCAAGGCGATCACCGCCGGGGTGGTGTCGGCGAGGGGTGTGGCGAGGAAGGGCCGTGACTCCCCCGATGACAGGCGCGAGACGGCCCCAGCACGGGCCAGAGAGTCGAAGCTCCACGGTCCGTCGAGGCCGGCGCCGACCGACGGTGAGCCGACCATCTCGAAGTTGCGCTCGTCGAAACTCTGGCGGGGATGGGTGATCGTGAGCCGGGAGACGACCGATTGGCGCACTGCGGGATCGATGGTGTCCGTAACCACGTCGAGCAGTTCGGCCACCACCACAGCGGCGGGTACCGGCTGGTTGGTCACCACGCTCCGTCCGGTGCGAATCACCACCAGGTGTTGCCGAGCAGCCAGCACGGTTTCGAGCAGGGACTGGCGGGCGTCAGACCGGCGGTCGCGGTCGCCCAGTCGGGGGTCGGCGGTGGTGAGATCGTCGCCGTTGGGTGATCCGGCGGCGAAGGCCGACTCGTCCATGCCGAGCAGGCACACCACCCGGTAGGGGATGCCCCGCAGAGGTGTGGGGGAAGAGATGGTGACCCCTCCGCGAAAGAAGTCGGCGCGACCGGCGGTGCCCTGGAGGTTGCTCCCCAAGAGATGACGGATGTCGGCCAAGGCGAGGTCGACGCCGCACGTTTCGGACCCGATGACGGCCTGGGCGGCGAGGTCCTCCAACAGGTTGGAGAGCCGGGTCTGTTGCCAGCCTGAGTCCGGGTCGACGGCGAACAACGTGGCGGCGGCGTTTTGGAGGAGCCGCAACCACTCGTGTACTGGTCGGGTGCCCTGGACGGCATCGGTGAGATCGGCCAGTCGGGTGAGGAGGTCAGCCAGTCGGCCAGCGACAGCCGTGTTGGAGCCCTCGACGCCGATCGGGAGCATCTGGCCGACGGCGAGGTTGTCGGGATCGTCGGAGACGGCGATGCCGAGGAGCAGTCGGTCGATTGCCGACCGCCATGTCCCGGCCTCGTAGGAGGCCGCAATGCCCCATCGCGCCCGGTGGGCGCCGTCTAGCCCCCATCGCGTGTTGGCCGTTTCAACCCAGTCGGCCAGCGTTGTGAGGTCGTCGTCCTCCAGCCCGAATCGCTCCCGAACGGGACTGAGGTTGACGAAATCGAGAACGGCGGCATCCGAGAAGCGGCTGTCGAGCAGTTCCACCAGGGCGCCGAGAGCGCCGAGGAGGGGAGAGGTCGTCCGGAGGGATCGGTCGGTGAGTCGGTAGGAGAGGGTGGGCGCGCTGGGCATGGCGGCCCCGTCGGCGTATCCCTCTGGACCCGTAGGTGAGCCCAGCACCGATTCGATGATTGGGGCGAACTCGTCGAGCGCCGGGCAGAGCACCACGATGTCGTCCTCGGTGAGGGTTGGGTCGTCGGCGAGTAGATGCAGGATTTGATCGCGTAGCACCTCCACCTGACGGGTAGAGCCGTGGCATGTGTGGATCTGAATTGATCGGTCGCCGGGGGCGGGTAGGAAGTCACCTACAGGGGCGGTGTCGGTACAGAGGTCGTGCTGGACCCGCTCCAATAGCGACGTCGGCTCAGGCGCAGCGTTCGGTTCGTCGGCTGTGAATTCGGTGCGGTGGTCGGCAAGCAGGACCAGGCTCTCGCGCGCCGGGCGCCCCCAGGATAAGAGCAACGGATGAGAGACGAGTTCTCCCGATTTGTCGTCGGCGCGATGCAGAACCCGATGCCGGGCTGTCGAGCCTGCGGCGACGACGGCACGGGTTACGGCTGGCGAGGGCTGGTGGGCTAGGAGGTGGACATCGCGTTGGGTGCCGAGCGCTTCGAGCGTCTCAAGAAACGGTCCGCCGCCAGGGATGGTTGACAGTCCGAAGAGCGACACCCGCTCGGGGACGTCTTTGGGGCAGTCGCCGGCGCGGATCTCGGCCAAGCGTTCTTTATGGCGTTCTGCTGGGCTGGGAACACCGATGCGGGCGTGGATGAGTCGCCACAGGTGGGGTTGCCAGGCCATCCGGTCGGGCAACGGCATGTTGGCGCCATCGACGTCGTGGCCGGTTGTCCACCGGGCGAGCATGGACGGACGATGGAGTAGGTAGCGATCGAATAGGTCGGCCAGTCGTCGGGCGCGACCCCATTGCGTGGCGCCGGGGGCCAGCCGGTTGAGGGGTCCGAGTCGAGCATCGGTGTCCGTGCCGTCGTTCTCAAGTACATCGAGGACTACCCAGGCCAATCGGTCAAGGTGCCATGGATCTTCTGCGCGGTCGGTGTCGGGGGAGAGCACCCGTCGGGCGAGGGTGCCGGGGAAGATCATGTCCAGGTTGGCGGCAACACCGTCAGAGCGGTTGGCATCGGAGACACCCAGTCGTCGGGCTAGTTCGAGGCTTAGCCAACGCTGCACGCCCGCTGTGGTGACGACGATCCACTCCGGTGCCATCGGGTCGGCCAACGGGTCCGACAAGATTCGTGCAAGGTACGCAGCCAGTTGTAGGGCGTCGCCGTCACTCGTCACGCGGAGCAAGACGCCACCCTAACGACGCAGTCTTGCGATGATTGTCGCAGCAGCACTGCCGATTGCGAACCGTGTTGGGCGAACCGTGCTGTGACCTCCGAAGGAATCACGAAGCGTCCCACCATCTGCTCATTGTGACAGCTGTCAGTCAAAATATCGGTCCGAGTGTTTGTGTCCGGCTCGTGCTACTGCCAGGTGTCGTCGAGGCGGGCACGGTTAATCACCTCGCTATCGGCGACCGGACCGTCCATGATCCAGTAGTCCCATCCGTCGATCGCGAGGTATCGGTGGTGGTAGCGAGGCGTCGGCGAGTCGGCGGGCCACGGTTTCACCACGCCCCCGGATCTGGTGAACGCGGAGAATGCTTCGAAGGTGTTGTCGAGGTCGGGTCGCCACTTACGGACCGTGTACTCGTGGGGCCATTGCGGCATCGTGGACGCGAACTGCCAGCGCACCGCGGCGATGTATGAGCGTGCTTCGTCGACGTCGAACGCGACCAGTGCGTCGTCGGTGTCGACGGTAGAGCTCGGCGTTGTGTCGCACGCGCAACTGTGGGTCGAATTGGCAGCATCGATGGTGCATCCACCGAGAATGATCTCGCCGCGCTCGGCCGCTTCGAACATCTCTGGCCCAGGGAACCCGTACGCGATCGGCACCATCCGCTCGCGGCAGTCGGGGCAACGTGCTGCCTCCCGTTCTGCCTTCGCTCGATCGGTGAGAGGAATGCTCATGAGTTCAGTATGAACGAAGGGTGTGACATCGCTCCCAGGTCTATATCTGGGACAAGCTGGGACGGCCCGGTTACGTCAACGTCGCTTGTTTCTGAAGGGGGGTTTTTCGTCTTGGCGTTCGCTAGACCTGCGGTCCCACCCTTGAGGGTTTGGCCTTTCCTCTGGCCATCGAGACGCAGAACGAACTCACTCGGCACCGAGGGTATCTACGATGAGATTTTGGAGTTCGCGCAGGTGGTTGTCGTGAACCTGGCGAGGTGTCGCCCCGTACTTGATCGCAATGGACGCCGCAGCGGCGGTGGCGATCGCGTGCTGTGCGCCGTTGCCCATGAACTTGCAAACAGAGCCTGCGACATGGGTGACGCTGATGTGTTTGCCTGCCATCATGAGGTTCGACACGTGCGCTGAGTAGAGGCAGCGGAACGGGATGTCGAAGGGTTCGTCGTCGCGTTCGTCCCATGTCCAGTTCTTGAGCCGGAAGTCGTAGTCTTCGTGAATGGGGTGGTGCAGGCAGAACGCCCCTGAGTTCTTGACTACTGCGTCTGGGAACTTGACATGGTTCCGGATGTCGTTCTCTGATAGCACGTGGTCGCCGATGTAGCGGCGGAATTCACCCTGGCCTGGGACGTGCGCCACCCAGTCGAATTCCAGGTTCGCCCACTTCTCGGGCTCAAGGATCTTGATATTTGACATGGTGCCGTAAACCGCTCGAAGCAGGTGGTCCCGGATGTGCTCGCCCTCGGTGTACGGGTCACACCACTGGCCGTACTCCCAATAGTGGGTCAGGCGACGTGTGAGGTTGGCGAACTTGTCGTCCTCGGGTGGCCGAAATGCCTCGGCGACGGGGCCATCACCGTTGTCCTTGCCGGGCGCTTCGGCTTGACCGCCGAGATCGGCGAAGTCCTTGGCCACCTCGATTGCCCACGGAACGTCGGGAAACTCGACGGGATCGTCAGCTATTCGAGTGCGGAAGAAGATTGTGTGACCGTGGTGTTGGTTGAGGCGCTCCGGCGGCGCGTGACTCTCGCTGTACTCGCCGGCGCCTTCGATGCCGAACATGGTGGGTGTGTTGGCGAGTATCCCGAGGATCGCAGTGCCGGTGCAGTCGATGAACTGTGACCCTGAAATCCGGATCTCGCGACCGGAGACTGCCTCGCAGGCATCGACCGAATTGATGGAGTCGCCGTCCATTGACACACCGAACACTTGATGGTGCAAGAACACTGTTGCGCCTGGCTCCGCCTCAAGGAGCCGACCGACTTGGAGATCGCCGTCGGGGGTGCGGGCGATGGCTTCGGCCACTGTGGTTCCTCTTTCTCCCCGCGGCCCGATCCCAATCTCGACGCTGGCGTTTCCGCCGAGCACAGGCCGGTTCTGCACCACAGCGACACGCAACCCGAGGCGTGTTGCCACCAACGCGCCGACCGAGCCCGTGACCCCGCCCCCGACGATGACTAGGTCGAAGGGTCCTTTAGGCGTTGGATCGTCGGGGAGATCACGCAGACGGCGCCGCCAGGCTCGGGCATCGTGACCTGCACCCTCGACGGGTTCGTTGCCGTCACGGCTTAAGAAGATCGCATCACAGCGACCGTCGAACCCTGTTAGGTCGTGCAGGGTGACCTCGAGCGGCCCGGCATTCAGCTCAATGTCCCCGGCGGACTGCCAACTCCAATCCTGCCCGTTTCCCCCGAATTCGGTGGCCAACCGCTTGTTGCCCAGCGACAACTCGAAGCGACCGGGATGATGGACGGGCACCCAGTCTTTCGACCGCACCCACACCGAGTAGGAACCGGCCTGTGCGATGTCGACGACGGTGCGGGCGTCTGCGACCGGTCGGCCGCTGCCGTGCGCGAGCAGATACGGAGACCCCATCTCAATGACGAACTGCGAGTCGAGCACCCAACCTCCGTATTCTTCGAACTCCTCCGCTTCGATCAGCAAGTCACCCATAGCTACATATTGACGCACGTCCAAACTCAATAAGGAAGTCACTCCACCGACTGCTCCTATGGTCAGCGTGCGCTATCAGCTCTACGACATCATCGGCCTCGCGGTTCATCGCAGCTCTCTCCGTCGGGGGCCGGTTGCGCTTTGCCGTAACGATGACTCTTTGATTGCTGATCCCGCACCCCGGTTGTAAGCGCGGAATCAGCATCTGAGCCGGATCACCTCGACATTGAGCTGTACGTGTCTGAGCCTGTGTTCCATCACCGGTTCGAGTCAGGTCCAGACCAATGGACAGTCCGATCAGCGCGGCGCGCCTTGGCGACGTTGACCCGGGTTATCCGCGATTTGCTGTGCGTCCGAGAAAAAGGTCGGCGCGATTTGCGGAAGAAAATCCCGTACAACCGTCAGTTTCAATCGAGAGTGCCGCGATCTCGACGGCCGCTGCGACTGTCCAACCAGAAGCGACGGCGCGAGCAACCAATAAGGGAGAAGCCGTCGACAAGTCGCCAAACACGGCCGACGCCCCATAGCCGAGGGGTATCGGATTTCGCACTAACGCAGGGCCTGTCAAGTCCCCTACGCTTGGCCCGTGCACGATCAAGCTTTAAAACAAGCACGAGATGCCCTCCATGAGCGCCTCCACCGCGATGGACTGGTCGAACAAGCGCGATCGGCAAGCCGCCTTTTCGCCGGGGACTTCTCTGAAGCAACAACAGTCGGCCACCACTTCGCCGGCAGCCTTCTCGGGCTCGGTGTGATGCACGAAATTCTTGGCGAGGTCGTGAGTCTTCGTGGCGAAACCTGGCGTGTACCGGTGACTGGAGTGCCGGTTCCGGTTGACGCTGACGACGGAGTTGCCTTTGCTATCGCCGCTCACGGCGGGCGTCGACATCGGATGCGGGTACCGTCTGGAACCAGCCTTGAATCGACGCAACATGTGGTCGACGACTACCTCGCCCGGGTCCACCGAGATGCTCAGCAGGTCGTGTGCGCAATCGAAATGCACGGCCGTTTCACCGATGTCGTTCTCCGGACTGTTGCTCCCCCACAGCACGATGGCGAGACGCTCGGCGAGATTATTGACGATGAAGTCCGGTTCTCCTTTTCGACCTGGACAGGGACCATGGTGGGCTTCCGATTTCCTGACTCGTCAAAAGGCGAAACCATTCCTGGTCTTCACCTCCACGGCATCGCAGATGACCGGCGATCCGGCGGACATCTTCGATCGATGATCGTTGACAACGTGACTACTCACTTGTGGATCGACGAACTGCATCCAGTCCGCAACGGTGGCCCCGACGGCGATACCGAGCACGCCAACTCCATTGACTTCGGCCGCTACGAAGGCCCCACCACCAACGCCTCCGACTAGCCGTAGCTCAATTCGGGCTCCGATCAAAGCCGTCGAGCCGTTCCCCGGCCAACAAAACGTGTTCGACAAAGGAAAGAGACTGCGCATCTGCGGTCGCCAGAACGTGGCACTGTGACGACATCTGCAGTACGGGAGACGCCCATCTTGAGCACCGACTCGCAGATCAGCGTGCATCTGCTTGATGACGTTTGTCAGCGGCCACGGTTGACGACGTCGCTGCACCTGTCGGCAAGTTCGTGCTTAGAAGCACAGCTCGACCAAACTGCGCGGCCAGCTCGAGCAACTTGTGCGGCGCCCACCGGTCGAGATATCACCGGAGGACTCTCTGGAACGCCGACAGTCGCAACAACCCTGTTAGGTTCGAGACGTTATGGACGTACATAATTCACTCATTCCTAGGCGCTTGATGTGAGAATTGCCGCCGGTCATTCCTTACGAGTTCCGAAATCCAGACGGAGCTTTCACCGTCTAATGATCCCGATATCGCTGGTAACTGGGGTCTTCATTTCACAGTTGTATTTTGCAACAACAGGAGCCCAAGATACCGATAGTGGTGTAAATGTTGGAAACAATGACCTTGTTTGTGCTTGGCCGATTGAGACCACCCCCGAGAAGACAAACGTCGCGTACCCGGATTCCAATGCAACGTACTGGACAATGCCTTTTTTCGTCGAGTCAGGTCTCGAAATCACAATAAAAGGCCGCTTCCCATCGGCTCGATACTTCGGAATTGATGTCTATGGTAACGACTCTCTGAGTTTTGTTCGTAACGATGTTCCAAGCACACTTCCTGATTTCGAGATTGATCCCGACGCAAACGGGACAAATCCCTGGCAGTCAGACGGCGCGGGGTCGGGTGATTACACGATCTCAGTGAGTAACTCGGTCATGTCCGGGCAGTCCAATGTGTTGCCACTCTCACCCAGCCCGCCCCCGTCTGCGGATGACTCTTTAATTCCGATACTTCCGGCGAATACTGGCTATCTAATGTTCCGGGTTTACCTGCCGGAAAATGGTGACCCCAACGACACGACATACGTCGAACTTCCGACTCTTACGTTTTCAATCGGGGCTGTTGAACGGGAGCTTGCGCCGTGCTCGGTAGCGCAGAGCGATGCCGGAGATTTTTCTCCGAGTGGACCCCTTGGGCGATTGATCCAGGATCAACTATCGGTCAACGAGGGGGGGCCCTGCGATCAAGACAATTCCTGTCCGCCACTTCTAAGTTTTTCTCGAGCCGGCGGCGCAACCACGCCGTTCCCGAATGGAATTTCTGGGTATGTTGCCGCGCTGTACCAGCCCGCCCCGGGTTATGTGAGCGTCGTGAGGGCCCACATGCCCTCAAGCTCCCGTGCGTACGGAGACACTCCAGCACCGTGGCCCCAGGATGGCACGGACTTGAGATACTGGTCTTTTTGTAACTATCTTTATCAGGTTCCATTCCCTGTAATTGAGGTAGATGATTCGTCAGGTTGTGTCGCTGATGATGCGATCAATTTGTCGGGAGACGTTGCAACCGTGGTGATGTCATCTGTTGCTGATCGCCCTGAGGCGACGCAGGCGCCTGACTCCACCCTGGCCTGGCTTCCGACATCACCGACATATCCGGCGGCGAAAGAAGTTATCGCTGTACGCAACATGCTGGCTGCTTCGTCATTTGATCAGTCTGCGACCTCAATTCGCTTATATAAGAAGCCTGCTTTGGCGAAGAGAGTGATGGGTGAATTTTACCCTGAGATGACACAGTGCACGGTCGAGACTTTCTCGCTGTTCGGTGCAGACGGCTGTTTCGCAAACCCGTCGAGTCCAACACCCTTGTTCGCCGGCGCTTCAGTGCGGCTTGAGGACACTCGTGACGGTGGGGGGTCGCGTCGGTTGGGTGGTTCAACGGTTGAGGTTGTTGTTGGCGCTGAGTATGCGAATCAGTCGGTTGCGGTAAATCTCACGATTGCGAGAGCGGTGAGTAATGGGTATGCGACCTTGCACAGGTGCGACAAGGAGGTGTTTGGCACGTCGTCGATCAACTATCAGCCGATGGAGGCGGTAGCGAATGTTGCTATCACCGAGGTGAGTAGCGAGGGCACGGTGTGCGTGTACCTCAGTCAAGACGCCCATGTCATCGTCGATCTGCTCGGCGTGTTTCAACTTTCGTAGTTCGTAAGGATCGTGAGATTCGAGAACTACGGCGGAGAAGAAGTGGGACCGATCACCGAAATCCAGGCGTGCAGCAGTGCAGTGAACGAAACGTTCCCGGGGGTTAGGCGGGGCTATAACTTGCAGAGGTGCATCGGGGCGGCCTGTTCACCCTTCCGTTGGTGCGCACGAGCCACTTCGACGGAGTCGGAATCACGTGAAGTGACTTGCCGGGGTGCCTGCCCCGAGCAATTCGCGAGCCGGGTACTAACTGCGCCTGGCATACCTCGTACCAAGAATTAACTGTCGCACAACTACGAAATGCCCTGTTGGCGCTCAACGAACGCACATAGCGCCGAGATCAATTCAATCTCCTCGACGGTTCTGGCACGCGTGTCCAACAGTTCGTCGGTGCACACGAGATAAGCGAGACACCTCGCTCGGCTGATCGCCTTGACCCGTTTGGCTGTGCGCAACACAGTCGGCAATGTGTGTCGCGCACGACCACATAAAAAATTACGTTACGCGTCCCGGGACGGGCACACGGCGCCGAGTTGATGACTTCGGTGCCGCAACAGCTCACAAGACTCAGCCTGAGATGCAGGCCCAGTACAGCGAGGCCGGAATTTTTGCGTCATCAGGAACCACTGTCGGGTTGTCAGGATCCCAAGTCCCGCAAGAATCCGCGGGTGCAGGAATCCAGAATTGGCCCTCGGCTTTGAAAAGGGGATATTCCTGAATTTCGTCTTTGGTTAAGATTTCGGTCACCGCCCACCCTTGATCACAGTCCCAGTCGAGCAGTTTCCCGAAGTTCGGGTCAGTGTTCTCATTTGCTTTGGTCAGCGACTCTCGGTCGCACTTGACAGTGCCGCCCACGGGAGTTGTGCCGGTGGTGCCGCCGCCGGTGGAGCCGCCGCCACCATTCAATTCTTCCAACGTCTTATCGGCTTGGTTCTGACCGAGGAGCAGTAGCACGCCGCCACCATCGAGGCTGCCTGAATCCGTGGGTGCCGGGTCTGGCAGCGACTCGACGTCG
>CAJQPY010000023.1 GCA_905480335.1 uncultured Ilumatobacter sp. | reverse complement strand
CGAGACGGCGTCACGGGATTCGCTCGCCGACCCGACGGCGCTCGATGCGATCGAACGCTGGACTATCACCCGCGTTTCGTCGGGCACCTGACGACGATGGAGCGCCGTGCGAGCTTCGGGTGAAAACCCAGACGACGGGGTTGCGCGAGTGGGCGAGACAGGTTGACGTGTGTTCGTTATGGGTGTCGACGCAACGATTCTGCATGCGGACCTTGACTCGTCCTGCGCGTCGGTCGAGCATCGAGACGACTCAGAGATCTGGCGACGCCCGGTGGCCTCAGTGGTGCCCGATACGTCATTGGCGTTGATCGAGGAGCTAGGCGGCTCATTGCGGGCGGCCTCCTAGTGGGCAATCTTGACGCCGAACGGGACGAACTCGACGTTCAGATGGCGGTGGCGTCCGAATTGATTGGATCCCGAGGAGCTCGACGCAGTGCGCGACCGCCTCGGTGTGATGAGCCCCACCCGGGCTGTGACTGTCGGCGACGATGCCGATGAGGTGGTTCCACCGTTTCGCTACTGATCAGACGACTGCGCCTAGCCAAGAGCCGATTGCGAACGTCGCTGAGCACGCAACCACCGCCCACGTGACTTGACGGAGTGCGGTGCGGAAGTACGAGCGTTCGGTGAAGCGCGCCAGGATCATGCCAACTACAGCCGCAGCGAAGAATCCTACGATTGCCGACACGATGATGGCAGCGGTGCCCTCCATGAAGAACCACGGGATGAGTGGGACCAACGCTCCCACGCCGAATGAGACGAACGAGCTGAGGGCTGCCGCTACCGGATTGCCGGTGTCAGCGGGGTTGACGCCGAGTTCCTCGCGGGCGTGAACCTCGAGCGCAACGTGGGGGTCGACCATAACGGCTTCGGCCAGTTCCTCGGCCCGGTCGGCGTCAAGGCCCCGCTGTTCGTAGATCGACGCGAGCTCACGGGTCTCGGCCTCGGGCTGAAGGTTGAGGGACCGGCGCTCAATCTCGAGCTCGCGCTCGACTAGCTCGCTCTGCGCCCTCATCGACACGTACTCGCCCGCAGCCATTGAGGCTGCTCCGGCGAGCAGCCCAGCGACGCCGGCTACGAGTACGTTCGATCGATCGGATGCGGCGGCGGCGACGCCGAGGATGAGGGCGACGTTCGAGACCAGACCATCGCTGACGCCGAACACAGTGGCGCGTGCGGTTCCACCGGTCACGTCGCGATGACGGTGCACCATCTGGCGTTGTCCGTGCGTCCCCTCGTGATTGTGATCCTGCTTGAGGAGGTCATCGCCCATACCCGTCAAGGTAGCGAGCCATCGGCGGATGCGCATCTCGTTGTCTGAATTGATCTCGAACTCAGCCGCAGAGTGGGTTCGGGTTCAGCACCGACTTGGTTCGAAATAAGAACTGACCTACGATGCGGGAGTAATGGCCACCGAACCCGTGAAAGGTTGCTCGATTCAGGCGAGCCTGGATGTCCTCGGCGATCGTTGGACTATTCTGATTTTGCGAGACGCGTTTCGTGGGGTTCGTCGCTTCGACGAGTTTCGGAGGGACCTCGATATTGCTCGACCCGTGCTCACCGAACGGCTCAAGCGGCTCGTCGAGCACGATGTCCTCGCTCGCCACCTGTATTGCGACCGTCCACCGCGTCACGAGTATCGGCTGACTACTAAGGGCATTGCGCTGTCGCCGACACTCGTTGCGCTTATGCGCTGGGGTGACGAGTGGCTTTCTGACGGCGCTGCGCCGACCGTGCTCGTGCACGAAGCATGCGATCATCCGCTTGATCAACAATTCGTGTGCTGGGAATGCAACGAAACGTTCACCCCGCACGACATTGCTAGCCGCCCCGGTACCCCCGCTGCTCCCCGTAGCTGATCGACTTTTCAGAGGACCTCATGACGGATCAGACACCCCACCCCCTGTTGAATGAGCCGCTGAGCGACCTGATGGCGCTCGCCGCAGCGCGACGCGATGACACGTTCGGAATCCGGGTCACCTACAGCCCCAAGGTGTTCATCCCGCTGACTTTCCTCTGCAACGACTCGTGCGGGTACTGCACCTTTGCCCAGGCGCCAGCAAATGTGGACAAGCTCTACCTGGAGCCTGACGATGTACTGAAGATAGCCCGGCAAGGTGCACGCCGAGGCTGCCACGAGGCACTGTTCACACTTGGCGAGCGACCAGAGGACCGGTACGACGTCGCACGCAAATGGCTGACGGACCGAGGATTCGACTCGACCGTTCACTACGTCGCCGAGATGGCCGAACTCGTTCTCCGCGAGACCGGCCTTCTTCCGCACGCCAACGCAGGGGCCCTGTCATCTGACGAACTGGCACGGATCCGCCCGTTCAGTCCGAGTCAGGGGATGATGATCGAGTCGGTCGCCCCCGACCTCGAGGCACACCGTGGCGCGCCCGACAAGGCCCCCGAACGCCGACTGGCAACGCTTGAGGCTGCCGGATCTCTTGCGATACCGTTCACTACGGGCATTCTCGTCGGTATCGGTGACAGCCGGGCTGATCAGCTTGCAGGGCTTGAGGCGATCGCTGCGTCGCATGCGCGTCATGGCCATGTACAGGAAGTGATCGTCCAGAACTTCCTGCCGAAGTTGCGCACCAAGATGAAAGGAGTGCAGGCCTGCCCGAGTGACGACTACCTCTGGACCGTCGCCGCAGCGCGCCTCATTCTCCCACCGGAAATCCACCTGCAGGCTCCGCCCAACCTGTCCGATGACTTCGGCTCGCTTCTCGATGCCGGTATCGACGACTGGGGTGGTGTTTCGCCGGTGACCGCCGACCATGTCAACCCGGAGCGTCCCTGGCCTGACCTTGACCGACTGCGCGCGGTGACCGAAGCGAAAGGGCACGTGCTCGCACCGCGTTTAACTGTGTACCCAGAGTTCGTACGTGATCGTGTGCGCTGGCTCGACCCGGCTCTGCACTTCCCGGTCATGGACCGTGCCGACGCCGAGTGGCTCGGACGCGACGACCCAGGTCAGTTCTGGCCTGAGAAGACCACAGCGGCCGACACCGTGGCCGACGGGGCGGAGTTCGTGCTGGTCGGCCACCGGTCGACTGCGTGGTACTCAGGAGCTGACGTCACTCCGCCTACTCTCGTCCCCGCTCCAGAGCGTCCGATCCGTGGCCCTGTGGCCGACGTCCTCAAAGGTGTCGAGGCCTCGGAGGAACCCGGTGTCGATGAACTCGTGGTATTGCTCGGAGCTCGAGGTCCAGAAGTTGGAGCCGTTGCCGCCTTAGCGGACCAGCGACGTCGTGAAATTGCCGGCGACACGTTGACGTGGGTTGCCAACCGCAACATCAACTACACGAACGTCTGCACGTTCAAATGCAAGTTTTGTGGCTTCTCGAAGGGTCCGCTGTCGCTCAACCTACGTGGCACGCCGTACTTACTGACACTCGATGACATTGCGCAGCGAGCGAAGGAGGGGTGGGACCTCGGCGCCACCGAAGTGACCTTGCAGGGTGGCATCCACCCGGACTTCGACGGCGACTACTACATCGATGTCACTAAGGCGGTCAAGGATGCCGTTCCGGACATGCACGTGCACGGATTCACTGCCCTTGAGGTGACCGAGGGGGCGAAGCGGCTCGGTGAGGACCTGCCGACGTACCTGCAACGTCTTAAAGATGTTGGGCTTGCGTCACTGCCGGGCACGGCAGCGGAGATACTCGACGATGAAATTCGTGCGGTTTTGTGTCCGGACAAGGTCGACACCGAGGAGTGGTTGGAAGCGCATCGGGCGGCGCACTCGATCGGTCTGCACTCCAATGTGACCATGATGTTCGGTGCGGTCGAAGAGCCGGTTCACCAGGCCCGTCACTTCGTACGAACTCGCGATCTCCAGAAGGAGAACGTTGAGTTGGGTCGGATCGGATTCACCGAGTTCGTTGGACTTCCCTTCGTCCATATGGCGTCGCCGATCTACCTGCAGCGCAAGGCTCGTCGTGGTCCGACGTTCCGCGAGAACTTGGTGCTTCATGCGGTCGCCAGACTCGCTTACGGTGACCTGATCTCGAACATCCAGGCGAGCTGGGTCAAGATCGGACTGCACGGCGCGGCGCAGATGATGAACGCAGGTTGCAATGACCTTGGGGGGACGCTGATGGACGAGAACATCTCGCGGGCCGCCGGAGCGAGCCACGGGCAGGGGATGACCGGCGATGGGTTCGCGGAGTTCGCCGAGACGCTCGGTCGCCCGTTGGCGCAGCGAACCACGAATTACGGTCGGGTCGAGACGGTCTGATGTCTGTCATACGCGTTGGTGACGCTCGGCTGCCGACCGCCCACGGTGTGTTCCGGATTGTGTCCTACCGGGCCGATGACGGCCACGAGCACGTAGCGATGGTCGAGGGTGATCCCTCAGGCTCCGGTGTGCTCACCCGGCTGCATAGCGAGTGCCTTACCGGTGACGTGCTCGGCTCCCGCAAGTGTGACTGCGGTGATCAGCTTTCGCATGCGCTCCGGTCGATCTCGGACAGTGACGGCGGCGTGGTTGTGTATTTGCGTGGCCACGAAGGCCGGGGCATCGGGATCGCAAACAAGATTAAGGCGTACGAACTGCAGGATGCTGGCCTTGACACTGTCGATGCGAACACTGCCCAAGGGCTACCGGTCGACGCCCGTCAATACGACGTCGCTGCGGCAATTCTCGTTGATCTTGGCGTCGAATCAGTTCGGCTGATGTCGAATAACCCGGCCAAGGTTGCCGGGCTCAGTGAGCACGGGGTCCGCGTGGACGAACTCGTTCCTGTCGTCGTGCCCGTTCACCCTGAAACCGAACAGTATTTACGCACGAAGGTCGATCGCCTGGGCCACGTCGACGTTCTTTGACGGCATCGTCCGGCTCGGCTGTGAGTGGTCAGTCGAGTTCGACGTCAAGACGCAGATCGCCTCCGACGTGGCGCATGCCCACAAATCTGCCGCGCGACAGTGTTTCGATCGTCGGTGCGCCGTCACCGGAGAACATCGGTTTGGCGTCGTTGCCACCGAAGATCGCCGGTGCCAGGTACAAGACGTACCGGTTGACGAGATGTTCGGCGTGGAACTGGGCGATTGTGTTCGGGCCACCTTCAATCATCAGCTGTAGCACACCCTCTTGACCGAGCAGGTCAAGGAGCCCTCCGATCTCGCCGCGCCATTCGAGACATGGGTGCACCCTGGCGTCGGGCGGGGCCGACCCGAGCACGATACGTCGAGGATTCGGACCGTCCACCATGCGGGTTGTGAGAGCAGGGTCGTCGGAGCGGATGGTTCCGGACCCGACGAGGATGGCTTGACTCTCAGCGCGGAGCCGGTGGCCGTCGGTGCGAGCTTCGACGCCGGTGATCCATTTGCTCGATGCATCGGGTGCTGCGGTGCGCCCATCGACGGTTGCCGCGAGCTTGACCACGACATAGGGCCGTCCGGTGCGGCGATGGTGGAGATACGGCGCGAGCTGCTCGGCTGCCTCGACGGCCCGGATACCGACGACGACGTCGATGCCTGCAGCTCGGAGTCTGTCGACTCCCGTTCCGTCGACCTGCTGATCTGGATCGATGACGCCAACGACGACTCGAGAGACGCCGGCCTTGATGATTGCCTCGACGCATGCTCCTGTCCGGCCGACGTGCGAACAGGGTTCGAGCGTGGTGGCAAGCGTCGACCCTTGCGCGTCGTAGCCAGCTGAGCGCAACGCCACGATTTCGGCGTGGTCGCCACCCGGCGCCTCTGTCGCCCCGAGATGGAACGATCCGGACGGCGATTCGATGGCAGCGCCGACCCATGGGTTCGGTGCCGCCAGCAAACGAGCGGACTCGGCGGCCGCGAGCGCCTCCTGCATCAGTTTGTCGTCGGATGTCACCCTCTCATGATGGCCGGTCGGTCGCCGCGGACAAAGATGAGGAGGTGTCCGATTCCACTGTTCCCGCCACAACACTCGAACTCCGGTCGATGGTAACCGACGACGGAGCCGTGACGCTCGCCATGAATCGGGTTGATCTGCCCCTTCCTGAGGCCGACGAGGTGGTCGTTCGGATTGAGGCAGCGCCGATCAACCCGTCTGACCTCGGCATGCTTTTCGCCGGTGCGGACATCGAGTCGATCGAGACGGCAGGAAACGTTGATCTCCCGGCCGCGCGCGCCGCAATCCCAGGCGGGGTCGCAGGTCTCGGCGGCCGGCTGGGGTTGTCGATGCCCGTGGGCAATGAAGGCGGCGGCACCGTTGTCGCAACTGGTGAGTCCGCCGCAGCACGAGCGCTAGCGGGCAAAGTCGTCGGCTTCCTGTCCGGTTCGACGTACGCGCAGTACCGCACCGTCAACGTTGCGAGCTGTCTCCCAATGCACAACGGAACGCGCGCAGACGATGCAGCGGCCTGTTTCGTCAACCCGCTCACCGCCCTCGGGATGGTTGAGACGATGCGGTTGGAGCGCCACTCGGGCCTCGTCCACACCGTAGGGGCTTCGAACCTCGGCCTGATGCTCAATCGCATCTGTCTCGCCGACGACGTTCCGCTCGTGAACATCGTTCGCCGAGCTGAGCATGTCGAACTGCTGCGTGTGCAGGGCGCCCACCACGTTGTCGACTCAAGCGCCGCCACGTTCTTTGCCGACTTGGTCGATGCTCTTCGGGTCACCGGGGCGACGATTGCCTTCGACGCAATCGGTGGCGGTGAGCTTGCGTCGACGCTGTTGGCGGCGATGGAAAAAGTTGCCAGCGAGGGAGATGTGTTCAGTCGCTACGGCTCCGACACTCATAAGCAGATCTATATCTATGGAGGCCTCGACCGCAGACCAACGACGTTGAATCGAAGCTTCGGGATGTCGTGGTCGGTCGGAGGGTGGTTACTCACTCCATTCCTCGGCCGGATTGGTCAGAACGGGGCGAACCGGCTTCGGGCGCGCGTTGCGGATGAGATCACCACGACGTTCGCAAGTACATATGGCATGCGACTGTCGCTCGCTCAGACAGTCGACCCCGTTCACGTCCGTCGCTACGCCCGAATGGCGACGGGTGAGAAGGCATTGGTCACACCGCAGGCCTAGCGTGTCCCAATTGCGTCGGACGTCGTTTCGTTTGCGAAGCTTGCCCGATGGATGTCGCCGAAGCCGTTAACCGTCGCAAATCGGTTCGAGCGTTCCTGCCCGATGCCGTTGACAACGACGTGTTGAGCGAACTGCTCGTCACGGCCTCGCGGTCACCGTCGGGCGGCAACGTTCAGCCGTGGCGAATCTATGTCGTCAATGGTGATGCGATGACGCGATTTCGCACGTTTATTGCCGAGCGTCCTCCCGGAGCACCTGCTTATGACATCTACCCGCCGAGCCTCCATGAGCCGTATCGCAGCTCGCGGTACAAGCTTGGGGAGCAGATGTACGAGTCGATCGGTGTCGGTCGGGATAACAAGGCCGGACGGTTCGCACAGTTTGCCAAGAACCTCGATTTCTTCGGTGCGCCGGCCGCCCTTTTCTGTTTCATCGATCGTGCGATGGGTCCGCCGCAGTGGTCGGACCTCGGGATGTTCCTTCAGACCTTCATGCTGCTCGCCCAGGAAGCGGGGATCGACACGTGCTCGCAGGAGGCGTGGGCAGTCCATGAGCCTGCAGTGATGGAGTTCGGCGGAGTGCCCGACGAGTTGCGGCTGTTCTGCGGGATGGCGATCGGGCGTGCTGACTGGGATCATCCGATCAACAGCGTTGAGTCTGAGCGCGAGCCGCTCGATGTTTTCGCAACGTTCCTCTGATGGGTCGCCACCGACCTGTTCGGACAATCTGAGGCGTGTCGATAACGTGACGGTATGGAGCGACCTTCGCTGCCAACGATGTTGTTTCGCGGTCTGTTTCGTCGATGTGCCTGGTGCGGAGGTCGGGGTGCATTCTTTACGGGCTGGACGAGGAAACAGGAGCATTGCAAGACCTGTGGCCTGAACTGGCGGCGCGGTGACGTCGGCTACGAACTCGGCGCTGCGGCTAC
>CAJQPY010000022.1 GCA_905480335.1 uncultured Ilumatobacter sp. | reverse complement strand
GAGGCAGCGCGCGACGATAGTGAAGAAACTACCTTGCTGCGCTGCAATTTCCTGCTGTTTTGCGCCGGCTACTATAGCTACGAAGGCGGCTACCTGCCGGATTTCGAGGGTCGTGAGCGATTTCGCGGCGAGATCGTTCACCCGCAGGAGTGGCCGGAGGATCTAGACTATCGTGACAAAAAGGTCGTCATCGTCGGTTCGGGCGCCACCGCCGTAACACTGCTGCCGGCGATGTCTGCAAAGGCGAGCCATGTTGTCATGCTGCAGCGTTCGCCCAGCTATGTCATTTCACAGCCTGACCGTGACGTAATCGCAAATTTCCTGAGAAGGATCCTGCCTGAGAAAGCGGCTTACGCGATCACCCGCTGGAAGAACATTAATTACCAGCGGTGGATTTACTGGCAAGCGAAAAAGTCGCCCAATTACATACGCAATAAACTTCTGAAGATGGCACGCAAGGAATTGGGCAAAGGTGTCGACTTCGACAAGAACTTCGCACCGAGCTACGACCCCTGGGACCAACGCCTTTGTCTCGTTCCCAACGGCGACTTATTCACAGCGATCCGCGACGGTCATGCATCTGTCGTCACCGACACTATCGCCGAGTTCACCGAGAACGGCATTCGCCTCGAATCAGGGGAAGAGCTTGAGGCCGACATCATCGTTACCGCGACCGGACTCGATCTTTGCGTGCTCGGCGACGTGCAGCTCAGCGTGGACGATCAGCCAATCGACATCTCCAGGACGTTTTCGTACAAGTCGATGATGTTTTCCGATGTGCCGAACCTGGTTTCGACGTTCGGCTACATCAACGCATCCTGGACCCTGCGCGCCGACCTCGTGGCGCGCTACGTCTGTCGCCTGCTCGCCAAGCTCGACGAGCACGGCGCATCGCGTGCGATGCCGGTGGTCAGCGACCCCGAAATGCCGCAGCGGCCATATGTCGACGACTTCCCCGCGGGCTACATGCAACGCAAGATCCACCTCTACCCGAAGCAGTCCGACCGCGATCCGTGGACCGCATCACAGAGCTATGCCTACGACAAGAAGCATCTGCTCGGACCCGATGTCGAGGTCGACGACGGTGTGATCGAGTTCTCCGTACCGGTCCGCCAAACCGCCGACGCCCGGTAGTCGCACGTCAGTACCCGCGCGCTCGGTCGACGAGCGCGTCATTCGGGAGTTCACCGGTTTCCAGGTAGCGCCGAACGTTGTCGGCCGCGATCAACGCTGCGGTGTCAGCGCTCGTCGGCCCCGAGATGTGCGGAAGCACCGTGACCGACGCATGACGCCAATACCGATGGTCGCCCGGCAGCGGTTCGATGTCGAACACGTCGAGGACGGCATGATCGAGGTGACCGCGATCGAGGGCCGCGATGAGCGCGTCGTCGTCGACGGTCTGGCCGCGACCGAAGTTGATGAGCGATCCACCGGTCGGCATTGCGGCGAACGCCTCCGCACCGAGCAGGTTCGTTGTCGCGGCGGTGTGCGGGAGCAGGTTGACCACGATGTCGGAGCGGGCGAGAAGCGTCGCAAACCCGCCGTCTCCGTCGACGCACTGCACACCCTCGAGCACCTTCGGCGAACGTGACCAACCTGCGACGTCGAAACCGTGACGTACCAGCGTGTTTGCTGCCGCCGTACCCAGCGCTCCGAGACCCACGATGCCGACGCGGCGATCGGACACGCGGACCACGGGATGCTCGATCCATTCGGCGTCCCGCTGTTGGCGGGCGTAGCGCGGCATGTCGCGATGCAGATACAGCGTCCATGCGAGCACCGCCTCCGCCATCGTTGCGGCGAGCTGCGGATCGACCATCCGTGCGATCGCCACGCCGTCGGGGACAGCGGGGATGATCGCCTCGACGCCCGCCCACGTGCTCTGGACGAACGCGAGGTTCGGCAGCGACACCAGCTGGTCAGCACTCGGGCCGTCCACAATCGCGACGGTCGCCTCCGCGAGCCGATCGGCAGGGATCTCGCCGTGTTCGACCAGCTCGACTTCGGGCAATGCCCGCCGCAATGCGGCCAACAGGACCGGGTGAGGTCCCTCGTTGACCCGGCGAACGAATGGCACCAGCGGCCTCATCACGGCAGTCTCGACCAACTCCCACCCCCTCGCCAATCGGTTTGTGTGACCGAAACCGGCATTCGACGTCGGATTCGGTCACACAGACCCCCGGAGTGGGTGCAGCGAGTGCGTGAGGCGGTCGGTGAGGCGGCGGGCCGCCGGAGCCGGGCTACGAGGGCGGGCCGCGGGGCGGAGAGGACTAGGTTCGGCCCATGATCGGCGTCGAACACTGTGATCGCTGCGGCTTCGACCGCAGCCAGTGGAACGAGCAGGACGCACAGCGAACGTTGTCGCACGCTGCCGACTTCCTCGCCGGCTGGAGCGTCGATGCCCGTCCGAAGCTCATCGACAAGCTCGAGGCTCGCCGCATCGACGACCTCAAGGCGATCGAGGCCTCGGCGGACCTCTACGACCGGGTGCACCACCTGTGGCACGGGCTCGTGTCGATCGCCGACGTCCGCCGTGCCGCTGACGATGCGGTTCCGACGCAGCACGGATTGGTCGACCAGGTCAATACCTCGAGCGGCGGGGTCCCTAAGACTCCGGTCGCCGGCGCGGCCGTGGGGGTCCGTGGCGTGGACGGAGACGTCCAGGCCACCCGCGTGCATCACGGTCGACCGTGGCAGGCGGTGTGTCTGTGGAGCCGTGAGGTGATCGACGAACTCGCCGCAGCCGGCCATCCGATCGCGCCTGGGAACGCCGGCGAGAACATCACCGTCTCGGGTCTCGACTGGTCGGCGTTGCGCGGCGGCACGATCATCGACATCGGTGACGTCCGCCTGCAGTTGAGTGCTCCCGCGGTGCCGTGCAAGAAGAACGCCCCGTGGTTCATCGACGGTGACATCTCGCTGATGGACCACGATCTGCACCCGGGCTCGAGTCGCTGGTACGCGTCGGTGCTCCGGTCGGGATCGGTCACCGCCGGCGACGCCGTCAGCGTCAGCCCGAACTGACCTCGCGCAGGATCAGTCCGACAAGGGGCGCCGCCAGGGCCGACTCGGGTCGAAGACGTGCAGTTCGAACTCCTTGGCGAGTTCCTCGAACACGCGGAGGCCGCGGACGCTGTTGCCGTGATCGTCGAGCCGCGGGGAGAAGACCGCGATGCCGCCGACGCCCGGCAAGATGCCGAGGATCCCGCCACCGACACCGCTCTTCGCCGGAATGCCCACCGAGTAGGCCCATTCGCCGGCGTAGTCGTACATCCCGCAGGTAAGCGCCACCGTCAACTGGTCGCGTGTGACATCGCGTCGGACGACTTGCTCGCCGGTCAACGGATGGACGCCGTGGTTGGCAATCGTTGCGGCGATCATCGCGAGGTCGACCGCGTCGACCCGAACGGAACACTGCGCGAAGTAGAGATCGAGCGTCTCCTCCACTCGGTCGGTGATGATTCCCTCACTCAACATCAGGTAGGCGATCGCACGGTTGTGGTTGCCGGTCGCCCGCTCGCTGGCCCAGACCGCCTGGTCCACCTCTGGGAGCCGACCGAGGTACCGGTGATACATGGCGCGCACGTTCTCGACGCGTGCGTCGAGGTCATCTCCGGCGACGAGATCGGTGATCGCGATCGCTCCCGCGTTGACCATCGGGTTCGGCGCTCTGCTCGGGTCTTCGTCGAGCGCGATCGAGTTGAACGCGTTGCCGGTCGGAGCGACGCCGACCTTGGCGAGCACGGCGTCACGTCCGTGCGTCTCGAGCGCGAGGCCGTACAGCAGCAGTTTGGACACCGACTGAATGGTGAAGTCGTGGTGGGCATCACCAACCGAGAGTTCGACGCCGTCGACGGTCATCGCGGCGATGGCGAACTTGTCGGGATCGACTTGCGCGAGCTCGGGGATGTACGACGCGGGTTCCCCCTCGGTGAGATCAGCGAATCGTTCGTGGAGATCGCCGATCACTTGCTCGAACCATGCCCGTTGTGCCGCTCGGTCGTAATGATCGATTGATCCGTCGCTCATGACACCGATCGTACGGTCACCGCCGCCAGCCGTACTCCCGCTCGACACGCGCAACGCGCAGCTCGTACCGGTCGTACCACCGGGCACGGCCGGTCTCGCGTGCCAGCGTGTGCTCAGCGTGGGCCTTCCAGGAGCGGATCGCGGCCTCCGTCTCCCAGTACGACACCGTGATCCCCACGCCGTCACTACGTGCCGAGTCGACTCCGAGGAATCCGGGCTGCCGTGCCGCCAATGCGGTCATCCGCGCCGCCGCCTCGGCGTAGTCCGCCGTGTCGCTTGATGCCGTGCTGGCGAAGATCACGGCGTAGTACGGCGGATCCGGAGTCGTCGACAGCGCGCTCATCCCCCCACTGTCGCACGACCCCGCCGCCCACCACTCGGAATTTGTCTGACCGATTCCGTCGTCGACCGTCGGAATCGATCACGCGAACCGCATGGCGAGGAGGCCTGGGATGGTCGAGAATGCACCGATGACGTCACCGTCGAAGTCCGAACTGTTGCTTGACGCGGCTGCCCGTGCCGCGCGCTACGTGGCCGAGGAGCGTGACCGGCCCGTCTTTCCGACGACCGGTGCGGTCGACCGACTGGGGTCGCTCCAGTTCAACGCGACGCTCGATCGTCCACTCGACGCCGCGGACGTGATCGAGATGCTCGACGAGATCGGTGGCGCCGCCACGGTCGCGAACACCGGCGGGCGGTACTTCGGTTTCGTCACCGGCGGGGTCGAGCCGGTCGGGCTTGCCGCATCGGTACTCGCCGGCGCATGGGATCAGAATGCGGCGCTGCCGGTGATGTCACCGGTTGCGGCACACCTCGATGCCCTGGCAGCCGAGTGGATCGTCGACCTGCTCGGTCTGCCCACCGACACGGTGGCGACCTTCTGCGCCGGTGCCTCGATCGCGAACCTCACGGCCATCATCACGGCGCGCGACACCTTGCTTCGTCGAGTGGGGTGGGACACAGCTGCTGATGGGCTCATCGGAGCCCCACCGATCGACATCGTGGCGTCGGCCGAGATCCACTCGTCCGCACTCAAGGCACTCCGGCTCGCTGGGCTCGGCACCGGATCGGTGCAGGAGATCGCAACCGATGAGCTCGGACGGGCCCGACCCGACGCGATTCCGTCGGCGGTGTTGGAGTCGGACCGGCCGACGTTGGTGCTCCTGCAGGCCGGCAATGTCAATACGGGTCACAGCGACCCGTTCGCGGCCATCATCGAACGGTTCGATCCCGCGACATCGTGGGTCCACGTCGACGGCGCGTTCGGGTTGTGGGCCAACGCCGCACCGGACCGTCGCCATCTGCTCGATGGTGTCGAGTTGGCCGACTCGTGGGCGACCGACGGGCACAAGTGGCTCAACACCCCGTACGACTGCGGCGTCGTCGCGGTCACCGACCCGACGGCACTCGAGTCGTCGATGGCGATGAACGCTGCGTATGCGGGCGGCGATGGTGGACGGAGCCCGATGAACCTCGGACTGCAGATGTCGCAGGGGGCCCGAGCGATTCCGCTGTGGGCGATCCTCGCGACGCTCGGACGAGCAGGTGTCGCCGATGCGATCGAGCGTTGCTGTCGTCACGCCGAGCGCATGGCCGGCGAGCTCGCCGTTGCCGGCGCAGAGGTGCTGTGTCCTCCGGCGCTCAATCAAGTCCTCGTCGCGTTCGGGGGCGACGATCAGACCGATGCGGTCATCGACCGGCTCCAGAGTGGTGGTGAGGCATGGATGGGCGGCACCAACTGGCATGGCCGGCGGGCGATGCGGATCAGCGTGTCCGACACCTCGACGACCGGGACCGACATCGACCGCGCGATCGCAGCGGTCCTGGCCGCGCGCTGAAACCGCTGCGTTCGCGGACAGTCGTCAGTTGGCCAACGCGGCGAGCCAGTCGTCGACCAACACTTCGACCTCGTCGGTCGTCAGTGGTTGACGTGCGATCAACGCCGCGAAGAAGATCGGACCCACGAGACGACCCGCGGTGCGGAGCGGGTCGATGCCGGAGGGAAGCTCGCCCGCTGCGACAGCCGCGTCGAGCACCAACGCCATGTCCGCCATGCCGGAGCTGAGCAGCGCCTGCTGTGCCTGGCTGGTGTCGTCGTCCCACTGCGCTTGCGCCATCAGCGAGCTGAAGACCTTGTTGAGCCGTTGGTCCTGGAACGAAGCCGCCATCTGTCGGCCCATCTGCTGCATGTCGGCCCGCAGATCGCCAGACGGGTCGACCCGCTTGTGCGGCTCGACCTGGCCAAGCACGTCGACGAGCAGGTCGCCGCGCTTGGGCCAGTGCTTGTAGACCGTCGTCCGACTCACGCGCGCATCGCTCGCAACGGCTGCGTGCGTGACGGCCTCGGGCCCCTTGGCGAAGAGAATCGTCACCCCGGCCTCGAGGACCGCGGCGCGCGTCCGCTCGATGCGTGGGTCGCTGCCGCAGTTTCCCGACGTGCTGGTGGTGGAAGTTGTCATGTGTGCTGCCCGACAGGTGTGTCCGCGGACACGCCATCGAATCGTTGCGTTCTCGCCGACAACTGTACATGATGTTCAGTCATGAACAGTATGTCCACCTTGGAACGCCCTGCGTCGACGGCGCCCCCGACCCCCGACGACACCGGTGGACCCACGGGCCCCTCGATCTGGGCCCGCCTCGGAGGATTCTCGTTCCGCCACCGCCGACCGGTGCTCGCCGCATGGATCGCGGTGTTCGTGGCCACGTTCATGGCGGTCGGCGCCATCGGCGCGTCATCGGACAGCTCATTCGAGAGCCCCGACTCCGAGTCGGCCGAGGGATTCGACATCCTCGCCGCCAACTTCGGCTCCGCCGGGAGCTTCATCTCGGGCTCGGTTGTTTTCGAAGCCGACGCCGGAATCGACGACCCTGCGGTCACACAGGTGATGAACGCGCTGTTTGCCGAAATCTCCGAGTTTCCCGAGGTGACGCTGGAGAGCCCGTACGCGCCCGACGCCGTACAACGCGGCCAGGTCGCCGTCCCGACCGGCGATGGTCCGTCGACGATCGCCTTTGCGCGACTGTCGTTCACCGACGACACCGACGAACTCCGAGCGAGCGAGATCGGCGCTGAGATCATCGAGCTGGTCGAGGATCCCGCAGCACTGGTCGAGGGTGTCGACGCCGCCGACATCGAAGCAGCAGGTCTGAACATCGAGGTCGGAGGCGGCGCACTGGCCGAGTTCGAACCGCCGGAGTCGGAGCTCATTGGCATCGCCTTTGCGATTGTGATCCTCATCCTCGCATTCGGGTCGGTACTGGCCATGGGCCTGCCGATCGGCGTTGCGCTGTTCGGCGTCGGCATCGGCGTGGGCAGCATCCAGCTGCTCTCCAACGTGATCACGATCCCGTCCTTCGCGACGTCGCTCGGTGCGATGATCGGCCTTGGCGTCGGCATCGACTACGCGCTGTTCATCGTCACGCGTTATCGAGAAGGAACGCGCGCCGGACTCGAGCCGGAACACGCGACCGAGGTCGCCCTCGACACGGCCGGTCGAGCCGTCGTGTTCGCGGGATTCACCGTGGTGATCTCCCTTCTCGGCATGTTCGTCATGAACCTGTCGTTCATCAACGGTCTGGCAACCGGCGCGGCACTGACCGTGGCGGTCACGATGGTGGCCTCGATCACGCTGCTCCCGGCGCTCCTCGGATTTGCTCAGGGTCGCGTCGAGAAGACTCGGTGGCGCGGGCTGATCATGGCCGGCGGCGCGGCGTTCGCGTTCCTCGGGGTTGGCATCGGCTTCTCGGTGCTCGGCGCGGTCGGACTCGTCGTGGTCGTCGGCACGCTGATCCTGTCGTTCTTCATCCCCGGCCTTCGCGAGGAAACGCCGGCGCGCACCGAAAAGCCGCTGCGTGAAACCTGGTCGTACCGCTGGAGCCGCTTCGTCCAGAAACGCCCGTGGCCCATGGCCATCGGTGTGAGCATCTTCCTGCTCGTGCTCAGCCTCCCGGTCCTCGGGTTGCGGCTCGGCTTCGGCGACGAGAGCACGTTTGCCGAAGGCACCACGACCCGCGACGCCTACGAGCTGATCGCCGAAGGGTTCGGCCCCGGCACCAACGGCCCGCTGCTGCTCGTCGCCGAGACGAACAGCCCGGATGATCTCCAGACCGCCTCGTCCGTTGTCGCCGCGATCGGCAACGCCGACGGTGTCGCTCAAGCGCTGGGGCCGATCCCGTCTGCCAACGGCGACGCGGTCCAAATGATCGTCATCCCGACCACGGGTCCCCAGGAGGCCGAGACCGCCGACCTCGTTCGGACGCTGCGCGCCGAGGTGATCCCTGGCGCAGTCGGCGATGCCGAAATCGACGTCCTCGTCACGGGCTCGGTGGCGGCGAGCATCGACTTCAGCGACTACCTCGGCTCACGGCTGCCGATCTTCTTCGTCGCCGTGCTGGGCCTGTCGTTTCTCCTGCTGATGATGGTGTTCCGCTCGCTGCTCGTTCCCCTCAAAGCCGTCATCATGAACCTGCTGTCGATCGGCGGCGCGTACGGAATCGTCGTCATCGTGTTCCAGTGGGGCTGGGGCGTCAGTCTGCTCGGCACCGGCAGCGGCCCGATCGAACCGTTCCTGCCGATGATGCTGTTCGCGATCGTGTTCGGCCTGTCGATGGACTACGAGGTCTTCCTGCTCTCCCGGGTGAAGGAGGAGTACGACCGCTCGGGCGACCCCGTGAACTCGGTGTCCGACGGACTCGCGGCAACAGCGCGCGTCATCACCGCAGCAGCCGCGATCATGATCGTCGTGTTCGGTTCGTTCGTGCTGGAGGACGCCCGTGTGATCAAGATGTTCGGCCTCGGGCTCGCGAGTGCGGTCTTCCTCGACGCAACGCTCGTCAGGATGCTGCTCGTTCCTGCAACGATGGAACTGCTCGGTGCGCGGAACTGGTGGTTGCCCAACTGGCTCGACCGCATCCTTCCGAACCTGAATGTCGAGGGCGACGCGCACGAGATCCAAGACGCCCACGAGATCCAAGAGGCTGAGCTGACGCACACCTGAACCCCGGTGCGGGCTCAGCCAGAGTCCGGGGCGCCACGCGAGTCCCCGACCCGGCCTGACCTCCTGTAGGGAGGATCCGCGGTACCTTCGTGAGATGACGGACGAGCCAGGGCCATTGATCGCCTCGGGTCGTGCCGCCGACGTCTACGACCTCGGCGACGGCACGGTGCTGCGGCGCTATCGGACGGCGCATCCCGACCTCGAACTCGAGGCACGGATCATGCGCCATGTCGCCGACCAGGGCTTCCCGGTTCCGGCAGTCCATGACGTCGACGGGACCGATCTGATCATGGACCGCATCGAAGGCGACACCATGCTCGACCGGCTGTCCGCCGCACCGTGGAAGGTCATGTCGTACGCCCGACTGCTGGCCCGCCTCCAACAACGCCTCGCCCGGATCGAAGCCCCCACGTGGATGCTGGCCGAGGCAGCCGACCGGTCGCACCCGCAGAGCGTGCTGCATCTCGACATGCATCCGATGAACGTGATCATGTCGCCCGACGGACCGGTCGTCATCGACTGGACCAATGCTGCGGGCGGACCGCCCGGGTTCGACGGGGCGCTGACGTATGTCGAGGTCACCACGTACGCAACAGAGACTCCTGTCGAGCGCATCGGCCAGCGCATCTTCGCGGAGTCATTCCGCCGACATCGCGGCCGACGAGCCGTCGACGCGTACCTCGGTGCCGCCTGCGATCATCGGCTGGCCGACCCCGGCACCCTGCCCGACGAGCGCATCGCCGTGGCTGCACTCCGTAAGAAGGTCGCCGGACGCGGACGCACCTGAGCTCCTCGAGCCCTGCCCTGGCGGCGCTCACCGGCTCCAAGAGGCGCCGGTTCGCATCCGCGGATAACGTCGGAGACATCCGCGAACCCTCGCGGGGTGTGGTGAAAATCCCAACCGGCGGTGAGAGCCCGCGACTCCCACGGCAACCCGGCACACGAAAAGCCAGGACGCTGAGGGACTGATCCCGTGGAAACCGGGAGCCGACGGTCAGAGTCCGGATGGTAGCGAGGGGACTGGATGCGGGCGCCTGTACGCGCACGCCTCCGGATCCTCAGTCAGCTGGGTGTCGCCGACTCGAACGTGCTCTTGCGTTCGTCACGGCGTCGTCCTCGAACTGGGAGACAACAACATGTCCACGAACACGACTTCGACGTTCGCGTCGATTGAAGACGCCATTGCGGCCATCGGGCGCGGCGAGATCGTCATTGTCGTCGACGACGAGGACCGCGAGAACGAAGGCGACCTGATCATGGCCGCAGAGTTCGCAACGCCCGAGTCGATCGCGTTCTTCATCCGCCATACATCGGGATTCATCTGCACCGCGATCACGAGCGAGCGCGCACGGCAACTCGAACTCGACCCGATGGTCACGAACAACACCGAGATCCTCAAAACGGCCTTCCTCGTGAGTGTCGATGCAAAGGCAGGGACGACCACGGGCATCTCGGCCGGCGATCGCGCGGCAACGATCCGCGCGCTGGTCGATTCGTCGACGGCACCGCACCACCTCGCTCGCCCTGGTCATGTGATGCCACTCGAGGCGCGTGCCGGCGGAGTCCTCAAGCGTGCGGGGCACACGGAGGCAGCGGTCGACCTCGCGCGGATGGCTGGCCTCCAGCCGGCCGGAGTCCTCTGCGAAATCGTGGACGTCGAGAAGACGGGGATGGCCCGGGTCCCGGAGCTGGCTGAGTTCGCAGCCGAACACGGGCTGTTGATGATCACGATTGCCGAGCTGATCCGCTTCCGGCGCCAGAACGAGCAACTGGTGCGCCGTATCGCGGAGGTCGAGATGCCGACCGAGTGGGGTGTGTTCCGCTGCCATGCGTTCGAGTCGACATTGGACGGCATCGAGCACCTCGCATTCGTCTACGGAGACGTCAGCAGCGCCGTCGACGACGGCGTACTCGTCCGGGTCCACAGCGAATGCCTCACGGGCGACGTGTTCGGCTCCCGCCGTTGCGACTGCGGGCCACAACTCGCTGCGGCGATGCAACAGATCGCCGATGAGGGAGCTGGTGTCGTCGTCTACCTCCGTGGCCACGAGGGTCGGGGCATCGGCCTCGGCCACAAGATCCGCGCCTACGAGCTGCAGGAACAGGGACGCGACACCGTCGACGCGAACACCGAACTCGGGCTGCCCGTCGACAGCCGCGAGTACGGGATCGGCGCCCAGATCCTCGTCGACCTCGGGGTGTCACGGCTGCGGCTCCTCACCAACAACCCGGCGAAGTATGGGGGACTCATGGGATTCGGACTCGAGATCGCGGAGCGGGTGGGGCTCGAAACCACTCCGACACCGGAGAACCTCCACTACCTGCGCACCAAGCAGGAGCGGATGGGTCACGACTTGGGAGACCTGGAGCTCGGACCGACCGAGGAGGGCGGACGATGACCGCCCCGGGTGCGAAGCCGTCCGACGACACGCCGCTCGACGCCTCCGGACTGGTCATCGGCGTGGTCGCGGCCCGGTGGAACCCCGACATCGTGGAGCGATTGCAGCGCGGCGCGGTTGCTGCCGTCTCCGACTGTGGTGCCACCGCCGTCGCGGCATCAGCACCAGGCGCCTTCGAGCTCCCATACGCCGCGCAGGTGCTGGCCCAATCGGGACAGGTCGATGCAGTCGTCGTCGTCGGAGCGGTGATCCGCGGCGAGACCACACACTACGAGCTCGTCTCGGAGGGATGCGCGAGCGGCGTGATGTCGGTGCAGCTCGCGACGCGAATTCCGATCGGGTTCGGCGTGGCGACCGTAGAAAACCACGAGCAGGCGGTCGAGCGCAGCAGCGACCAGCACAACGTCGGCCGAGACGCAGCCCTCGCTGCAATCGAGATGGCGCTCCTGTCGCGCGACGAGGTCGCGACCACGAGAAGTGAACAGGTCACCGACGACGACGAGTGATCGAGTTCGAATCGCTCACAGAAACCGCGTGACACCGGCCGCACCATGGTCTTCAATCTTCCAATGGCGACATCGAGTGGTTCGGCCAGAACGGCACCCAAGGGAAGAGCGACCCCGGCCCGCAACGCCGATGACCGAGGTCGGACGTTCTTGACGCCCACGATCCAGTGGATCCTCGCCGCGATCGCCGGCTTGGCCATCTTCGGGGCAATCGTCTACTTCGGCAGCGACGTCGGCGACGGCGGCAGCGGGCTCGCACCGGTTGCGGTCGTGACCGAGTCGCCATCACCAACCTGATCCTCCGCCGGTCAGGCCATCTATGCTCGACCGGGTGCCGAACACCGCTGACGACCGAACGGTCACACCGTGACGCCCCATCCCACGATCGGTGTTGTCATGGGATCGACCAGCGACTGGTCCACCATGCAACATGCCGTCGACGTGCTCGCCCACTTCGACGTGACCCACGAGACGAGGGTGGTCAGCGCGCACCGGATGCCCGACGAGATGTTCGCGTACGCCGAGTCGGCACGGGCTCGCGGGCTGCGTGCAATCATCGCCGGCGCAGGCGGAGCAGCTCACCTCCCCGGCATGCTCGCTGCCAAGACGACCGTTCCGGTACTCGGCGTCCCTGCCCCGAGCCGCCACTTGTCCGGTCAGGACTCGCTGCTGTCAATCGTGCAGATGCCCGCCGGAATCCCGACGGCCACGTTCGCGATCGGCGACGCCGGCGCAACGAATGCGGCCCTCTTCGCCGTTGCGATGCTCGCGAACGATGATGACGGCTTGCGTCAGCGGCTCGAGCAGTACCGCACCGATCGTCGTGACGCGGCGGCATCTTCGGTGCTGCCACCGCCCGCATGACGATGCCAGCGGAACCGATCGTTCCCCCGGCAACCGTCGGCATGCTCGGCGGAGGCCAACTCGGCAAGTACGCACTCATCGCGGCGAACGCCATGGGCTACCGGACCATCGTGGTCGATCCCGACCCCGCCGCGCCGGCGCGCGTCGTCGCCGACGAGCACGTGGTCGCCGCCTACGACGACTCGCCAACGCTCAGCCGACTCGCCCGCGAGTGCTCCGTCGTGACCACCGAATTCGAGAACGCCCCGGCCGATGCCCTCGAGCACTTGGCCGCGTCGGTATTGGTCGCCCCACCTCCACATGCCGTCGCGGTCGCCCAGAACCGAATCGTCGAGAAGACGTTTCTCGTCGATCACGGCATTGCGGTCGGACCGTATGTCGCGGCCGGCGCCGACCTCGACGATGCACAACTCCGTCGCGCACGCGAGCTCGCCGAGTCCGGAGCAGTCGTCAAGACCGCACAGTTCGGCTATGACGGCAAGGGTCAGCGCCGCGTGTCCACCGCTGCCGAACTCGATGCTGCGCTCGCGGAGTTCGACAGCGACTGCATCGTCGAAGCGCTGCTCGATCTGCGAACCGAGGTGAGCGTGGTCGTGGCGCGAACGGTGGGCGGCGCCGTCGAGAGTTGGCCGGTCACCGAGAACGTCCACGTAGAGGGCATCCTCGACCTCTCGGTTGCTCCGGCACGTATCACCGACGGCCTCGCGGCGCGAGCCATCGAAGTCGCGACAACCGTGGCGACCGAACTCGACTACGTCGGCGTGCTGGCCGTCGAGATGTTCGTGGTCGGAGACGATGAACTGCTGGTCAACGAAATCGCACCGCGCCCACACAACAGCGGACATTGGACGCTCGATGCAAGCGTTACCAGCCAGTTCGAGCAGCAGATTCGGGCTGTGTGCGGTGTCGGACTCGGCGACACGGCGATGACCGCGCCTGGCGCGGCGATGGTCAACCTGCTCGGTGACCTGTGGTTCAGAAACGACAGCTCCGAACTGGTCGAACCGAACTGGGCTGCAGCTCTCGCCGAACCGACGGCGACCCTGCACCTGTATGGCAAACACAATCCACGCCGCGGCCGGAAAATGGGCCACCTCACCGTAACCGCCGCAACCCCCGATGCAGCCGAGACGCTTGCTCGCACACTGCGTTCGCGGCTCTGACGCTAGATCAGCCGAGGCTCGGCGGACTCACCGTCGGGCAACCATCGCGCCGGCGATTTCCTTCACCAGTTTTGCGCCGACCATCGCCGTCATGTTGTTTAGGTCGCGAGTCGGGTTGAGTTCGACAACATCGGCGCCGACGAGTGGCCCGGGTAACGCATCGATCACATCAAGCGCCTCGCGAACCGTCAGCCCGCCGGGCTCATGGTGACTCACGCCCGGAGCGCACGATGGGTCCAGCCCGTCAAGGTCAACACTGAGATAGACCGGCCCGTGCAGCGTTGCGGGGTCGAAACGGTCGAGTTGACGGGGCGAGAGCATCGTCACGTTCCACCGCGCTGCCTGTTCAACCTGGTGCTGCGTCGCCGTTCTGATTCCCAGCTGAACGAGTGTTGTCACGCAGCCGTCCTCGAGCGCCCGCGCAAAAGGCGAGGCGTGACTCAGCGGGTTCCCGTCTAGGTCGTCGTACATGTCGGGATGGGCGTCGATGTGCACGACGGTGAGCTCGGCATGGTGCGCCCGAAATGCCCGCAAGATGGGGTACGTGACTGAATGATCTCCGCCGAGCGAGATGATCTGGCGGCCAGCCGCGAGTTGCTCATCCACCGCTCCCGTGATTGCGTCTGCATCGAGGAATGACCCACGCTCATTATCTACAGCCACGTTGCCCATATCCTCGATTAGCGATGTCACGTTGACAGAGGCCTCGTTGGCATCATTGCCTGACGCCGAGAGCAATGATTCGCGAATAGCGGCGGGGCCGTGCTCACATCCGAGCAGGAATGAAGAATTCGCATCGAGCGGGAGCCCGAGCAGGGCGATCAGGTCCATCGACATCGCTCCATCATGTCGTGACACGCGATATTTCCTCGGTAGCCATGATGACTGCAGTAAACGGCAAGGCCATGGCATTCGACGATCATCAGGGCAGTGACGGGACCCCGTGACCCTCGTCCACGGCGTCATCGACATCACGACGACGCAGAAACCGCTGACCGAACGGCTCACGTCACGCCGGCGGGCCATCGAGATTGGATTCCGCAGACACGGCCGCTCTAGCACCGTCGAGCGGTGCGGCCTTAGCGAGGTGGCACGGCTCGACGCCCAACGATAGAAGCGAGAGGCCTAGCGCCACCTCTACGCGTTTCGACGCGACCGTGAAAATCTCTGAGGAACACCAAGATTTACGTACGACATTTCAACCCGACCTCAAGCGTGGAGAAGTTGACGGAGGTCGTTCTGACGGCTTTGGCCGGATATCGGGTAACGCACGTCAACTGTCTCACGCTCTTCGGGATCGAGCCGAATAATGGGTACACCGATTGAATCGTCTCGAACGTTACGGACGCGGTGACCGAGGTGTGGCCCGACCACGGTCATTGCCCTCACTCGGTCGGGTAGCACCGATCCGCGGTCGCTCCGAGAAGTCTCGGGCCTGAATCTCCTTTGCCGGCGGACGCTACGGTGCCAACATGGTACGTCTTGACGAAGTCGGCGACCGCGACGGCTGGCGCTGCTGGCTCTGCGACGAACCGGTCGATCCCGACCGATCAGTCAACGACGATCGCGGCCCGAGCGTCGACGCTCGGATGACCGATCGCAAGGCCAAAGCCAAACGACGGGGATCCCTCGATCTGCCCGAGAGACTCGCCCACCGCTCCTGCAACACGAAGAAGGGAAATATCGAAGCCGTCGTCCAATGGGCGGATCATCTTTTCCTCGTCGACCCGTCGCCGATTATCCCCAGCGTCGAACGCTTGGTCAACAAAGGAGGACGAGAGGTCATGGCCCGATGCCCTACACGGTCCGACGCCGGCGTCGCCGCCACCTGGCTGCTGGACCGGATCTCGCGACTCGAGCCCGATCTCACCGTGAGCGTCGACATCGACGAGGGCGGAGGACAGTACCTCCTTGCGCTTAGTGCCTGACCCGTTCACTTGCCTTCCGGCGATTTCGATCCGTACGGTCAAGCACCATGGAGCCACACCTCAGTCGTCACGACAACGTCATTACTCTCGATCTTGGTGACGGTGAGAACTGTTTCAACCCCACGTCAATCAACCGCATCGGAGCGGCAATCGATGAGGTCGCGTCGATCGCGGCAACCGACGAAAAGGTCGGGCTCGTCACCACTGGGACCGGCAAGTTCTTCTCCAATGGCATCGATTTAGAGTGGATGTTCGGCGAAGCCGCTCAACAGGATCAGGAGGCGGTGGCCCTGAGTCTCACGGCGATGCTCGGCGTCTGGGCGCAGGTCATGTCACTGCCGATCCCAACCGTTGCGGCGGTGAACGGGCATGCGTTCGCCGGCGGCGCGATGTTCGCACTCGTCCACGACCACGTTTTGATGCGTGCTGATCGAGGCTTCTGGTGCGTCAACGAGGTGCTGCTCAAGCTTCCGCTGGCACCGGGAATGCAGGCAATTATCGAGGCGCGACTTCCCGCGCCGACCGCTCGGCGCGCAATTCTTACGGCTCACCGTTTCAATGGTCCGGAGGCAATTGCGGGTTCAATCGCCGACGAAATCCACAACACTGACGACCTACGCCCCCGGGCAATCGAACTCGCCCGGTCACTGTTGCCGACTGCGTCGCCGGCACTCGGACGCCTGAAAGAGGATCTATATGCCGGCACACTTGCAATGCTTCGCGAAGGCACCGTCCCTGGTTTGTGACATCGGTTCAATCCCGGCTCACCGGTTCGTGACAAGGCATGCACGATGCCGCGCTCGCAACAGTCCGAACAGCCACGAGGCGTGACCGAGCGTCAGAGCGCCGCCTTCCATAACATTCACCTGATGGGGAATCGGGCGGCACAGGCTGCGAATAAGGCCGCTAGATCGACCGTGGGATTCGTCGCCCGACGAATTGCGGCGAGCGATTGGCTGATGGGTTTCGTCTATGACCACATGAACGAGGCCAACTTCGCCGGTCTCGCCGAGCACGAAGAGATGCTAAGCGACTCGGTCCGCGTTCATACCTACCACCGCGGCATTCAAAACAACGTGCAGCCAGGTGACGTCGTTCTTGACCTAGGAACCGGAACTGGTCTGCTGGCATTTATGGCCAGTCGAGCCGGCGCGAAGAAGGTCTACGCCATCGAACACTCAGACTTCATCCAGGTTGCGCGTGAGCTCGCAAAGCACAACGGATTCACGAACATTGAGTTCGTGCAAGCCAACAGCCGTGAGTTCACCCCCACGGAACCGATCGACGTCGTGCTCCATGAGCAGATGGGCGACGAGTTGTTCAACGAGAACATGTTGCAAAATTTGCTTGACCTGCGTGATCGCGTCTTACGACCCGGTGGACTCATCCTTCCCGCCATCTTCCGACTCTTTGCAGAGCCGGTGACCTTCGAGGACTCGATGAGGATCCGGCGCTTCTGGAACATCGATTTGCCCGATGACATCGACCTCGCCGCCGCCGAGCATTCCCCCGTTGCCCAACGATTCAACACCGGCCGTAACGATCAGTTCTGGGCCCGGCCGGGGTCGGTGGCATCGACCATCGGCGAACCACACCCCATCCTCGAATTCGACTTGCACTCGCTTGAGTCGCTCGACTCGCTCAACACCGACCACCTGATCGACCGCACGGCATCGGCTGACGCGATTGTCGACGGCTGCTGTGTCTGGTTCGAGGCCGATTTCGACGGGACCACGACGCTGTCAACAAGCCCAATGGCACAGCTCACTAGTTGGGGGAATCGGATCTTTCGTCTCGATCAACCTGTAACAGTTGGAACACAACTTCGTCTCAACCTTCGAATGGGCCAACTCTTCGAGCCATCGACGTGGTCCGTCAATCTACTTGGCAACAGCTGACGCACGGCACGTGCTGACCAACTCTCGGTCACAGCCCTGTCGCCGAATCGGTTTAACAGTTTCTCACCGAGCGGTACCCCGTTCGCTCCCTCTAGGTTTCTTTTCTGACGCGATAAATCCTGCCGATCATTCAGCGGCATTTGTTGGCAGCTTTATTTGCTGCGCGGACTGCCTTCAGGAATGCACCACAGAACAATGGTGTTCCAACAAAAACCGCCAGGGTGGCCAGGTCATCTGTGCGCGCCGTTACGACGACACTGCCTCCGGTTATGACCATGATTGCCGCGCCAACTTGAGTGCCGCCGCGTGCCGCTTGGTGGCCGGCAACCCAAGCTTCCTCAGAATGCATTGTCGACGGCAACCGAATTCCAGCGTACGAGTTTTTGCCGATCCGCCCGTCAGCTGTTCCTGCTGCAAGACACCAAAGGACGAGTCCAAGCGCAACAAACGTGGCTCCCAAAAGTATCCACCAACCCGACGCCATCTCGGAATCGTAGGACGTCGGGGAGGCTTCATTCTTAAAACGGCTCTACCAGACGCTGTCACACGGACTCAGGGAATGATTCTGTGGACGTTCCTGAGGTACATGTCTATGCGTGTAGCAGAGACTTCTCCTATTTTTCCGTCGCCGCCTGGCTCCATCCACTACGACACCGGGGTTGGGGTCGCATCCTGCATACTTACTAAATTCCGATGGCACCTCGGGCTAGGAGTCATCTGCAATGGTCAGTCGCGGTGCATCGCGGCGAGTGCTTCGAGTTCAAGGTCGACGTACGGCTCGCCGCTGACGTCGACGATGACGTTGTCGATAGTGCCGCCGCCGAACTCAAATGGCGATGAGTACATCGACGGGCTCACCGGCACTCCAGGATCTCGCGCAATGTTGAGCCCTTCACCGCCGAGCATGAACTTGCCTGGCTGCGTCTTGATCGATCCCTCTGCCACCTGATCGTCGTCGATAAACAACGAGACGACCCCGAGTGCACTCATCTGCTTATCGTTGCCTTTCTTGTCGAACGAGACGCCCAGCACGACCGGGCCGCTCGGCAGGTCTCGATCGGAGGAGATGGTCTGCTCCTCTTCACCCAGCCAGTTGTACGTGTAGTGCAGCCTGTTGTCCTTGACGAACAGGGCGTGGCCACCGAAGCGCCCGCCGTGCGAGAACAGCACGCCTTCGGCACCAGAACGATCCAAAGTCGCCGACGCAGCGATCTTGAACGACCGGTTTCGTACATTCACGGCAGCTGCCTCGGGAACCTCGGCGGTACCTGGCCGGTAAACGTACCGATCGCGCGGTGGCGACAGTTGAGGGCGCGGCGTGGTGAGCACCTCGACCGGAGAGCGGTCGTCAAGCGGGAATCCCTTGTATTTTCCGGCCTCGTGGTACCACAGCGATTTGAGTTCTTCGAGCCTTTCGGGTTCTTCGGCAGAAAGATCATGAACCTCGGATCGATCTACGGCCACGTTGAAGAGCTCCCATCGATCGGCGCTGAAGTTCCCCCAGTTGGCGATCGTCGGATGAACCGTGTTGGCCTTCCAACCTCGGTGGTAGATGCCACGGCTGCCGAGCATCGAATAGAACTGGGTGTCACGGCTGGACGGTGCGGAGCCATCGGTGAACGTCTCGGCGACGTCCATACCCTCCAGAGGCCATTGGGTGTACCCCTTGACCTCGGCGGGTGGCTCAATTCCGAGCAAACGGTAGATAGTGGGGGCTATGTCGATGACGTGGCAGTACTGATCGCGGATCTCACCCCGTGCCGGAATGCCAGCCGGCCAGGAGACCATGAGCGGGTCGCAGATCCCGCCGTTCCATGCGTAACGCTTCCACATCTTATGCGGTGAGTTGAATGCCGATGCCCATCCGACGTTGTAGTGGTTATACGTCTGTTCGCTGCCTAGCACGTCGAGATAGCGAAGATTCTCCTCCATCGTGTCGGGAATATTGTTGAAGAACTTGTTCTCGTTGACCGAGCCGTTTGGCCCTCCCTCACCACTGGCACCGTTGTCCGAGATCACGACAACGATCGTGTTGTCCAGTTCACCGATCTCCTCAAGGTGATCAAGAACACGGCCGATCTCGTGGTCGGTGTGCTCGACCATGCCGGCGTAGACCTCGGCCATGCGCACCGAGAGGCGCTGCTCGTCCGCATCCATCGAATCCCATGGACGCACGACGTCGAGTTCGGGCCATGGATCGTCATTTGCACCGATTGCGTCGGCCATCGGGTTCATCGCCGCCAACTCGGTGTCCGCCGGCATGATGCCCGCCGCTTTTTGCCGTTGCAGGGTTTCCTCCCGCACTTTTTCATACCCTTGATCAAAATGTCCCTTGTACTTGTCGGCCCACTCCGGCGCGACGTGGTGAGGGGCGTGAGCGACGCCCGGACAGAAATACATGAAGAACGGCTTGTCCGGTGCGATCTGCTTGGCGTCGGAGATGAAACCGATCGCCCGATCGGCCAAGTCCGTGCTGAGGTGATATCCCTCCTCGGGCATCGAAGGCTGTTCGACTGGATGATTGTCGTACACGAGATCGGGGTGCCATTGGCTGGTCTCGCCGCCAAGGAAGCCGTAGAACCGCTCAAAGCCGCGACCAACCGGCCAATTCCGCTTGGTCGAAGCGAGGTTCATCTCATCCTCGGGACATAGGTGCCACTTACCGAGCATGTAGGTGTTGTAGCCCTGTTCGACGAGGACCTCGGCGACCGTCGCAGTCTCGAAGGGAATGTGTCCGTTCGAGTTGGGGAATCCAGTGGTGGCCTCGCCGATACAGGCCATACCGACCGTCGTATGGTTGCGACCGGTCAACATTGCGGCCCGTGTGGGCGAACACAACGCCGTGGTATGGAACTGGGTGTAGCGCAGCCCGAGATCAGCGATGCGCCTCATCGTTGGGGTGTTAATCGGCCCCCCGAACGGTTCGAATGCCGAAAATCCTACGTCGTCCCACACCACGAACAACACGTTGGGTGCGCCCTCGGCAGCCTTGGGTTGCTCATACGAGGACCAGTCGGGCTCAGACTCTCGGATGTCTTCGTTGACAACACCATTGAATTCCTTCGACATGTACAACTCCTCGGGGTGCGGACGTGATGCAATCGCTCGAGCGACTGCTGAATGAGACTGACGGCGGAAGCGTTAACGACGATGCCTGCGACCGCCCTTAAGACTGTAACTCAGACTCCCGCGGTTGAGCCCGCGGTGAGGTTGACGAGGCTGACTGCGTTTGGCTAGCTCAGCCGAAAGGTTTGATGCTGAACACCACCACCGCCACAGCATTGACGTCCTGATCAGCGCACCTCACCTGTCGCGCGCGACACTCACTGCACCGCAGGGGTTACCTGCCGACCAGATTTGGCAACCCCGAGCACCTCAGTCAACGAATGTTGACGGTCACTTCCTGCGGTCGTGGATCACGGCTGGTCGATAGGCGAGAAAATTTACGGTCAATCTGAACGATTTGTCGGAACGGCGGCGCAAGACTACGGAACGAGTGGCTTGGAACTAATGGTCACATTGTGCGGGCTGCGTTGTCGAACCGGGTGTATTGACCGAGGAAGACCAGTCGCCTCGTTCCGATCGGACCGGCCCGATGCTTAGAGACGATCACCTCAGCTGACCCCTTGTCGGGAGACTCCGGGTTGTAGACCTCGTCGCGGTACAGGAACATCACAACGTCTGCATCCTGCTCCAGCGATCCTGACTCGCGCAGATCCGCCAGCATCGGTCGCTTATCGGACCGCGCCTCGAGATTGCGGCTCAACTGCGACAAGGCAACGATCGGCACCTCAAGTTCGCGTGCAAGTACCTTTAGATTTCGACTGATCTCGGACACCTCAAGTTGGCGATTCTCCGACTGGCCAGATCCGCTCATCAACTGCAGGTAGTCGACCAGAATCAGCGAGATACCGCCGTGTTGGGCCTTGATCCGCCGAGCTTTCGCGCGAATTTCCATCACGGTCACCTGTGGATTGTCGTCAAGGAATAACGGCACCTCAAGGCGCCCGACAGCCAGTCCGATTTTCGACCAGTCCGACTCGGTGAGCTTGCCCGTACGCAGTTTGGTGGAGTCGACCTTCGCTTCGCTCGACAAGATGCGCTGAGTCAATTCAGCATGACCCATCTCAAGCGAGAACACGAGCACCGGTTTTTCCTGGTGCTTTGCAATGTGGGCAGCCATGCCCAGGCCGAAAGCCGTCTTGCCCATCGCCGGTCTCGCTCCGACGATGTTCAGGGTGCTCGGCTGCAGCCCCGAGAGCAGGTCGTCAAGGTCGTCGTAGCCAGTCGCGGCACCGGTTATCGTGTCGCCCCGTTCGAAGTTCTCCTCAAGTTGGTCCATTGCCAGGTTAAGTAGTTCCTGGATCGGCCGCGTCGAGTCGACGACACGGTCCTCGGCCACTTCGAACATCTTCGACTCAGCCATGTCGACGGCCTTCGTGACGTCATCGGGTCGACCGAACGCAATGTCCGTGATCTCACCTGCGGTGTGGATCAAACGGCGCAAAAGTGCCGTGTCCATCACTATCTTGGCGTAGTGCTCCGCACCCGAGACCGAAGGGGTGGCGTTTTGGAGTTCGCTCAGGTGTTCGACACCGCCGATTTCGTCGAGCAGCGAATTCTTCCGTAACTCATCGGCCACCGTGACCACATCGACCGGGCCCGACGTTGAGTAGATAGCGCGAATTGCATCGAATACGTGCTGGTTGGCAGGGTTATAGAAATCACGTGGTTTCAGCCCCGCCTCGCCGACCGCTCCAATTGCATCACGTGACAGCAGCAATGCACCCAGGACCGACTCCTCTGCCTGCAAGTTATGCGGAGGGACACGGCCGGAGCCAGCGGACGGGCGTCGGATGGGTGTAACTCGCGCGCCATTATCCTCGAATGGAAAATTCTCGTCACCAGCCATGAATACCCCATTCTGTGCGCTTCCACCTGTGGACAACCAGTCCCAACAAGCTGGGAACCCGCTGTTGATCACTTGTGGACAATGTCAATTTCCTGTGGACGAATTGATTGTCCACTATGTATCGAAAACGAACGGGGCGTGCCTGGTCTCAGGACCCGGCACGCCTCGTGGCTATAGGGTTCGCAACAGCCGACAGTTCAGCGGTCACGCTTCATCACTCGGCGGCGACGACCTCAAGGGTGATTGGAAACGACACGTCACGGTGCAACGACGCAGTCGCTGTGTGCGACCCGACCGTTTTCACGTGATCAATTTCGATCTCCTTGCGATCGATCTCGATCCCGGTCTGTTCGAGCACTGCATCAGCAACTTCAGTCGCATGAATCGAACCGAAGAGTTTGCCTTCCGCGCTTGCCTTCGCCGCGATCGTGATCGTCTTCGGGACGAGTGTGCTCGCAACAGCGGTCGCTGCCTCGCGGGATTCATGGTCCTTCGCGTCCCGGGACAAACGCATCTTCCGGGATTGCTCGATCGCGCCAGCAGACGCCTTAATGGCATGGCCTTTCGGGAACAGGAAGTTGCGAGCGTGGCCGTCAGCGACATCGACGATGTCGCCACGCAGGCCGAGGCCGGCGACGTCTGAACGAAGAATGACCTGCATGATCAGCCCTCTCCAGCCTGGTCGCTAGCGACCTGGACAACGGACTCCGCAGGCACCTCATCAATACCGTCGCCGGATACGTCGGGAGTGTCTGACTCGGTGGCCTCACCCGTCTCATTGTTCGACGAGTCACGATCGGAACGACGATCGTCGCCCCGCTCACCACGTCGGCCGCCAGTGCGTGTAGATGCGACCCGAGTGGCGTACGGCACGAGTGCCATCTCGCGCGCCACCTTGACCGCGTTAGCGATCTCACGCTGCTGCTGCAGATCGTTGCCTGCGACACGACGGTTCTTGATCTTCGCCCGATCGCTCATGAAACGAGTGAGTAGGTCAACGTCTTTGTAGTCGACGTACTCCACCTTCTCGATGACGAGGACGCTGGTCTTTTTCTTAAATTTACGAGGATTCGCATCCCGGGCGGACCGGGCCTTGTTCTTCTTGCTTGCCATGTGGCTGAGTTCCTTACTGGAAAGTTCTGGTCATTTCGAGGGAAGGCCAGCAGCGGCACGCCTGATGGGCGGTCGCGCTACGGACGCTCGGCATAGTTGTGAGGTTGCGCTCAGAAAGGTTCTTCGTCGCCGTACACCGGATCAGGGGCCTGTGTGGCTCCGCCACCTCCGCCACCCTGAGGTGCAGAGTCGCGAGCAATACGTTCAACCTGGGCCTGCGCCCAGCGGAGGCTGGGACCGAGGTCATCAGCGATCACTTCGGTGATGTTGACCTTCTGGCCTTCCTTATTGTCGTACGAGCGCTGCTCAAGACGACCGGTGACCATGCAGCGTGAGCCCTTTGTGAGCGACGCCGCAGCATTCTCTCCGAGATCAGCCCACGCGACGATGTTGAAGAACGAGACGGCTTCTTGCCATTCGCCGTTTTGCTGCCAACGTCGATTGACCGCGAGGCCAAAACTCGCCACTCCACGGCCGCCCGTGGTGTAGCGCAGTTCGGGATCTCGCGTAAGGTTTCCGATCAGCGTGACGGTGTTGTCCATTGCCATGTGATTTCCCCTTTGCTTGGAGCGTGTCAGCACCGCCCGGTCAGGCTGCGGTGACCGCCATGCCGCGACGCTCGGCCTCGGCTTCCGGAAGACGAATAAGCTTGTGGCGGACTACATCGTCCGCAAGTCGGAGCGATCGCTCGAGTTCGTCGAGTGAACCCGGGGCCGTCACGATCTCCGCAACGAGGTAGTAGCCCGCTGGCTTCTTATTGATCGGGTACGCAAACTGGCGCTTTCCCCACCAATCGATCTTGCCGTGCAACTCGCCACCGGCGGACGAAACACCATCGGTGACCGTCTTCATCCAGGCTTGTGCTTTGGGGTCGTCGACGTCACCGTCGATAATAACCATTAATTCGTATCCACGAGTCATACGTGCGTTTTCTCCCTTCGGATACCGATCGGCCGAGCGACCTCGACCGGCAGCAGCCCCGTGTGGGGCAGGGCCAATATGGAATTTGCTACGCTATCGGACGCGCGTCGATCGCGTGTCCGAACCGAAATAGCTGCACTGGCGAGATCCGATGACATGTCGACACCATGCGCGTGGGGTACCTCAGAGTTTACGTCGGCCCTATTGACCATACGCGTTGATCACCCGGGCGTGCCACAATCGGCCGCTTCGGTGCCGTCGAGTAACTTGAGGGTGGACCCGTCGCCAATTCCAATTGCATCGAGTTCTCCCTGAAGCATCTCGATCGCAACCAGATACGGCCCGGCCGACCGATATCGCTCGCACTGCGACGGGACGCTCGCCAAGCACGGCTCCATGTCGAGCGCACTGACGTAGCCGCCATCTACATCAAACCACGCGATCGATAGCGGCGTCGGCGTGCCAGCCATGACAAAAGCGCCCTCGCTGGGTTCGTCGAACACAAACGCCATCCCTACTGCATCGCCCAGGTCGGTCACCCCCATTAGACCGCGGACGCGCTCGTCGGCCACATCGGCCAACCAGAGGCACACGGTACACATCTCACCGTCTGCCGAAGTGACCTCAGCAACGATCGTGTCAAAGCCGTCGGGGCTCACCCCGTTACCAAGCAAGTCAGGAGCTCGGGTTCGAACATCTTTCGTCCCTACCTCGACGCGTGGTCGTAACGCAGTGGTGGCAACACCGGCAGGCGAAATCGTGGCAGCCGGCGATTCCTCGACCGAATCCTGTAAGGCAATATCAGCGGCGGAGTCGGTCACGCTGGTCAACTGGTCGTCGGCCGGCGTACACCCCCCGATCGCTAACACAACGCATAACCCGGCGATCCGAGCACCAACAACAGCGATCATTTTCAGGCGCGTGGGACCCGGCGGCCACCGACCGGAAGCACCCGTAATAGATGATGCCATCGACATTCGGTACACGCCTCGACGACATACGCGTTGAGATCATCGGGGCCGGCGTTGAGTGAGCGCATCTCTTTCGCCGTAGACACACAACGACCATGGGGCCCGATGCCATGACCGAACACATAGGTCACCAACCGCAGGTTCGCCACTTCACAGATCGGACATAGGGTCGACGTCTCGGTGCCGACGTTGCGTGCCGCCCGAATCAGTTCGGGGTGGGCGTCACATACAGTGTCCATCGGGACTCGTCCGCGCCGCACTTCGTTGATGAGCATCCTTCTTGCGAGCCGATGGTCAACAATGCCGCGCGACCCGTCAGGGCCGCGAAGTGCGCCGACCGAGAAAGCCATGGGTCGGAGCGTAGTGGAGCCCTTTGGCAATGGCGTGATGAGGACAGCGGCACGTGTGTCCCCGCATCGGACGGCCGCACCAGACAGAATGGGCGGTGTGGAAGCCAACATCATCTTCGGATCCGGCATTCCCGGCAACGCTGAGCTCCGCCTCTGCGGCGACGTGGGCGGAGCCAAACGTGCCCTTGAGCTCGGTGTCTCGCAGTGGTTTAACTCGATCGAGTTCGCAGTCGCCGGCGCCAAAGCAATTGCAATCGACCCTGACCCGAAGCGGATCACCGAGATGCGAAGTCGCGCTGACGCTGCCGAGGTCACCGTGCAGTGCATCACAGCCGATCTCGCCGACCTCGGGGAAATTTCATCTGCGACATGCGAAGTCGTGGTCGCTGCTCACTCACTCCTCAATGTCGACGACCTCGGCCGTCAACTCCGGCAGGTCCACCGGGTGCTGAAACCATCGATGCCGTTCGTCATCTCGATGCCACACCCCTTCTCCGCCGTGACCGATACCAAACCGTACGGAGCCGGGGCGCGGACGCTCGGTGACTGGTTTACTGCTCTGAGCCGTTCCAATTTTCGCGTCGATCAGGTCAAGGAACTCGGCGTATCTCCGACGCACCCGATTCCGACAACCCTCGTCTTGCGATCTCGTAAAGAGGGCTCCTAACCGAGCAACACATGGTCAGCGGCCAAGCAGTGCGCCATTGGCATCCGCCGCAAACGGTCGCGCGAACAGATAGCCCTGCCCCTGATCAGCGCCGAGTTCACGCAGCTGAGTTAGCTGGAGCGGTGTCTCCACGCCTTCAGCGACAACCTGTAATCCCAGCGAGTGTCCGAGGTGAGCAACCGCTTCGACGATCGAGGAGTCGTCGACCTCGATGCCTAGCCCATTGACAAAAGACCGGTCGATCTTGATCGCCTCGACAGGGAACTTTTTCAAATAGGTAAGCGACGAGTACCCGGTCCCAAAATCGTCGACGGACAGATGAACCCCAAGGCTCCGCAGCTCCCGCAGTGCCACCGTGACAGCGCCCACATCGGTGAGTAGCGCCGTCTCGGTGATCTCAAACCACAACGCATCCGCCTCGATGCCACTCGTCCTAAGAGAATCTTCCACAACGAGACAGAAGTCTGGATCACCCAGTTGCTGCGCGTCGAGGTTTACCGATATCGCGCAGTCTCCCCAGGGGTGCGCGTGAGCGCGCCAGGTCGCAAGTTGTGCGAGGGCATCACGCAACATCTGCTCACCAATCTCGCCCATCAATCCCGATGCCTCGGCATTGGGCAGAAACTCTGCCGGGCCAAGCAGTCCCCTCTCAGGGTGCAGCCACCGCACAAGGACCTCAAACTTGACAAACGCCCCGCTCGCGAGATCGACGATTGGCTGATAATACGGGACCAATTCGGCGCAACCGAGCGCTCGGCGAAGTTCATTCGTCGTCTGCAGGCGACTGCGCGAAACGTCGCGAACGTCGTCAGTGAACCGCACGATTCGATCTCGCCCACCCGCCTTGGCTTCGTACATCGCTGCGTCTGCTGCACGCACCATGTCGGCGGCGGTGATCCCCGGCGCCGAGTTGGTGGCGAAACCGATTGATGCGGTCACGACGATCTCCTGCCCGTCGATCGTGACTGCACCCTGGGCCGAGTGCAGCAGTCTCTCGGCAACACGGGCCGGATGCAGTGGACCGAGTCGGGTTTCGCCGGTGTCGTCGGCTTGTCTGGTTGTGCCGTCAACGACGACGACGAATTCGTCACCACCGAATCGCGCTAGCTGGTCACCGACCCGCATCACCGATCGGAATCGTCGCGCTACATGGCGAAGAAGTTCATCGCCAGCGCCATGTCCGAGGCTGTCGTTGACAACTTTGAAGTTGTCGAGGTCGATGAACAGAACAGCAACTTCATCCGATCCTGCAGTTGTCAGCAGTTCATCGAGACGGGCCACGATCGACGCCCGGTTGGGTAGCTCGGTCAAGGCATCGTGAGTGGCAGCGTGCGACAGCCGCTCCGCTGCGATCCGCTGTTCGGTTATGTCCTCGATGTGCGTGATTGCAAGCGAAACGCCGTTCTCCTCGATCACCGACACCTGTGTCTTGGTCCAGACAAACTCGCCGTCACGGCGAAGGTACCGCTGTTCAGTCCGATAACTATCGTCGATACCCAGCTCAATCCTCGCTCGCTCCGCAGCTGCAGCGCGCAGGTCATCGGGGTGGGTGATCTCGCGCACTGAACGGCCCAGTAGATAGCGGCGCGAATGATCGAGCAGATTAGCGAGCGACTGATTTGCGTCGACGATGCGGTTGTCACTCAGCCGAACCAACGCCATTCCCGTCGGGGCCGAGTGGAATGCCTGCTGGAATCGTCGCCGAGCCTGCTCCAACGCTTCAGAAGTCCGTTCACGATCACCGATGTCACGCAAGATGACGACCGTGCCCCCAGGGTCGTCAGCGACCGGATGCAATGAGGCCTCAATCAATCTGGTCGCACCGTCCCGGCCGATGAGTTCAAATACCGATGGAGCTGAGGATTCGCCTTCGGGGCCGAATCGCAAATGATGCCAGCGGTCAGTGACCTCGTCGCAGTCATCGACGGCGATGAACCCCACGAACGAGCGCCCGAGCAACTCCCCTACCGGTCGGCCCGTCAACTCGGCGGCACGCTCGTTGGCAGATGCGATCGTCCCGTCGGCGTCGAGACTCAACACCGCATCAGGAAGACCGTCAAGTAGCTGGCGGACCCGGCCACCAGTAGCTGCGACCTCACTCACAGACGCGTGCAAGCGGCGGCGGACCCGGCGTGTTTCGAGTGCGGCGATGCAGATCGCCACAATCGCCACGGCGCCGACTGCGAACACCACGATGATCCCGCCTGAATTCACGGACCAAACGTTACGAGCCCAGTCTGCACCGCTCGCGGACCCCTCAGCGGCCCATCGGTCAACGCTCGGCGAACCAGACATCGAGACGCTTACGAACCTCAGTGTCGCCAATGACACCCTCCTCGAGACGAATCTCCATTAAGAACTTCATCGCCTCACCAACCACGCGACCCGGGTCAATACCGAGATGCTCGATGACCTCGTTGCCATCTAATTCGGGGCGAATCGCCGCAAGTTCTTCGGCCGCAGCAAGTTCGCTGATGCGCGCTTCGAGATCGTCCATTCGACGAGACAGTCGCGCAGCCTTCTTCGCGTTACGGGTTGTGCAGTCGCACCGCGTGAGCACGTTCAATTCCCTCAGAAGCGGCCCCGCATCGCGCACGTATCGTCGGACCGCCGAGTCTGACCATCCCATCGAGTAAGTGTGGAATCGAAGATGCAGTGCGACGAGTTCGGTGACCGCCTTGATGTCCTCGTTGGAGTACCGCAACGCGCTCATTCGTTTCTTGGTCATTCGGGCACCGACTGCATCGTGGTGATGGAATGTTGTGCCCTTGCCCTGCTGGTACCCACGAGTCTTCGGCTTTCCGACGTCGTGGAAAAGTGCCGCAAGCCGTGTCAGCCGAAAGTCAAAGCTGGGCTGCGTTCCAGCGACAATTGACGGATGCTCGTGCGGAGGGCGGACGTTCTCGACCACTGCGATCGAGTGGGTCAGGACGTCCTTGTGCCGATGGATAGGATCGTGCTCGAGCCGCATGTTCGGTAACTCGGGAAGAAACTGATCGGCAAGCTCTGTTTCGACCAGGAACCAGAGGCCGTCCGCAGGATGATCGACCACCATCAACTTGTCGAGTTCGTCGCTGATTCGCTCGGCCGACACGATCTCGAGACGCGGGGCCATCTTCTTAACTGCAGCGGTCAGTTGTTCGCTGGGCCGCAGCTGGTACCGGGCGATGAAGCGCGCTGCACGCAACATACGCAGCGGATCGTCGTTGAAGCTGACCTCCGGGCCAAGCGGAGTTCGCAGAACACGCTGCACCAGATCGATTGCCCCCTCGAACGGATCGACCAGCTCAGGCGTATCGCTCCCAGCAGTCAGATCGAGCGCCATCGCATTGACCGTGAAGTCCCGTCGGGACAGATCGGCCCCGATTTCGTCGGCGAACACGACATGGGGCTTGCGTGAGTCGTCGGTGTACGCCTCGGCTCGGAACGTCGTGATCTCGTACACCCGTTTCTCGCCCGTGACAGGGTCGACCTTATGAGCCCCAATCGTGCCGAACTTCTCGCCCTGACTCCAGATTGCGTCGGCCCATCCCTCTAGGCATGCCCTGATCTGTGGCGGACGAGCATCGGTGGTCAGGTCCAAGTCGTAATCGGACCGGCCACTGTCGACGAGGAGATCGCGGACCGTGCCGCCGACCAGGTACAGCTGGTGCCCCGCAGCGCGAAATCGGTCGGCAACCGGAACGAGCTCGCTCAATACTGGGCCGAATCGCTCGGGGATCACAGCTGCAGCGTATTGGATCTGTCGCTGGGGCCCCACCGCCACCAATCGGGATAGTGCCGACATTCGTGGGGCCGCCCAGTCGCGATGGGGTCAAACGGTTAACGTTTATCGGGTGCGTCAGGCCACCGCAAATCCTTCGGCTCGCGCCGTTCTGCGATCGTGGCCACTCGACGTGTCGATCTGCCACCTTTCATTGGCCGATGTATCCATGGTCCCTACGTCTGACCAGGTGGACGGGTGGCTGGCCGCAGCGTACGCCGCTCCCTCACCTGTCGTGGCGGTGCGCACCGGCGCGCTCTTTCCTGCGGCGGCCGCCGTTTTTGCAGAGCGGGGGTTCGTCGTCATTGACCGCCTCGTGCTGCTCGAACGTGCACTGCACGGCAACCATCTGCCGAAGCACCAGCAACACGAGACAGCTGACCTTCGACGCGCTCGCCGCCGCGACCTCGAGACAATGGCCTCAATCGACCAATCCGCATTTCGGCCGGGATGGCGCAACGACGGTGTTTCACTCGCCGCCATTGCCAACGCAACACCATCATTTCGGAGCCGACTGGCCTACGTTCGCAGACCTCATTCCTCTGTGGCCGGTTTCGCCATCACCGGCAAGGCCGGCTCCACCGGCTACCTCCAGCGCATCGCCGTCCACCCCAAAATGCAGCAACTCGGTATCGGACGTCAACTTGTCGACGATGCGCTCAAGTGGCTGATACGACGGGGTACGAGCCGTGCGCTCGTCAACACTGGTGTCGACAACTTTTCAGCGCTTGCAATGTACGAGCGCGCGTCGTTTGAGCGACTCGGAGACGAGCTCGTCATCCTGGAACATCGCCAGAAACCATGAGCAGGGCAATCGCGGCCACCGCCATTACATTTGCATCGCTCGGCATCGCCACGACTGTCGCAGCGCAGAACGATCCGGGGCCAGCTGAACCGATCAAGCCCGACAACGGATCCGTTCGGATCGAACTCATCGACCAGTCCTTCGACCTAACACCGGGTGGATCGATCGACCTGAAATACCGCCTCCTCGGCGACCTTGAGACAATCGTCGACGTCATGCCAACGACCGCAACGTCTAGCACGACTATTTCTGTCGACTCTGGGGCGGACGAACCACCAACGGAGCCACCGGCGGGCCCGCCAGCCGAGCCGACGACGTCACCACCCACGACAGCCCCGCCACCCCCGCCGATCGCGCTGACACTGCGCATTCTCAACTACGAGCCACTCGACGATCCAGCACAACTCATCGGATTGCTAGGCGCGGACCCGAAAACCGGCGGCCTCCCACCGGTGGTCGACGGAGTCGATCTGTTCGACATCCGTTCGATGATCACCGTCGAGTCTCCCAACGCAGCCGTACTCGAAGTGTCGGTACCGACCGACCTCGCCCCCAGCATCGCCGAGAACCTCGAGTTCAACGTTAACGGTGTGCACCCAGTCATCGTCCAACTGCGCGCTGACGACCAGGTGGTCGCTCGGCACGGCACCGTGGTCGAACGGCACTCCGGTGACAGTGTCACACCGCCCACGGTCGACCTCTCGATGTTTGCAGCCATCGACGACCCTGGACCGAACGGGACCGAGGCGGAGTACACCGCTGCTGTCACCCAGTTCGCAGATCTTGTGGTCGACGCCGAAGCCCTCGAAGCGGCCATCACCATGGCGGTGCCTCCATCGGTCGTCACAGCTGCAGTGGCGTCGGGAGCGGTCGACCCTGACGATCCAAAGTTTCTTGCCGACGACGTTCTACTCGCCGCCCCTGCAACTCCCTTCGACATCTCGACAGCCGTCGCCGTCGAACGAGTTGATGCATTTGTCCGCCAACTCCGAGCGGGTGAAGACGACGTCGCTGAGGCGATCGGCAAAGTTCCTGTGCGCGACGTATGGCCAACGACGACGGAGTTGAGTGGCCCGGCCGCTCAAATCCTGCGTGACCTGGGAGTCCGTTATCTCGCGATGCCGACTGCCGTGTATCGCTCAACGGTCACATCTGGTTCCGAAACCGGGGAGCCTGGAGTCGACCGTTTCATCGAGTTTGCACTCCCCGACGGCGGGCGTATGCCCTCAATCGTGGTGGACGAACAGTTGGGTGCTGCGTTCACAACTAAGCAGACCGACGAGATCCTCGCCGAATGGACGCCGGCTGAGTGGGCGGTCCAGGTCATCGCCGAACTCCGCCTGAAGCAATTTGATGCACCTCTCGCGCAGCAGCGTGATCAGCGAAGTCACCTCGTCGCCGTTCCGGATCTCGGCGCATTCGACCCGCGACTTGCGATGGAGCTCGAACGGATGGCAGCAACCACCCGGGCAATTCGCTTCAGCCCCGCGAGTGCTTTGAGTTCGGTGACGGCCACAGCTCCAATGGTGCCCACTCCTCAACTACCTGATGTCGCCGGGCCTTCGCTCGCAACCCGTCTCGATCGAATTGAGGAGGTTGCGATCTCGTTGCAGACCGTGGCCTCAATGCTTCCAGCCGACGACCCACGGCCGACGGCGTGGACTCGACAACTCGATAGTTACGTGTCCACAGCGTACGACGATGAGACGGTTGCCGCAGAGCTTGACGGGTTACTGGCCGAGGCGCAAACGCTGCGCGACGGCGTGGTCGCTCCCGAGCCGTTCACGTTCACGTTGACAGGCCGCAACGGTGACATCGGTGTTCGCATCGGAAACAAACTCGACGAAGCGCTCAACGTCGTTCTGCGCCTCAGCTCTCCCCGGCTTGAGTTTCCCAACGGCGACACCACCATTACTCTGTTGCCGGATGAGGTAACAGTCGTGAACGTGCCTGTGGTCGCGCGGTCAAACGGAACGTCACCGGTCACGGTGGAAGTGCTGACACCGTCCCAAGACCCCCTCACAGAGCCTGTCACTCTTACCTCACGGGTCAATGCACTGACTGGGCTCGCGCAAGCACTCACCTTTGGACTGTTTCTTATTCTGCTCACCTGGTGGTTCTCTCACTGGCGGGCGCGGCGGCGTACGAACATGGCGGCCGAGCCAGAGTCGGTCGACGCTGACTAAGCTGAACGTCCCGTGAGCAACGTACGCATCGTCACCGACAGCGCCTGCGACCTTCCCGCCGAGGTCGCCGACAAAATGGGCATTGAGATCGTCCCCTTGAGCATTCGTTTCGGTGAGGACGAGTTCATCGACCGAGAGCAGTTGAATGTCGCTGAATTCTGGAACCGCTGCGTGAATATGGCGACTCTCCCTGAAACCGCTGCGCCTGCGCCTGGCCAGTTCGAGTCGGTGTACCGCAGACTCGCCGCCGAGGGCACAACGGGGATCGTCGTGGTCTCGCTGTCCGGCCAACTCTCCGCCACGATCCAGAGTGCCGAACTCGCAGCGCGATCACTCACCGACGACGACAACCTGAAACTTGACATTCGCATCGTCGACTCGCGATCGGTATCGATGGGCATCGGGACCATCGCCATCGCCTGCGCCCGTGCTGCTGCCGACGGGCAACCGCTTGACGCTGTAGAAGCCCTCGCCTATGAACTCTCCGATCAGACCCGCGTGTTCGCCGCACTCGACACACTCGATAACTTGAAGAAGGGTGGGCGAATCGGTGGGGCGAAAGCCTTTCTCGCAACCGCACTATCGATCAAGCCGATCATCGACGTCACCGGTGGTGTCGTAGCCGAAGCGGGCAAGCAACGGACCCGTTCCAAGGCACTGAAGCATCTGGTCGAGCGTTTCCGCAGCTACCACGGTCGGGTCGAGAACCTCGCTGTGCTGCATGCTGACTGCTCCGACGTAGATGTCTTTGTCGAGATGCTCCGGCCCTACTACGACGGTGACATCTTGATCGGCGAGATCGGCCCGGTCATCGGCACCCATGGCGGTCGTGGCACCATCGGAGTCGCCTTCCACGAAACAACCTGACGCCGAGCGACGGGCATCGCAGGAGCTTCCAGAAATCCGCATTGACCCGGCTGAGGGCCGTGACCCCACTAGCGTTCCGTGTCGTCCATGTCATCCGCGACCCCCACGATCATCGCTGGCCGATACGAGCTGCAGCGACGCCTCGCCCAGGGCGGCATGGCAGAAGTGTGGCTGGCGATCGACCGGACCCTCGACCGCAAAGTCGCAGTCAAGTGGCTTAAGCCGACCCTGGCAACCGATCCGATCGTGGCAGAACGATTTCGACGGGAGGCAGTTGCGGCTGCCAGTCTCAGCCACCCGAACATCGTCGCAGTGCACGACGTTTTCGAGCAGGACGGTCGTCAAGCCGTCGTAATGCAATTGGTCGACGGCAAGAGCCTTCGTCAGCTTCTCGATACCCAGAACCGGCTTAGCCCCGAGCTGACCTGCCACATCGGTACGGCTGTGGCGATGGCGCTCGACAATGCGCACGAAGCCGGGTTCGTCCACCGTGATGTCAAACCGGGCAACATCATGATCACGCCAGACGGAAGGGTACTGCTTACCGACTTCGGTATCGCTAAGGGCTTACACGGCGACGGCAACGACGACCTCACCAGCGACAACATCATGATGGGGACAGCCAAATACCTGTCGCCTGAGCAGGTGCGCGGTAAGAAACTCGATGGCCGCGCCGACCTATATTCGCTCGGTCTTGTGCTGTACGAGTGTCTTGCCGGTCGCGTCCCGTTCCTCGGTGAGACCGATGCCGACACAGCGCTTGCGCGCCTCCAGCGCGATCCAACCGATCTTGCCCGCCTGCGCGCGACCCTCCCCACACGGCTTGTCACGGTTGTCCACGCCCTACTCGCACGTCGCCCTGAAAATCGTCCGGCCGATGGTGCTGCACTAATCATCGAACTCAAGGCAGCACGGGAAGACGGACCGCCCCAGTTCGACGAAACCAACGAGGAGCAATCTCCCGTATCCCCGTTCGCTGCGGGTCGCCTTCTCCGCGCCCCTTCGGATGCGCGGGGACGGTCCCAGGATCGGAGCCGCGGGATTCGACAGCCGACGCCACCGCGTGGCAAAGAGACACGCACCAGCAATGGACGACTCGCTCCTGGCAAGAGGCGTCGGCCGTCCACACCCAGCTCATCACGACACCAGGTCGACCCTGTAGACCCGCCAAACGCGCTTACCGGCATTCCGGGAGAACCCCCGCACATCACTGGCCGTCTGCCAGTGACGGCACTGGGAGAACCGTCGACTCGCATTGCGATCACCCGCGCCGACCCACCGCCACCGGTTCACCGCGACCCCACTCCCGACGCTGGCCAACAGCAGGGCGCGCTGGCACGCGGGATGACACAGCGACGGGGGTCGTCGGCAGCAGTGGTTGGTGGCCTGATCATTGTGGCGACGGTGATCGGACTCGTCCTGTGGTGGACTTTGGCAACGGGAGACAATGCGTCAACAACGTCCATGACGGTGTTGCCGAGTGACGCCGTCACCACCCCTGCCCCAGTGGAATCCGACGAAGTGGTGACCGAACTGACACCCGCCGCCGAGGTAACGTCCTCTCCACAGAGTGACACGACTGAAGCCGGACTCCCAGGCGAGACAGCCCGAATCGCTTCGATTGCCACGTTTGATCCTGAGGGCGATTTCGAAGAAAACGACAACCTCGCACCCGACGCACTGGCGGACGGCGACTCGTCAACTAGTTGGCAGACCTCCTGCTATTCCAACCAATTCATGGGCGCTAAACGCGGTGTCGGACTAATCCTCAGTTTTGATCAACCCGTCGATAGACGCTTGACCTTTAATGTTGGCAACGGTCCGTATCAGGTTCAGCTCTACGAGTGGGACGGTGAGACCACCCCGACCACCGTCGACGATTGGGGCGAACCGTTCGACCGGTCGTTCGGGCCCGAAGGGGCAGCAGTAACCACCGACCCCAGTGGTTTTGCGGCCCGTCACGTCCTGATTCTGCTCAACGAAATCGGCGCCGACGACGGATGCAGCACCGACAATCCGTATCGCGGCACGATCAGCGGAGTCACGTTAGTCGACTGATCTGACAGGATCGTCGCGTCAGTCGATCCCGATTCGTTACGCTCGCCGCATCGCAGTCCAGACCGAAGACGACGAACTGATCGCAGCTGCACGAGCCGGTGACCGGTTCGCGCTCGACCAACTATTGCGTCGTCACTATGACAGAATCCATGCAGTGACCCGTCGGATCGCCGGACCGACCCGGGACGCCGACGATGCAACCCAGGAAGCGATGATCAAGATCGTCCGCAGCCTTCCGAAGTTCGACGGGCGCTCGTCGTTCGCAACTTGGGCATACCGCATCGCCACGAACGCTGCGCTCGACGAACTCCGCAAACGTAGGCGCCGACCGGACCTGCGCTCGATTCGCGACGACGAGGCAAGCAATGCCGGCTTCGAACCGATCGACGAAATGTCGGAGCGCCGAATTGGGTCGATCGCCGATCGCCTAGCGCTCGACGACGCCTTGGCCGGACTGCCGGAGGACTACCGCAGCGCTGTCGTCTTACGTGATGTCGGTGACCTCGACTACGCAGAGATCGCCGATGTACTCGGAGTTCCGGTAGGGACAGTGAAGTCTCGAATTGCTCGCGGCCGCCGGCTCCTCGCCAAGGAACTGCGGCTCGATAAACACCCCGAGACAGTGGCAGAGTTGACGTCGGAAATTTCGCTCACCGTCGGGAACCGCACGAGTGACTTCGAACGTCCAACGGATCTGACATGAGTTGGCATGACTATGAGTGACTTCGAAGTAGACGACAGCACCCTCGACGACCTGACCCTGTCGGCAAGCGCTTACCTTGATGGCGAGGCGACGCCCGATGAGCGCGCATCGGTCGAGGCGAACTCGGAAGCACTTGACGTCGTCGCTGGATTCGAGAACCTTCGCAAGGTGCTCGGCGCCACAGCTCCCGCTGCATCGTTGTCGGAACGGGAGGGCCATCTTGCCGCAGCCCTCGACGTGTGGGAGCGGATGTCCGATCTCGAACGCTCTGATGGAACTGCACCTGTTGACGGCATCGATGCTGCTGCCGCCGCAGCGGTAACGACACCGTTGTCTGAATCTCGCCGCAACCGAAGCGAACGACGCCGACGCTCCGGCATGATGTCGATGCCGCAGTGGGCGCTCAGTTCCGCAGCCGCGCTCGTGATATTCGTCGGCGTCGGCGCCGTGGTGTTCGGCATGATGCGCAACGAGGACTCCGATACCTCCGACGTCGCCCTCGAGGCCACTACCGAGGACCCTGTGACCGAAGTAGATGCCCTCGAATCCGCCGAAGCCGCTGAAGTCGCTGGCGAGAACGTCGGCGCCGACGCTACCCCCGTGGAAACCGACCTAAGTTCAGTCGCCGCAGAGCCCGACGGTCGCTTCAATGAGGAAGACGGAGTAATTGCCGAGGCCACGAGCAGCGACAATTTCGCCAAGGATTCCCCCGGTTCGGAGCAGCCGGCGCCGGCACCGGAGATCCCGGAGATCGAAATCGAGAACTCAGATGACCTTGCCGCTTACGGCAGCCTCGCGGTCCCGGCGCTCGACGACAGTTCGCTCGGACGAAACGTCGACTTCGAACAGGCTCCGGAACCGTGCGACGCCCAACTGGGTCTGGAAGAACGCCTTGAACCCGTGGTCTACCAAGGTGTCGAAGCAGGCGTCGGCATCGACACCCAAAATGGGGTCGTCTATGCATACGACCGTGACAGTTGCTCGGTCATCGACAGTGTCGTACTGCCGACTAACGCGCGCGAGCTCGACGACGTGTCCCAGATTAGCCAACCCTGACACGACTTAGGTCCGTTCTCGGGCCTCATGAGCATTGACATGGTGGCCAGCATCAGGTCCGCGGCTAGCATCGCGCGCCATGGCCGGAAATCCGCTGACTGATCCCGACTGGGCTGCAAACACCACCGACCAGGTCGTTCGCCTGGTCGACAACGTTAAGTCCAAGACCACCAAGCCGGCCGTCATGGCCGCTAGGGGGCTTGTTTTCGGCTTGCTTGCGATCTTCCTCGGTGTCTTCGCTCTAGTGCTGTTATGGATCGGCCTCACTCGGGGTCTGCAAGCCGCGATCGAACCCTTCACGAACCAGGGGCGCGCCGTCTATATCAGCTACTTCATCATCGGCGGCATTCTCTGCATCGTCGGAGCTGTGCTCTTCAAGAAGCGCAACAACGCCGCCGACGCCAACTGATCCGACGCAGTGCATGGCCGGTGATGATCGGTTCCACGGCGACATTCCGCTCGACGGAGTAACCCGCCGGACCTGCATTGACGGAATTACTTTCGTAACAAACTCCGACTTTCCGGAAGCGCAACATGACCGACACCATGACTGTTACCCCCACCGCCAACATCGTCCATGACGTAGTGATCGTCGGCTCGGGTCCCGCTGGCTTGACCGCAGCGATCTACACCGCTCGCGCAAATCTTTCGCCACTGATGATTGAAGGTGAACCATCGTCTACATCTGATCAACCTGGTGGCCAGTTGATGTTGACCACCGACGTCGAAAACTTTCCTGGCTTCCCCGACGGAATTATGGGGCCGGAGTTAATGGCTAACATGCGCGATCAGGCAGAGCGCTTCGGGGCGACGATCGTTACCGACAAGGCGACGTCGATCGATTTCAGTCAACGTCCCTTTACGATTTCAACCCGAGACGCCGTCTACCGGGCCAACTCAGTGATTGTCTCGACGGGGGCCCAATCGCTGATGCTCGGCCTTGAAGCAGAGCAACGCCTGATCGGACACGGTCTGTCGACATGTGCCACCTGCGACGGATTTTTCTTCCGTGGCCACGAGATCGCAGTTGTCGGGGGCGGCGACTCGGCTATCGAGGAGGCGAATTTCCTCACAAAGTTCGCCGACAAGGTCACCCTCATCGTACGCCGTGACCAGCTGCGTGCCTCGGCGATCATGAAGGACCGCGCAGTAGCGAATCCTAAGATTGAGTTCCTCTGGAACACGTCAGTGACCGCAGTCAACGGTACCGACAAAGTCGAAAGTGTCGACATCGTCAATAACGTCACCAGCGAGACGGGCGTGCTCGACATAACCGGCTTGTTTATCGCGATCGGCCACAAGCCAAATACGGATTTGTTTCGCGGTGTTCTCGACATGGACGACGACACTGGATATCTGATCACACGACCGGACTCGACTTACACCAATATCCCTGGCATCTTCGCCTGCGGCGACGTCAAGGACTCGGTGTACCGCCAGGCAATCACCGCTGCCGGCAGCGGATGCATGGCCGCAATTGACGCCGAGCGCTGGCTCGAGGACATTTCCTGATCCACCGACGCTCCAGGCCGCTCCAGGCGCTCACCGATGCTTCAGTGCCTGCGGTGCATCCCATCCCAGGTCGACACAAACTGTGACTTAGCAACCCGACGATCACGGTAGCGCCGACAACCGAAGCCGCATGCGGTCGGCTCAAGGACTACGCTCTCGCTCTGGGAATGGCGGCCGGCAACCGATGGTTGTCTCCATTCGAATTTCTCGAAAGGACCAACAACATGGCACACGAAATCACCGACCTATCAACGTCAACCTTCGACGAGACCGTCAGCGGGGCCGACAAGCCCGTCGTCGTCGACTTCTGGGCCGAATGGTGTGGGCCGTGTAAGAAGATCGCGCCAATCCTCACCGAAATTGCCGGCGAACGCAGCGAGTTGTCCGTCACCAAACTCAACGTCGACGACAATCCCGACATAGCGATGAAATTCAACGTTATGTCCATCCCGACACTCCTGGTCTTCGACAAGGGCGAGGTTGTAGGGCGCATCACCGGCGCCAAAAGCAAGGGCGCCCTCCTCGAGGAGATCGACGGATTCCTGGCCACTTCCCACTGAACCGCGGCCACCACGGCGAAGCGGTCCGAGATCTTCAGCGCCGACTTGGTGCCGCCGGCTTCGAGCCAGACGGCGCCGAGCCGGGCTTCTTCTGCGTAATTACCGAATCCACGATTTCAGCCTTCCAATCGCAACGTGGTCTCCACACCAGCGGAAGCTGTGATGAACAGACCTGGCTCGCTTTAATCGAAGCGGGCTGGGCTCTTGGTGACCGGTTGTTGATGCTCAGTGCACCGATGTTACGCGGTGATGATGTTGCCGACCTCCAACGAAGCCTCAACCACCTTGGATTCGACTGCGGTCGGCCTGATGGAATCTTCGGTCCGGCCGCCGGTCGTGCATTATTTGACTTCCAACGGAACTCGGGGCTCACCGCCGACGGCGTCTGTGGCACTCAGACCGTTCGTACGCTGCGCCTCGTCAGCCGACAAAGTGGCTCGGGACCCGGTGTGGCATCCATTCGCGAGGCAGAGTCAGTACGCGCTCCGGCGGCTGTCAGCGGACTGCGCATCGTCGTCGGCCAGTTCGGTGGGCTCAGCTCAATTGCGCGCTCCTTGTCACACGCACTTCGTGAACATGGCGCTACGGTGATGTCGACCGACGAATACGAAGCACAAGCGCAAGCCGCCGCTGCAAACCGCTTCGGAGCTGACGCATACATTGGGTTTGGTGCTCGAACTGACCAATTCTCAGTTGTGTCGTATTTCGCCGTGCCATCATTCGAGTCAATTGGGGGTCGCTCGCTCGCTGTTCGAATTGTCGACGAACTCGACGGCGTACTCGACACTCGACCCGATCTCAACGGTATGCGACTCCCCGTGCTCCGCGAGACGCGTATGCCGGCGGTGCTCTGTTCGGTTGGACCTGTCCGCAGGGTGGTCGACCGGACGAACCTCCTGACTGAAGCGATCGCCCGGGCAGTTTCGGCATGGAGCGAAAACCCGCTCCTCAGCCCTGATCAGCCGGATAATTAGTCGACTCCTGCTGACCGTAGAATCGAAGAATACTTATCCACATGTTTATACCCAGGATGTGTGTTTCCTTCAACGTGATCTTGATGAGATGCTCACTTGACGTGACAATATCCATGGTCTTCGCTCACCATCCGCGCGGGAAGCCCTAAGTGTACAGCCGTACATCTCAAGCTCACGCGCGAGGTCACGGTGGCGTAGGACAGTCTCTCATGCGCGGGTCGAGAGTCGGCTACGTCGTCATTTGCCGATAGATCCGCTCGAGATCTTCAAGATCGGCAAAATCAATCGTAACCTTGCCCCTCTTTGCTCCGAGTTGCACGTTAACTCGTGTGTCGAGATGCTCGGCGAGCAGTTCCTCGAGTTCCAACAAGCCGGGCGGACGCAATTTAGTCGCCGGCGTCAGCCCGGCTCCATCAATAGTTGTGACAGGCTGTTGATCTTCTACGATCGAGTCCGGCTGAACATCGTCGGACTCGTCGCCACTCCGGACGGCTTGCTCAACCATCCGCACCGACCAGCCCTCGGCGACTGCAGTCGCCGCGAGTGTTTCCTGCCGGGTGCGATCTGGTGTGCCTAGGAGCGCCCGTGCATGACCAGCACTAAGCTGCCCGTCGGCGAGAAGGACCTGGACTGCTGGCGGCAGCCCAAGCAGTCGGATCGAGTTGGTGATCGCCGAGCGGCTTTTGCCGACTCGGCCCGCTAGCTCATCATGCGTCAGTCCGAAGTCTTCGAGAAGTTGTTGAAACGCGGCCGCCTCTTCTAGTGCTGTGAGATCCTGGCGGTGGAGATTTTCGACGAGGGCTTGTTCAACTGAGCTTAAGTCGCTAGTCGTTCGCACAATGGCCGGGATCGTGGCCAAACCAGCGCGCTGGGTAGCACGCCAACGACGTTCGCCAGCGATCAATTCATATTGGTCGTCATCATCGTCAAGCAGCCTGACTAAAATCGGCTGCAACACTCCCATCTCCGCAATCGATGCTGCTAACTCAACCAATGTTTCCTCATCGAAGTGGTGCCGTGGCTGGTTTGGATTCGGGGAGACCGATGCCGTCGGAATCTCCACCAACGTCCCAGTCTCGCCACCTGGGCCGCCTTCCATCGGTATGAGTGAACTCAATCCCTTTCCTAGTCCGCTACGCCGCGCCATCGTGTACCTCCTTGGCTGCGTCGCGATACGCCAGCGCGCCTCGCGACGTCGGATCAAATGTGGTAATCGGTTGTCCGAACGATGGTGCCTCACTCAGACGAACGGTTCGGGGAATCACTGAGCGCAACACCTTCTCACCGAAGTGTTCGCGAACCTCAGACACCACTTGACCAGACAACTTGGTTCGAGCGTCGTACATCACACACAAAATGGTGCTCAGATCAAGTTCGGGATTTAGATTTCGTTTGACGAGATCGACATTTCGCAGCAGTTGTCCCAAGCCCTCGAGTGCATAGTACTCACATTGAATTGGCACCAGAACTTCCCGTGCCGCTGAGAGTCCATTCACAGTAAGAAGGCCAAGTGAGGGCGGGCAGTCGATAAACACGTAGTCATAATCGTCCAAAACACCTTCAATCGCGCGCTTGAGACGCTGCTCACGGCTGAACGCCGGAACGAGCTCTATTTCTGCGCCAGCGAGATCCAATGACGCTGGGGCAACGAACAAATTCTTAACATCGGTCGGCTCCACGACATTCTCGAGGGGCTCGTCGTGCAACATCACGTGATACATCGAACGCTCGAGGCCGCGGTTCTCGATGCCAAGCCCAGTGGACGCGTTACCCTGCGGATCAAGGTCAATGAGTAAAGTGCGTAAGCCCATGTCGGCGAGTGCAGCCCCCATGTTCACTGTGGTGGTGGTCTTCCCGACACCGCCCTTCTGATTGGCGATCGCGATAATTCGAGGTAACGGGTGCTTGGTCACTGAGTCGGGTGGTGACTCGGTCTCGGCGCCAGAGATGGCACCAAGGGGTACGGTGTCGTCAGAGGACACGGCGGCTCCATTCACAGAGGCTAGGGTCGGCAAGGGTACTGTGCCTGATCCAAACCCCCATTACAAGGACCCTCCCCATGTTTCACGTGAAACAAACGGAGGTCACACTGATCGATCGAGTCAGACAGCATTCAGATGTTTCACGTGAAACTATCTCGCTCAAATACTGCAACCTGCGACACGGCCTCCTCAATTCGATAAACCTCCAAATCGGCGATCAAATCAGCAGCCCAACGATTGCCTGATGGTGGCTCACTAATCACGATCCGGCCACCTGGTCGCACAAGTTGCGATGCAAGCGACAGTGTCACGTCAGGTGGCCCGAAGCCCCGCGCTACGGCAGCGTCCATTAACCCCGGGGATCTCGTAGCCACACCAGTGACATCACCGGTGACCACGTCCACGTGCTCTGACCAACCAAGACGCGTCACCACCCGCCGCAAGAAATCGGTTCGCTTCACTCGACGGTCGATCATAACTAAATGTAAATCTGGGCGATCATGAGCAATGACAAGTCCAGGGACACCACCCCCCGCGCCCAGATCGATCACAGTGCCGTTGATACCCTCGAGGGCGGCGACGAAGCTACGGGCATGTTCGATGACCTCGTCGATTGGACGCTCACCGAGAAAGCCAAGGTGTTGGCTATCGGTGAGAGCATCATGCACGGCCTCGGCCATCGGTGGCTGCGTCATAGTCGCAGTGTGCCACGTAGTGCGCGTGATCAACATGACCCTAAGCGCGACGAAGCCCGGCTATGCAAGGCCGGGCTTCGTTGGTCTACCTGGGATTTAGCGTCCTGATCAAGGCGTAATCAATCGGGAACAACCACGATTCGACGATTCGGATCATCACCTTCGGAACGACTCGACACACCATCCTCCTCATTCAGCGCGTCATGGATGACCTTGCGGTCGGCAGAGGTCATCGGCTCAAGCGCACGGGCTGATCCCGATTCACGTACTGACCCGGCCACATCGGCAGCAAATTTGGCGAGTGCTTCGTTTCGCCGCAATCGGTAGCCCGCCACGTCAATCCGCAGTCTTGTATCATGATCGCCGAGCCGACGTTGAGCTGAGACTCGGGCGAGGTCCTGGATGGCATTAAGTGTCCGGCCGCCTGGTCCCACAAGTAGTCCGAGGCCCTCGCCATTCACGCTCACATCGAGTTCGATCCCGTCCACGAGTAGTTCACTGCTTACAGACTCCCCGAACGCCTTGGCTAAACCGTCCATGAAGGCAACTGCTGCATCGCCAACCTCCTGGGGTGCGACAGGGGATGGCTCTCGCTCGTTGTTGCTCATGGTCTTCTCCTGGTTCTTGTTACTTGTTCGTGTCTGGTCACGTTTCGTCGACGGGCTACGTCCGTTGCCCTTTGATACTGGGGTACTGCCGCGTGAAGATGCCGCAACACTTCCATTGTCGCCAGCGGCGTCGCCACGTGAGTCCGACGAGGATCCCGGCGTCGATGCCACGGTGCGCTTCTGATTGCCGGACTTCGCCTTATCTTTGTCCTTCGCACCACGCCTACGTCGCTCGTGCTTCGGGCGGACTTGTGTCGGCTGCACCCGGGCGCGCACCCGCGCTTCCCCGCGTGTTCGCCCAAACAATCCAGGGCGTGGCTCTTCGAGTACCTCAAATTCTGCTTCGTCTGCAGCGACACCGAGGCGATCAAGTGCGGCATCTTTCGCCGCTTCAACCGTCTTCGCTGTTGTTTCGACCCACTCCATAATGTGTCTTCCTCTTTCTCTCGAGACTATGTCTCGTCCATGATTCGCGCCGACGCAGTGTCAGCGCTTTTTCTTCCCCGACTTGCCTGTCTGTCCTTTACTAGACTTGGGTGGGCGACTCTTAGCTGCTTGTGCTTGCTTGCGGCTCGGTGTCGGCCGGCCCTTACCGGTTGACTCACCGCCGTTCGCATTCTTGGCCTGGGCGTTCGGACTTGATTTTGGTGGGGTGACTCGTTTGCTTTCGCCTGTCGGACGGGCATTCGATTTCTTGTTCGCTCCGGAACTTCCGGTGTTCTTCTTTGATGAGCTGGAGTCGACGCTCTTCGCATCGCCCTTCCCAGCCATTAAATCGCGCTTGGCCTGCCCGAAAAGTCCCTGTGGTTCACCATTTTCCTTCGACTGCTCGCGGGCCTTTTCACCCGCCCGCTGTGCCTGACGACCGAGCGATTCATCATGACCGTAGAACTTCTTAGTGATGTAGTACTGCTGCAGGATGCGAAGAAGGGTCTGAAAAATGTAATAGATGACGAGCGCCGTCAAGAAGAAGATTTGAAAGACGGCGAATACGACCGGCAGGTACTGCATCAACTTCTGTTGCGTCGGTGACATAGTTGGGCTGATCGACGCACGAGCGGCGACCATTCGCTGCTGGCCGAAGTAAAGGCCACCGAGGGCGACAACCAGTAAGGCATAGATAATTCCGGTCAACGGATTATCTTGGATTGCTTCAAACGGCGACAAGCTGAGGTCGAGACCGAGTTCCAGCATCTCAAGTTTGCCATACAACGACTCAAATAGCCCTGAATCGACCGACAGATACCGGGGGATAAAGCCGTCGACGTTTCCACTGTTCCCAACGACCTCGAAGACGGTATCCGCAATCGGCTCGGCATTACCGCGAGGTGCGTAAGTCAAACCGCGTAACACGCGGAACATCACGATGAAGACCGGCATCTGCGCAATAATCGGCAAACACGATGACATCGGGTTCACCTTGTGCTCTTGGTAGAGCTTCATCATCTCTTCATTGAGTTTTTGCTTGTCGTTACGATGCTCATTTTGCAGACGCCGCATTTCCGGGGAAATCTTCTGCATTTCGAGCATGCCCTTGGTGCTCTTGAGGGTCAAAGGTGTCGTGATCGCCATGATTACGACAGACATCAGGGCGATCGCGATCATGTAGCTGTTCGTTAGGTCGTAGAACCACGACAGAATTGCGGCGGGAATCTCGAACATGTCAGCAGTCCTTGCAGATCATTGAAGAGCAGTGGAGTCGGCGGGCACGGATAGTGCACATGAGTGGGGTCGCCTAGCGACCCTCTGCCGATCGTCGGCAGGTTCAGGAACAGGATCGAACCCGGATGGACCAAACGGACGGCAACGCAGTAGGCGCCGGATCGTCAGCCACATTGCCCGTCGGGTCCCATGGACTTGGAAGGCCTCGGCCGCATACGACGAGCAGGACGGGAAGAAACGGCACGGTGATGGTCGGCCTTCAACAAGGCGTTGGTACCAGTTGATGGAATCAAGAGCCCAACGTTCCGACCGGTTTCTTAATCGCGGCGGGTTCATGATTTGGTGGTCCTCATCGACAATTCCTCCAGCAGGACACGCATTTGATCGAACGTCAGTTCGCTTGCAGTAGGCGTGCATCCGATTAGGTACAGCCCGCCAGGCAAATTCAATTCGGTTAACACGGCGCGCAAACGACGCCGAAGGCGGTTGCGTACGACCGCGTTGCCTACGGCTCGGTTGATCGCGAATGCCACCTGCGCGGTGTTCGCCGTCGGGTCCGAAAGATAAGAGCACCAGAAGGGTTCGATTCGCACCCGCCGACCGTCGCGGCGCAGCCGCTGAAAATCAGACCGGGTGTGAATCCGACCGATCAAGCCGACAGGCGGGCTCGGCCCTTATCGCGACGTGACTTCAATACGGCCCGGCCGGCACGAGTGCTCATCCGGGCACGAAAGCCGTGTTTTTTGCTTCGGCGGCGGGCGTTGGGTTGATAGGTGCGCTTCACGCGATACTCCGTGATGTTCTAGACACGAGAATTAATCGGACGCTGCTCGAGATCGTAGTGCAACAGTCACCGACCGGACCGACAGCCCGCTCCCGATGTGGCTTCAGAGGATACGGTCGCGCGATACACGGTCCCAACCTGCAATCGCGCACAGTCTCCTTTTGGCCGCCGTGAACGTGCCCTGGCAACCTTCCTACTGACTAATGAACTACGCATATGTAATTTGTCCACAAGCATTGAGTGCTTGCATTACCCCAGCGTATGGGACATCTAGAGTCGTGTTTTCGTCTCAGTTTTAATCTGCTAGTGTTCGTCTCTCGTTCTCCCCGTACTTCATTTCCACACTCTGTGGACAAAATTGTGGACGACGCGTGATTTCTCTGTGATCCTCAAATGCCCCTGACCGACGCCGACGACATGTGGACGCAAGTGACTTTGTCACTCCGTTCCCAACTTGCTGAAAGTGTCTGGTTTTCAACGTTTCAGGAAGTAACTCCGATAAGCGTCGACGACTCAACCTTCCGACTTCTTGCACCTAGTGCGTACGTTCGTGATCGGATCACCACGCGCTATATGCCAATGATTATTGACGCTCTCGACGAATCGGGGCTTGGGGTACGAACCATCATTATTGATGTTGACCAAACCTCCGAGCGAGACCCCGTAGAGCTCGCTGAATCAGATCCGACTGACATTGTTGCCGCCGACGAGGCGATAATCCAATCTGACCTCGACGACACCAGCGAACGTGATCATGTTCTCGAAGAAGCAGGGTTGAGCACCGACTACACATTTGAAACTTTTGTCAAGGGAACGTCAAATCAATTTGCTCTTGCAGCATCGCTTAGAGTCGCTGAGACTCCAGCTCGCAGTTACAACCCCCTATTCATCTACGGCTCTGCAGGTCTAGGCAAAACTCATCTCCTCTACGCCATCGGCCACTACGTTCATTCTCACTACCGCCATCACAAGATTCTCTACGTCTCTACCGAAACCTTTATGAACGAGTACGTCGAGGCGATTCGTCAGAACACGACCAACTTCCTTCGGCAGCGCTACCGCGACATTGATGTGCTGTTGATCGACGACATTCAGTTCATTGCCAACAAGGAAGGGCTCCAGGAGGAGTTCTTCCACACATTCAACGCGTTGCACGGCGCAAATAAACAAATCGTCATCAGTTCCGATCGTATTCCCGACGCAATCCCAACATTGGAAGAACGTCTTCGCAGTCGCTTCAAATGGGGCCTAATCACCGACATCCAGCCCCCTGACCTCGAAACTAGGCTGGCCATTCTGCGCAATAAGGCCGAACGCGAGGACATCGAAGTCCCAGGCGACGCCCTTGAATTTATTGCCGAAAACATTTCAACCAATATCCGTGAACTTGAGGGCGCCTTGGTTCGCGTCATGGCTTTCGCCAGCCTCAGCCGCCAAGCAATCACAATCGACCTTGTCCAGCGACAACTGGCCGATCTTCTAACGGTGACACGGCCCAAAATCCGTACGCCCGAGGAGTTGCTCGACGAAATCGCCGGCATCTTGAAATTCGACGTCGAGGCCCTGAAGGGCAAGAGTCGCCAACGGCCGCTCGTCACGGCGCGCCAAGAAGCAATGTATGTGTTCCGGGAACTAACTGATCTCAGTTACCCTGCGATCGCTCGACTATTCGGAGGTCGTGATCACACGACCGTGATCCATGCCAACGAAAAGATCGAACGGCTCATGAAGGAACGCAAACAGGTCTACGATCAGGTAACCGACCTCCTACAGCAACTCCAATCATAATGCCGGTCACGCGCGCGAAGCTCCCAACCTATTACGAACGTGCGCGCGGTGGACAGCAACACGAACACCGTTACTGGATCTGGGGACAGACATCACGGGATCCACTGAATCACACGCGTGACAGTTTGAGCATGTGGACGACCTGTTATTCCATGTGGACGACGTTGACCCCCATACGCTGCCCGGATGCGGTTTGTCCCCAATCCACAGGGCCTACTACTACTAATAGTCTTGAAAAATCCCCTCATGAGGAGAAGTCCCAACTGTGAAGTTTCGCTGTGAACGTGATGTCCTCGCCGAAGCCCTGAGCTCAGCCGGACGTGCCGCAACAAACCGCACCAGCGCTTTACCAGTGCTCTCCGGCGTTCGAATGGATGTCGTGAATGACGTACTGACTGTGACTGGCACTGATTTAGAGTTGACAATTAGGCTCGAGGTCGATGTCGGGGGAGAACGTGACGGTGCCGCTGTCGTTCCGGCCCGACTCATTGGTGACATTGTTAAGGCACTTCCGGCCGGAGCGGTCGAGATCGACCTTGAAGGCGGTGAGCGTGATGAGATTTCGATTAGTGCCGGCCGGTCGCAATTCTCGGTGCGGCCGTTGGCAGTTGATGACTATCCCACACAGAGCGAGCCGAGTGGTGAAGCAGTAACGCTGTCGGCCGAGACGATGTCCGATGCGCTGCGCCAAGTAGTGCGTGCGGCGTCGACCGATGACGCACGTGCTGTCCTTACTGGAGTGCTTCTGGCGTCGGAGGACGACGGCATCCGTATGGTGGCGACTGATTCGTATCGCCTCGCTGTTCGTGATCTCCCCGATTCGGCGGTTTTGGATTCCGGTCAGAAGGTGTTGATCCCCGGTCGTGCGTTGAGTGAACTTCAGCGAGTGATGGGAGACGACGACGAGTTGACCGTGCAGTTCGGTGTGCGTGAGGCCACCTTCAAGGCGGGTAGGACTCGACTCAGTACCCGGCTAATCGAAGGTGAATTCCCGAATTATCGTAATCTGCTTCCGTCCAGCTATCCAAATCTACTTACCGTGTCGAAGGCGGCGATGGTTGAGGCAATCCGACGCGTGAAGATCCTCGCTCAGGATTCGACTCCGGTTCGATTAACCCTCGGTGGTGATTCCGTGCAGCTGACTGCAATCACCCAAGACGTCGGTAATGCTGCCGAAGAAATCGACGCCAGTTATGACGGCGCTGAGATGACTGTCGCGTTCAATCCTGATTACCTCGCTGCTGGCATCGACGCCATTGATGCCGATGATGTGACGCTCGCAACGATGGATCCGATGAAGCCCGCTGTCTTACGCGGTGCAGGGCAGGATGATTATCTGTACCTGCTGATGCCCGTGCGGGTCCCGTGATCAACTTAACGGTGGTTGTCGTTACTTGGGGATTAACCCAAACGATGAGACCGGGTCGGGGCGTCGGCTCCGTAGTCTCTCGGTCTTGACTGTTTCGCATCTCGAGCTCGTCGATTTTCGGAACTATGTTTCCGCGCAATTTGACTTAACGGCGGGGACGACAGTCGTTGTCGGTGACAATGGTCAGGGCAAAACAAATTTGGCCGAAGCGCTCGCGTACCTCGCGACGCTGACTAGTTTCAGAGGCGCGCCGAGTGACGCATTGATTCGAATCGGCGCCGACCAAGCGATAATTCGAGCATTAGTGCACCACAGTGACGGTCGTGATTCGCTGATTGAGGCAGAGTTGCCTGTCATTGGCCGCAACCGCGTCCAGGTGAATAAACAAAAGCTGCAACGCGTTCGAGATCTACTCGGCACGGTCCGCGTCACGGTATTCTCGCCCGACGACTTGACAATAGTAAAGGGCGGCCCTGGCGACCGACGTCGGTTCATGGACGACACCCTTGTTGCTCTTGCGATCAAGTATGACATGGCACGCCTTGATATCGACCGAATCGTCAGACAGCGGAACACACTCCTCAAGCAGGCACAGAAAGCCGGATACCGTGATCTGCCCACCGAGCTTTCAGCCACCCTTGATGTGTGGGATAGCAAATTTGCTGAGATCGCTGATCAGTTCGGGTATGCGCGGGCGACTTTGGTCTCACGAATTACCCCGATGGTACGGGACGCCTACGAACAACTTGCTGGCGTTGCAACACCGATCGAGTTGAAATATGAACCGGAATGGCGACGGGTTGGGTTAATTGCCGCGCTTCAGGCGGTTCGGACCGACGATGTCCGCCGGGGGGTGTCGACAGTTGGTCCTCATCGCGACGAGTTGGAATTATCGATTAACGGGTTGGCGAGCCGTACGCACGCTTCTCAGGGTGAACAGCGGACACTGGCCCTCGCGTTACGGCTCGCGGGGCACCGCCTAGTCACCGAGCGGACCGAGAGCGCACCAATTCTTGTGCTTGATGATGTTCTGTCCGAGCTTGATGATGGTCGCGCACGTGCACTACTTGGGCATCTACCGGGTGGTCAGGTTGTAATCACTTCGGCGAGCAAGCTTCCGTCGGCTGCCAAGGCAGATCGAATCATCCGGATCAAAAACGGCACGGTCGTCTCGGGTAGTCGATAACTGATGGCCCAATGTATTGACTACAATGACGTCGTGTCCGATCTTGTGCCGATCACTCGATCACTTGATTTGATGATGAGGGCGTTACGCGGAACCGACCGTGCCCAGGTTGCTGGGGTGTTCGGGAAATGGGATGATGCAATGGGTGCTCAGATAGCAACCCATGTTCGGCCAATCAAGCTCGATCGCCGTACGTTGGTCGTTGAGGCAGACAGTTCTACGTGGGCCACGCAAGTCAAATTGCTGGCTGACACAATCATTGGTCGTTTGCGCGACGAGGCACAGGTTGAAATCGATCAAATCGAAGTTCGGGTTGCATCCAGCCGAGGTCGTTGAGGCCAGTCGTCGGGGACATGGTCGTCGGAGCATATGCGTAGTCACTGCGTCGTCGTGTGTGACCCGGAACCCGCACTCAGTTCTCAACCAGGAAACAAAATGACGAATCCAGGTGGCACACCGGTCGGCTGGTACTACGCCCCGGATGACCCGCAGGGTACGCAATGCTGCGGGAAATGAGCGTTCTCATCCCGTGACGGAAGACATTGACAGCCACGTGAGCCAGCCCGGAATTACTCAACAGTAATCTGCGGCTTCTCGCGCTCGGTGGCGGGCAGAGGTGTCCCCGTCAGCGAGGCCCCCCGCTGATAAGCTAAGCACCAACCTCGATCCGGGTTTTCACGCCGGCCTGACCAGTTCCGGACGTGTCTCTCACATCGTCGATTGTGCCGTAATGGCACCTCTCCGAACAATCCCTGTCGCCTCTGCGGAGGCACCGATGCAAGAAGGTACGAGTGTCTACAGACACCTCAGCGGCAAGCGCGAGCGATGACAACGTCACTAGGCCGAACTCCAGCGTGAACGACGCGGCTGTCGCCACCGATATTTCTGATTTGGAGTCGCACCTCGCATCCGATGGCAATGCAGCCAAGACCACGGCGAACTACGACGCGGCCGCAATCACGGTACTTGAAGGACTGGACCCGGTGCGCAAGCGTCCGGGAATGTACATCGGCTCAACGGGGCTAGCAGGTTTACACCATCTGATCTGGGAAGTCGTTGATAACTCCGTCGACGAGGCAATGGCCGGTCACTGTGACCGCATCACGATCAGTCTCACAGCAGACGGCGGCTGCAGGGTGGCCGATAATGGCCGCGGTATTCCGATCGACCCATTCACGTCAGGCGAACACACGGGGAAGTCGGCCGCCGAAGTTGTACTGACCGTGCTTCACGCAGGCGGTAAATTCGGTGGCGAGGGCTACAAGGTATCGGGTGGACTACACGGGGTGGGCGTGTCGGTGGTCAACGCTTTGTCGACCAAGTTGCTTATTCAGGTTGATCGTGGGGGAAAGCGTCACGAGCAGACCTACGCCGACGGCGGCGCGCCACAGAACAAGATGCAGGTTGTAGGCAACACCCCCGGTCGAGACCGTACAACGGGAACAACGATCACTTTTTGGCCAGACCCCGTCATCTTCCAGGCCGAAGGCGTCGAGTTCGTGGCCCGCACTGTGCTTGAGCGGCTTCAGATCATGGCGTTCCTTAATAAAGGCCTCATCATCGAGTTTAAGGACGAGCGTTCTGAGCGTGAACAAGAGATCACCTATCAATACAAGGGCGGACTCGTTGACTTCGTCAAGCACCTCAATGCAACGAAAGACCCCCTCTTCAGCAAAGTCTGTCAATTCGAAGATGAAGACGACGACGGTCAAATGCTTGACGTCGCTATGCAATGGAACACCGGTTACTACGAAGGCATACATGGATACGCGAACGGCATCTCGACCATCGAAGGCGGAATGCACATCGAAGGGTTTCGATCCGCGCTGACCAACACGATCAACAAGTACGCACGCGAGAAGAACCTACTCAAAGAAAAAGAACCGAACCTTTCTGGTGACGACGTGCGCGAAGGCCTTACAGCAATCGTCTCGGTCAAGCTGCGTGAGCCGCAGTTTGAAGGTCAGACTAAAGCAAAGCTCGGCAACGTGCCGATGCGCTCATTTGTGCAGAAAGCGACTAACGATCGCCTTGCCGAGTGGTTGCAGGAGAACCCAGGCGAAGCAAACAAGCTGGTCAAGAAAGGTGTGGCCGCAGCTCAAGCGCGTGCCGCTGCTAAGAACGCCCGTAACGCCATTCGCCGCAAGACCGCCCTCTCGGGCGCCGGCATGCCCGACAAACTAAAGGACTGCCAGTCGAAGAACGCTGAGGAGTCCGAGATCTTCATTGTCGAGGGTGACTCGGCCGGCGGGACCGCTGTCGATGCTCGTCAGCCATACAGCCAAGCGATTTTACCTATTCGTGGCAAAATCCTAAATGTCGAGCGTGCTCGCGTCGACAAGATGTTGAAGAACAACGAGATCCAGGCGCTGATCACAGCAATCGGAGCAGGAGTCGGCGACGAGTTCGAAGTCGAAAAGGCCCGCTACCAAAAGGTAATTTGTCTTGCAGACGCTGACGTTGACGGCAGTCACATCCGCACTCTGCTACTAACGTTCTTTTTCCGTCAGATGCGTGAAATGGTCGAGGCGGGATACTGCTACATCGCGCAGCCGCCGCTTTACTCGACCGAGATTGGGAAGGAAAAGATCTATCTCAAGGACGATATCGCGAAGGCACAGTTCCTAGAGGAGCGCCCAAACCATAAGAAAAACTTCGCCCGTTTGAAAGGCCTCGGCGAGATGGATTGGGAAGAGCTGCGTGCCACCACGATGGACCCATCCACTCGCACGCTTCTGCAGGTCACGGTCGACGAGGCGGCTCGTGCCGACGAGATCATGTCGACCCTGATGGGCGATGACGTGGCGACGCGTCGCGAGTTCATCACCACCAACGCCCGCGACGTCCAGAACCTTGACTTCTGATCCTCTGAAACGAACGAACGCATGACTGATACGACCGATTCCGGCGACGACGGGTCCTCATCCGATCCGATCCAGCCGATCCCGCTTTCCGACGAAATGGAAAGCAGTTTTCTTGAGTACGCGATGTCGGTAATCATGTCGCGCGCTCTACCCGACGTACGCGATGGCCTCAAGCCGGTTCACCGCCGGATCATCTGGGACATGGAGGAGCAGGGCTTTCGACCCGACCGTGCCCACGTTAAATGTGCTCGTGTGTCGGGCGACACCATGGCCCGGTTCCATCCGCATGGCGACTCGGCGATCTACGCCGCATTGGTCCGCATGGCCCAGCCGTTCTCGCTGCGGCACCCGTTGATCGACTTCCACGGCAACTACGGCTCACCTGACTTCGGTCCAGCTGCGTCCCGCTATACCGAATGTCGCCTTGATCCGTTGGCAATGCAGCTGCTTGCCGATATCGACGAAGACACTGTCGACATGATCCCGAACTACGACGGGACCACCGAGGAACCGTTGGTGCTGCCAGCGCGTTTTCCAAACCTGCTGGTCAACGGCAGTCAGGGCATTGCGGTAGGCATGGCTACCAATATCCCACCGCACAACCTCGGCGAAGTTATTGATGCCGTTGTGCATCTCATCGATAACCCCGACGCGACCATCGAGAACTTGATGGAGTTCGTGAAGGGACCTGACTTCCCGACCGGGGCGTACATCCTTGGACGCTCGGGAATCGTTGACGCATATACGACGGGGCGCGGCTCGGTGAAGATGCGGGCCAAGGCCAGCATTGAAGAATCCAAAAATGGTCGCTTCGACATCATCGTCTCCGAGCTTCCTTACCAGACCAGCTGTTCAGCAATCGCTGCACGTATCGATGAGCTCGTCACCTCGGGCGACCTTGAGGGCATCTCCGATGTGAACGACGATTCGTCGGGCGGTAAAACCAGCCTGATCATCTCGCTCAAGCGAGACGGCAACCCCAACGTGGTCCTCAACAAGCTCTACAAGCTCACCCAACTGCAGTCGACGTTCTCGATCAACATGGTCGCGCTCGTCGATGGGGTGCCGCGACAAATCAACTTACGGGATGCACTCGTGGCTTACGTGCGCCACCAAGTTGATGTCATCACGCGACGCACCGAGTTCCGCCTGGCCAAGGCGGAGCGTCGTGAGCACATTCTTGAAGGTCGAATTAAGGCGCTCAACGTCATTGACGAGATTATTGCCCTCATCCGGGCAAGCGATGATGTGGCCAGTGCCCGCGGGGGCCTGATGAATGAGCCGTTCGATTTTTCTGAAGTTCAGGCCAACGACATTCTTGACATGCAACTTCGCCAGCTCACCCGGCTGTCCAAAATCGACCTCGAAACCGAACTCGATGACATTCGCGCAAGCATCGAAGACCTACAGGACATCCTCGCTCGACCCGAACGTCTCAATGGCGTCATTAAAGAAGAGATCAGCGCGATCCGTGGCGAGTTCGCCACACAGCGTGTGTGTGAGATCACATATGACGATGGCGAGTTGTCAATCGAAGACCTAGTCGACGACAAAGAACTCGTCATTGTGATGACGCAGGCCCAATACGTCAAGGCCGTACCGGCTGGTTCGTTCAAGACCCAGGGACGAGGAGGCCGCGGAGTATCGGGTGGCAAACTCAAGGCCGACGACATCGTGCGCCACGTGAAATTCACCACGGCTCATGCGCACCTACTCTTCTTTTCTAATCGCGGCAAGGTATACCGCCTGCGAGCACTCGAGATTCCCGAACGCGAGCGCACTGCCAAGGGCATGCCGATCATCAATCTGTTGCCGCTGCAATCAGGCGAGAACATCCAGGCGATCATCGATACACGCGAATTCGCCGGTGATCGTTTCCTCTTCTTCGCCACCAAGCTAGGCACGGTGAAGAAAACAACATTCACTGAGTACGACAAGAGCCGTCGCGACGGGCTCATAGCTATCAACCTGAAGGACGATGACGAACTCGTCAAGGTGATCGAAACCGGCGGCGACGACGACATCTTCATGGTCAGTAAAGGCGGGATGACGATTCGGTTTAACGAGAATGACGTTCGGTCAATGGGCCGAACCGCCGGTGGCGTTCGTGGTATGAAGTTGAAACACGACCAGGACGCTGTGGTCTCCGTCGATGTTGCTCGTGATGACACCTCAATTTTGGTGATGACCGAAGCTGGCTATGGCAAGCGGACACTGCTCGACAATTTCAACGTCCAGGGCCGTGGTGGCCAAGGCGTCAAGGGGATGAAGCTCACCGGAAAGAAGGGTGAGGTCGTGGCGGCGTTCATGGTCGGAATCGACGACGAGCTCGTGGCGGTCTCGAATAATGGGATCACGATTCGGATGGGCGTTCGAGACATTTCGGAGCAGGGTCGCGATGCCACCGGCGTGCGGATCATGAACATGGACGAGGGCGACGGCGTGGGTTCAGTCGCACCGATCCTCGCCTCGGACGACGCCACCGAGGACTGACTGGCCAGAAGCGGACTATCGGTCAAGATTATTTGGCGGTGTACTTGCCCGCATCGACTGTCGCGACCCGATAGACGCACCAGTGTCCTGGACTTCAATTTACCTGGTCAGACATATCGATATGAGATGGATGACGTCGCGACCCGATCCAAGTCTCCGCAGCGACCGTGGGCAGGTGGCAATTGTGTCGTAGCTGAAATCGCTGGGCTTATCGCCATCATGGTGGCCGCTGTCGCCACGACGAGATAGACGGCGACCGGTCGCTCCGGTGCCCGAGGTGCCGGTCAACTCAGCATCACCGATGCCTTGCGATATCGAATCGCCGGTATGGCCGGTTTGGTGAATAAAGCGGGTGGCGATGGCAGTTACCACTCTTTGCGGGATGCCGAACTGGTGGCCGCCAGCCAGGTGCTGCTACGCCTACACTCTGAAGGGTGAGCAAGACCGAGCGTGCCCTCACCTCGTCCGAGGACGGAGCCGCGCTCAACGATCTGTTCAACGACGAGGAGTTGGACGAGGCGTTCGACGAAGCGATTGAGGATGCCGATCGCGAGTTAGAGATTGCCGGCCGCACCGACGATCCAGTCGCGACAGATGACGAACTGAGCGACCAAGGTCCGATCGAGGTCGATGCCAATGCCGAAGGTGGGACGGTGGATGTTGTTGCAGCGGTCAAGACCGCCGACGATGCCGACGTTGGTGATGATGCGCTCCCCACGATCGTCCAGGCAACTCCTGACGACAATGAGCCTGTTGCCCGGGTGGTCCCGATTGATGACCCCGAACTCGATGACGGCATTGATAGCGACGCGTCCGATCAGATCATCGAGGAGCTCCGGCGTGCTGACATCGATGGCCCGGTTGTGGCATTCGCTCCGCAGGACGACACAACCACAGCACGGCGGCGTCCTAAGCAACCCGCCGACTACGACCCCGCCCCCGTTCCGATCCCAGCAAAGGTGCCCCGGGTCCTCGGTCGAAAGGCTCGTGTTCGTAAGGTCACTCGCGTCGTGCGCCACGTCGATCCGTGGAGTGTGTTCAAGATCGCTCTGGTGGCGCATTTCGTGTTGTACATCATCGTTCTCACGGCGTCGGTGCTGCTCTGGAATGTTGCATACGCCACCGGAACGGTGGACAACATCGAACGATTCTTTGAGTCGTTCGGGTGGAATTCCTTTGAGTTCAACGGCGGCGAGCTGTATCACGCCGGTTGGATCGCCGGGCTCTTCATGGTCATCGGACTGACCGGCCTTGCGGTCCTTGTCGCCACGTTGTTCAACCTGATCACAGACCTTGTCGGTGGTATGCGATTCACGGTGCTCGAAGAGGAAGTTGTCGAGACGCGAACATCGCCGATGCGACGCTTTGTCGTGCGTAGAACAGAGCCGGAAGTGCCCGCTGTCATTCGTGATTCGTCGGGATCGATGGTCCGTCACGCGGTGGTCGACGACACCGGTGCGAACGTGCGACCGTCCCGATAGTGTGCCGGACCTGTCGGGGCTATAGCTCAGTCGGTTAGAGCGCATCGCTGATAACGATGAGGTCCCTGGTTCGATTCCAGGTAGCCCCACCACCTGACTCTGTCGAGAGACCACTGTGACGTTCATCTGATGAAGTTCATTCGTCGAATTCTAGCTGCGCTTATAGCCACGGTGCTGGCGGCCGCGGCGATACGTCTTCGCGGATCAGGGGGCACACCGCCGCAGCATGGCGGATGGCAACCGCTTGAGCTGCCCGAGCCGTGAGCCCGGGCGTGGGACGAATCGCAGTTATCGGGAACGGCGTCGTCGGCCAGCGGGTAGCCAAGCATGTTGCTGCCATGTCGAGTCACTCTCTGGTCAGCATCGACTCGCGGCGGGTTGATCTGGAGTCCAGCCCGCTGCTTGACAAGGTGGAAGTTGCCGTGTTGGCGCACTCCAGCGCGCATCACCCTGACAGCATCGCCCTCCTTGACCGTGGCATCAGCGTGATCTCGGTTGGCGATCAGATGGCGGATGTTGATGCAATGACGTTGGAATCAGAACGCGCCATGCGGTCTGCCGCATCACTGGTCGTCGGTGCCGGTATGTCGCCGGGCCTGGTCGGTCTGATCGCGCGGTACCTGACGACACAGCTTGCCTCTATCGACGAGATCCATGTCGGCATTCACGGCACAGCTGGGCCCGCATGTGCCCGGCAGCATCACCGTGGCCTGGCCGGTCATGCTGTTGCATTTGACGACGGCTCGTTCACGACATTCCGGGCCGGAACGGGCCGCCAGCTCGAGTGGTTTCCCGAACCGGTCGGCGCCTACGACTGCTATCGCGCCGAGGTGCCGGGCCCGGTACTCATGCATCGCACGTTCCCTGACGCTGTACGGATCTCAGCACGGCTGTCGGCTAATCGTCGTGATCGTCTTACGTCTCGGCTTCCGATGTTGACGCCGCCCCATCGGGAAGGCGGCGTCGGTGCATTGCGGGTCGAGGTGCGCGGTGCCGATACGTCTGGGGCACGACTCACCCTCATCGCGGGGATCGCGGAGATGGTTGGTTCTGCGACTGCGGCAACCGTCTGCGCATACCTCGATGCGATTCTTGACGGTGATTTTCCGGTCGGTTTAAACCTGCCTGGTGATGAGCGGGTAAACACGACAGCGTTACTTCGGGCGATTGAAAGCCGAGGAATTCGCCTCCAGGAATTCACCGGGTTGCCGAGCAACTGACGCAATCAGAGTACGACGCAGCCGTCGCGCGCGTGCCTTACAGGTCGGCGTCGCCGGCGGGGAGACTGGCGTCGTTTGACCTTGCTGTCATTGCTGGGGATTCCGTGGAGTCAGTACGCGGCGTCATCTGATGCCCGAGCAATTCAACCATGTCAGTGAGTCGTTCAAGTCGCTCATCAAAGCTCTCGCCGGTAACCATGTCCGATAATGACACGCGAACACTGGCGATTTCGCGGGCGAGGAACTCGGTGTCGGATTGGGTGCGTTCTGCCACTTCTCGGTCGATCTCAGCAACGACGCGGTCGCGTCGTTCCTGACGAGCCTGAGCGAGCAGGATCAGCGGTGCCGCATATGCCGCCTGGATAGAGAGCACAAGCGTGAGCAGGGTGAATCCGCGTGACCAGGGGTCGAAGACCAGACGATCTGGGGCGAGAGTGTTGTGCAGGATCCAGACCGAGATAAACACGGTCTGGTAGACGAGGAATCGAGCAGTTCCGATGAAGCTGGCGATCGATTCAGCAAACGATCCGAACGCGTCCCTGTCGACCGCGACACCGAGACGGCGCGCAGACCGTGGCGAGGTGAGGTCCTGCTGGCGTTTCATGATGCCGAACCAGAAGATTTTGGATCCGAATTGGAGGCCTGTCGTTGTCGTTTGCGCCAGTCGGTGCCGAGCATGCGGTCGATCACATCATCGACGGTGACCGCGCCCAGCAACCGTCCGGCGTCGTCACAGACAGGAATGGCAAGAAGGTCGTAGCTTGCGAGTTCGACAGCGACCCCGTGATCGCTTAGTTCCGGTGAAACGACTGGGACATCGTCGAGTAATTGTCGCAGCTCCATCGACGGGGGCTCGCGGAGCAGGCGTTGCATATGGACCACACCGAGGAACTTGCCGGTGGGGGTCTTGAAAGGCGCCTGGCAGACGAAGACCTGCGTCGCAATGCTGACGACCCAATCTGGATCGCGGGCTTGAGCGAGTGCTTCTGCGACGGTGGAGGTGGGGCCGAGGATGATCACCTCGGGGGTCATCAAACCGCCCGCAGTTCCGGCTTCGTACGACAGCAGACGGCGTACGACGGCTTCGTCCTCGTCGTCCATCGCGTCAAGCATCTGCTCCTGCTGCGCAGCAGTCATCTGCCCGAGCAGGTCGGCTACGTCGTCGTATTCCATTTCGTCGAACACGCCTTCGAGGCGCTCAACGTCGAGCGCCTCGACGATGCGGACCTGCTCCTCCTCGGTGAGTTCTTCAAGCACATTAGCGAGGCGTTGGTCGTCAAGGGCCTCAGCGAGTTGGCGGCGTTGTTGATCCGGAAGCGCCCGGATCACTGCGGCCACTTCGGTGGGGTGGAAATCACGGAGACGAGCGGCTTCAGCCTCCATCGACGTGGGGTTGTCGAACAGACCGGGAACCTCCTTAGCGTCGGCGAGTCGGTACGTGGACCGTCTACCAAGACTGCCTTTTCGAGCGAGTCGGACTTTGTTGATTTCCCACCACGACGACCGACCGTCACTGATGGACTCCAACCCAATGTCACTTACGATCTCATCGCCTATCCGTCGGTCGATCAGTTCTTTGCCGATAAGCACCTCACCAGGCCGAGGCTTAAACGGGTTGAGGTCGACATCCCAGCTCTTGAGTCGAGCGCCATCGCCGTTGAGCTCGCCGACGCGATTCGCGTTGACGAAGATCCGGCGCCGTTGGCTGTCGGCCACGAACCCGACAAGGCGAGGTGCGCTCGCTGACTTGCCGTGTCGCGCCGGACGTCCGGGGACGACAACGAGATCCACAATACGGCCGATCGGTGACCCGCCGGCATCCAGAAGGGGGAGGCGCATGACACGAAATGCGTAAATCAGTTCGCCGGCCATTTCATTGAGGTTACCGCTGCCGTCCCACGGGCTCGGGGAGCGACGTTAGGTCAGCGCGCCAAGCATCCAGATGGTCGCCATGCCGACAACGAAGGTCCAGATCAGATTCCTGCGCCAGACGGTCACCAGGCCTGCGACGATGAGAGCGGCGACCTCGATGAACTCGACTTCACCTAAGCCCCTGCTGCCGACTGCGAGGTTAATGGTGAGAGCGGCGAGCACGGCGGGGCCGACGTTCTGGAGTGCTCGTTCGACTGATGCAGGGAGGGCGCGATCGGCAAGCAACAGGATCAGACCGCTCCGGGCAAAGTAGGTGCCGATCGCACCGCAGGCGAGAGCAACAAGGGCCGCCGTCGTGCTCAACGCAGTGGTTCCTGTGGGGGTCTTGGTCTTGCGGTGCAGGCACGCCGTTCGATGATCTGTTCGGCGATAGCGCCAGCGATGACGCCGGCGATTGCGCCGACTGCGATGCCGAGTCGATCACGGAGGTCAATCGTGGCAAGTGATACAAACCCACCGACCATGGCAGCCACCGCTGCCGGGATCTTTTTGATGGCGAGCAGCGTCAGGCCAGCGAACATGATCGGTGGTGCGAGGTCGAGACGCCAAGACTCAGGGACGACCGGCCCGACCAACATCCCGAGCGGAACGACGACGTTCCAGACGGCGTAGAGGGTTACTGCGACAGTCAGGTAGTAGCGCCGGAAATCAGCGGGAGCTCGGTGGGTCTGGAGCGAAGCGAGCGCGAACGTCTGGTCAACCAGCAAAAACGGCCCAACCCGTCGCATCCAGCGCGGTTGCTTACGGAAGGTTGGGGCGAGCGCAGCGCTGTACATGACGTGGCGGATGTTGATGACGAGTACGGCAGTAATTACTGCCCAGAGCGATGCAGCTCCTGCGAGGGTGATCATCGCGAGCTGGGCGGCGCCGGCGAAGATGAGCGGCGCTGTCAACCAGGCCACCCACTGGGGCATCGCCGACTCTGTTACGGCGAGGCCCACGATAAAACCGAATGGGATCGCAGGGATGGCGAGCGGGATAATATCGGTGAGCGCCTGGCGGTCAACGATGCCACGGCCCGTTGTGCCGTGCGGCGTTTCGGTCATGAGGCGACGGTAGCGATTGTCGAGATGATGATCGACGGTCGCTCGGTGGATGACGGGTGTCTGTTGTACCACGAGGTCGGGGTCAAGGGGTTGTCTTGACTGGTGTGATCGCAACTAGCGTGTCACTGAATGCAACACCTCCGCCCCAGTCGGTGAGCGCGTCGTTTGTCAGTGCATTCGCAACCCGGCCATCGGAGTGGTGGTCACTCCACCAGCCGAACGGAATAGCGGCAACACCAGGACGTACTCGTTCGGAGATCTGCACGATGACCTCGATTGCCGCTCGATCGTTTTTGACGCATGCGAAGTCCCCGTCGGCAACTCCGATCATTACGGCGTCTTGAGCACACAGCTCCACGAACGGGCCACCCTCGGTCGGTCCGTGTTTCGGCAACTGGGCGTAGCCGGAGTTCAAGAATCGGGAATGGTGCTTCGGAGTTAACAGCTGAAACGGGAAGCGGGACGTCAGGGCACAGTCACCACCGAGACTTTCGCGCGGGGCGACAAAGGTCGGGATCCGGGGTTGGCCGATCATCTCGAGTTGGTCGGAGGCGAACTCGACTTTGCCCGAATCGGTCGGGAACGGAGTGGCATCGTCAGGGTCGCCGAACGGTCGCCCGTCGTCTGGGTACGGTGCTTGAAGCCAGCCTTCACGGCGAAGTTCTTTAAGGTCGATTGTTGAGAGAGCATCGCGCATGAGCGTTTGGTCATCGTCGTACAGTGATGCTTCGTTCAGTTGCATGGCCGCAGCGATTCTGCGGAACAACTCGGTGTTGTTGCACGCCTCACCCTGCGGTGCTATCGCAGCTGCGTTGTAAGTGACCCACAGATGCCCCCACGGGAAGACCACGTCGTCAGCTTCTAGTTGTGTGGTGGCGGGCAACACGATGTCGGCATATCGGGCTGTGTCGGTGAGGAACTGCTCATGGACCACGATGAATATGTCGTCACGGGCAAGTCCGCGACGAATCAGTTCGGCATTGGGGACTGTGACGAGTGGATTGCAGTTCCAAATGATCATCGCATGGATTGCAGGGTCAAGGTCGGTGAGCACCGAACCGAGGCGACTCATATTGACCGTGCGGGGCTGCTCACCCGATGGGCTAGTTGGGATTAAGTCGGGTCGTGATAGCGCGTCGTGGTCGATCTGACGTTCGGTCCAAAATCCAACACTTCGGGAGTACCCACCACCGCGATCGCGCCACGCTCCGGTGAGAGCTGGAAGGCAGGCGAGGGTGCGGAAGAACATTGCACCGTTTTCGTGGTGCTCGGGGCCGATGAGTGTCCGTACGGCAGTCGGTCGAGTTGTGGCGACGTCGATCGCCAACGACTCAATGATTTGAGTGTCGACACCACAGACTTGGGCCGCACGCTCCGGCGTCCACTCCATGACAGCGTCGCAGAGTTCATCGAATCCCGTGGTGTGCGCAATGATCCACTCATCATCTGTTAGCCCGTCACGGATGATGACATGCATCATTGCCAGAAGCATTGCGATGTCGGTGCCCGGTAGCGGTTGGATGAAGCGATCACCTCGGTCGGCGTTGACAGCTTCAGCGGTGAGTGTGCGGATTGGATCGATTACCACGATGCGTGCACCATTCGTGCGGGCCGTTTCGATGGTCGGCCAGAGATGGCGATTGGTGAGGCGCGTGTTCGTCCCCCATAACACGATCAGTCGGGAGTGGATCATTTCGGTGGCCTCGAGGCTGGCGCCGGACCCGTTGGTCATAGCGGTACCCGCACCCACCGTCACCCCGCAGATCGCTCGTTCAAGTTGAGTTGCGCCAAGGTGGTTGAAGAACCGGTTGCCGGCTCCGAACATCGACAAAAGGCTTTGGTTGCCGGCGTCGGAGTAGGGGAGTAGCGCCTCGCCACCGTGGGTGTCGATTACTTCATGCAGTCGCAGGGCGATCTCGGTGAGTGCTTCTGTCCACGAGATCGGTTCGAAGTCGCCTGAGCCCTTGGGTCCAGTGCGCCGGAGTGGATGCAGAATGCGATCGGGACTGTAAACGCGGTCGAGAAACCGGTTGACCTTCGGGCAAAGTTCGCCTCGGGAGAACGGATGGTTGGGGTTGCCGCGCAACTTCACCGCAACGGGCGCCGGAGTCGAATGGTCGACGGTGACCGTCCATCCGCACGAGTCGGGGCAATCGTGGTGGCAAGCACCATGCACGGTCTGAGTCGTAATAGTTTCGAGAGTACAGGCACCCCGTCGCCGAGGCTTCGCAACATGTTCAAGTGCTGTGACGCTGATCCGGATGAGGCTTCGGGGACCCGGTCTGTCATGCTCGGCGGATGGTAGATTCTGGGATAGCGCAGACGCGTGTCGTGTTGATACGCCACGGGGAATCGGCTTCGAACGCCGGCGGTTGGCTCTCAGGCCAGGAGACTTGCGGTGGCTTGACCGAGCTCGGGGTGACGCAGGCTGAGGCGCTTCGCGACCGGCTCGCCATTGACCCTGCAATGCAGCCGGACCGTGTCGTGGTGTCGACGATGCGCCGGGCCGTACATACTGCCGAGATCGCCGCCAGCCCGACCGGGCTCACTGTCGAACAGTTCCCGGACCTCATGGAGCGGACCTCGGGTGAGGCGGAAGGCCTCACGATCTCCGAGTACACCGCAAAATACGGCAAGGCGCCGTGGACGGACTGGTCGAACCCTCTGTCCCCCGGAGGCGAGTCGGGTATCGACTTCTCCACCCGAGTGACCTCGGCGATCAACCGGGTGGCGGAGGAGGGCCGAGGGCGCACCACGTGGGTTGTATGTCACGGAGGCGTGATCATGGTGACTGCCATCACGCGGTGGCATGGAACCGTTGCCGACCCGTCGTCTGACCTATCGATGGTTCCGCTTGCTAGCCCAATGAACTCCTCGATCAGCGAGTGGACGGTCGAGCCGGTCGGAGGGTGGCGGATGACGCGATACAACGACTACACCCACCTCGTCGGTGTGAGCAGCGGAGAGACGCCAGCATCAATCTAAGCTAGGGCGTCGTTCTTGAACAGTCCGCCGCTCAGTCGGCGAGGATAAATGGTTTGAGGTGTGGCCATGCCGCATCGAAACCGGCGTGGGTGGCCAGTGTGTCGACTTCTTGAACCGTGAACCAGCCGACATCGTCGGTCTCGAAGTTCAACGAACTCCCGAAGCGCTGCTCGACCTCTACGACAACCGTTGTATAAGCCCAGTCGTGTGAGGGGTTGAACACATACTCGCCAAGCATGACCGGGGCACCTGGAATGTCACCAACTTCTTCGACGGCTTCGCGCAGCGCTCCATCGTAAGGCAATTCGCCTTGATGCAGGGCGCCGCCTGCGCACGACCAGGTGCCACCTTCGTGTGACATCGCCGAGCGTTTTTGGAGCATCACTCGCGGCCCGTCGGGTTCGCGCACGACAAAGATGACGCCTGCTGCGCCGAAGATGCCCCAACGGACGCGGCCGTCGCCACATCGGATGAACCCGTCGCCGGTGCGTCGATCGAACACCGTCTCACTGTTACCGATCGGCAGTACTCCTCGCAACCGGGCGGGCTAAATCGCGATGACCGGAAGGAATCGGCGGTCGATTGTGTTGGATGGGGACGTGACTGAAGCTTCTAACGACATTGAGCGCTACGACCTGATCATCGTTGGATCAGGGTCGGGGAACTCAATTCCCGATTTCCTCGCCAACTGGAGAATTGCGATCGTTGAGCGGAGCACCTTCGGGGGAACGTGCCTCAACGTGGGGTGCATCCCATCGAAAATGTTTGTGCTCCCTGCGGACAAAGCTTATGAAGCACAGCATTCAGCGAAGTTCGGTATCGATACACAGTTCAACGCAGCCGACTGGGGTGCGATCAGGGACCGCATCTTCGGCCGCATCGACGACATTTCCATCGGTGGGCGCGACTATCGGGCAACGGGCACGTCGAACGTGACCCTCATTGAGGGAACTGCGCAATTCGTTACTGAGAAGATCCTGGATGTCGAAGGCCGTCGAATAACTGCACCGAACATTCTGCTTGCAGCAGGTGCACGACCCGTAATCCCGTCGATCCCCGGCCTCGTCGAAACTGGATTCCACACGTCTGACACGATTATGCGCCTCGACCGACTCCCAGAGCGCCTCGGGATTATCGGCGGCGGGTTTATCTCCGTCGAGATGGGCCATGTTTTTTCGGGGCTTGGCGCAAAGGTGACGCTGATGAACCGGTCGAACGGCCTGTTGCGGGGCTTCGACGATGAGGTCGCGACGCGGTTCACCGAGGTGTTCAGCGCACGCGTCGATCTCCGTCTCGGCCATGTCCCGACGAAGGTGAGCCGACGTAATGACGCTCGGATCTCGATCGTCTGTGGGGGTGAAGAGTTGATCTTCGACGAACTGCTGGTCGCAACCGGCCGCCAACCGAACAGCGATCTACTCGATGTTGACGCCGCTGGGATTAAATGTCACCGTCACGGAACTGTCCAGGTCGACGACACGTTGGCCACCAACGTGTCGGGTATCTGGGCCATTGGCGACGTGGCGAACAGCTACCAGTTGAAACATCTCGCGAACGCCGAAGCGGCGGTGGCGTTCTGGAACATTGCCCACCCGGGCGACGTCCGCCATCAGAGTTACAAGGCGATACCCGGGGCGGTGTTCTCACATCCGCAGATCGCAACGGTTGGCTTGACTGAGGTGCAGGCCGTCGAGGCTGGTTTGCCGATCAAGGTCGGCCGCCGGGATTACGCCGGAACGGCGTACGGGTGGGCACTCGTCGACGAGACATCGTTCGCCAAGGTCATCGTGAACGCGCAGACCGGGCTGTTCGTGGGCGCTCACATCATTGGCCCGCAGGCAGCAACATTGATCCAGCCGATCATCCAGGCGATGGAGCTTGACACTCCTGCGGAGAAGGTGGCCCGTTCAGTCCTTTACATTCACCCTGCATTGACCGAAGTCGTCGAGAACGCGATTCTCGACGCCCTCACCAAACCCGATCCTATCCCAGCGGTTGCACCGGCCTCGGCGTATGACGAAAGGCGACGTGGCCTTTGATCAGTCGCTATCAATGAGTCATTGTCGCAGAGCCAATGTCGAGCACTGACTGATGTGCCGAGGGCAAGCCAGACTGGCGCGATGACAACCCCGTTCACCGACGACGAAGTCGCGTTGATTCGTGCGGTCACTCCTGGCTGCACGGACGAGTTGGTTCACCTCAACCACGCCGGTTCGTCGTTGCCTCCCCAGGTGGTCCTCGACACACAGATCGAACATCTGCGACGTGAGGCGTCGCGTGGAGGATACGAGGCGGCGCGCGACGTGGCCGCTGACGAGGTTGCCGTCTATACCTCGATTGCAACGATGCTTGGTGCGCACCCGCGTGAGATCGCTCGCACGGAGCACGCCACAGCTGCGTGGAACGCTGCGTTCTGGTCGATTCCGATGCGTGCCGGGCAGCGGATCATCACCCACGACCACGACTACGGTGCAAACTGGGTTGCCTTTTTGCGCGCGGTCGAGGTGCGGGGCGTGAAGATCGACCAGATCCCGAGTGACCCTGACGGTCAGATCGACCTCGACCGGCTCGCGGCGGCTCTCGCGCGCCCCGATGAGGTCGCCGTCGTTTCACTTGCGTGGATCCCGACGAGTGGTGGCCTCGTTAACCCCGCCGCAGCAGTTGGCGAACTCACCGAGCGGGCCTCTGTGCCGTTCCTGCTCGACGCATGCCAGGCCGTCGGCCAGATCGACATTGACGTTGCTTCGATTGGATGTGACTTCCTCGCCGCAACCGGCCGCAAGTTTCTCCGTGGTCCGCGCGGCACCGGATTTCTCTATGCCCGCGATTCAGTCATCGAGCGGATCACGCCAGCGCAGCCCGATCATCACGGTGCTGAATGGGTCGCCCTCGACCGGTACGAATTCGTTGACGGAGCTCGTCGTTTCGAATACTGGGAGTTTGATCACGCGGCTTGGCTGGGGCTGGGGGCGGCAGTCGATCACGCAATCGGACTCGGTATCGAGCGGATCGAGAGCACCATCAGGCAACGTGCCGAGGAGCTTCGATCGGGATTGCGGGAGGTCGGGTTACGGGTGCACGACCAAGGGGTCGATCGGTGTGGCATTGTCACAGCGACGCACCCGACGGCGTCGGCATCAGAGATTGCGACGATGTTCTCAGCCGAGCAGATCAACGTATCGACGACACACGTCAATTCGGCGCGCGCCGACATGGAGAGTCGAGGGATGTTGTCGATGGTGCGGCTTTCGGTTCACTGCACGACGACCGCTGCAGAGATCGAACGAACGATCGACGTCCTGCGAACACTCTGAACCAGCGGCCTTGCCTGCTGGGGTGTGGCTTGGTTCGAGAGCGGGCCTAGTGTCAGATAAGTGGGTGTTCCGACGAAGAATTGGGCAGGGAATCAACGCTGTGTTCCCGTCGGCGTGCACTTGCCGACGTCCACGACTGCGGTCGCCGCGATCGTGCGGACTGCAGCCGAGGCCGGCGAGCGGGTGAAGGTGATCGGTGGCACGCACTCGTTCACTGACATCGCTATGACCGACGGACATTTACTGTCGCTGGATGCGATGAATCGGGTGCTCGCGGTTGGCGGGCCGGATGGGTTTGACGTCACGGTTCAGGCTGGCATCAGGCTCTACGACCTGAATGAGGAGTTGGCGTCACGGGGTCTTGCGATGCCCAATCTCGGCGATATCAATATGCAGTCGATTGCCGGCGCAATTGGCACGGCGACGCACGGAACGGGTGCCGGTCACGGGAACATCGCCACGGTTGTCGTCGGCATGGAGATCGTCACCGGCGACGGCAGCATCTGTCGGACTGATGAGGACAATGATCCCGAGTTGTTGACGGTTGCGCGGGTCGGCCTCGGGGCACTCGGAATTGTTACCGAGGTGACACTGCGGTGCGTCCCGATGTTTAATCTCCAGGCGGTCGAGACCATCGAGCCGCTCGCCGATCTGCTCGCCGATTTCGAGCGGGTGATGCACGCCACCGACCACGTCGAGTTTTACTGGATGCCTGGCGCCCGGCGCTGCCAGGTGAAGCGAAACACGTTGACCGGGATGCCCGCCGCACCGCAGTCCAAGCCCGCCTACATCCGCGACAAGTGGATCGCCGAAAACCTGGCCTTTGGCACCGTGTGCCGGGTGGGTCGGCGCTATCCCAAGGCAGCTCCCCGGATCGCCAAGTTGATCACGTCTGCTGCGTCCGAACGTGAGCTGATCGACCGAAGCGATCGGATTTTCAGTAGCCCCCGCCGAGTGCGCTTTGTCGAGATGGAGTACGGGATCCCGTTCGATGCGGTTCCCGATGCGATCGCTCGAATCGGTGCCCTGGTGGCGTCGTTGCCGTTCCCTCCGTTGTTCCCGATCGAGGTACGTGCATCTGCTGGGGACAACATTCCGTTGTCGACCGCGAACGGTCGGCTGTCGGGTTGGATTGCCGTGCACCAGTACATCGGCGCGCCCTACGAGTCCTACTTCCAAGGCGTCGAAAACATCATGAACGACTACAGCGGCCGGCCGCACTGGGGCAAGCTGCACTTCCAATCGGCCAACACCTTGGCCAGCCGGTACCCCGAATGGGACCGTTTCCAGAACGCGCGCCGACAACTCGACTCGAATGGAACCTTCGCTAACGCCTACACCGACCGCGTACTAGGCCCGGTGCGCGTCATCAGCGCCTGATCGTAAGGCACCTGGTACCGGTCAATTCGTGCAGTCTCCGATGGCGACGGGATCGATCAGCGTCGACCGGTGGTCGGCGTCACCGAGTTCGAGCGGCAGGTCGACAGCCCAGGCCCGACCGTTGCGCTGGGTGCTCTTTGCCCAGATCATTCCGGCGGCAATGCCACCGGGGAGCACGACGACTGCGCCTGAGTCTCCAGCTTCGATCTCGGCGGCGACCTCGAAACCTGCGCGCCTGACGTTGCGATCGAGGTAGATGTCAGTGGTGTCGATGTCGACGGTGCGGATCACGGTTACTCGCGATACGACCAGGCTGCGCTGCTCGTCGTTGCCGCGAAACGTCACGATCTTCCCTCGGTCATTGGACTTGGTGGGGGCGCCGACGGTCAGAGGTGTGCCGATCGGTTGCGCGGTGCGGAGCACGGCGATGTCGAGCTCGGGATCGAATACCACTACGTCGGCTGCATGTTCGGCACCGGAGGCATCGACGACTCGAATATCTGTCGCACCGGCCACAACGTGGGCAGCCGTTAGCGCGAGATCGACGTCGATCATCGAGCCGCTGCCGATGTCGTCGCTCGGGCTGCACCCTTCAGAACGCACACCGACCGCAGCTGCGCTGGCTACGTCGAGTGTGTCGAGGTCGGGCCGGATTTGCGTCGCCCCGCACGCGGTGACTGCCATAATAACTCCCGCTAGTACTGCGGTGCCCGGTGCAACGTTCACCCTGCGGCGGTCCGCTCCGAGATCGAGCGTGCGACGCTGCCGTACCGCTCGAGTGTCTGGTCGTCGGCGGTCCCTGCGCTGTATAGCACGAGCCTGCTCGCCGTACCGCCGTACGTTTCGATTAGACGGTCGGCAAGGTCGTCCCAGTCGGCTTCGGTGCAGAAAGCGGCCAAGTGGTCGTCGGTGATCTCAGCAGCCATACCCGCCAAGTCACCCGACTTCTGCTTTACGCGAATCCTTGCGGTCGTCCCCTCAAAGCCCGCTTCGTCCCAGATGAACGCGTAGTTCGGCGTCGAGCCGTAGAAGGAGAGCGACGCCCGAGCGAGCTCACGCGACGCGTCCCGCTGTTCGTCGGTGCTGCCAACGATGGTCGTCACCGGCACGATTAGGTCGACATCTCCCGCCGGGCGCCCAGCACGAATGGCGCCCTCCGAGAGGCACGGCAACACATGGCGTTTGATGTAGCCCGGTTCGCCAATGGGGTGCACATGGACGCCATCAGCGACTTCGCCAGCCATCGTGAGCATCCAGGGGTTCACAGCAGCGATGTCGACTTTCGGATCGGCAACGTCGAGTGGCCCTGGGCTCCACTGCTGGTTGAGGAAAGTCAATTCGTAGAAGTCGCCGTGATGGTCGAGGGGTTCGCCGCGGAAGCCCGCAAAGCAGGCCTTCACGGCACGCACATAGTCACGTAGTCGTGGTCCTGGGTGCCCGAACTCGGCGCCGTAGCGCCGGACCACGTGGGTCCTCACCTGGGTGCCCAGCCCGAGGCGGAATCGGCCTCCGGCCAACTCTTGGACCTCCCAGGCATTTTGGGCGGTGATCATCGGACTGCGGGGAAAGGCGACGGCGACTCCGGTCGATAGCTCCAGCCCCGGTGCCCCGAGCGCGGCTGCTGTGGCGGCGGTAAAGGCCGTGCGGCCACCTTCGGTCAAGAGCATCCCATCGAAACCCGACCGCTTGGCGGTTTCCGCCGCCGAGCCCATCACGGCGAGCGGCTTGGGGAAGGTCATCACGTCAACGCGCATTGCGCGACCGTACCCCTCCAGGATTTCGGTGTTCCATCCAGTGCCTGACATGAGATGAATCTCACAGCAGAACTACACGGCTTAGTCAAGTCGGTGGCGGAGTTTGACGTAGACCGCATCACCGGCGAGCGTCGACAGTTCGTCGGCGAGGCTGTCGACGACTTTTATGTCGCCAGAGTACGCCTCGCCGCCCTCGGTTCGTTCGGTGCAGCACCACGCCATTTTCGTTCCGTGGTCGCCCCAATCGACTCGCGACCAGCGACGGACGGTGGCCACCTCGGGTCCTTCGGGCTCTGTCTCGTCGGCCAGGGTCCAAGCGACGCGGAGTGGAAGCTGCCAGCACACCGACGGTTTCCATTCGATTGGTGATTCGTCGGCCTCGACTGCGGCGATGTGTAATGCGCAGCCCTCCCCACCTGCAAATCCGAGGCGGTTGAGGAACACACATGCACCGTCGACAACACGGGTGTGTGTGCGCTCGTCGTCGCCGTACACGGTGTCGATCCCGTGGTACTGCCACTGCTCGGGACTGAGGAAAGAGACGTACGCCGACAACTGTCTCGCCTCGGCCTGGCCCGGCTCACCATCACCGAAGTGCGCGCCGAGCGAGCAGCAACCTTGATTCAAAGTCTCTGCCTCTTCGGCAAGAATCCCCTTGCAGCCGTTCCCGAATAGACATGTCCAGTTGGAGTGCATGAAGTCGCGTTCGAAGCGCCAGATGGTGTCGCCGTCATCGATTTCGATGAATTCGTCGTCAGCGTCGACGGGTCGACTCACCATCAGCGCTCACCAAAGTGGACCACCGCAAGTCGCCGACCAATTCTGACCGGGTTGCCGTCGTCGATGTCGACGTACTCGGCATCGCGCCCATTGAGCGCAATGTATGACTGCCCGTCGGGAGCGATAGCGGCAATCGCATCGGCATCGACTTCGATGATCTCGTTGTTGCGTACCAGCGTCGGTACATCACCGATGATCGACGCCGTACATCCGTCCTCGGAGGTGCCATTCACTACCCCACGATTGATGTCTGCGATTGTGTTGCCGGTTTCGACGTCGACGACTTGCGCTCCGGCGTTGCTCCCGGCTCCACCGACGATCACACATCGTGCGCCGCTGCGGACAACGGTCGACACGGACCCTTGGGCGACGCCCAGTTGCCGTCCGTCGGAATCGAGGATGAACACGCGGCGTTCTCCGACTGCGATGAGCCGTTGCCTGTCGGCAACGGTGAAACCGTCGGTGATTTCGATCGGGACACCATCGGGGTCGGTCAGGGTCCCTACGTCATTTACGGAGCCGTCGGCGTCGGCGGTGATGATCGTTCCATCGGTCGAGACGGCCAGCATCGAGCCGTTGGGGCGAAGAAGCATGGCCTGCGGGCTCGGCACATCAGCCGAACCGAGGCGGTCGCCTGTGACGTCATAGAACTCGAGTTCGGACTCGCCGCCCCCAGGCTGCTCGGTGACCACACGAGCATCATCAAGGGCGATCACCCTCCCTGCGAGTGCTGTGGACGTCTCTGTTTCGAGATTGATGACCACGGATTGGAATGCGGTGGGCACGGGAACCGCAACGTAGGTCCCGGCGGCGTTGACGAGTACATCGGTGGTGAAGATCAGCGGGTCATCGAGTCCGGCTGTATCGGCGACACTGAGCGCAGAACGACTGCGGGTATCGATAATGGTTACATCGCCACCACTTTCGAGTCCCGACAGCGCGATAAACGGATTATCCGGGGCGATTTGCAGCGTTTCGTCGAGTCCGGATCGGCTACGACGTTCGGAACCATCGCCCAGATTGGTTTGAGTGATGCGGCCCTCGTCGGTCATGGTCACGAGCACGTTGCCAGCAACGAGCGTTTGCGCGTCGAGGAGGTCATCGAATGTTGTGAATGCGTTGATTTCATCGGTGGAATCGCGGTCGAGGAGCCGAATTTCATCGTTGCTGAGTACCACGATGGTGTCCCATTCTGCAGCGATTGACGTAGGTGGCGTGGAAGATTTGTCACTCCCGATGAATTGACTGGCAAGAATGGCTGTTCCGGCAACCGCAGCGACCACGACGGCGACGACTAGGGCGCGCCGTACGAGATAGTTGGGTTCACCCCAATCGTCGACGTCCCATACCTCGTGTTCGGTGGCATCGTTTCCACGCCCATTGGTTGGGCTTGATCTTGCACCAGCGTCTGACGTGCCACGCGGAGGTGTGGGTTCGTCACCGCCCGCGGCAGGCGACGACGGAAGGTGATCGGACATCGGTCGCGATCGTACGCGCTGTAACGTCACCTGCGTGGAGTTCTCGTGCCCGCGCTGCCAAACATCTGCTGTTGACGATTACTACGGACCCTGCGCTACCTGCCGCAGCGACCTCGCTGCGAAGTTCTCGGGTCTCGGACGCGCTGTTCGTGTAGCCGAGTACGAGCCAAAGATAAACGTCACGCCGAACGCCGTGGCACTCAAAGACGACTAACGGATTTCAGCGCGTGCTCATGCGCTTCTAGTTGTTTCTATCCCGCACGGTATGTGTCTAGCCGTGGGTGCCGCATGCACGTAGCGGCGATATCCTCACCTCGGTACCCGTAGCAGGGACACCGTTTGAAGGGGACGTAGCTCAGTTGGCTAGAGCACCTGCTTTGCAAGCAGGGGGTCGTGGGTTCGATTCCCATCGTCTCCACCCGAGAAATCCCTGGTAGCACAGCTCCCAGGGATTTTTTGATTGCACTCGGACCACCAGTTCGCTGGTGCGGAGGAAACCAGTTGAGGCTTGACCCTCAATCGTCGCGATGTCCTTAGAGCCAAACATGCTGGTTACCGCCGATCCCAGGCGTCACTCTCGATTCATTGACACAGCCATTCCAGGGAGATCAACCCACGGTTGTTTGTGTTCGCACCAGGCTTCGACCGTTGGCAAGATGTCGGCCTTCTCGTCGAGCGTGCCAGCCTTAACTGCGATCACGCCATCAGTGTCGACCAGGGCGGAGTAAATCGGCGAACCGCATGAGCCGCAGAAGCGGCGTAAGACGTAGACGCTGTCGCCGTGCTGTCCTCGATCCTCGAATGTAGTGAGATCCCCGGTCACCGAGAGCTGGCTTTCGTGTGCAACCAGATTCACCGAGAACGCACCACCACTCTGTCTTTGGCAGTTCTCACAATGGCAGACCGCTGTGGCGATGACATCGCCGGCCAATTCATATGTGATCGAACCGCACAGGCATCTACCGCGATGTGACATGTCCCCGAAGCTAGCTCAGGCCACCCATGACTCTCGGCTTCGGCCCACCCTTGACCTCATGGGCGACTGTTAGGCCATGTCAGCTAACGTTTGTGAAGGGCCCCGGACTCGCAGCTTTTTGAATGAGGAGACGATTTTTATGCTCAAATACGACCGTCAGATACTTGGCATTTCCCAGATCATGTCGGTCGCGTGAGCAACCAGATACTCCGATCCGGCGACGGGCCGATGATTGGCGATTGGGAGCTTGCGAAGCACGTCTCCGAATGGATTGAGATCGTCGCGATCGCCGTCATTGCAGTTTCGGTCCTGATTGCCATGGTCGTCGGAGCTCGTGACGCTTTTGAGAAAGACGTGGCAGCCGGTATCCGGTCGATCAAGCGCCAGACTGGACGCGGCCTTCTGCTTGGACTTGATCTGCTGATCGCCGCCGATGTCATTCGAACGGTCACGCTTCAGCCCACGTTGGAAAACGTTTCGGCACTCGGCGTCCTCGTCGTGGTGCGAACGTTTCTGGCGTGGTCGATTGTGGTGGAACTCAGAGGCCGGTGGCCGTGGCAACTCGGTGAGGAATATGCGGATGAGCCGGTTACTGAGTCGTGAAGCTGAGCGGAAGACAAGGAGAATCGCTGAGCACAAGCGGGGTCAGAAGAGCTTCTACTCGCCCTCGGTCGTCGTGTGCTTTGATGTGTCCCAGCCACGCTTTACGCGTTGGTAGAGGAGGGCAAGGATGGTTGATGTGATGACGATCGAAACGACCATCGAGATCAGTGGCTGATCTCCGATTGCAGTCGATACCAACGCCGATGAGATGCACGCGAATGAGGCCCACGCGATACCGCCGACGATGTCCCAAAAAAGAAATCGTTGGTAGGAGAACCGAGTGATGCCCATCGTCGCGCCGACTGCGAAACGAACACCAGGTACAAACCGTCCGAACACGATCAGCATCGGTGCTTGGTCCTGGAGCATCGCCAGGGTGTCGGCAACCTTCTCGTTCTGTTCCGCCTGGGCGACTCGATTCGACATGAATCCGCGAAGCACGGTGCGTGAGATCCAGTAGAGAATCGAATCGCCGATAATCGCTCCGGCCGATCCGGCGACGATCAGTCGCCAGATCTCGATGTTCGAACCTTCTTGCGTTGCGAGCACTGAACCGGTGTTGAGTAGCGACTCGCTCGGGAGGATCGGCACAACAGCGTCGAAGGTGACGAATATGAACACAATCGCGTACGGGTGGCTAATACGACTAATGTCGATGTCGGTTACTGCGCTCGAAATCACCGATACCAGCCAGGCAACTCCAACCACCCCCAGCACTCCTGCGGCGATCCACGCCGGCGATTGCAGTCGTCGCAGGCGGCCCTTTGGCTGATCGGAGGTCATTCGGCTGAACCGTCGACAATTGTCGGCACCACATCAACCCTAGGTCGGGACGTTGTCGTTGGACCGGATGGACTGCGCAGCTAAACGCTCAGACGATTATGGATACGCGGGTAGAGAGCCCGTAATCGATATACTTCCGGCTCGTATGGCGGTATCTGCGGCCTACGACAGCGCTTACTCAACGAGGAGAAATACATGCTTGCTTACGATTACCCGCTTCTGAACGTGTTCTGGACAATGTTGATGTTGTTCATTTGGATCGCCTGGCTGTTCCTTTTGTTCCAGGTGATCTTCGATATTTTCCGGAGCCATGACATCGGTGGCTGGGCGAAGGCTGCCTGGTTCCTGCTGGTGATCGCAGTGCCCCTCCTTGGTGTGTTGGTCTACGTGCTCGCACGTGGCGACAGCATGCGTGAACGTGACCTGCAACGAGCAAAGGACCAGCAGGACCAGATGGATGCCTACGTGCGCCAGGCCGCAGGAACATCTGGCGGTGTCGCCGACGAAATCTCCAAGCTCAGCGACCTGCAGAGCAGTGGCGTGATCACCGCCGAGCAGTTTGAGGCGCAGAAGGCAAAGCTGCTTTCCTGACTCAGAGCGCGAACCTGGGTTCTGGTAACCCAACTTCGTGAACAATCCCTAAGGCCGCCCCGACGAGTTCGCTCGTCGGGGCGGTCGCATTCCAAGGCCCGCTTGGGTGTTAAGACCCACCCGAATACCGACGTCGGTCCCGCCGTGCCAACGCATTGGCCAACGCTCCCGATCGGCGCAGGAAATTAACGACGAGCATGATTCGGGCCTCACGTGACCTTGGTTGACATCTTCGATGGAAACGGTCATCAACGCAGCCAGCGAGCGGCCAATGATCGTCCCAATGTGCGGAGTCGCCCCCTCAATGAAATTGACCGTGCCAGTCGATGCGATCAAGAAAAGATCCACCGTGAGGCTCACAACGATGACTACCGAGGACATCCGCTTCAGTCGGCCCAGAAGCCACGAACGGGAGGTACTGGAGTCGAGTCGAATAAGTCGGTCTTGCCGTGAAATCTCGCAGGGACTTATCGAATCGCTCCGATGTGCGATTTTCGTGTAAGCCCGCTGAACACAACGCGATGAGTGCATCGAGGATCAGACCGCTAACGGATCTGACCGCTGCATCTCCGCCGCTCACAAGGCCGTGGGGGGGACCGCATTCGTTCATCCTGGTGATTGGTGTGAGCACTGACCGAAGTTCGGTCGGCGCTGCGTAATTTAATTGAACAGATCTTGTTGGCGACAATAGTTTTTCCGGCGTCTGATCGGACTCGTAGTTCCGTCAAAGGCCGGGCAAGCGGCGAGCAACATCGTGCTGGCGACTGTCACGATCTCGCCGGCAATGATGAACATCACAGTGATTCTCGTTCCAAATTTGGGCCGTGGTGTCGGCGCTATCGGATAGGGGCCGGCGCCCATCATCTATGCAAGGACCATCGGCAGTATTGGTGAGCTGATCGTCGTTTTAATTGCGGCGATCATGTTGATGAGGATTACCGAACCGATCATTGCCGAGATATCAGCGCTGATTCCTGGCAATGGTTCGTCGTGGTTGAGATGCGAAAGTCGGCGTCAAAATGACGGATGTCGTTTGGGTGTTGTGAACTGGACCGAGTCAGTCCGATTCGTTGTCGTCCTGCTCAGGTCAGAAGCGATCTTGGCCGGATAATGTGTTGTCAGGATGTAGGCGCCGCAGGCGTGTCGGCGATCAGCTTTCCTGACTTTCTGGGTCGTCATCGAGTATCGGATGAACGGGGGCCGCATCGGTCGACAAGCGCTCTGCGACCCACGCCACCGCATCTGCGTGCGCTTGCCGGGAGCTCTCTCCGATGAATGAGGTACTGCGATAAATGTTGTCCGGGCCGATCACTTCGGTCGCTCCGGCCACTCGAAGTTGGCGGATCACGTTGCGATTAGCGGTCACAATCATCAACTTGCTGTTGACCCCGTGCAGCTCAGCGGCGTACCCCTTGATTACATCGATGAGTGTTGCACCAGCATCGTCGGCACCCCGGACACGAAGGATCACTACCGAGTTCGTCGATTCAGCCGTCACCGAGGGGATCTGCTCCAACAGTGTCGACGCAGTTGCGAAGAAGAGCGCACCGTACGGCTGAAGCACGATGACCTCGTTGGGTGGAACCGTTGCCGGAGGATCCACTTCCTGAACTCGGCTGTCGTCATGGAACATCAGACGGCGGGTAACCAGACGTGTCGACTGGCTGAGGACAAAAAGAAGAATCGAGGTTCCTACACCGACGAGAACGGCGTACTGCAACGGGATCACCATCGTCAGCACCAGCGTGATCGCCATGACCGTCAAAGGCACTGCTCCCGTCTTGGCCACCGACTTGATCCGAGTCGGCCGGATCGTCCCGACACCAACGACGATTAGCAGACCGGCAAGTGATGGCATTGCGACGAGCTCGATTACCCCACCGAACAGCAGGATCACGACAGCCATAATTCCTGCGGCAAAAAAAGCCGCAGTGCGGGTCTTAGCGCCAGCTGAGGCCACCAACGAGCTGGCAGACATCGACCCGCCAACCGGCATTCCCTGAAAGAGTCCAGCAACGACGTTACCGGCTCCCTGCCCTACGAAATCTTGTGATTCGTTCTGCGGCGAACCGTCCTCGTTCGGGAATCCGGCCGACACGCCGGCACCCTGGACCAGACCGACGAACGCAAGCGAGAACGCCGGGACGATCAGTGACGGCATGTCGCGAAACACCGGCATAGTGATCAACGGCAACGATCTGGGGACGTCAACGATATCTCGTACGCGAGCGACGTCGTAGTCGAAAAAGTCGAAGATCCCCGCCGTAGCCGATCCGGCGAACACCGCAACCACGAGACCGAGCGGACCAAGTTTTGTCCGCTGGAGGATCACGATCAATGCAACAGTCACGATGCCGACGGTGACAGTTGGAAGTTCTATCTTCGTTAAGTGGAAGGCCAGGTCAAACGCTCGGGCGATGCGGCCCCCACCTTCTGCGTCGTAGCCGGTGAAGTCGTCAAGTTGACCCAGCACGATATTGATGCCCACCGCCGTGATGAACCCGGTCATCACGGAGTCCGATACGAAGCGCAGCACCGAACCGAGGCGAAGCAGGCCGGCAAGGACCATCACGACGCCGGTGAGTACCGACAGGGTGAACAATGCCCGACTCGGATCATCACGTGACGCAAGGTCGACATCGGCAACGATGATCGCCATCGCACCGGTGCCTTGGATCGCCATGAATGCGGTGCTGGTAAAGAGCGCGCCGCCGGCAAGTCCAAATATATAACTGTAGAGGCCGGCGACAGGGTTGACGCCTGCGAGCAGGCCGCTGGCCAGGCCGTCGGGCACACTTTCGACACCAAGCACCATCCCCGCCATCGCATCGTCTTTGATCGATTTGCGGTTGATAAGCGACCTCGGCCGCAGGATTGGGAACTTCATTTCAACTCTGAATCTAGATCGCCGAGCCCGCGGGAAGCCTGAATGGGCGCCATCCCGGTCGGCCGGTCGAACTTGAGTGGCACTGAGTGCTGCGCCCGGGATGATCTTTAATAGCGAAGTCGATGACGGATACGACAGAGTCCACGCAACATCTAACGACGTGCGCCAACGTGGCGTATGGCAGACATGCTAGAAGGGCAGAATCGGTGATCGTGGGGGACGTAAACCGGGCGCTCAAGGCGCAGCGCGCTCTGATTGATACTGCGTTCATTGTTCAGGAACCTAGGTCCTCTTCTCTCGAGCCGAGCATCTGCTGAGTTGGCGGGCCTTAAACGGGCGGAAGAACGCCCTAGTCGGCGATGCGAATCGCGGAAAGGTTACGAAATGCCATAGCGATCACGTCGACGGAGGCTAGCGGCGTTCGCCGAACGGCGGTGCCGCTCGCGGCTGCCGCACCCCCGGTAACTGTGGCCCGGATCGTTGTTGGGGTTCGATCGGTGAGCCCAACTCAAGGTCTGTGATGAGTGGTCCCAATGATGCGGTCGGATACCTAGACGAATCCGGTGGGGGTCGGGTTAACCCCCTCAACGATCTGGCGTGCGCGCTCGGTGATCGTCGGCTTCGACTCATCGTGAGTGATGATCCAGAACATGTCGCCGACGACTGCATCGTGAACGGCGTCGGCGACATCTGCCGCCGGGATTCCCGAGGCAATCATGCGATCGATCGCCGACTGCGTTTCACCCGCTGCAGAAGGAGATTGGTTGACTTTGAGTGCGTTGGGCATGTTGCGTCGGCTTGATCCGATGGCCGTCTGCACGAAGGCCGGACATAGCACCGACACCCCGACGCCTGACTTGGTCATCAGCATCTCCTTCGACAGTGTCTCCGACAATGCCACCACGCCGTACTTCGACACGTTGTACGGACCCATCAGTGGGGCGGACGCATGACCGGCCATCGACGCAGTGTTCACAATGTGGGCACCTTCGCCGTGCTCAATCATCGCCGGCAGGAAGACCTTGCAGCCGTAGATCACTCCCCACAGGTTGACGTCAATCACCCACCTCCACATGTCGAGGTCATCGGGCTCGGCGATCAGGCCACCGCTCCCGACACCAGCGTTGTTGCACAGTACGTGCACGTTGCCGAACTGTTCTTGAGTGAACCGATTGAGTGCGCGTACTTCATCTGCGTCCGTTACATCGCACTTCATTCCGGCGACTTCGACACACGCGACCCTGAGCCCGGCGACGGCCTCGTCAAGCGGCCCCTCCTCGACATCGCCGAGCACCACGTTCATTCCGGCGGCACCGAACCGATGCGCCATCGCCAAACCGATTCCGCTCGCTCCACCCGTGATGACTGCGGTCTTGCCACTCAGATCGTCCATCTGTCGAGTCTGGCCGATCGGGAGCGACTTGGTCCGATTCGTGGGGCGGCTCCGCATCCAGTGACAGCCGCTATTCATGGAATCATGGGTCATGGCTGAGTTCGATCTGGTGGTCCGTGGTGGCAAGGTGATTGACGGGACCGGAACGCCCGGGGAATCAGGCGATGTTGCAGTGCGCAACGGTCTGATCGTCGAGCGCGGCAAGATATCGGGCCGCGGGCATCGTGAGATCGATGCCGATGGGGCGCTGGTAATTCCCGGCATCGTCGACATTCATGCTCACTACGACGGGCAGGCCACATGGGAGGAGCGGCTGCAGCCGTCGTCATGGCACGGCGTCACAACCGTCGTGATGGGCAACTGCGGAGTCGGTTTTGCGCCCGTGCACGACGTCGACCACGATCGGCTCATTGAGTTGATGGAAGGCGTCGAGGACATCCCCGGTGCAGCACTTCACGAGGGGCTGGCATGGAACTGGAACTCGTTCAGCGAGTTTCTCAATGCGATCGACACTCGGCCGCACGACATCGACATCGCTGCACAGGTGCCGCACGGTGCGCTGCGGCTCCACGTGATGGGGGAACGCGGAGCGAATCACGAGGATGCCACCGCCGATGACATAGCGGCTATGGCCGAGCTCGCCCGCGAGGGCATCAAGGCGGGAGCGCTCGGCTTCACCACCAGTCGCACCCGAAACCACAAGACCTCAAGCGGCGCGTACACCCCGACCCTCACCGCAGCGCCTGACGAGCTAATTGGGATCGCCGAGGGCATCGGCGCGCTGGGTACCGGCGTACTGCAAGTCGTCTCCGACTTCCTCGACGTCGACGACGAATTTTCGACGCTTCGAGCCATGGTCGAAAGGTCAGGGCGTCCGATGTCGATTTCGGTAGCTCGCAATCCGATGGTCCCCGGCGCGTACCGTGAGATTCTCGATCGAATTTCGGCGGCAAACGCCGATGGACTCGAGATGACCGGCCAGGTTGCCGCTCGCGCGGTCGGGCTGATCCTCGGTCTTGATCTGACCTTGAACCCGTTCCTCACCAACAGGGTGTACCGCGACATTGCCCACCTATCGGTGGGCGAGAAGGTGCGAACGCTCCGCGACCCGGCGTTCCGTGAACGCTTGCTCACCGAGCACCGCTCACAGGCGTCGGAACGCGAACGCGACAAGCTTGGTGGTTCGCTGATTAATAAGTTCGAGCTTCTTTTTGAGATGGCTGATCAACCTGACTACGAACCCGACCTCCGGGACTCGATCGCAGCTCGCGCCGAGCGCCAACAGATCACCCCGGAGGAGGCCGCCCTAGATGTGATGCTCGCCGGGGATGGTCGTGGAATGTTGTACCTTCCGTTTCTTAACTACGTCGACGGCAATCTCGATGCCTGCCATGAGATGCTCACTCATCCCCATACGGTTCCAGGGCTCGGCGACGGCGGCGCTCACGTCGGCACGATCTGTGACGGCAGCTTCCCGACTACGCTGCTGCATTACTGGGGACGTGACCGCCGTCGCGGCACGATCGCCCTCGAGCAACTCGTTCATCGGCACTGTCAAGGCACGGCCCGAACAGTTGGCCTGCTCGATCGAGGCGTGATTGGCCCCGGGTATCGGGCTGATCTCAATGTCGTTGATTTCGATAATCTGCGGCTGTATAAGCCGGAGATCGTACATGACTTGCCTGCAGGAGGTCGTCGGCTGTTGCAGCGGGCCGATGGATGGGCGCACACCGTGGTCGCCGGGCGCGAGACCTATCAAGACGGCGAGGCGACCGAGGACTTGCCCGGCCGGCTGATCCGTGGCGCACAGGAGGCGCCCGGTGTATCGCACTCTGCGCGTCAGACTCAGGTGACGACCCTGTGAGCGCTGATCTCGGCCGGAGGTCGGTCAAGCGCGTTACTCCGCTCGAAACCCACGCCGAGTGGAGAGCAGCCGACGTTGCGGATCCCACCAGTTGGACACTGCGACTCGCTGCCGCCCACCTGGACGAACTCGACGCGGCTCTGGCTCACTCGCATGTGGTCAGTGACGAAATTCTTGATATCACCGCTGACGACTTTCCGCTTCCAACCCTCGGGCCGCTCCTTCGCGAGTTTGTCCGTGAACTGATCGATGGGCGTGGCTTCGGACGCATCGGCACCATCGATGTCGAGCGGCTCGGACCCGACAACGCCTCGCGGATCTATTGGGGCATCGGAATGCATCTCGGCGAACCTTGGCCGCAGAATGCCAAAGGCCATCTGCTAGGCAATGTGCGGGATGAGGGCAAGCGGCCCGGTGACCCGACTGCCCGCGGCAACGAAATCGGTGGGTCTCCCCTTACGTTCCACAGTGACGGGTCTGACCTGGTCGGACTGATGTGTCTCGATGCGGGGTCGAGCGGCGGCGAAAGCCTTGTGACTAACGCGTTGTTCGCACATAACGAGCTGGCGCGCACCGAACCCGAGCTGGCGACCGAGTTGTACGGGTCCCTTCCCTACGACTTCCGCGGCGAACACCGGCGCGGCGCGACCCCGTTCTACTTCGTGCCGACCTTCACTCGACATGTCGGGTCGGACTGTGAACGGCTGTTCATCCGGTATATCCGTCCGTTTATTGAGGCTTCCCAGCGTCACCCGGACGCACCCCGCCTCACCGAGCGGCAGCGGACAGCGATGGATGCCTACGACGCGCTGATCAACGCACCCGAAAACCGCGTTGAAATGCTGTTGCAGCCTGGCGAGATGCAATTCGTGAATAATTATCACGTGCTTCACGGCCGCCGCGGGTACGTCGATGACGTCGACGTCGGCCGGGTCCGCTGGCTGAAGCGGTTGTGGCTTGCGACCGACTTCCTCGGTCCTGACGACCGGCCGGAGCGCTTCCAACGCGTGGGTTCCACATCCCACTGGGCAGAGCGCCGCACTCGCGCCTGACAACCATTCCCGATCGGTCTGCCCATGCACCGACTGATCTCCCGGAGGCCTCCGCCGACCGGGATTGTGCCCCTCGGTAATACGGGCGTGGTGCGGCGGCTCGTGGCTTCGCCGTGTCACGCATCAGACGGGCGTCCTTCACGGTCATTGCCATTCGCATGTTGCTGTTGAGTCAACCTTCCGCACGCTTGAAGCAACCGGTGACGGGTACGTTGCGCCTGTGACTACGTCCGCGACGTTCGAGCTGAGTGGTGTGGTCGCCGGACCCCCCGACGCGCCGATTCTCAGGGGGATCTCACTCGAGGTTCCTTGTGAAGGGATCCTGGCGGTCGCTGGTCCGTCGGGATCTGGGAAGTCGACGCTGTTGCGACTACTGAACCGGCTCGACGATCCGGTTTCAGGGTCGATCAGGTGGGATGGTCGTGACATTACCGAGTGGGACCCGCGTGAGTTGCGGCGCAACGTGGCGATGATTTTTCAGAGCGCGCCGATCTTTCCGGGCACGGTGCTCGACAACTTCGAAGTTGCGCTGCCCGGTATTGACCTCGACCGTGCAAACCACGTACTCGATCGCGTCGGGATGCCCAGCGAATTGCTCGAGCGGCCAGCTGACCAGCTCAGCGGAGGAGAGGCGCAGCGGATGAGCATCGCCCGCGCGCTGCTGACCGAACCTCGGGTTCTACTAGCCGACGAGCCGACGGCCGCACTCGACACGGCAGCACGTCGTACGATCGAGGACCTTGCGCGGGGCCTCGCCGACTCTGGGGTCCCGCTGGTGTGGATCACCCACGACACCGCTCAGCTCCGCCGTCTCGCCGATCATGCAGTCGTGCTTATCGAAGGCGATATCGCAGCGTTCGGCCATCTCGCCGAGCTCAACCGACATGGCGACGCCCGTGTCCGCGAACTTGTCGGTGCAACCCTCGACGAGGAGTCGGAGTGAATGCCGCAGATATCGGTCTGACAGGCCTGGCGGCATCGAGCATCCTCATCGCCGTCGGCGTGGCGATCTCGATGTGGCGTCACCTTGGCCTGGAGGGGCAACTTTTGTGGGCGGCTCTTCGGGCGCTCGTGCAGTTGTTGATCGTTGGTTTCGCCCTGCAGTTGGTCATCGACAACGAGAACTCGCTCGTCTACTCCTTAATCTGGCTTGCGGTCATGCAGCTGTTCGCTTCATACACGACGTGGCGACGGGCGCCCGAGGTTCCGTCGGTGTTCCTGCTGGCCCTGATTGCGTACTCGGCGTCGATGATCGTCACCCTCGGGGTGCTGTTTGGATTTCAGGTGTACGAGTTCGAAGGCCGCACTATCGTCCCGCTAGCGGGCATCGTTGTAGGTAACTCGCTGTCGGCAACCGTCCTGCTGTCGCGGCGGATCTTCGATGCTGGCCGGGAACGGCGCACGGAGATTGAAGGTCGCTTGGCACTCGGGCTGTCTGCAGTCGATGCGTTTCAGCCGGTTTTGCGCAACTCATTGCGCACCGCGTTGATCCCGCAGATCGAATCGACGAAGGCCGTAGGAATCATTGCGCTGCCCGGTGCAATGGTTGGATTGATCCTCGCAGGCGTTGACCCGGCCGACGCAGTCCGAGTGCAGATCTCGGTGATGTACCTCGTGTTGGGCAGCGTTGCCACCACGACGGCGGTCATGAGCCTCGGTATCTCTCGTAAAATGTTTACCTCGAGTGACCAACTGATTCGTCGCTCTTGAGAACGGGAGCGAACCCGAATCGGTCGCCTCGTCTACATGACGTTCGCTCTGAAGTCTCATTTCGGCCGATCGCCTCATATGGTGCGAAGATGCGGCGATTCGTCACCGATGAGATCGAGGCCGTTGACGCCTACAAGCTGATGTCGGGTTTGATTGTCCCTCGACCGATTGGATGGATCGGAACCCGGTCAATTGACGGAATTAACAACCTCGCGCCTTACTCGTTCTTTAACGGGGTCGCTGCGTCGCCGCCCACGGTGATGTTCGCTCCGACGGGTCAACCGCACGCCCGCAAGGACACGCTGGCCAACGTGCGCGCCACCGAGGTCTTCACGGTCAATATTGTCGACTATGGACTCGGTCCGTCGATGAACACCACCTCAGGGACCTATCCCGACGATGTCGACGAGTTTGAGGTGGCCGGTCTGACGGTGCGTGAGTCGGAGGCTATCGATGCGCCGATTGTCGCCGAGGCCCCCGCGAGTTTCGAGTGTCGACTGCTGCAGATCGTCGATATCGGGGGCGCGCCAATGGGCAGCAGTGTCGTATTCGGTCAAGTTGTAGCGTTCAACGTCAACGAGCGGATCCTTAATGGCACCCGCGTCGACCAGGCCAGCCTTGATCCGATCGGCCGCCATGTCGGGAATCTCTATTCTCGTGGTGGCGAGCTTTACGAGATGCGTCGCCCCGACTGAGCGATCGTGGTATCCGCTTGATGGGGCGCCGTCGAACAAGGTTGCGCGCTCCGAGAGGGCGTCGACCCGTGAAGGACGACCGGCAGGTCACCGAGTTCTACGAGTGCGCTTTCGAGACGCCGGATTGGAATGATTCCCCTTCGTCATCGTTGTGCTTTCGATTGTGGTCCACGAGCTGCCACAGATTTCGAGATCAATTCAGCGGCCGCCTAGCGCAACCGCTGCATGCCGAGCGATGATGCAAAAGTGAATCGTGGTTTGAGTGTGCTGATGGCGACGATTGTCGTGACGGTGGCGGCGTGCAGTGGCTCGAACGGCGACGCTTCCATCGTGGCGACGACAGACATTGCCGAACCGTCTGCAGCCGATCCGGTCGAGATTGAGCCGGAGGCGATGGATGCTGCTGAGCCGGAGACCAAGAAGTGGATGTCGGTTGATGCTGACGGCTGTGTGTGCGCCGATGGAAGCCCTTTTGAGTTCTGGGAGCGTCCAGCCGATCCGACCAAGGTCGTGCTCTACTTTGAGGGCGGAGGGGCTTGTTTTAGCGCCGAGTCATGTTCGTTCACCGACGGCACGTACGTCCCAAGCCTCAATCTCGGTGTGTCGCCCGGTGGCCGTGGCGGCATCTTCGACCAAACCAACCCCGAGAACCCGCTTGCCGACCACTCTTTTGTGTACGTGCCGTATTGCTCAGGTGATGTCTTCCTCGGCGACAACACACAGGTCTACAGCGACACGCTTACGGTTGAGCACAAAGGCTTTCCAAACGCCACCAAGGGACTTGACACCGTGCTGGCCAACTATCCCGATGTCGAACAACTCGTGGTGACCGGTGCAAGTGCCGGATCGATCCCGACGCCGCTTTTTGCCGGTCTGGCGGCGGACCGGTTGCCCGGCACCAAGATCATCACCTTCGGTGACAGTTCGGCTGCATATCCCGATGCTGGCCCGATCAACGGTCTCATCGGCAACCTCTGGGGGACGACGAATAACATCCCTGATTGGCCGGTTAACGAGGGCATCACCGCCGAAGAGTGGAGTCTGCCCGGTCTGTACGTGCAAGCCGGAAAGCATGCACCGGAGATCACATTCGCTCGGTTCGACTACGCCTACGACAGCGTGCAGTCCAGCTTCGCAGCGCTCGCCGGGATCCCGGCCGACGATCTGTTGGGGTTCATCAATGAGACTGAGTTCAACATTGAGGCGGAGGGCGTGCCGATCGCCTCGTACGTTGCGCCGGGGACCGATCACACGATTATCGCCGGCGATGGGCTCTATGAGATGGAAGTTGAAGGCGTCCGGCTCGTTGACTTCCTTGCGACGCTCGTTGCGGGCGGCGTTCCCGATGATGTCAGCTGCGTCGAATGTCGGCGTCCGTAGTGCTCTGTGTCGGAGCCGCTGGCTGAATAAATCGCCGAGCAAATCAAATCCCAGGCAGGCGCAGGTGATTGAGAACGATTGATCGATGTTTTCCCGGGGAGCGACCCTGCTGGGATGAGGAATGTCCCCAAATGTAGGGACGGTGCCCTCAGTCGGAAAAATAGGTACTCTCAGATTGAGACTTCGTGATCACCGTGCCCGGTGCCGTCGGTTCGGAGTTGTCCGAGAAGTCGTCGACCAAGACCTTGATCCTGGCTTTAGCGGCCGGAACGGAGGACTTTCCCGGGCCGCGCTCCGGTGGCGACGCCGTCCGTGAAAGTGACAACACCTGATTTGATTGTATGGAGATAGCCGTCGACGTTCTGGAGTAGGCGTCGTCCTCCGGCCGGGAGGTCACAGACCATGTGTGGCGGGTGTAGATGCAGGTGCTCATGGTCAATGATGTTGACGTCGGCGACCTTGCCGGGCTCGAGGCGACCTCGATCCGACATTCCGTACGCATCAGCGGTAGCTGAGGTTTGGAGCTGAACGGCACGCTCGATCGGGATCTTCGGGCCGCGTGTCCGGTCCCGAGTCCAATGAGTGAGCATGTAGGTAGGGAAGCTTGCGTCACAGATGAGTCCGCAGTGCGCACCGCCATCACCGGCGCCGGGAATGGTCGCCGGGTGTTCGAGCATTTCGCGAATCGCCTCGTGGTCATTGCCGTGATAGTTACCGAGTGGCGAGAACATAAAACTCTGTCCGTCGTTTTCGAGTAGCCACCCGATGACGATCTCTTCGGGCCGACAGCCGTTCCGCTCAGCAATGCCCGCTGCGCTTGACTCGGCGGTTGGCTCGTAGTCGACCGGATCACCCAGCCTGTACATCTGGTGCCAAGCCGTGGCCATGTGGGTTACGAATGGGTTCTTGGTTACTGGTTGTTCAGAGACCAACTTTTCGACGAATACTGGGTCGCGCAGCAGCGCCACCTTCTCCTCTAGTGAGTCGTTCCAGTGCTCGCGGAAACTTGGATGTGCAATGAATGGGTGGAATGAACTTTGGAGACCAAACAGCATTCCGGTCGGACGGATCGCGACCTGGGGGATGAGTGGCGCCTTGGCTGCTGTGGTCTTGGATGCGGCCGTCAACGCGGTACGGAACGCGTCGGGCATGCGTGGCGTCTGGGCGAGGGTGTAGGTGGTTGGGCAGCCCATTTCCTTCAGTGAGTCGAGCCAGTCCTCGTCGCCACCCTGGCCGAGATCGTCGGATACGTACTGGAATAGTCCGTGGCCGGAGTCCCGTACGGCTTCGGCGATTGCAATGACTTCGTCAGGAGTCGAGTGAGTACCGGGCACCAGCCCGTGCTTCGACGTGTGTAGGAAAGTGCGCGACGTTGAGAAGCCGAACGCGCCAGCGTCGAGTGCGTCGCGTGTGATCTGCGCCATCTCGTCGATCTCGTCGGGCGTCACGTCGTATTCGTGGGCACGATCACCGAGGACGTAGGCGCGCACCGCAGCGTGGGGGAGTTGGCCGCCGACGTCGATGGTACGCGGCATGGCCTCCAACGCATCGAGATACTCGCCGTAGGTCTCCCAGGTCCAGTCGATGCCCTCGTGGAGAGCGGTGCCCGGGATGTCCTCGACACCCTCCATGAGTTCGATGAGGAACCCCTCGCTGCCCGGCTTGACTGGAGCGAACCCGACCCCACAGTTGCCCATGATGACGGTGGTGACCCCGTGGTGGCTCGACGGTGCGAGCTCGGGGTCCCATGACACCTGGCCGTCGTAGTGCGTGTGGACGTCGACCCATCCCGGGGTCACGAGCGCGCCGCTGGCGTCGATCTCGGTCGTCCCGCCGTCGGCGACGTCACCGATCGCAGTGATCACCCCGTCGTCGATCGCGATGTCGGCCACCCGTGGAGCGGCACCCGTTCCGTCGACGACCGTTCCACCTCTGATCACGAGTTCGTGCATCTGCAGAGTCTCGTCGTGCAGCATCGTGTCATCCGAGTCGGACCAGGTGGGTCGGACTCGGATCAGCGTGTCCAACAGTTGAGCGCCCCCGATTGAGCCTCGCTATCGTCCGCTCCCGGAACGACCAGGATGGAAACGGGGTATCACGTGGTGAAGTGTGCGAAGTGTGGCAGCGAGGACTTGCGGACGAAGCGAGAGAATGGCGGCACCTACGGCATGAACAAGCTCCCATTGGGCAAGGGGAAGACGTCGACCGTCGCGATGGACAGCACGGTCTGCATCTCGTGCGGCAACGTCGAGTTCACCGTCAGCTCCGACAAGGCGCTGGCCAGGATCTCCGAGACCTGGGACCGCCCGTAGGTGCTGCGGTCGGATCGACCGTCAGAGTCCGGGGCTGAGCGGATACAGGTCGGGATAGTCGGCCTCGCGGGCCTCCATCTGGGCGGTGGCGGCCTCGCGCATGTCGTCGGTGTCGAACATCGCAGCGTTCCAGTTGGCGATGTACTCGAGCCCGTCGGCGACCGAGTGGTCCCGCGTGTAGTGCATCGTCTGCTTCGTGCCCCACACGGCCATCGGGCTCTTCGACGCGATCATTGCGGCGGTGTCCATGACACCCTCGAGCATCGCTGCGTGATCGGTGTACACGGCATTGACGAAGCCGGCGGCGTGGGCCTCGGCCGATGACCACTTCCGGCCCGTGTAGGCCAGTTCGCGCACGATCCCTTCGGCCACGAGCTTCGGCATCCTCTGGAGGGTGCCGACGTCCGCGGTCATGCCGATGTTGATCTCGGCGATCGAGAAGAACGCGTCCTGCGTGGCGTAGCGCATGTCGGCCGCGGTGACCATGTCGATGGCACCGCCGACGCACGCGCCCTGAATGGCGCAGAGGACGGGCATCCGAGCCGCTTCGAGCGCCGAGAACGACTTCTGGAGTTGGAGCGCAGTCGACCGGAACCGCTCGTTGCGCCTGCTGCGGTGGCCTGACGTCGACGAGGTGCCGAGGCCGTTGTCGCCCGCTGCGAACACCGACAGGTCCATACCCGAACAGAAGTGACGACCCTCGGCGGAGAGCACCATCGCCCGCACCGAACCCGATGCCGACCACTCGTCGACGATTGCCGGAAGGTCCCGCCAGAAAGACGGCACCATCGAGTTGGCCTTGTCCGGCCGGATCATCTTGAGGTGGGCCACCTTGTCGGCGACCTCGACGTCGAAACACTCGTATCCCATGGCGCGAGCTTCGCACAGGGTCCTGCGCGCTGGTCAATGTGGGCTCGGTGTGCACCCACCTGTACCTGTCCACCGCACTCAGGTGCCAGCGCCGACGTCCGACGGTTGCGTGAAGACTTGGTCAAGGCGGGAACCGGTCCCGCAATACCGACGTCACACCACCATGAGGCGCACGACACTGATCCCCACGGTCCTTTCTGCAGCGCTCCTGGCGGTGAGCGCCTGCAGTGCCGACACATCCGACGGTGCCGGTGGTGCCGACGACGAAACCGAGGACACGGACGACCCGAGGGGAACCGACAATGCGACGGGAACCGACGACACGGGTGGCAACCCGACCCGCGTCGACGACCCTCAGCGCCTTGCGAAGGTGGCGCTCCGCCAGTTCGACGAATGCGATGCTTTCCTCGACTACGTCCACACGGAGGGCGCTGAGCGTGTCGGAGCGTACGGTTTCGACGACCAGCAGTACTGGCTCGGCATGGATGACGTGATGGTCATGGAGAGTGACATTGCTGCGGCCGACGCGAGCGAGGAGGGCGGAGCGAGCGGTTCCGACCGCGGTGCTTCCGACGGTGCCGTCCCGGTGGAGGTGGCAGGAGGTAACAACGGTGACGAATCCGCGACCGACTTCTCGATCACGAACGTCCAGGTCGAAGGTGTCGACGAACCCGACATCGTGAAGACCGATGGCACCCGCATCCTCGCGCTGAGCGAGGACGGCGTCCTGCACTACGTCGACATCGATGATGGCGGCGGCGCCGGGACGAAGCGTGGGTCGGTCTCGATCACCGATGCCGGCGGGCCGAACGGTTCCTTCTCCGGCCAGGAGATTCTCGTCTCGGGTGATCGTGCATTCGTCATCACTCGTGGCGGAAGCGGATTCCCCGTCCCGTTCCCGGTCGATGATGTCGTGTTCGAGGAGCTGATTCCGACGGAGCCTTTTCCGGGACCCGGCAGCGGATCCGGCCCGACCACCACGGTCGTCGAAGTCGACCTGTCGAATCCTGACGACTTGCGCATCACTGGGTCGCTCATCCTCGACGGCAACTACATCAGTGCCCGATCCATCGGCGACACCGCACGCATCGCCGTCACGACGCCGCCGACCCAGCTCGGGTTCCTCTTCCCCTCGTCGCCAAACGCCGAGGAGTCGGCCGCCGAGGCCAACCGCGAACTCGTCCGCAACACGACGGTCGACGACTGGGTGCCGGGCTTCTCGCTCACATCGGCCGACGGGTCTCAGTCCGACGGTTCCCTCGTCGACTGCGCGGCGGTCCATGCGCCCGCAGAGTTCGCCGGGTTCGACATGCTCTCCGTGGTCACGCTGCCGATGGACGAGTCGCTGAGCGCCCCGGCTGCGACGACGTCGGTCATGGCGACCGGCGACACGTTGTATGCCTCGCAGGACCGGATGTACATCTCGACCAACGAGTGGATCCAGCCGACGCTGAACGAGCAGCAGCGTGGTGTCTGGGAGGAGAACTACCAGACCGGTATTCACCGCTTCGCGCTCCCCGCCGATGAAGCCGCCGTCTACGAAGCCTCGGGCACCGTCGACGGACACCTGCTCAACCAGTTCTCGATGCACGACCGAGACGGCACGTTCTTCGTGGCGACCACGACCGGTACTCCGTGGTCCGGCCGGCAGTCCGAGAGCCAGATCGTGGCAATGCAGCCCAACGGCAAGGTGCTCGAGCAGATCGGCCAGGTCGGCGGTCTCGGCAAGGGCGAGCGTATCTTCTCGGTCCGCTACGTCGACGACACGGCCTACGTCGTCACTTTCCGCCAGACCGATCCGTTCTATGTCGTCGACCTGTCGGCACCGACCGACATGGTCGTCCGCGGCGAACTGAAGATCCCTGGTGTGTCGAACTACCTCCACCCGATCAGCGACACGCTGGTGCTCGGCGTGGGCCAGGATGCAACCGACCAGGGCCGCCAGACCGGCTCGAAGGTGTCGTTGTTCGATGTGAGTGATCCGGGCGACCCGCGTGAAGTCGACGTGTGGACGATGCCTGGCGCCTCGAGCGACGCCGAGTTCGATCACCGTGCGTTCCTCTGGTGGGCCCCGACCTCCACGGCCGTGCTCCCCCTCGTGTCGTGGTCGGAGCAGTTCGCCGGGGCCGTTGTGCTCAACGTGACCGAGAACGGCATCTCCGAGCAGGGCCGGATCCGCCAGCGCGACGAGGCGGAGGAGCCGACCGGCATGACCGACTGCCGAGTGCTCACCAGCGACGACGTGGATGGACTCGACGAGAACGACGGTGAGTTGTTCTGGATGCTCCAGGAGCCGGGCGCGCAGTTCCAGCTCTGCGGAGCCGAAGACGAGGGCGGGGCAACCGGTCACTCCTGCGAAATCATCCCTGTCGGCGAGCTCGACGAGTGGTTCTGGACGGGCGACCAGGACGGTCTTTCCATCGACCTCACCGGTGTCGACCGCATCGAATGGTGCTGGCTTGACGGTGGCTTCGACGGTTACAACGAGCGGATCCAGCGCACACTGGTCATCGGCGATCAGCTGTGGACGATGTCGCCGGCCGGGCTCCAGGCCAACGACCTTGCGACTCTCGACCGCACCGCCGTCGTCGCCTTCTGACCGTTATCAACTCACGTGGCCCCAATCCGGGTCGACCAACCGAGCTTTGTGTGACCGAACCCGACGCCGAGTGTCGCATCTGGTCACGCAAACGCCGGGAGGAAGGGACCGCAATGGTGTGAGCGTGGCACCGCCCAAGGTATCGGGTTGTCAGTCGGTGCCGTCGAATGCCGCGTCGAGCTGGTCCATCGCCGACGGTGACATCGAGCTGTACAGCAGCTCGGCTCCGCGGAAGCGACGGGCCTCCTCGGCGAGCGCGTGGACCTGGACGTGGTCGGCCAGCACGACCACGGTCGACGTGCCCGGCTCGACCGCATCCTTGAACCAGTCGACCCACTCGTCGGGGATCCCGAGGTCGACAACCTTGGCGGCGACCGCACCGGCACCGGCACCGATTCCGATGCCTGCGATCCAACCGACCGGGCCACCGACGAAGAGACCCAACAGTCCGAGCCACATCCCGCCACTGATCGCCGCGCGCCCCGGCGTCGGGTCGATGGTCTCCGTCACAGCGACCTTGCCGCCGTCCTGCTTGGTGACGGTGACCGCGTCCTTGAGCTGCAGCACGCCTTCCTGGCGGAGGCGTGACATGGCGAGTAGGTATTCCTGAGCCTTGATCGCGCTGTCGAACGAGACACCGATGATGACCGGTGCCCCGGGGTCGGACACCACGCGGTCATGGTCGTCCATCCCGACGCGCAGTGACGGATCAGGGGGAGCGAATGCCGATGGGTTGTCTGACTCTTCGGTCATGGTCGTATGTGTACCCGATCCAACGCTGGGGACGCGCGCCGAGGTCGGTTGTTGTCGGTGGTGGCGTGAACGTCGCGTCGGCGCCGTCGGTCCGATCCGCACCGCCGGCAGGGGTACGGTCGACGGGGTGGTCGATCTCGAGAAGCAGAAGTTGCGGAGTCGCTTCGAGGCACGGCTGCTCGATGCATCCGCCGAGTCGAACCATGAGACGCAAGGCGCGCGCAAGACGGCCGAGATCGGCTCGATGTCGGGAACGGTTGTCGAACTCGGACCCGGGACCGGCGTCAACATGCGCTACTACGCCCGCGGGGTGCGCGTCATCGCGATCGAGCCGAACCCGGTGATGCACGACCGATTGCGTCGGCACGCCGATGAGCACGAGGTCGACATGGAGATCAGGACCCTGCAGGGCGAGTCGATCGACGTCGCCGATGGTGAGGCGGACGGGGTCGTCGGGACGCTTCTCCTGTGTGGTGTCGAGGATCCCGCGATGGTGATCAACGAGGCGCACCGCGTGCTCAAGCCCGGTGGCCGCTACTTCTTCACCGAACACGTGCGAGCACCCGAGTCGACGTGGATGCACCGGACCCAGCGAGTGCTTCGACGCCCGCACGGCTGGATGTTCAACGGCTGCCGAACCGATCAGGACACGGGATCCCTCTTGCGCGGCAGCGCCTTCGAGACGGTTGAGATCCTCGAGGAGGATCGGGGGCCCAGGGGCCTGTACGTCCGCTACGGCATCATCGGCACGGCGGTCAAGGCAAGCTGACCGGTCGAGCCGGAATCCCCATCAAGCGCCAGGGTGTGTCGAGCGCTCTGCCCACACCGCATAGAGCGGGTCGCCCGGAACTCCCAGGTTGCGGTGCTGCACGGTCGGCTCGCCGAAACCCTCGGTCAGGTCGAAATACGTTGCGACGATCGCACACCGTCCCCGGTCGTCGGTCGATAGCCAGCCGCGGACGGCCTTCGTCGGAAAGCAGCGATTGGAGAAGGTGCAGGCGAACACGCCACCCGGCCGAAGTACCCGCGCCACCTCGGCGAAGACTTCGAGTGGACGGGTGAGGTAGTCGACCGAGACGCAACAGGTCACGGCGTCGAACCGACCGTCGTCGAATGGCAGCCCGGGATCCACGTTCTGATCGAGCACGAGCCACTCCTCGGCCATCGGATTCGCACCGAGCTCGGCGGCGTTCATCCCGGTGACCGTCAGGCGCTCGGGTGCGGTCCGGAAGTGCGACACCCAGGACGAGCAGATGTCGAGGACATCACCGGTCAGCCCCAGTTCCTCGTAGAGCTCGCCGACAGTGGCGATCGCTCCGTCATCGATATGTGTGACGAATCGATCGAACGCGTAGAACGCAGCGTCGTCGGTGTCGTCCTGACGGGAGAAGAATCCTGGTGGGAAGACGTCGGGACGACCGAGCTCGCTCATGGCGGCAACGTAGGCAGGTCAGTGCGCTCGACGCCGCACGCAGCGCGGTCGATGTCGTCACTCAATTCCGACAAATAGTCGGATGTGTGCACTCGGTACGGATCTTCTCCCTGCCGGTGGCCGACATGACGGCACAACGAACTCCGATTGCGGGACCGGCCACGAGTAGCTCTGATGCCGGGAACTGGTCAACGCTGACTCGTCAGCGCGGACCGTTCACGTCACCGAATCGGCTCGTACTCCGGCAACGCCTCCCCAGGCGGCGGCTCGGTGTAAATCGTGACCGAACCTTCCTCGACGAACGCGGCCGGGGCCCCATCAGGGATCTCGCCGGGCTTGTAGCGCACACCGCCGTCGACGTAGCGCCACAGACCACTGCCGTCCCGGTCGATCTCGTCGGGCCCGGTCGCAGCGGCATCCCACCAGATCTCGGTGACGTCGTCGGTGCCCCGGTAGTCGGGTTCGAACTCGTCGGGCCAGATGCCCTGGGTGCCCCATGACAGCGACACGCCGGTGACGGCGCGTCGCGTCGGCTCGCCGCTGAATGCCCCTTCGTTGAACGTCTCGATCGTGAGGTTCGGGCCGGTTGCCTGCAAGAAGGCGTAGAACGTGTTCGGCACAGGGGTGATCACTGGAATGTTGTCGGGAGCGGGTGGCGGTTCGCCTTGGAACCATTCGTAGATCGCATACGAACTGCCGATCGAGCGGTCGACGCGTGCCGAGAGGTTCGACACCCCGAACGCGTTGGCCCACTGCTGTTGGTCGTATGTCCGCGAGAATGCCGCGGTATCGACGAGAACCGAACCCGTGACGATCCACTCGGGAAAGTAGTTCTGTGCGGTTGCCTCGTTGGTGAACTCGCGGGGTGCGATCGGATCGCCGTTGAAGATCACCGACGTCACGCCGGCCTCCTTCATGCGCGCGATCACGGAGGCCGCCGACTCCTGCAAGGTGGCGGGGTCGAGCGCATAGCTCTGCGACTCTGCGATCTCGAACCCGTTGTCCGCGGCGTAACCCTCGAAGCGTTCGTTCGCCGTGATCGAGTCGGCGCTCGACTCGATCCAGATTCGACCGAAGACGCGTTCGGTGCTGTGCATCGCCTCGTCGCCGGCGTGAATGGCCGGATCGCCGGCGAGCCGCTTGCCGACGTATTCGGCTACGAGGAGGTCGAGCTGATCCGGCCCCTTGCCGACGGTGTACGCAAGGCCGGCGTTTTCGGCGTACCACTCTTTGGTCTGTCCGGGTCCGCAGCTGAAGCACGGGATTCCCCGGGCGGCCAGTTCCTCGGCAAACGCGTTGGTCAACGTCGGCCCTCCCCAGACCATGAAGGGGTCGAGTTCCTCGTCGATCTTCACCGCGTCGGCTCGTGCTGCGGCGGCGTCGGTGATGGGCCCGGACCCTTCGACCACGATCAATTCGACCGAACGGCCGTAGGTCTCGTAGTAGGTCTCGTAGTACTCGATCATTCCGCGCAGCGTCGCCTCGTCGTCGGCGTTGGTGTCGTCGTTGAGGATGGCCGAGGTGATGAACTCGAGAATCGGATCCTGGTCCTGGCTCACCCACTGCACGATCGTGATCGTGTCCTCGGTGACCCCGCGTGCAGTGGCTCCGCCGTTGTCGCCCGTGAACGGTTCGTAGCACTCCGGAGCGAAGAACGTCTGGACCTTGACGCGGCCGGATTCGGTGTCGCATCGCTCACCGAAGTCGACATCCAGCCCGAGTTCGTCAGCCACGCTGAAGCTCATCACACCCTCGGGCAGTGGGCTCTCGACGGGAGCGTCAGGATCGGTGCTCGGCGGCTCGGTGTCAGGTGTTGTCTCGGACCCGCCTTCCGTGGTGGCGGTGTCGTCGTCGGTCGTCGTCGGGTCGTCGGGCGCGTTATCGGTGGCATCGGGTTCGGTCGTGCCGTCGGAGGTCACCGGGGCGGAGGCGTCGTCACCTCCACCTGCGATCACGACGCCGATGACGACGAGCGCCACGACGGCGATCGCGGCGATCGGTCCGTAGCGGCGTAGTGCGCGGCCCGTGTCGCTGTTCGAACCTTCTGCTGATGCGGGTTGCATGGTCGCTCCTCGTTGGTGGGATCGGGTGGGAAGAAGTGGTCGCGGTCAGTTGGGCGTGGATGTGTTCGAGCGGTGGATGGCGGTCGGGTCGGTTCCAAGGTACGACATGACCACGGCCTGGTCGGACAGCACGTCGTCGGGTCGGCCGACGGCGATCACGGATCCCTGATCCATCGCGACGACTCGATCGGCGATCGACGACAGAAGGTTCATGTCGTGCTCGATGACTAGGAGCGCAGAGCCCATCTGGCTGCGCATGCGTTCGATCACCGGGCCGAGTGCTTCGACCTCGCGCTGCGCGATGCCGCTCGATGGTTCGTCGAGCAGCACGACTGTCGGTCGGTGCGCCACGATGCAGGCGAGGTCGACGATGCGGCGGCTTCCGGTCGACAGCTCCCGAATCCGTTTCCGGCGATACGGCCCCAGGTTCATCAGCTCGACCAATTCGGCCACGCGCCGTCCAATGTCGGCCTCGCTGTCGAATGCCGTGGGCAGGTGAAGGGCGGCCGAGATCGGGTCGCGCGAGGAGATCCAGCGTTCGAGCGCGACGGCGATCGTCTCCTCGACGGTGAGGGACGGGAACAGGCGTGCGTCCTGGAATGACCGTCCGAGTCCGCTGCGGGCCCGCTCGCTCGCGGTGGCCGAGCTGAGGTCGTGGCCGGCGAGTTCGATTCGGCCGGCATCGGTCGGCGTCGTGCCACCGATCAGGTCGAACAGCGTGGTCTTCCCGGCGCCGTTCGGACCGATGAAGCCGACGATCTCGCGTTCGGCCACGTCGACGTCGACCTGGTTGACCGCGGTGAGCCCGCCGAATCGGCGCGAGAGCCCGCGCACGGACAGCGCCATCGAGGGGTTGGCTGTCGCATCGTGAGGTGACGGATGTGCCGCGCCGTTCGACGATTGTTTCGAAGGCTCGGTCGGCGACGCGGCGGTGTCACCGAGGAACACCGACCGGAGCAGATCGTCGCGCTCGACGAGTTCAGTCGTCGGGCCGTGGAAGCGAATTCGGCCTCGCTCCATGAAGTACGCGGTGTCGGCGAGTTCGAGGGCCACGTTGACCGACTGCTCGACGAGAATGATCGTCACGCCGCGCGCCGCAATCTTGCGGACCATGGCCAGCAACTGCTCGACGATCACCGGTGCGAGACCCAGCGACAACTCGTCGATCATCAGCAACCGCGGTGTGAGGAGAAAGCTCATCCCCAACGCGAGCATCTGCTGTTGTCCACCGGACAGATTCGCCGCAGGTTCTTCCAAGCGGCTGGCCAGGGCCGGGAACGTCTCGAGCACCGTGGCGAGCCCGGTCTCCAGCGCAGCCTCGTCACCACGATTGAGCCACCCGGCTGCGTCGAGGTTTTCCTGGACGGTGAGCCCCGGGAATACGCCGTGTCCACCTGGGATTTGCACGATGCCGTGAGCGGCGATTTCGTTCGGTGGCGCGTGGGTGATGTCTTGACCGTCGAAGATGATCGCTCCCTGGTCGGCCTCGACGACACCGGAGATGGCCTTGAGTAAGGTGGATTTTCCGGCGCCATTCGTTCCGAGCAGGGCGACCACCGATCCTTCGGC
>CAJQPY010000021.1 GCA_905480335.1 uncultured Ilumatobacter sp. | reverse complement strand
TGACGGCCATGCGGTGTTGGGGCGCTACTCGGCTTCTGGCAAGCAAGAAGAACAGCAGTGCTGCTCCCATGCTGGCAATGACGAACGAGAACGAGTTGTAAACCAAGTTGAATTGGTTTTCACTCAGGGTCAAATCCATGGGTTACTCCTTTGGTGCAATGAATGTCGGGTTTGGTAACTGGATTTTTCTATCACGTTGATGTATCCCGGGGAAGAGGTGGACGTGGTCTGTTCGCTAGCGCTCCGAGAGGTCGCCGCAACGCGATGTGACGTGCGGTGAGCCGTTTTGCGCTCAAAGTCGGTTGTTTCGGGAGCACAACGTCTCTGATGCCCTGTGGTCGTCATACTGTCAGTTGTGATGTGGACGGTCCGGGTCTCAGAGGCGAACGACATGCCCAACGTGATTCGGCTCATCGAGCGGGTCAGAGGCGCTGAAACTGTTCATGCTGAACTGAGCGACGTTGTTGCTGATCTGAGGTCGCCGACCACAAATGTTGTCGCCTGCGTCGGAGACACGATCGTTGCCGTTCTCGTCGGTCGGTCCGAAGGAGATGTCGGTCGCATCGTTGCTATCGCTATTGCTCCGGAGTGGAGAAACAAGGGCATAGGCTCGGCATTGATTGGATGTGTCGAAGCAGCGTTTTTGAAGGCTGGCTGTCACCGCATTGTGGCGTTACTCACCGAGGGTCAGGTCGGTGCTGCAGCGCTCATCAATCGAGGTTTCGAAGTCACGCCGAATCTGGCGCTGTATGAAAAAGATGAGCCGCTTCGTCCGACGGCGTTCTCAATTCTTGAACGCTGGAATGGCGAGTTGATCGATCAGTCTCGATGGGAATCTTTCTCCGGTCTAACAATGCAGCGCGACATCGTTGAACAACGACTGCTGGCGCCGTTGATCGAGGCCGACTTGGCAAGCCATTTTGGTGTGATTGCGCCATCGGCGATCTTGTTGTTTGGTCCACCCGGAACCGGAAAAACTTCGTTTGCAAAAGCCGTTGCTGGGCGGCTCGGCTGGCCTTTCGTTGAACTCTTACCCTCGAAGCTCGGAGCGCAAGGAGCGTCGATGATGGCCGACGAACTTGGCCGGGCCTTCGACGATCTACTTGGACTCGAACACGTTGTGGTGTTCATCGATGAAGTCGATGATATTGCTAGCTCGCGTGCTGCGCGCCCCGAGACGCAAGCCGTTGTTAATGAACTATTGAAGGCAATGGTGCGCGTGCGTGAGGTTCCGGGTCGGCTTTTAGTGTGTGCAACGAACTCGATCGCAGCTCTCGATCCCGCTGTTGTGCGACCCGGCCGATTCGATTTGGTGATTCCTATCGGGCCACCAGATCCTGAAGCACGCCTTGCGTTACTCACCGACATGCTCGGGGCAATCCCGGGGTCGGAGATTGACCCACAGGCGATGGTTGAGCCGACCGATGGTTTGACCCCTGCTGATATCGCGAGTGCCATCCAACGAGCGGCCGCCGCTGCGTTCCGATCTGTCCGCCAGGGCAACGCGACAGCTGCCATCACGAACAGCGATCTCATTGAAGCGATCGACTCAACCGTGCCCACAATTTCCGAGGCGAGTCGCGCTGACTTCGTCGAAGAGTCCGAACGGTTTAGTCGTCTCTAATCGGTACTCGTACCGCTGTCAGCGAAATGGCTGTCAAACGACTAGGTCCGGACACCATCAGCTTCGGGCGAGAGCGACACCAGTTCCATAGGCTCAACGCTCGCGCCCCTCATGCCACTTGAGAGTCCACTCGGTGCACGACGAACCCCGGCTTTAGTTGGGAGTCCTGCGTTGTTTTGGCGCAGGTCTAGTCAGCGACGTGGTCGGTCGACGATGGCGAGCGCCGATGCAACAAGCAGCATCACCAGCGCAAGGGCTAGGCCAACAGTGGTGACTGCGTGGGGTGACGTATCGACCGTTCCGAGGTTACCGACAGCGATACCGACCGGGCTATCACCGACATCGGCGAGTGAGGTCGCCCACAACCACGTCGCAATCGACAAGCCGCCTCCTGCGAGGCCGAGCCCGTAGGTGCGAACCGACAAGAAGCCGACGACCCCGCTGAACGCAACCAGGCCGAGCAGCACAAGGCGACCAGCGAAGAAGGCGCGGGGGAGCCCGACGAAGCCGAGGTTGAGGTCGAAGGTTGCCTCACTCAACGGGATTAGTGGCCCGACTGCGAGGATCGTTGCCCCAAGCGCGCCGAGCGCTGCGACCCACGGGTTGAGGCCAGGGCGTCCGGCGGAGCCGGCCATGCGCAGCGTGGTGACGAAAGCGGTGAGTCCGAGGATGCCGATTGCGAGGATCAGAAACCATCCGAGGTCGCGTGTGATCGCAAGCGTGAAGCCATTGATGTCGGCTCCGGAGTTGCGGGTGATGCCCTCGGCATTGTGGATCGGGACCTCCACGAGGCCGGTCGTCATGGCTGACCAGCCGGCCAAGGCAAGACCTGCGCCGCCTGCGATGCCAGCACCGGAACGGGAGCCGAAACAGCTCAGCAGTCCACCGATCAGCATCACGGTGGCGCCAACAAAACCTGCGACCTGGAGGTTGGTCCCGAAGTCTTCGAGTGTTCGAATTCCGACGTTGATCCCGTCGACCGGGCGGCTCGTTCGGATGTCGATTACGTCGGCAACGTTTGCCATCAAGGTTGTCGTCAATGTGAGAAACCCGAAGACAAACGATGGGCGCAGCCTGAACCCCCCCGACGGTTGGACGGTGTACTCGGCGACATCGTCTGCACCATCGAAGATCGATGCGGCTGCGTACTGTACGGGCAACTCTTCGGTGTCGCCGAGTGTATGACCCGTAGGAATGGTCGTGGCAGGGATCGCTGCAGTTTGCTCGTATGCGGGTCCCTCAGGGGCGGGAGGTGAGAACATTGGGTCGGTGTTTGAATCATTCGCCTCGGCGATGGGAGTCGAAGCGGATGCAATGCCCACTACGTCGATCGCTTCGGTTGGCGTTAAGGCGGTTTGGTCAGCGCTTGCTGTGGCGGTCGACCCGGCGGTCGCTGCAGGCGCATCGCTCCCGGATGAGTCGACTCGGTTGCTCGACGCCACAACCCTTGCGAGTTCGGTCGCCGGCAGATCATCGCTCGAGACCACAGAATCGTCGTCGGGGGGTGCGGGGTACTCGATCGCCGTCGCTTCGCCGGTGATGACTGGAACGGCATGGGGTCCGGCACCGGTTGCAGCATCTGGGACGACCTCGAGCGGCTCGGTCGGGTTTGTCACACCGTCGAGCGTCACGCCGCACTCGTGACAGAACCGTTGTCCGTCGCCGACCGCGACGTTGCAGACATGGCAACGCATCACTATGACTGTACGAGATGTGATGCCCAGACGCGGATCGCCGAGCCGACGTCCATGTAATGAAGACGCGATGTGCAGGTCGCGCGGTCTCGCGCGAGGATCTTGTCCGTGCGCGAAGACCGCCAACCGCCCAAGCCGGTTGGCGGAGCTGCGCGCACCACTCTGCGGCGGTCATGTGGTGGAGGGCGTCGGTGGCGCAGCGTCGACGACAGGGTGAGACTGCTCACATGACCGGCCGCTTCGCGCCATCGCCGACTGGCACGCTGCACCTTGGCAACCTCCGCACAGCGCTTCTTGCGTGGCTGGCAGCGCGGTCGACCGGTCTTGATTTCATTGTGCGGATGGAGGACCTCGATCGGGTGCAAGCAGCACCTGAGCACGAGGTAAGGCAATTGTCCGACCTTGCCGCGATCGGCCTCGATTGGTCGGGTGACGTGGTCCGCCAGAGTGAGCGGTTCGACCTGTACCGAGATGCGTTAGCCATGCTCCGTTCGCGGGACCTTGTCTACGAGTGCTTCTGCTCGCGTCGAGAGATTCGTGCCGAGATCGAGAGCGCACCGCGTGCGCCGCACCTCCCACCCGGCTCGTATCCAGGGACGTGTCGCACGCTTACGAGCACACGCCGCCAGCGGTATCTCGACGCCGGCCGCACACCGGCGATGCGTCTGCGCGCTGATGAATCGCTGGCTGCGTCTTCGTCGGTGATCAATTTCACGGACTTGGTCGCCGGTGACGCGTTTGGCGGTGTCGACGACGTGGTGCTCCAGCGCAACGATGGCGTACCGTCGTACAACCTCGCGGTCGTTATCGACGATGCGCTACAAGGCGTCACCCAGGTGATCCGGGGTGATGACCTGCTCACAACTACCCCGCGCCAGATCCATCTGCAGCATCTCCTGGGCCTAGCGACGCCGACGTACGGGCACGTGCCGCTGGTCTTGGGTGACGACAGTGAACGACTCTCCAAGCGTCATGGGTCGGTGACGCTTGCCGAACTCGTTGATGCCGGAGCTTCGACACGGCTGATCGTGTCCGAGCTAGTCAGCTCGTTCGGCTCCGAATTCGACGCCACATCAGACGTGTCGTCTCTGCTCAGCGGCGTTGTATCGAGCTTTGTCATCGGCGCAATTACGCCCGGCGAGGTTGTGTACTCGCCAGAGCCGAACGCACCGGTGGGGTTCACACTTCGAAACGCCAGGTGAACACTGGTTTTCCCGGGGGTATGCCGGATTGCGTCCATGCTGTGCCGGTAGCCTTTCGCACTGTGGCTATGGACGAGCGCCGGAAAGCAATGATCGGATGCGGTGTCGTGTTCGGAATCGCCGCGCTTGTGGGCTGCTCGTCGGCCATGACCGGCGGCAATACGGGCGGTGGCGGCGCGTCAGCGGCCCCTGAAGAGTTGGCGCCGGTGAGCACCATCGTGCCCGCCACCACGGCGGCCCCGACGACAACATCGACGACCACCACGACTACGACCAGCACGACAACCACACTTCCGCCGGCCCCGACGATTCCCGATACGATTCGCACCGTCGGTCAGCTCGACGTTCCGCTCCAGGCAATCGGCAAGTCGAGCGGTTCCGAAGCGGCACGCGTTCAACTCCGCCTTCTCGAACTCGGCTTCTGGCTCCAAGCCGCTGACGGCGACTACGGACTCACTACCAGCCAGGCCGTGATGGCGTTTCAAAAATACATGGGCTTCGACGAACCCAGCGGTCGAGTCGACGAGCAGACCGCTCTGGCTCTTAGTCTTGAAACTGTCCGCCCACATGCCCGCGCCAACTCCGGCACCCTCGTCGAGATCGACAAGAGCAAGCAGGTGCTGTTCTTCGTGATGGACGGCGTCACCGAATGGGTGCTCAACGTGTCGACGGGCAACGGTAAGGAGTACACCGAACCCGACCAAAACACACCGGGTGAGACCATCTCTGGCGTGTCGCTCACGCCGAGCGGCCTCCACGAAATCAACCGTCAGCGTGCCGAGGGCTGGTGGGAAGGCGACCTCGGCCGCATCTATCGACCGAAGTATTTCGTTGGCGGCGTTGCCGTGCATGGGTCGAGCAGCATTCCCAATTATCCCGCCTCGCACGGATGTGTTCGAGTCAGTGTCCCCGCAATGGATTGGATCTGGGATTCGGGCATCTTGCCGATCGACACCTCCGTTTGGGTCCACGACGGCGCCTAACGGGCCAGCTCTCTCACTCGCTTTACAAACCTCCGCCGCGGTGTGCGTGTCGCCGAGACTGGGCCTGGCACGATAGTCGGATGCTTCCCGTCATCGGCGCTGCACGACTTTGGAACGACCCGGCGATCACCTCGATCGGTCGGATGCCGATGGCGCCGCCGTCGCCAGCGTACGCGTCTATCACTGACGCCCACGCCGCCGACCCATATGACAGCACGCCAACTGCGTGGATGAAATCGCTCAATGGCCGCTGGCGGTTCAGACTTTTCGATCACCCTGATCGTGTTCCGGTAGCGGCGATCACCGAACCTGCAGAGGGTGGCCGCTGGACACGAATTGCTGTGCCAGGCAACTGGACCGTGCAGCAATCGGCCGACCAGAACGGCGAGCCCGACCGACCGCAGTACACGAATGTGCAGATGCCTTTCGACGGGCCGCCGCCAAACCTCCCGGAACGTAACCCGACGGGCGTCTACCGACGAGACGTAATCGTGGCCAAGCCGTGGATCGGCCGCCGCATCGTGTTGCACGTTGGCGGCGCTGAGAGCGTGCATGCGCTCTTCGTCAACGGTGAGTTCGTCGGCTACGGCACTGACAGTCGGCTCGCAAGCGAATACGACATCACTGACCACGTCCTTGCCGGGCGAAATGAGCTTGCGATCGTCGTTGTCAAGTGGAGCGCCCACAGCTACGTGGAAGATCAGGACCAGTGGTGGATGGGCGGACTTCATCGGGATGTACGGATTGAGGCGCGCGCCCCAACGAGCATCACCGCTGTCGACTGCGACGCCACCTACAACCACATCTCGGGTAGTGGCACGCTTACCGTCCACTCCACGGTCGGTGGCGCCACACCGCCTGGCCCCGGCTGGAAAATCCGCACCTCTGTTGAGACCCTGGCAAAGAAGCGACTCGCCGCGCCGTCCACGGGTTGGGTACCCCACTCGTTCTCCACGCCGTACCTCTTCAGCGGTCATCACGTCGACGTGGCCTTCGATCTGCCCGCCGTCGAGCCGTGGTCAGCCGAATCGCCGACCCGTCATCGTGTTTTTGTCGAACTGATCGACCCTGAGGGCAAGGTCACTGAGGTCCACACCCAACTTGTTGGCTTTCGCTCGATCGAGATTATCGACCGGCAATTCAAGGTGAACGGGCAACCCATTTGGTTCTTCGGAGTGAACCGTCACGACCATCATCCAGTACGCGGAAAAGCCGTCACCGTCGATGACATGCGCGAGGACCTGCTAGCGATGCGCCGCCACAACATCACCGCAGTGCGAACCGCGCACTACCCAAACGATCCCCGCCTCCTTGACCTCGCCGATGAAATCGGTCTCTACGTCATCGACGAGGCAAACATCGAGAGTCACGCGTACAACACGAGTCTTTGCGATGATCCGTCGTACCGCCCGGCCTGGGTCGAACGTGTCGCACGCATGGTCTCGCGTGACCGGAACCATCCGTCGATCGTGATGTGGTCGCTCGGCAACGAGTCGGGTCACGGCGATAACCACGCAGCCGCGGCCGGCTGGATCCGCGTGACGGATCCGAGTCGTCCGCTCCATTACGAGGGCGCGGTCTTCCACGATGGCTGGGTCGACGGCGGGCGCTCATCGTCTGACGTCGTGTGCCCGATGTACCCAACCATTGCTGACATCGTCGCCTACGGCGACAACCCTGCGGGCGACCGCCCGCTTGTCATGTGCGAATACTCCCATGCCATGGGCAACTCGAACGGCTCGCTCGCCGATTATTGGGACGCGATCACGTCAACACCCGGACTGCAAGGCGGATTTATCTGGGAATGGAAGGACCACGGCCTCACGGCAACTCTGCCGAACGGCAAACTCGGCCTCGCCTACGGTGGACAATTCGACGAGCCGATCCACGACGGCAATTTTGTGGCCGACGGCATCATGTCGGCCGAACTCGTGCCCCATCCAGCGATCAATGAAGTCGAGTGGGTCTACCGTCCAGTTACCTTGGCTGCAGCGGGACGGACCAAGTTGACGATCTCCAATCGACGCAGCTTCACCGACCTTTCCGACCTCGATGCGACGTGGGAACTGATGGTCGCCGGTGAAGTGCAAAGTGAAGGTCGACTCGAGGTGAAAGTCGGCCCACATGAGACGGTAACCGTCGGCCTGCCCTGTGCGATACCGACAGAACCCGACGCTCATCTGAGCGTGCGCTGGGTGCAGCGCATCGCGACCGAATGGGCGCCGGCGGGGCGTCTCGTCGCCTGGGACCAGGTCGAGCTGCGGGCCCCCAAGCGGCTCGCCGTTAAGCATCTTGCGCCGTCGTTGAGTGGAGCGCTCGACCTCACAACGATCGCGCCCATCGCATCAATATTCAGGGCTCCGATCGACAACGACGGCTACAAACTTATGCCTGCCTACGGCGAGCAGCACGGCATCGGCGGGAAGGCGCTGCGTCACTGGCAGCAGGCTGGCATCGACCGCCGATCCGCAGAGGATTTTGTCGACCATGCACACCGTGTCGACGTCGCCGACGACGGAAGCGTCGTGCATCGTCACACGATCGTGGTGCCCGACGAGTTCGTCGACTTGGGACGTGTCGGAGCGATGTTCGAGCTTCCCGGCGGGTTTGATCGACTGCGTTGGCTCGGTCGTGGTCCCGACGAGAACTACCCCGACCGTAGTTGCGGATCGATGCTCGGCACGTGGGAAAGTGCGCCCGACGATCAGCCGTACCTGGTGCCCCAGGAGTTCGGGCTGCGTACCGACTGTCGTTGGTTTGAGTTCGTCAGATCGTCGTCGGGCGAGACGGTACGCCTCGACGTGCTCGCTCCGATCGCCTTGCACATCTCGGCCACCAACTTCAGCGATGGTGCGCTGTACGACGCCGCCCACGAAACCGATCTGAAGCGGGGCCGCTCACTAGTAGTGCACGTCGATATCGCACATCGCGGTGTCGGTACAGCCAGCTGCGGGCCAGACGTGCTCCCGCGCTACGAAATCCCCACCGGGCGACTTACCTTCGCCTACCGGCTGAGTCACGTTGCCTCGATCGCCGCAGCTGAGTTGCTGCGCTGAAAACTCCCCGCTCACGTGACCGGGCGAGTGGGCGTCGTACCGATCGAATCGTCGTTGAGGTTGTCGATCCGCTCGCCCAGCCAGTCGAAGAATGTGGCCTGCGCAACGACCTGGAAAGTGAAGTACGCGATCACTGCCACGGTCGCAACGATCAGTGCGAGTCGAAACCATCGCTTGAACTGACTCGTGTACTCGGTGATCAATGGGGTGAAGTTGCGGACGGCCTGATCAGCGCGGCTGGTGAGCTCCTGTGCCACCCGATCTACTTCCTGCCGTGTGACAGCGCGGACTTCAGCGATGATCTGTGATGCGTTCTGCTGGGAGACACCGACATCTCGGGGAGCCTTCTCGGCGGGTGCGAGCCCTTGCTCGAGGAATTCTCGGTTTTCCTCGGCGACTAGCTCAGCCGAGCTTGCGGGAGCCCGGCGAATTTCGGTCCAGTCGAGTCCGTCCCACCACCGCAGTCGTTGTCGATGCTGGGGATCCGGATACCACCCGGCCGGTGGAGCGTCGATCTTGCGCATCGACGGTCAGCGGTCCCGGTGGTCGTCGCGGTCTGGTTCAGGGAGCTCGACGCGTTCGGTATCGTCGGGGACTGGAAGTCCGTCTTTGGGGCGTACTTCGTCGTCAGGGTCGTCGGGTCGGATCGTGTCGGCGAGCGCTGCCACCGTGCCGAGCAGCCCCGAGAACTCGGCGGGGATCACGAGTTTGGTCGCCCGCCCGTCACCGATGCGTTCGAGTGCCTGGAGGTACTCGACGGTGAGCACATTGTTGTTGGTGTCGGCCTGCTTGATTCCCGTGAGGCGTGCCTTGGCCGCGGCCCCTTCACCCTCGCCTAGCAGTTGGAGACGCATTTTGTTTGCTTGCGCCCGGAGCTGGATCGCCTCGGAATCACCCTGCGCATCGAGCACGGCTGCCTCCTTGCGACCCTGTGCGGAAAGGACTGCGGCCTGCTGCTCGCCGTCGGCGCGAGCGATTGCTGCCTCCTGGTAACCCTTCGCCTCGGTGACAGTTGCGCGACGATCGCGCTCGGCGCGCATCTGCGCATGCATCGCGGACACGATGTCCGGGGGCGGATCGATGCGCTGGATCTCGACGCGGACGACTCGGACACCCCATTTGTCGGTTGCGTCGTCGAGAACCTCGCGTAGCTGTGTGTTGATTGTGTCGCGTGACGTGAGAGCCTTGTCGAGCTCCATGTCGCCGATCAGGTTGCGAAGGTTGGTTTGGGCGAGTTTTGTAATCGCCGTGAAGAAGTCGGCAACGTTGTACACGAGGCGCTGCGGGTCGGTGGCCTCGTAGTAGACGACGGCATCGACTGACACGACCACGTTGTCTGCTGTGATGACTTCCTGTGGGGGCACGTCGACGACCTGCTCGCGCATGTCGATCAGCTGCATCGTTTCGATGAACGGGAAGATCAGGCGCAGTCCCGGCTCCTCGGTCGCCTTGTACTTGCCGAGTCGTTCGACGAGACCGCGTTGATACGGACGTACGATCTTGACGGCTCCGACGAGGACAGCGAGTCCGATGAGAGCGACGACGCCCACAACGATGGCGATTGGGGTCATGAATCCTCCGATGCAGGGTTGATTGGTGTTGCGAGTGGTGAGCCTGGTGGTGGTTCGACTGGGGGTTTGGTTGGCGCTGACAGAACGATTGCATCAACCATCACGCGGGTTCCATTCATCGATGAGATCCGTACCTTCGAACCGGCGCGGAGCAGGCGACCGCTCGAGGTGAGTGCGCCCCATTCCTCACCCATCACCTTGACTCGGCCACGTCGTTCAGTGTCGTTGGGGTCGATGTCACTAGTGACGATTGCGTCGACACCGACCAGGCGGTCCGCACCCACCCCGGCTCGCATTGCGTTGTCGTCTGCGAAGCGTTTCGCATAACGCCAAAACGCAACCCACAGCGCAGCACCGCCGAAGAAGAAAATTGACCATTGGATCTCGACGGAGGCGTCGTAGAAGCCGGCCAGCGCAGCGATGAATGCGGAGACCGCGAAGGGGAGCAACACGAAGGACCCAGCGAGCAGCGTGAGTTCGATCAGTGCAAAGAGGACTGCAACACCGATCCAGATCCACGGCCACGCGTTGAGGTCGATCCCAAGATCAAGGACAGCTACCATGTAGCCAACGTAGTGGCATCGCAACACGGATGCGTCTCGAAGTGGCGAGACCTCTCGTGACGCCCCGCATGCATCGGCCCGCCTGTCGGCGCCGGGTCAAGCGCGGCGAATACGAAGAGGGTGGCCTGCGCTGGTTTTGCAGATGCCGGATTCGATATCGAATCGCCAGCCGTGCAGCGTGCAGACAAAGTCGTCGCCATCGATTTCGCCGAATGCCTCGAGGTCGGCATCACGGTGGGGGCATCGGCGTTGCACGATGTAGTCGCCGATTTCGATGTCCGGTTCAGCTGCCATTGCCTCAGCATTGGGCGGCGCCATTCTGCGCACTGCTTCGGCTTCGGCCCGCTTCATCCGTTCCCGTGACAGCGACTTCAAGAAGTTATAGACGTACTCGTTGAATTCCCCTTCACGCCAGGCCACAAATCGGCAAGACAAGAGCAGCGAGTTTGACCAGTCGACTGCGCGCTGTGAGACGACGGTTTCGACGAGTCGACGATCGATGTCGAAGCGGAACGCGAAAGGCTCATCCCGGTGTTCGCGTACTTCGCCGCTGGCAAAGTCTATGACGATGTCGAGTTGCTCGGCGCTGCAGTCGGCGGGCGCCAAAGCGCGCAGCACGACGTTGGCACCGACCAGTGAACAGAGCGTCGGTGCCATCTCGAGCAGCGGCTCCCACCATGACTTCAGGGTGTGGAGCACGTCGGTGGACGGCGGGTTCCATTCCGCCTTCATTTTGTTGAGCCATCCGATCCAGTCGGACTGATAGCGGTCGAGGTATGCCTGCTTCTCGCTGAAAATGGCGGCAACGTCGACGTCTGGTATCGGATGAGTTGTTCCGAGGGTCCCGTCGACAGTGATCGTTGTGCCGGGGATGTTCATGATTCCGTGGTAGCCGCAGCGCTCCAACATGTCGAGGAATACGGTCTGGTCGGGGAAAATGCTCGCCTCGGATCCGTCGATCACGTTGAGGTCGAACAGATCAGGATCAAGGAAGCATGGCGGACCTGCGCTCGGAGCGATCGCGCGAGCGCCGATTGTCTCGACATAGCGCATGGCCCGAGCGAATTGAGCGTCGACCTTGGCATCGCATGCGAGTTTCTTTGCCCCTTGTTCCATCTCGTAGACCATCGGGTACCAGATGGCTCCGGAGTACTGCAGCCAGTGGAGATCGACGGAGCCGTGGGAGCGGAGTTGGGCGAGGTCGGTGGTTCGACAGTCATTCTGGTTCACAACGATGGCATCGTCGGCGATCACCACGAGTGCTGAGTCGCCGCCCGGTCCGTCGGTGATCGAGGATTCAATGTGGATTGCGATCTTCAACCCTGGGGCGATTTCAGTCTCGACAGTGTCGGTGGTCCGGATGAACTCGGTGAAACCCAGCGTGGCGAGCGTGCGTTGCTGTTCGCGAGTCGGGAATCCGGGGAGCAGAATCGGGATGTCGCGGCGTAGGTGCCCGGTGAGCCAGGCTTCGTCGTGGTGATCGCCGTGCAGATGCGAGATGTAAAGGAAGTCCGCATGCTCGATACGGTCGAGAAGATCGTCGGAGAGCTGATCGTTGCGTGGAAAGGGAAACCACGAGCCGAAGAATGCTGGCTCAAACCACGGATCGCACAGGATCGACCCGCCTTCCGTTTCGATCAGCATTCCTGCGTGTCCGATGGAGGTCACATCCATCAAGTCAGGCTACGACCGCCCATCGATCCAGGTGCGAAATACGTCCCGAAAAGGAAGAACAGCAGCCGGTGGGCGAGATACCGTGTTCAACGAGGCGGAGTCCGCCGTCGGGTCACGCGACGGGTGGGTCGGTGTACTGCTGGCCAGCGCGACTGACGTGCTCGGTCCAGGCGTTGCCGTCCCAGTAACGAAGTTCGAAGCGGCCGGATGGGTCGGCGTACCAGCCCGCAGGTACGCCGGACGCGGCGGCGTCGGTTGTCGCGGCAGTTCCCGGTTCGGTGTCGGCGGCGCTGGCTGCCTCATCGGTGGTTGGACCGTCAGCGATGTCGGCCACGCCGGACGCAACGTCGCTGGCGAGGGCTGCGCCTCCAGATGCCAGTCCGACGTTTGCGTCCAGACCTGGATTCTCGTCATCGTTGGCCCCGGGGATGGTCGGTTCGGCGGGTGCCGCACCCCACCCAGCGGGCTCGCTGGAGGCCTCCATCGCAGCGGCGGCATCGGGCATCTCTGATGTGGCCATCGTGTCGGAGCCGATGGACCGGTTATCGGTGACGCTCGCGACAGCAATTCCCGCTGCCACACCTTCGACGCCAGCGGTCACGGGGGCTGCACTATCGCCCCCGTCGTCGGTGCTGTCGGTGGCGTCCGTATCAGGTTCCGCAACAGTCTGCGCGGCGTGCGCGCGACGTGTCAGATACGCAACGACGTTCGTACCCGCTGACACGATACTGACCACAGACCAGCCGTCCTGGGCCTTCTCAGTCAGCATCGGAGCGAGTGATTCGGCGTCGTACGACGACGCAGTGACCGATGAGAACTCTTGCACCAGAGCAGAGTAGACCACCGGACGGGGTAGGAGGCGGACGCGGCAGGAAGAACTCAGATGGCGTTCTCGGCGTCGGCTGGCTCGCCGATTTGGTCATCTTCTGATGCTGAGCGATCGAACCGTCCATCGGCGAGCGCGTCAGGGTCGGCGTCCGCGGGGTGGCCGTCGAAGAGCACCTGTCCGTCGCTCAGCGCGATCAGTCGGTCACTTGACGTCACGCTGGCGAGTTCGTGCGTTGCGACCACCAGTGTGGCACCGTCCCCGTGGGCCCATGCGACGAGGTCGAGTAGTGCCGACCGTCCGGCGAGGTCGAGGCCGACGAAGGGCTCGTCGATCAGCATCAGCTCGAAAGGGCGGACGAATGCAATTGCAATTGCCGCTTTCTGTCTGAGGCCTCGGCTGAACGTCGCTGGAAGATCATCGGCACGCGCCGAGAGCCCGACTGTCTCGATCAGCCAGTCGGCATGTGCCTCCCACCCCTCAGTGTGGTGCAGCCGGGCGACGTACTCGAGGTGTTCTCGCACCGTTAGGTCGTCGTAGAAGACCGGCTGGTCAGAGAGGTACGAAAGCGCGGCGCGCGCCTCGGCGCTGCCTACTGCATGACCAGCGACGACGGCGGTTCCAGCCGAAGGATCGACTAGCCCGGTCAGCATTTTGATCAATGTGGTCTTTCCGCTGCCGTTGTGTCCGATGAGCGATACGCGCTGGCCGTTTGGAATTACAAGGTCGATAGGCGCAAGTGCATCGTGGCCGTCGTAGCGCTTCGTAAGGCCCTGGGTCTGGATCGCGTCGGTCATCCGCCGGACCCCGCTGCGGCGCGACCGGCTGCGAAGAATTGCCGAAGCGACGCAGACCACCGGTCGCGTCGAACTACCCATAACGTCATCACCACGAGACACAGTGCCACACCGACGATCGAACGTCCCACTGTCGAGGGGGTGGGCTGGAGCCGCATGGCGGCGACCGGGCCTGCGGCGATCGCGCTCAGAATGATGGGAAGCGCACCGGTCCCGACGTTGCTGAAGCCGGAGAACTCGGGCATCGCGAATGGGCGTTCGGCATCGCGATCGGCGCCGGTCAGCGTCGTGTTTGCGAGGTCGGGCGGGTCGCATGCGTCGCGGACCGTGGTCACGACTGCGCCGATCGCTCCCGCCCACGCAACGGGGACTGCAAGGGCGAACATTCCGGCTGCATGGTGGGGGTTGAGCAACGCTGCTGCCGCCGCGCCGATCATCGCAGCCACGGCTAGGAGCACGGCCGGGGCAACCATGTGGTGGGCAAACAGCCAGCCGCGCGGCTCCGGAAACCCACCGGTAAGGTCCGGCCGGTCGACCTCCTGGGCGAGCGGTTCGACCGCTTCAAGCCCGAGTAGAAAGCCGGCAGCGACGAGCAGGATTAAGAACAACCACGACGACGTCACTGTGAGCGATGCCGAGATACCAGCAATTATCGCAAGGCTGACCATCCGAACGAGTCTGCTGAGTGGCAGCCGGCGGATTGAGGCAAGCCCTCGCCGCCAGACGTACGTCGGGAATCGATCGGTGATCGGGCCCGGCACTGGACGCGGCCGCGCATGTCGACGCGACAGCGTGGTGGAGTTCATCGTTCGTCGATCCGATGATTGCCGCCCGAACCACGGCGTCGACCTGACCGACTCTGCGCTGAGTTGTCGACGAAGGAGAACGACGGTGCGAATATCCTGGACCGTCGCTGCGAAACGCAGTTGCGATACGAGTTGTCCGCGCCGTTCGAGCGACTGCAACCGCAGTCGACCGCCCAACGCGAGCGCACACGCAACAAATAGGAACGCCGATGCAACGGCGATGAGGTCGATCGTCCGCTGTCGAATACCCCAGAACAGAACGCTTCCGGCAAGATTGCCGGGCCCGATCTGCTCCCACCCGGTGGCTCCGCCCCCCCAGATCTTCCATGCTGTGAGTGACTGCCATGCCACAAAGAGCGTTGCCGCCAACGAGGCCACCGCGCGGGGGAGATGCAGTGCGTGCGCAACCACTGCTGCACCGACATAGAACGAAGCGATGAGCACGCCGAACAGTGCACCGCTGGCTGCCCAGGCGGCGCGTGACCCCTCGATCTCGCGGGCGACGAGTTGTCCAAGGACGGCGAGCCCGAGTGCGAGTCCGAATGCGACTGCTCGCAGCCGTTGGGTGATCGGTCGCAACAACACCCAGGTGCGGCTGCTCGGCGCCAGCATAAGGTGCCGCACGTCGGCCGACTCGATTGAGATCGGTCCACCCTCGGAGCCGTTGCGCAGGCCGATGCTGAAGGCGAGAACCACTACGACACCTGCGATCGAAGGTCCGCGCTCCAAGATGAGGTTAGCGGAGATCTGCTCGTCAATCAGCCCATCGATCGAGTCGGAGGCGACGACGACGGCGATCGTTCCCACGAGCGCGAATAGATAGACGCGGTAAAGGACGTCGAACCACTCGGTGTCGCCGAGGCGACGCTCGCGCCGGACCCGGCGCAACTCGCGAAGCACCGTGGTGTCGGACTCCACGTACTCGCTCATCGCCGTGTGACAGTACCCGGCTGCCGCCCGTCGAAGGCGCAGAGACGGCAGACTGCAGAGGTGACCTCAATTGTCTTCCCCCGTCGTCCGACCGTCCGCCATGTGCTCGTTGGGCTGGTTGCCGCCACGCTGCTGGTCAGCGCCTGTGGTAGCAGTGATGACTCAACATCGGCCAGCGGCACCCCCGCCGAGACTGCGAGTTCCGGAGCCTCACCCGACGGTGAGCCTGCGCAAGAGTTACAGCAGAACGGTCCGGTCACTGTCGAGGGACCACCACTCGATCCGTTCGACAGTTCGCTTGAGGACCCAGCTGTCGGAAAGACAGCGCCATTGATCTCTGGCGAGAGCTTCGACCGGACGCCGATTACGGTTGGAGGCCCTGCGGCGAGCGGAAATTCGACTCTGGTTGTGTTTCTTGCTCATTGGTGCCCGCACTGCAACGACGAGATCCCCGAACTGCTCGCGCTTGACGAAGCCGGGGAGTTGCCCGAAGGGCTCGATGTCATCGGTGTCAGCACTGCGGTCGACGCGTCCGCCGAGAACTATCCCCCGAGTGAATGGGTTGAGGACAAAGGCTGGGCGTGGCAGATGATGGCTGACGCCGAGGAGCTCACTGCCATTAGGGCCTACGGCGGTACGTCGTTCCCGTTCTCGGTCGTGCTCGACGCCGACGGGAACGTGCTTGGGCGGCGAGCCGGGTCGGCAACCGCTGCCGAGATTATGGCCTTCCTTGATGGTGCACTCGCTAGTTGACCGAACACCGGACGCGTCGTGGGGCTGCGCAACTGCGTAGCCTCGTAGAGTGATGACTGACGCAGGCGACCCGGCCACCTCTGTTTCCGTGCGGCGGGTCGCCTTTTTCGGTCCGCTCGGCACGTTCACACAGCAGGCGCTACTCGACGTCGACTCGGCACGGGGCGCTGAGCACGTGCCGTACCGGACAGTGCCCGACGTACTCGATGCCGTTGAGGCGGGCGAAGTTGACGCCGGTTTCGTTCCGATCGAAAACTCGATCGAGGGCATGGTCAACTTCACGCAGGATGCTCTCGCCTTTGACCACCAGTTGCTCATTATCCACGAAGCGGTGATCGATATCGAGCACTGTCTGCTTGTCAAGCCGGGCTGTTCACTCGACGCAGTGACCGAGATCCTGTCGATACCCGTTGCGACGGCGCAATGTCACCGCTATCTCCGAGAGCGACTTCCCGATGCTGACATGGTTGCCGCAAACTCCACCGCTGACGCCGCTCATCGAGTCAGCCAGTCCGATCGCGATGACTTGGCCGCCCTTGCACCGCGAATCGCCGCCGAGGTGTACGGCCTCGAGATCGCGGAGGCCGACATTGCTGACCACGCTGGTAATCAGACCCGATTCGTGATGGTCGCTCGCTCGGGGGTACCGGCGCCGACCGGTCACGACCGCACCGCACTCGTCGTGTATCAGCGTGCCGACGAACCGGGAAGCCTCATCGCGATCCTTCAGGAGTTCGCCGCGCGGCGGATTAACCTGTCGAACCTCTTCAGCCGCCCGACCAAGGACGGTGGGCTCGGCCACTACTGCTTCATCATGTATGCCGATGGGCACGTCGCGGACGAACTGTTGGCCGACACGATGCGTTCGCTGCATGCGAAGCAGGGCGGTGTGAAGTTCCTTGGTTCGTATCCGGCGGCAGGCGAGGCAGCCGAGACCGAACGCGAACACGTCGGTGGCCGATGGCGTGACGCTGATGACTGGCTAACCGACATCCGCAGGTCAATCACGTCCTGACCAAGCGGACTAGCGAGCCCATCCAGACTGGCCAATCCGGCCGAGGGCCGGCTCCGACTGTTGCCGGCCCTCGGCCGTAGTCTGTCGGCCATGTCGCCCGCCCCGTCTTCCGGTCAACCCGTCACCGTCGTCACCGGCGCGAACTCCGGGATCGGACGTGCTACCTCGATCCATCTTGCGTCGATCGGGCATCACGTCATCGGAACCGTCCGCTCGCTCGACAAGGCCGTCAAGCTGCACGCGATGGCTGCCGATGCCGGCGTGGAGGTGGACCTGGTCGTCGCCGACGTGGCCGACGACGCTTCCGTTGCCGGCGGATTCGACGAGATCTTCTCCCGAGTTGGTCGGGTCGACCACCTCGTCAACAACGCCGGTGTCGGCGGTAACGCCGTGGTCGAGGAGTGCTCGTCCGAGCTGTACCTGGACGTGATGAACGTGAATCTGTGTGGGGTCACTCGGTGCACGCAGGCGGTACTCCCTCAGATGCGGGAGCGCGGTAGTGGGACGATCATCAACATCACCTCCGTGGTCGGGCGGATCGCCGTCCCGGCCCAGTCGCCATATGTGGCGTCGAAATGGGCGCTCGAAGGGATCAGCGAGGAACTGGCTCAAGAACTCGCACCGTTCGGAATTCGGGTGGCGATCGTCGAACCGGGGGTCACGAAGTCGGCGATCTTCGCGAAGAACATCGACGCGCCGAACTCGACCGGCGCGTACGAGACGCACTATCGGCGGATGTTCCAGATGTACGCTGCCGGAATGGCCGGGGCGACCGACCCGTTCGAGGTCGGCCGTGTGATCGAGCGGGCGATCATTACCGACAACCCGCAGCTGCGGTATCCGGTGAGCTGGGGTGGCATCGAGATGGCCGGGCTGCACGACCGCATCGACGACGATGACTGGATCGGACTCGGCATGATCGAGGACGACGCCGACTACGTCGCCCGATTCAACGAGATTTTTGACGTCGACATCGCGACCTGATCGCGGTGCGGACGTGTTCCCACTGCCGCCGCAATTTCGGTGCTGTCGGTCACGCGCACATGTGTCAGCGAGGTCTCACTGTCGTGAGACTCTGCTCGTTCAGCCACTCGATCCGCTGGCGCATGAGGTCGAGCCCGTCCTGCGGTGAGCAGGAGGCAACGTTCGAAGCCGGACGGTCGAATATCATCTGCTGGGCGTCGTCCACTCGGTAGCTGGGCCAAGTCACTCGACCAATTGCATTCGGAACACCGGTCACGGCGAACGCAAACCATCGGTCACCCATTTCGCGCGCCAACAGATGTGCGTCGTCCGCAGCCGGAACGAGTGGGAAGGTCGTGTCGAACACGTACAGCACCTCGGCGGCGTGGAATGCGCCGGCGGTCTGCTTCGGCGATGCCGGCACGGCTCGGAAGTGGTAGCGGTAGACCGAGTGACCCTGCTCGGCGTGGCAGCGCGACGCGTGGTCGACGTGCACCCCGAACATGTGGTCGCCGGCGTGGTCGATACGGGCGTCGAGGTCCCCAAGACCGAGGCCGGGGTACGCGGTGAGAAGGCGGTCCACTTGTTCGGTGGTCGGATACGAGCGCTCGAGTGCCGCACGGATCGCAGCGGGCGGGACCTCGCTCCCGTCTGCCGGCGCCTCGAACTCAGCTCCGGCAGGGTGCATGAACCCTGCGAGGAGCGTGCCCTCGTCGGCGTTGTAGCCGATCATCAGGGGCACCGGTGCCTGATCGCCACGACTGAATGCGGTCATGGGCGCGGTGGGAAGGACGACTCCGTCGACCACCGGATAGAACGAGCGACCGAGATGCGGGTTGTCCGTGTACAAAGCTGACAGCGTCTTGGCATCGATCTCGCGGAGCTTGGTGATTGATGCAGCGCCTGCCAGGACAGCGAACGCCTGACCTGTCTCCGTCGCCGGCTCGAAGTCGAGCATCGGGCGGTTGAGGTTGAGCCAACGGCCACTGTCGCTCGGGCTCTGCGCGATCGCCCGGTGGAACAGGCCGCGTGCCTTCGGCGCGGTCATCAGGTTGAGCACGGCCTCTCCGCCGGCCGACTCGCCGAAGATCGTCACGTTGCCCGAGTCGCCTCCGAACGCCGCGATGTTGTCGCGCACCCACTCCAGCGCCGCAATCTGGTCGAGCAGCCCGTAGTTCCCCGACACGCCGTCCGAAGACTCTGCTGACAGTTCAGGATGGGCGAAGAATCCGAAGAGTCCGAGGCGGTAGTTAATGGTGACGAGGACACATCCGCGCTCGGGTAACACGTTGCTCTGGTACATCGGCTCGGCGCCGCTGCCGTCGGTGTGATCGCCTCCGTGGATCCACACCATCACCGGAAGATCGGCGGCGTGGCGTGGCGTACGGATGTTGAGGGTCAGGCAGTCCTCGCTTTGTCTCGTCGGAGCGAGCTTGATCGCTGTTGTCAGCGCACGCCGTCGCGCCCTGCCGAGTCCGAGACCTGAGACGAGCACCTCGAAGAACTGTTCGAACCCTGCGGCTCGTTGGTGGGCGGATGGGCCGAACTTCGTGCAGGCACGTTCGTCGGACCATGGATCGTGTGATCGAGGGGGCTGCCATCGCAGGTCTCCGACCGGCGGGGCGGCGTACGGGACACCGCGAAAGACTGCGATTCGGCCGTCGGAAGTTGTCGTGCCACGAATCGGGCCGGTGGAGGTGGTGGCGGTGGGAGCGGAACGCTTGCCGAATCGAGCCATGGACCAGTGTCCCGCATTCGGATGGGCTGTCATAATACGGGAAAGAGGCCGGTGGATCATGAGATCGGTCGCCGGCTGGGACATTCCAAAAAAGGGTTCGGTAATGTCGCGTCGGTGACCGATACCCAGGAACGACCACTAGTGGATACCGACATCAGCGTTGACGAGTTTGTCGCCGACGCTCGCGTCTGGCTCGACGAGAATGCCGAGAGGCGCACCGATCGCGGTAGCGATTTCGTGTGGGGCGAGGGTGAATTCGACGTCGCCGTGTTCCACAACATGAACTACGAGGAGGAGCAGGCCTACATCGGCGGCATCTCGGACTGGCTTAAGAAAAAGGCCGAGCGCGGCTACCACGCAATCACCCGGCCTCCCGCCGTTGGCGGGCTCGGGCTCAGCCGGGCACACCAGCGTGCCTACGGCCGACTTGAGCGTGAGTACGTGTCGCCCGGTCGACACGAATTGATCGGGGTGACCGCAGGACTGATCGCATCGACGGTCGAAGCAATGGGCTCTGAGGGATTGAAAGACCGGTTTCTCGCCGACCTGCTGCGTACCGACATTCTCGCATGCCAGTTGTTCAGCGAGCCGGGTGCCGGATCTGACCTTGCCGGGCTGGCGTGTCGAGCCGAGCGCGATGGCGACGAATGGGTGATCAACGGACAGAAGGTCTGGAGTTCGGGGGCTCAGTTCAGCCAGTGGGGCGAACTGATCGTGCGCACCGACCCCGACGTGGCGAAACACAAAGGACTCACTGCGTTCATGATGCCGATGGATATTCCCGGCGTCGAGGTGCGCCCGATCCACCAGATGAGCGGCGGGTCGTCATTCTGTGAGGTCTTCTTCACCGACGCACGAGTCCCCGACGATCTTCGGATCGGCGACGTCGGCGCTGGCTGGATGGTTGCCATGACGACACTCGGCTTCGAGCGCGATCACTCCGAGACCGGAAGTGACGGCTCCAGCTCGGGCGGCAACTGGACCAAACTTCTCGCGACTGCGCAGTACGCCGACGTGCTTGACGATCCGGTCATTCGGGACCTCATGACGCGGCAGTACATCAGCGGTCGCGTGGAATCGTTGACCAACCGCCGTGCGGCCGACCTCGCCAAGTCCGGCACGCCCGGGCCCGAAGGCTCGCTCGGGAAGCTGCTGTGGACCGAGGGCATGCGGACGATGACCGAAACGGTCGCCGCAATCCTCGGCCCGAAACTGCTCGCCGACACGGGCGAGTGGGGCACGTTCGAGTGGGGCGAGCACGTGCTCGGCGCGCCCGGCTATCGAATCGCCGGTGGCTCCGACGAGGTGCAGCGGAACATTATCGGCGAACGCGTCCTCGGCCTGCCGCGGGAGCCACGCGCCGACACCGGCGCCTGGAAGGACATCCCCCGCTGACCCCACGTGTCCGCCCAGTCGGCGGACGCGCGGGGTCAGAGGATTCGGACGGGGTCGTCGCCGGTCCAGTTGACGGACGCGTCGCGGACCATCGCATAGAAGGCGGCGAGGCGATCGGTTCGTTCGTAGATCTCGAGCAGGTGACCCATGGTTGCGCGGGCGTCGTGGAACGCGAAGGCCTGACCGCCCGACGTTGTGGCGACGAGGCGACGGGGGAAGCCGTCGGCTGAGAGTTCGGCACTCGCGGCGTCGAAGTCGTCGACGAACGACGCGATGTGATGGATCCCCGACGTGCCCACGACCGGGTCGGGTCCCGGGTCGTGTTGTTGCACCAACTCGACCATGACCGATCCCCACTGGCCGTACGCCGACGAATGGTCGAATGTGGACGGCTTCGAGTCGATCTCGACGTCGGTGAGTGCGATGTGTTCGATGACGAAGAACGGTCCAATCCCACGCGCAGCCCAACGCAGCGCCGCGGCGTGGACGTCGTCGGTGGAGTACGCAACCTGCACCGGCGCGCCGAACATCAGTGGACCCTCATCGGTCGCGCGGCGTCACCGAGACGTCCGTCTCGCCGATCTCCAGCCAGCGGAACATGTTCTCCCAGAAGTGGCGGATCTTCGTCTCGTTGTAGTTGGCGAAGACGACCTCCTGCTGCTCTTGGGCCTTGAGCCCGGTCTGAACGTGGGGGAGATTGATCGAGTCCTGCTGGAAGATCTTGGCAGCGGCTCCGAGTTCGGTGGCGAGCGTCCAGTCGTCGTCAGGACCGAGATGGCGCACGGCGGCCGGTGCCGGTTTGTTGTCGGGGTCGTGGGCGACAGGGAATGTCATCACTTCGAAGATGCATTCGTCAGGATTGTTGCCGTTCGGGCGCCAGCGGTAGAAGAGCGTGTTGAACACCCCCCACGGTGACCAGTTGGGGAAGACCGAGTAGTACATCGCATCGAGTACCTCGGCGTCGCTGAACGCATCGGGATCGATGGTCTTGCCCATGTTCTCACGGGCGGCGTCCCGCCGCTGGGCTGCGATCCAGGCGCGGATCTGGGCCGGGGTCTCGACACCTTCGGGCGGGTCGGGGAGCGTGAGCGGCACATCGAGCAGCGGCGCGGGGGTCGGACCGCCGATCCACTTGCACAGGTGTGGATCGGCCTGCACGATGGGCCCGTCAATCCATGTCGCTTCGTCGTCGAAGTGACTCTCGTGGCCATCGAGGTCGACGACGCGGACGTGTCCGAGCCGAACGCGCTCGTAGATGTGGCCGTTCATGGGGTGGCGATAGCGGGCAAACTGTTTGCCGTCGTCGAGACGCTCGTAGTGCGTCATGTTCGTGAGGTGTGGACTCTCGACGGCGTGCGGCGAAATTGCGCGTGAGAAGTTTTCGTACGTGTCGTACCGTGAGTTGGCGTCGCCGAGGTCCTCCATCAGCGTCGGATGAGTCGCCACCACGTGGTAGCTCTCCATGAATGCTTCCTGGCAGGCCTTCCAGTTGACACGCATGATCTTCTCGACGTGGGCGGCCTTGTAGCGACGATCGAACGAGCACTTGGTGAAATGGTCGCCGAGGTTGCCGAGGAAGTCGGCGAGGGGAGCTGCGCTGCGGTCGGGGTTGATGAACACGAAGCCCTGCCAGGTGTCGACGAGTGCCTCGGGGAGCGCGTAGTCCTCCGCACGGACGCTGGGGAAATCCCACTCGCATGGGATCTCCTTCATCGACCCGTCGAGGTTCCACGCCCACCCGTGGAACGCGCAGCGCAGGTTACGTGCGCCCTTGCCGTTGGTCTCTCGGAGGAGGCGTCCGCGGTGCAGGCAGGCGTTGCGGAACGCCTTGACCCCGTCGTCGGTGCGCACAACCAGGAATGACATGTCGGCGATTTCGTACACGTGGTAGTCGCCGACGTTCGGGATCTCGTCCTCGAGGCAGGCGAGTTGCCATACCCGGCTCCAGAGCTTTTCGACTTCGAGCGCGTGGAACTCCGGCGAGGTGTAGTACCACGCTGGGATCCGGGTGTTTCCCTCCCGCAATCCAACGCGGCTCTCGTCTCGGAGGATGTCGTCGACGGGACCGGTGTCGTCATTGAGCAGTTCGGTGAAGCTGATGCCGGCGGAGCGGTTGGTTCCGGTGATCGTCTCGGTCATCGCTTCAGGTTTTCACACGCTGGGTGGCCTGACCGAGTTGGCAAACGTCTATTCGGAAAGTCGCCACCCGGGTCGTGTCGTCGGCGTCGCCGCCGTCATCATGAGTTGATGTCGAACGAAACTTCAGCGTCGGGACGCCATGCCGGGCGGGTTGCAATCGTCACCGGGGCGGGCTCCGGTATCGGGCGATCGGTCGCCGAGCTGCTCGTGCGCGAGGGCGGGTTAGTGGTGGCTGCCGATCTGACCGACGAGCACCTGGCGTGGTGCAGTGGCATCGATCACATCGTGCCGGCTGCGGCCGATGTCACCGCGGCCGATGCGAACGATGCCCTCGTCAGCTTGGCCGTCGAGTCGTTCGGCGGGCTCGACGCCGTCGTACTCAATGCCGGCATCTCGATGAGCGGGTCCATCGAGTCGCTCCCGATGGAGGACTTCGACCGAGCGGTCGATGTCAACGTGCGCGCGGTCGCTCGTGGGATCCGTGCGGCCGCGCCTGCCATGCGCGTCCGGGGCGGCGGGGCGATTGCGATCACCGCATCGACGTCGGGGCAGCGTGGGGACCCGTCCATGTGGGCATACAACGCGTCGAAAGCAGCGGTCATCAATCTGGCGCGTTCGGCCGCGCTTGACCTCGGCGCCGAGGACATCAGGGTCAACGTCGTTTGCCCGGGCCCCACGATTACGGGGATGACCGAGCGCCTGCAGGAGATGCCGGCGGCCTACGAAGCGCTACGTCGGCGCACCGCCCGCCAGCAGTGGGCGACAGCCGACGAGGTGGCGGCCGTGTTCGGATTCCTCGTGAGCACCGAAGCGGCAGCGGTGACCGGCGCCGTGATCAATGCAGATGGCGGCATCTCGGCGAACACCGGCCAGTTCCTCCCACCCGAACGCCTGGCGTGATGTCGCACTCGGAACCGATCGGTGCCACGTGTCGGCGGTGCCGACACGCCGGGGATCAGCAATTCCGTCTTGCTCGGACTTGATCGCGTCCAGTCCAAGCAAGGCGGAACCATGCGTCCGGTCATGACTTGGCGTGCTGGGCGCTCCGCCGCTGTCAGGGCTGGAATTCGGTGCCGGCGTTCGCGAAGAGCGCGGCGAACGCCTCGTCGTCCTCTGCGGCGATTAATTGGTCGACCCAGCCGTGGAAGCGTTGCCCGCCTGCTTCATTTCGGCCGAAGATCACATTCGGCTTCGCATTCGTCTTGAGTGCACGTTGGATACGATTGCCCGTGAAGTAGTCCTCGTCGACCACGACGCCGAGGAGGAACTCGCGTTGTGCGGCGATAGCCGCAGCGAACTCCTCGGTCGGCTCGAAGGTGGCGAGGAAGTTCTGATACGTGACGGATGTGTCGGGGGTAGCGCCCGGGTACAGCGTCGAAATCATGTACATGCGACCGCCGCCCTCGACGCCGTCCAGCAGAACGTCGAACCCGGCGATCGAGACGTGGGGGAAGATGGTCCACACGCCGCCCGTGAGGTGGCGGTCGCTCCAGTCGGTTTCGTCGAGTTCGCCGACGGCGAGCATGCGATGGTCGGGTGATGTGACCCGCTGGTGGGGTCCCCAGGCGTCATAGATCGCGGTGTTGGCGTAGTCGGGCCCGAATGTGTTCTTGTGCAGGATCGGCAGGTGGTAGAAGTCGAGATAGCCGTCGTAGGCCACCTTCCAGTTCGGCCCGTCCGCCGTTTGCGAACCGACGAACCACGCATCGGCGACGCCGAGGTGGTCGAGCATTGCGTCATACCCACACAGGTGGGCGTCGATGTCCATCGAACCGCCGGGTTCGAGCTTGACGAAGACGATGCCCGAGCGCTCGACGCACGGCAGAGGCGTGAGGCCATGACAGTCGACATCGATCTCACCGAACGTCTCCCTATCGAGAATACCGACCAGATTGCCGGCTGTGTCGTAGTTCCACGCATGATACGGACAGGTGAAGCGGCGTGATGTGCCGCTGCCCGGCTCGACCACGACGGCGCCGCGGTGACTGCACATGTTGACGAATGCGCGCAGCTCACCGTCAGTGCTGCGAACGATCAGCACAGGCGTTCCCGCAACCTCGATTGCCTTGTATGAGTTCTGTTCGCGGAACTCGGCAGAGAACCCGAGTACGAGGGGCGTCCGACGGAAGATGCGGGCCATCTCCAGTTCCCAGCGCTGCGGGTCGTAGTAGTTCGAGGCGGGCACGTGCGCAATGTCGGCGGCCTGCGGGACGGTTCCAGCTCGGGCATGGGACACCGTGCGACGGGTGAGTTCGACCAGCGTTTCTCGACTCATCTCTCTAGTTGAGCAGATTTTCGGGCTTGCTTGTTCAGCGGACGTACTCCGCATCGGCGTCGCCAAACAGGGGCGTCTACGGTCGTCCCATGGCAGGAGATGCATACGACACCGTCAAACGGTTTTGGGAGATTCAGGACGACGGTGATTACGCGGCATTGAGCCCACTGTTCGCCGACCACGCCCAGCTCGTCGATCCGGTATTCGGCACCTTCGTCGGCGGCGCGGCGATTGCCGGCTTCATGCAAATGATGAACGATGAGATGAAGAAGGCCGGCGCGTCGTTCCGGCTCGTCGAGTTGTCGGGCGATGACGAAACGGCGTGGGCGCGCTGGGAGGCAACGACGAACAAGGGCAGACGCGAAGGCGTCGGCATCTACAGGGTGCAGGGCGGCAAGCTCACGTACTACCAGGACTACATGAATGAGATGAAAGGATGAACAACATGCAGATCACCGAGGATTTCACGGAGAAGACCGTGCTGATCACGGGGGCGTCGATGGGCCTCGGCGAAGGGTTCGCGCACAGCTTCGCGGCGGCGGGTGCGGACCTCGTCCTCACCGCTCGATCGGCCGAGCTCCTCGAAGGTGTCGCCGCAGTGTGCCGTGAGTCGGGCAGTACCGTCACGGTGATCCCTGGTGACGTGTCGGTCGAGGCCGACGTCGCTCGGGTCGTGGCCAGGGCGGTCGAAGCTCACGGCAAGATCGACGTGTTGATCAACAACGCAGGCGTCAGCGATATGAAAGGTGTGGCGCCCGAGCAGTTTGACATGGAGACGTGGAACTGGATCCTCTCGGTCGATCTCAACGGCGCGTTCATGTATCTGCGTGACGTGGGCAAGCACATGCTCGAGTCGGGCGGCGGTTCGATCGTCAACATCTGCTCGATCATGGGCCACGGCGCGAACGAGCTGAACATCATTGCCTACACCGCCGCCAAGGGGGCGCTGCGAAACGTCACGCTACAGCTCGGCTGCGAATGGGCAGACCGCGGGGTCCGGGTCAATTCGGTCTCGCCCGGCTTCATCGTCACCGAGATGGTGCGCCCGGCAATCGAGGGCATGGGTATGGACAAGTGGATTGCCTCGCGGACACCGATGCGCCGGATTGGCGAGCTCGATGAGATCGTCTCACCCGTGATGTTCCTCGCGTCCGACGGAGCGAGCTACATCACCGGCCACGACCTCAACGTCGACGGCGGCACGAACGCAGCCAACGGCTACTACCAGATCCCGCCGATCCACCAAGCGTGGAACGCCGACACCCGCCCGCGCATCGGTGAGGGCTATCCCGGTGTGGTGCCCCGCCCTGACTGGTACGAGGCGATGGCCGCCGGGATTCCGGGCATCCACTACGACCCGCCGACCGAGTGAGCTGATGACCCGCGTCGCGGTGGTAACGAAGGGGCATCCTTTCGACGCGCACGCGTTCTTCGCCGTGTTCGACTCGTTCGACGATGTCGAGTGGGAACACGTCGAGCATCCCGAGGCGACCGAACTCGTCGATCCCGGGCGTGCCGCCGAGTTCGACGTGTTCGTGATGTACGACATGCCAGGTGTCGTGTTCGACCGAACGGGTAGCGGAGCCGTGCGGGCCGACCCGCCGGCTGGGTATGGCGAGGCGTTCGAGCGACTGCTCGCCGACGGGAAAGGAATGGTGTTCCTCCATCATGCGATTGCCGGGTGGCCGGGATGGGACCGCTACGGCGAGGTCATCGGCGGTCGCTTCCACTACACCCCGGCCCGCTGGAACGGCATCGAGCTGCCTGACTCCGGATACCGCCACGATGTCACCCACACCGTGGATGTCCTCGACGCGGCGCATCCGATCACCGACGGTGTGCCGGCATCGTTCGAGATCACCGACGAGGTGTACCTGTATCCGGTCGACGAGGCGAGCGTCACGCCGCTGATGCGCAGCCGCCACCGCTTCACCGACGACGGCTTCTACTCAGCCGATCTCGCCGTACGCGGAACACGATTCTCGAATGAGGGGTGGAGCCACCCGCCGGGGAGCGATCTCGTCGCGTGGACTCGCCAGGAGGGGCCGTCGCCAATCGCCTACATCCAGTTCGGCGACGGACCGGAGACCTACGCCGACCCGACCTACCGGCGCGTCATCCACAACGCGATCCGGTGGGCCGCCGAGACGATGTCGAGCTGACCCGCACACCCCAGTCGGTCAGACCTCGGTGGTCGTGGCGCCGGCAGGGGAGTTGGCGAACATCGTTTCGGAATCGAAGCCGATGCGCGCATCGGGGATGAGTTTGATCACGACCCGACCCGGTGAGTCGAGGTGTGCGGCGAACGCTTCCTGCTTGACCGGGTCGCCCGGCCGTACCTTCGCGGCGAGCGTTCGGTACATCCACTGCAGCGTTTCGTCGTCGTCGAGCACCTCGACATCGCCCTTGTAGGTGACCGCTTGGCTGATGCCGATGTCGGTGCCGCGGCTGCTGATCGCCACCGCGGCGCGCGGGCGCGCCTCGACGGCCGGCACTCGTTTGCGGCGACGCGTGCAGGTCAGCCAGAACGAACCGTTGGCGTGGATGAAGTTCATCACGACGCCGACCGGATCGCCTGTCGAGGTGGTCCACATAAACGTGCACTCGGTCTGCTTGTCGAGCAGCGCCTGCTCCCGGTCGCCCGACAGCGTGAACTTCGAGACGTCCTCGTAGCTGTCGGTGTACTCGCTGTCGCTGCTCATCGTGGCTTCGCCCCGCCCCCGACGCGGAGGATTTCGCCGCTCATCCAGCTAGCCGCATCCGATGCGAGATACACGCAGGCCGCCCCGATGTCCTGCGGCGTACCGAGCCGTCCGAGTGGGATGTTCCACTCGTCGAGCAGTTGGTCGAGTTGGTCCTCGGTCTTGCCCACGGCCGTGAGCATCACCTCGGTAGGAATCGCGCCCGGTGCGACTCCGTTGACGCGGATGTTCGGCGCCAACTCCGCCGACAACGTCCAGGTCAGCGAGTTGGTTGCCGCCTTCGCGGCGCCGTAATGGGCGCTTCCCGGGACCGGCCCGGTGCCGGCGCCCGACGAGATGTTGATGATCGACCCGTGCTCGATGTAGCGCGCAGCCGTCATCGAGCCGACGTAGACCGACGTGAGGTTGAGTGCGATCGTGCGGTCCCACTCCTCCCGAGGCAGGTCCTTGAGGGGCATCCGCATCGGCGACCCACCTGCGTTGTTGACCCAGACGGTGAGCGAGCCGAACTCGTCGATTGCTGCACGGGCCAGTGCATCGACCGCATCGTCGTCGGTGACGTCGGTCGTGATAGCGATCGCGCGCCCACCGGCGCCGCAGATGTCGGCCGCAACCTGCTCAATTTCGTTGGTCCGGCGGGCGGCGACCACGACGGCCGCCCCCGACTCGGCGAACGCCCTAGCGATGCCTTCGCCGATTCCGCGGCCACCACCGGTGATCACGGCGACGTGGCCGGTCATGTCGAACAGTTCGGGTGCCGTGCGCGGCGGGGTGCTCATGTCGACCAGTCTGACCAGGGATGACGCAGGGTGGCGAAGCGGACGTCAGGTCGTGCGGACGGAGGCGTTGTAGCCGATCGTCGTGCGGTGCAGCAGCCGGTCGTGGCCCTCGTACCCGCCGGTCGCACGGTGCAGGGTGCAGCGGTTGTCCCACATGACAAGCATGTTGGGCTCCCAGCGGTGGCGGTACCGGAATTCCTCGCGGATCTGCCAGGCATAGAGCTCGCCAATCAGCGGCCGGGCCTCGTTGTCGGCCATGCCCTTGATGCCGATGATGTAGCCGATGGTCGAATACAACGTCTCGGCGCCGGTTTCGGGGTGGGTCCGGATGAACGGGTGGGTCTGCGTTGCGTATGCGTCGACGCTCGGGCGGATTCGCATCGACCGCTCGGCGGTGTCGTCGTCGCCGTATGTGCCGTCGGGCGCGTAACCGCCACGCGCCGAGTGGATCGCCGTCCGCCCCTCGAGGCGGCCTCGGAGGTCGTCGGGCATCGCAGCGAGTGCAGCCTGCTGATCGGCGTAGAGCGTGTCACCCCCGGTCGGGGGGATCACCTTGCTGTATAGGCAAGTCCCGTCGGGCGGATACTCCTGGAAGCTCCAGTCGGCGTGCCAGTTCTCGGCGAACAGCGACGACGTTTCGTCGGCGGTCCGCATGATCGCAGCCACGTGCGGGTGCCCGTCGATCGCAGCGAAGAATGGATCGTTGCCGAACGGCCCGAACCGGAGTGTGAACGACTCCAGGTCGTCATCGGACAGGTCCTGGCCAGGGAAGGCGAGCACCTTGTGAGTCAGCCATGCCGAACGGATCGCGGCAACCGTGTCGACGTCGATGGCGCGGAGATCGACACCGTGCACCGTAGCGCCACACGCCTGTCCGCTGGGAGTGATGTCGAGTGTCGGCATGGTGTTCACGCTCGCTTGACGACGCCGGCGAGGCCGGGGATGTGGCCGATGTCGACCACGTGCTCCGGACGTCCCATCCGGAGTCCCATTAGCGGGATCAGGCTTTGCCCGCCGGCCAGGATCTTGGCGTCGTCGTCGTGCTCGGCAAGCAGGCCAAGCGCTTCATCGAGCGTGTCGGGTCGGTGGTAGATGAATGGTGGGGCTTTCATGTCATGTGTTCCTCTGTGGTGGCCGACATGCCGACACGTCGATCACGTCGCAGCGGGTTCTCGTTCGGCGGCGGCGTCGGCTTCGTCGCGCCCCGGCAGGTTGCGGGTGAAGGCGAGCGAGACGACCGACAGGATGGCGGCGAGCAGCAGCCCGGTCTTCAATGCGTTGAGTTGCGCGTCGCGGTACTCGGCGACGACGGCGTCGGTGTCGTCGTCTTCGACCCCGGCGTCGATGAGCGACACCTCGACGGCATCGGCCGCAACGAAGCTGGCACCTGCGGCGACCTCGATTTCGATTGCATCCGTGAGTTCGGCCGGGATGCTCGGCTGCTCCGAGATGTTCGACACGAATGCAGCCACCAACGAGCTGATCACCACGGCACCGATCAGGGCGGTGCCGATCGCCGAGCCCAGCTGCTGGGCGGTGTACTGCAGTCCACCCGCTTCGCCACGGTCGGCCGGGCCGACCGACGACTGGATCACGCTGCCAAGCTGCGAGGCGATCAGTCCCATCGCGATCCCGAGAACCGCGAGGGTGACGGCGAACCCGATCCCGTCGAGCTCGGGTTTGATCGCCTGCAGCATCCAGAACGCGGCGAGGATCAACAGCGAAAAACCGGTCTGAACAACGCGCTTCGGACCGAACCTCCCCGCAAGCAGGGGTCCGCTCGACGAGGTGATGAATATCGCGATCGAGATCGGCAGCATCTTGATGCCGGTCTCGAGTGCGTCGAAGCCGAGCACGATCTGGAGGTACAGCGGAAGGATGAAGAAGATCCCGAGCAGGATCAGGTTCTGACTGAGGAAGCAGCCGAGCCCCGAGCGCAGCGGCGGTACCTTGAGGAGTTCGAGTCGAACGAGCGGGTCGAGACCCTCCCGGACGCGGTGTCCCTGCCAACGGACGAACACCCAGAGCACGATGCCGCCGGCGAGGATCACGAACGGGGTGAGCGCGAAACCGAACGGTTCGATGGGCGACTGCTTCGGTGCGAGCCAGCCCCAGCTGCTCGCCTGGAGCATCGCGAACACGATCAGCCCGAGCCCGATCGCGGAGAGCACCGAGCCGACGATGTCGAGGTTCGGACGACGGCCCGCGAGCTTGGCGTCGACGATCAGGCGGGCGGCGAGCACGATGATGCAGGCGATGAGCACCTCGCCGACGAAGACCCACCGCCAGGACAGGTTCGTGGTGAAGAAGCCGCCGACGATCGGGCCCGCTGCGATTCCGACGCCGGCAACACCGCCGAGCACACCGAATGCCGTGATCCGATCACGGCCCTGATAATTCGCGGCCAGGAGGGCGACGAGGGCGGGGAGAACCAACGCGGCGCCGATGCCCTCGAGAATCGACCATCCGAAGATCAGCGAGGGGACGCTCCACGACGCCGCGGTCAGCGCAGAGCCGGCACCGTAGATAACGAGACCGATGACGAACGCGCGTCGTCGGCCGATGATGTCGCCGATCTTGCCGCCGGTGATCATCAGCGTCGCCATGACCAGCGCGTACAGCGTGATGACCCCTTGGATCGTCGTCACCGTGGTGTCGAAATCCTCCACGAGTTGGCTGATCGCGACGTTCATCACGGCCTGATCCAGCACCATCAAGAACTGTGCCAGTGACAAGACGATGAGCGGACGCCACTTCTGCATGCGGTGACGAACCTAGTGGAACCCCGATCCGGCGCGGTCAGCGGTGGGCGGGCGCCATGTAGAACCAGAGCGGGAACGGTGCCCCGGCTTCCTTCAGCGCAGCCCGCGCTGCCATCACCGTCTTGCCGGCTTCGGTCGTCTCGTAGAACCACGCTTCAGCGGCTCGCCCGCCGGGAGTGGGGCCCTCGACGAGTTCGAGCCCTGCCTCCTCGTAGTAGGTGCGCACGTCGTGGCAGACGCCGAGCAAGTTGCCACCTGGCACCGGGAGTTCCTTCCAGTCGGCGCCGCCGGCCCACCGATGCAAGATGTCGAGCGCGGTCGGCACGTCGTCGGCGCCGATCGTGCGCCCGACCGACGTCGTCCCGCGCTTCGCGACGGCTCGGTCGTAGGCCGCGCGGAGGCCCTTGGCCTCGTCGACCGATGCTGGGAGGTCGGGATCGAAGCGCGGCGGGATCGCACACGACATCGGTGTCTCGTCGGACTCGATGACCGTCGGGTGGGTTTCGAAAACCGGCTCGGTGGCGTCGAGTAGGGCGAGCCCGCGGCGGATCACGTCGGTCTGGAACTCGGCGTCGCCCGGCTTGCCGAGTGGCCGACCCAGCGGGAACTCGCAGTACAGCGTGCGCGGTGGGCCGATGCGTTCAGCGACTTCCTTCATCGACGCGAGCACGATGGTCGACAGGCCGGCGGCCTCGAAAACGTGGGCGAGCGTACTCACGGTACGCGTGCACAGCGGTCAAACGGGGGTGAGTAGGACGGCGTGGACACCGTCGGCCTTCATCGCGGCGGCGCACGCCGGGCCGGTGTCGAGGCGCAGTTCGCTCACCGTGTCCGGCTGGTTCCCTGCGAAGGAGTAGTGGTGCTCCGCGACGGCGCCGATGGTGCCGTCGGCTTCGAGTTCTTCGAGGCGGTCGATGGGATACACGACGTTCAGGTCGAGCTGGAAACCGGTGCGATCGAAGTTCGGGCTCCAGTGTCCGAGCACCAGATCCCGTTCGGCGCGGTCGATCGTTCGGTAGCTGACGTCCGCAGCACTGAACTGGTCGTCGTGCGTCCGGTGCAACGCCGCGGACGTGACGATCGCGACCTTCGCCTCCGAGAGGGGCACAGGAAACGGCGTGAACGCCGGATCGTCGAACTCGGGCACGGGTGCTGTCGCGCCGAATTGCCGCATGGTCGCGTCGCCCGACATCACGGGGTCTCGTTCGCTGTCGAAGGGGTCATCTGGAAGATATTGCTAGTTCGACTCGCAGTATGTCAAAATAGAGCATGTCGCAGCAGGTTGAGCCGATCATCATTCGGGGTGCGTTCTCGTCGCCCTACAGCTTGAAGATGCGGGCGGTGTTGCGGTACCGCCGGATCCCGTTTCGCTGGGTCCTGAAGGACTCGCAGTGGGACATCTATCCCCAGGGGTCGGTGCCGGTCATCCCCGTGTTGATCTTCCCCGGCGATGACGGTGGCTATCTCGAGACCCTCACCGATTCGTCCCCGCAGATCACGCGACTGGAAGCCGACTTCCCCGAGCGCAGCTTGGTTCCCACGGATCCGGCCGTCGCGTTCATCGACTTCCTCCTTGAGGACTTCGCCGACGAGTGGGTCACCAAGATGATGTACCACTACCGGTGGGCGTACGACGCCGACGTCGAGAAGTCCGGGTGGTTGCTCCCCATCGACAGGAACCTGCACGCGCCCGCCGCATTGCTCCAACAGGCTCACGACATGATCATCGAGCGGCAGGTCGGCCGTCGTGCACTCGTCGGGTCGACCGATACGAACCAGCCGGCGATCGAAGGGTCGTATCTCCGTCTCCTCGACATCTTGCAGGCGCACCTCGCCGAGCAGCCGTTTCTCCTCGGAGACCGTCCGGGTCGCAGCGACGTCGCGCTGTACGGCCAGCTCAAGCCGATGTTGTGGTGGGATCCGACGCCGACTGCGATCGGTGTCGAACACGCGCCACGCGCCATCAACTGGATCGAACGTGTCGATGACCTGTCCTGGTGGCCCGTCGAGGGTGACGGCGGCTGGCACGAAGCAGACGCGCTGGCTCCAACCGTTCGATCGCTGCTCATCGAGGCGGGACGGGCCTATGCGCCGTTCATGGTGGCGAACGCTGCAGCACTCGACGCGGGAGCCGAGGAGGTCGTCTGCGAGATCGACGGACGCGAGTTCCGACAGGCGCCGTTCAAGTATCAGGGCAAATGCCTGCGCTGGTTGCGCGAGCAGTACGCCGAGCTCGACGACACGAACCGCACGCGGGTCGACGAACTGCTCGCCGGCACGGGTTGTCAACAACTGCTGTCGTGACCAACGACGTCGCGCTCTACGGCCACTGGATCTGTCCGTTCGCGACGAGGGTGCAGTTCGCCCTCGCGCAGCGTGGTGTCGCGCGCGATCTGGTCGATGTGCCTCGGTCGGCGGTGCGCAGGCCCGACTTCGTGTTGCCGCCAGAGTTCGTCGAGCGCTTCGACCGGCAACGCGTTCGCCGAGCCTCCTCAATCTTAATGCGACTCTGACTCGCAATAGTTTCATGAAGTGGGCTAGCATGAGGGCCATGACGCCGGAGCGACCAGTCGATGGTCGGCACGCTCGACGGCAGCGAAGCCGAACAGCGGTGATCGACGCGGTGTTCTCGCTCGTCCAGGATGGCAAGGTGCCCCCGACAGTCGACGACGTCGCCGAGCGGGCAGGCGTCTCCGTGTCGTCGATCTTTCGGAACTTCGACGGGTTGGCCGACATTCAGCGCCAGGCACTCGAGAACTTCCAGCCGAGGTTCGAGCACCTCTTCGTCGTCGACGACGCCGACCGGTCACGGGCAGAACGGATCCAGGCGCACGTCCGCGCCCGAGTCGATTTGCTCGCCGCTGCCGGTGGGCTCCTGCGGGTTGCCCGGGCCCGAACACTCGACCACACGCCGATTCTCGAAGGCGTGGCTCGGCTGCGCGGTCAGTTCGCAGACCAGACCCGCCTCCGGTTCGCACTCGAGATCGAACAACTGTCGCCGGCCGAGGCCGCCAATCTCTGCGCACTGATCGACGCGACCACCTCGCCGGATGCGTTCGATGTCATGAGCGGCGCGCACGCCCGTGCCCCCCGACAGATCAGTAAGACCTGGATCACGGCGCTCGACGCGCTCCTTGCCCAATGGGTTCCGGGTCCTCAACGCACGGAGCAGACCACATGACCAGAGCATCACGATTCGAGGGAACGATCGGCCGCTCGGTCGCCGATTCGGAGGCGTGGTTCGACGATCCGCCGCATCCCGGCGACGAAGCACCCAACGTCGTGATGGTCCTGCTCGACGACACCGGGTTCGCCCAGTTCGGTTGCTACGGCTCCGACATCGACACCCCGAACGTCGACGCGCTCGCTGCCGGAGGGCTGCAGTTCACCAACTTCCACGTGACCCCGTTGTGCTCGCCGACTCGCGCCTCGCTGCTTACGGGGCGCTCCCAGCACGCGGTGGGAATGCGGGCGGTGTCGAACTTCCGGACCGGATTCCCGAATCAGCTCGGTCACATCAGCAACCACGCGGCCACCGTCGCCGAGGTGTTGCGGAGTGAGGGGTACTCCACCTACTGCGTGGGCAAATGGCACCTCGCGCCCATGGAGCAGTGTTCGGCGGCAGGCCCGCACGATCAGTGGCCGCTCGCTCGCGGCTTCGATCGCTTCTACGGCTTCCTCGAAGGTGAGACCGACCAGTTCCATCCCGAATTGGTGTGCGACAACCATCCGATCGAACCGCCTGGTGGCCTGGACGACGGCTATCACGTCAGCGAAGACATGGTCGACCAGCTGATGAAGATGATCAGCGACAGCAAGGGTGTGCGGCCCGACCGCCCATTCTTCGCCTACGTGCCGTTCGGTGCGACACACGCCCCGCACCAGGCGCCCGAGAGCTACCTGCAGAAGTACCGCGGCAAGTACGACGAGGGCTGGGACGTCGTTCGCCAACGTTGGTACGAACGTCAGCTCGAACTCGGCGTGATCCCCGCCGGGACCGAACTCGCGCCCCGCAACCCCGGTGTCGACGCCTGGGACGACCTTCCCGAGAACCAGCAGAAGATCGGTGCGCGGCTCCAGGAAGCGTTCGCTGCGTTCCTCGATCACACCGACGACCAGATCGGTCGACTGGTCGAAGGCCTGCGTTCCATGGGCGAACTCGACAACACCGTCTTCGTGGTCCTCGCCGACAACGGCGCCTCGCAGGAGGGCGGCCCCTTTGGTGTGATGCACGAGATGAAGTTCTTCAACGGCATCTTCGAGGACGGCGACGCAATGATCGACCAACTCGACGACATCGGCGGCCCACACAGCCACACCAACTACCCGTGGGGCTGGGCCCAGTGCGGGAACTCGCCGTTCAAGTGGTACAAGCAGAACACCCACGAGGGTGGGGTGCACGTGCCGATGATCATCCATGCTCCCGGCACCATCGATGCGGCGAACGCCGGCGAGTTGCGTGATCAGTTCGTCAACGTGTCCGACATCGTGCCGACGCTGTACGACCTCATCGGGGTGACACCTCCCGAGACCTACAACGGTCTCGAACAGCTCCCGGTGACCGGCCACTCGTTTGCCGCCGTGTTCGGCGACGCCGATGCGCCGGCCGCCAACACGCTGCAGTACTTCGAGATGGGCGGCAGCCGGGCCCTGGTGCACGAGGTGTATGGCTTGGCATGGAAAGCGGTGTGCAAGCACAGCAAGGACGCCGACTACGACACCGAGCCGTGGGAGCTCTACCGCTTGAGTGATGACTGGTCGGAATGCAACGACCTCGCAGCCGCCGAACCCGACCGCCTCGCGGCGTTGATCGAGCTGTGGTGGCAGGAAGCCGAACGCCACGGTGTGCTCCCACTCGACGACCGCATGTTCGAACTGTTCGGCGCTCGGTTCCGCGACAACTCCCCGCACCCCGCCGACATGCGGTACGTGTATCGACCACCGATGTCGCCGATGCCCGGCCAGGCGTCCGCTGCGATCGGTGGCAAGTCGTTCGACCTCACGGCGCGGGTCACCCGAGCGGCAGGCGACGAGGGCGTCATCTACGCCACGGGCACCGAGAATTCGGGCGTGTCGATCTTCATCCAGAACGACAAGCTCGTGGTCGACTACAACGCGTTCGACAAACACACGATCCTCGAGTCCGACGTCGACATCCCTGCCGGTGACGCGACGCTCGTCGTCAAGCTGCGGCGTCGCGCCGGAAAAGCCGGTGAGATGTCGGTCGTGATCGACGGCACCCCTGCCGGTTCGGCAGACCTCGCGCTGTTCATGCGGATGATGTCGTCGGTCGGCCCGAGTGTCGCCTACGACCACGGCTCGGCGGTGTCGCAGCGATACGCCGCGCCGTTTCCGTTCCGGGGGACGTTACACGAGGTCGAGATCCAGTTGCTCAGCCGCCAGGACGCCGAATCACGCGATGCCGAAGCCGCGAGCGAAATGAGCCGCCAGTGAGTCTCGCCGTCACCCTGCTCGGTACCGGCTCGCCGATGCCGTCGCCCGACCGCGCCGGTCCGGCCACCCTGATCTCTGCCGGTGAGGACGACGCTGCGGAGCACTATCTGGTCGACGCCGGCCGTGGGGTGCTGATGCGCCTCGCGGCAACCGGGCTCGGCGCACCGAATCTGACCGCGGTGTTGATCACCCATTTGCACAGCGACCACATCACCGACCTCAACGACGTGGTCACCACGCGCTGGGTGATGACCTTCGAGGAGACTCCGCTCACGATCGTCGGACCGGTCGGCACGCGCAAAGTCGTCGATCACATCCTCGCCTCGCTTGAGCCCGACATCGAATATCGCATCGCCCACCACGAGGACCTCGACCACCGACCACCGGTGAACGTGATCGAGGTGACCTCGGGAGTCGTCGAACTGCCCGCCGGGCAGGGCGGCAACGTCGCGATCACCTGCGCTCAAACCGATCACAAGCCGGTCGAACCCAGCGTTGGCTTCCGGTTCGACTTCCAGGGAGCGTCGGTGGTGGCAGCCGGTGACACCGTCCCATGCGACGGGCTCGACGCGCTGTGTGACGGCGCCGACGCGGTCGTCCACACCGTCATCCGCAAAGACATCATCGCGAACATCCCGATGCAGCGGCTGCAGGACACGCTCGACTACCACTCATCGCCGGAAGAGGCGGCACAGACCGCTGCCAAGGCGGGCATGTCGACGTTGATCCTCACGCACTACGTCCCCCCGATGCCTCAGGGTGGCACCGAAGACGACTGGCGCGCCCTCGCCGCCGAGCACTTCGGCGGCACGATCGAACTCGGCGACGACCTCCATCGCGTCGACATCCCATCTCACCAGCAGAACGAGTCGTCACGATGAAATCACTTCGCACGCCAGACGATCGCTTCGTCGACCTCCCCGACTACGCGTTCGCGCCGAACTACGTCGACATCGATGACCAGGACGGCGGCACGCTCCGGGTCCACTATCTCGATGAGGGGCCTGCCGACGGACCGGTCGTGCTGGCGATGCACGGTGAGCCGTCGTGGAGCTACCTGTACCGCAAGATGATCCCGCTACTCACCGCAGCGGGATTGCGCGTCATCGCCCCCGACCTGGTCGGCTTCGGAAAATCGGATAAGCCGAGCGAGAAGAGTGACTACACCTACGCTCGTCACGTCGCCTGGATGCAGGCGGCGATCATCGACCACCTCGACCTCCAGGACGCGACGTTCTTCGGGCAGGACTGGGGCGGTCTCGTCGGTCTTCGTCTGGTTGCCGAGAACCCCGACCGCTTCGCTCGGGTCGTGATCGGCAACACCGGACTCCCGACCGGCGACCAGATGCCGAGCGACGCGTTCATGGCTTGGCAGAAGTTCAGCCAGACCACCGAGGTGTTCGACATCGGGTTCCTCCTCAACAGCGCCACGATCACCGAGCTGACCGATGGGGAGGTCGCCGCGTACGACGCACCGTTCCCCGACGACAGCTACAAGGAGGGAGCCCGCATCTTTCCGTCGCTTGTGCCGACGTCGCCCGACGATCCGGCAGCCGTGGCCAACACGGCAGCGTGGGAAGTCTTCGCGAGCTGGAACAAACCCCTGATCTGCTGCTTCAGCGACAGCGACCCTGTCACCGCCGGCGGCGACAAACCGTTCCGCAAGGTGGTGCCGGGAGCCCAGGGCCAGCCGCACGTGACCGTCGAGAATGCTCACCACTTCTTTCAGGAAGATGCCGCGCCGCAACTTGCCCAGATCATCATCGCCGCTGTCGCCGGCGTTCATCCAGTGCCTGACACCCGATGATGACTGTCGAACGCACCGGGCTGATCGCCGCCCCGCTTGATGTTGTCTGGGCGGTGCTCGCCGACTTCGCAGCGATCAGTGGATGGGCGCCCAACGTCGATCACTCCTGCCTGATGAGCGAACAGACCGAGGGTGTCGGCATGGTGCGTCGCATCCAGACCGACCGCTCGACGATTCTCGAGACAGTCGAGCACTGGGAGCCGGGGGTCACGGTGTCGTACCGGATCACCGGTCTGCCACCGGTGATCAAGTCGGTCACGAACACGTGGAGAATCGGAGCATCCGGTGACTCGACGATGGTCCGGCTCACCACTGACATCGACACCGGACCCAAGCCACCTCAGCAGGTGATCGCCAAGGCGGTCGGCCGTCGTCTGGCCGCAGCGTCGGAGCAGATGATCACCGGCCTCACCGAGCACCTGGAGCAAGGAGCCAACCCATGAGCGGCGAACAGGCAACGCGCCCTGATGTGATCGTGATCATGACCGATGAGGAGCGCGCTGCGCCGCCATACGAGTCCGATGACGTGGCCGCGTGGCGGCGGACGGCGCTCACCGGCGCCACGTGGTTCGAAGACAACGCCGTCAACTTCCGCCGGCACTACACGGGCTCGCTCGCCTGCGTGCCGAGCCGGCCGACGATCTTCACCGGTCAGTATCCCGAGGTCCACGGCGTCACCCAGACCGACGGCCTCGGCAAGATGGCCGATGACTCGCGAATGCGTTGGCTCCCCGAAGGTGAAGTCCCGACACTCGGCCATTGGTTCCGCACCGCCGGCTACGACACCCACTACGACGGCAAGTGGCACCTTTCCCATGCCGACCTTCACGATGCCGAAGGCAACCGGGTCGATGCGAACGACGATGACGGCAACGTCCTCGCCGACGGCGTCGAGCAGTACCGCCAGGCGGATCGGCTGGACCCGTACGGCTTTTCCGGCTGGATCGGCCCCGAACCGCATGGCGGCAAGTTCCGTGATGCAGGTGTTCGCCGGGATCCGCTGATCGCGGACCGGGTGGTCGCCTGGCTCACCGATCGCTACGAACGTCGCGCCGCCGGCGACGCTGAAGCACTCCGTCCGTTTCTCCTCGTCGCGAGCTTCGTCAACCCACACGACATCGTGCTCTTCCCGGCGTGGGCGCGCCGCCGAAACCCGCTCGAGCCGTCACCGCTCGACCCACCGCACGTCCCCGAGGCGCCCACCCAACACGAGGACCTTGCCACCAAACCGGCCGCACAGATCGCATACCGCGACACGTACCCCTCCGGCTACGGACCGGTCCGCGCCGTCGCCGGCACGTACTCCAAGAAGGCACAGGAGTACCGCGACCTGTACCACCGGTTGCATGCCGAGGTCGATGCTCCACTCGACCGAGTGCGACGCGCCATCACGGACGAGGGCTCCGATGCGCTCATCGTGAAGACCTCCGATCACGGTGACCTCCTCGGCGCCCACGGTGGTCTGCACCAGAAGTGGTTCAACCTCTACGACGAGGCGACTCGCGTGCCGTTCTCGATCGCCCGTGTCGGTACTGCACCGACGGCCGGAGCGGTGGTCGAGGGGGCCCCGACATCACATGTCGACATCGTTCCGACGTTGCTCGTGGCGGCCGGGATCGACGAGTCGACCGCAGCCGGCGTGCTGGAGAAGGACTTCACCGAGGTCCATCCGTTGCCCGGAAACAGCCTCATGTCGGTCGTCGACGAACCGGCGAACGCCGACCGCGATCGCCCGGTGTACCTCATGACCAACGACAACATGCTCGAAGGCGACAGCGGCGCCTCGGGCGTCGCCCGTCGGCTCCGGCGGACGGTGAAGCCGCCACTGCCATTGCGGATCAACACCCCCGCACACGTCGCGTCGAACTTCGAAGGGCTGGTGCATCGCATCGACGGGACGCTCTGGAAGCTGGTCCGGGTGTTCGACGATCCGGCAACGTGGACCGAGCCCGGCGTGCGCCACCTCGCGGCCAGCGGTGGCCCCGGCCCCGACACGTACCGCTCGGAACCGCTCCCCGATCAGTGGGAGCTCTACGACCTCGATCACGATCTGATCGAAGCACTCAACCGATGGCACGACGTCGAACGCGACTCGGCCGTCGCCGAGGTGTTCGCCCGGATGCGCGACGCCTTGAAAGCGGAACGCGCTCGCGTCGTTCCGGAACGTAACCACCCGTGGCCCTACGCGTCACGCCAACCCACAGCAGGACCGATGACGAAGACACCACCCGCACCCGCCCGCGCTGCTCGCGCGCTCGTCCAGAAGCTCGGCATGCACCCGGACGATCCTGATGCGACCATCTTCGACCTCGCGGGCAAGCGTGCGCTTGTCGTCGCGACCAATGTCGCGTGGCTCGACATCGCGAAGCCGACGGGTGTCTTCGCCAGTGAGATGACCGTGCCGCACTACGCATTCCTTGACGCGGGGATGGACGTTGACATCGCCAGCCCGAGCGGCGGCATGGTCGCGGTCGACCCGAAGTCACTCAAGCCCGTGATTCGCACGTCGGACGACGACCGTTTCCTCGCTGACGATGAACTGCGCAGCAAGGTCGCCGACTCGCTGGCGATCGGTGACCTCGACATGTCCGACTACGACGTCGTGTTCCTTGCGGGCGGCTGGGGCGCGGCATTCGACTTCGGCTTCTCCGAGCCGCTCGGCGAGAAGATGACCGAAGCCAACGCCGCTGGTCTGGTGATGGGCGGCGTGTGTCACGGCCCGCTCGGGCTGCTCAACGCGAAGACTGCCGATGGCTCGCCACTCGTCGCCGGCCGCAAGATCTCGGCGGTGACCGACAAGCAGGTGCAGGAACTCGGCATCGACGCGACACCGCACCACCCCGAACGCGAGCTGCGCGGCGAGGGCGCACTCTTCGAGAGCGAGACGAAGTTCCGTGACCCGTTCGCCAATCACTGGGTGGTCGACGGAAATCTCGTGACGGGCCAGAACCAGAACGCCGGGCCGATGGTGGCCCGTGAGATGATGCAGATCGTTGCGGCAGCTGCCGACGCAGGGGCGAGCCCGTCGTGAGCGAGCAGACCGGGCCCCGCTACGGAACCATCGACCAGGCCTATGGGTTGAAGCTGGCCACCACAGTGGCCGACGACGACGGCCCCGTGTGGATGGTCAACCTGATGAAGTACCGCGAGGTCGCTGACTACGCGGATGGTCGCGAGTCGACCGTGACGGGCGAGGAGGCCGATGATCTGTATTCGCCGCTCGACTCGCTCGCCGCGGTCGGCGCAGCTCCGGTCCTCTTCGGTGACGTCGACCAGCAACTGCTCGGTGACGAGACGGTGTGGGACCGAGTCGCCGTCGTGAAGTATCCGACCCGCAGGTCGTTCACCGAGATGCAGTCCCTTCCGACCTTCCAGGAGTCGCACAAGCACAAGGACGCCGGCATGCAGTCGACGATTGTGATGGGCACGCAGCCGATGCCGCAACCGGACGCGCCTGCGGGTTTCACCCCCGTCGACTGGGCCGACGTGCCGTATCCACCGACGGCGGAGGACGGTCCGGTCGTGGTGGTCCACGTCCTGCGTTTCCACGACGCCGATGCTGCGAACGCGACGCCGACGCACATGGAGCAGTACCAGAGTGAGGCGGCCAAGGTTGCACTCCGCCACGGTGTGCGGATCAACGGGTGGTTCGCAGTGGAGGGTACGATCATCGGTGACGGACGGGCCTGGCACCAGGTCCGATTCAACGAGTTTCCGAGCAAGGCGGCGTTCATGGCGGTGGTCACGGACCCGGCTCGTCTCGAAGCCCAGAAGGACCACCGTGAGGTGGCGATTGCCGACACGTACACGATGATCGTCCGCGCAGGACTGAACATGCTCACCGCGTCGATCAAAGCCTGATTCCCGACATGCTGAGGCGGTGACGGCTGCTGCTCGACCTGCCCAGACGGTGGCCGTCTGCGCCCGCGTCGACCGCAATGGGCTGATCGCCGCCGAGTGTCGGAGTCTGACGGGCGGGACTGCGGACGAGGACGGCATCGCAGACTGCGACACCATCGACCTCGTGGCTCGCTCCGCGTATGTGCAGAAGGGCCTGCACGTGATTGCCGGCGCTGGATCGTTCGACGCACTCGTGGCGGCGGTGGCCGCGAAGGAATTTCCTGCTGACGACTTCCGGATCGACCTGCACGACCCTTCGGGGCGCGTCGGTCGGTCGACCCAGGAGGTCGCAACCACACTTGCCGACGTGATCCCGTTCGGCCCGGATCTCAGACAGCCGCGCCACCGCTTCATCGTTGCTGCGAGTGCTGATCGTGTGCTGTTCGGCGAGGTGGTTGCGGAAACGGACGCGTCGTATCGCCGCCACGACTCGAAACCGTGGACGACGTCGTCGTCGCTCGACGGACGGTTCGCGCGAGCGCTCGTCAACCTCGTCCCGACGGCACGGTCGGTGCTGGACCCGTGCTGCGGCGCGGGCTCGATCGTGCTGGAGGCGGCGGCGCTCGGCCTCGAAGCACATGGAGTGGATTGGAAGCCGGCGATGGTCGGGATGACCCGCGAGAACCTCGCGCACTTTGGCTACGCCGCCACGGTGGTGCAAGCGGACTCGCGCCTGCACCATCAGGTCGCGGACGCGATCGTCACCGACCTGCCGTACGGCCATGCCATCGAGGCCGACGAACCGACCATTCGCGCCATCCTCGAGCGGGGTGCGGAGCTGGCGCCGGAGGCGGTCTACGTCGCACGTGCCGACATCACGCTGTGGCTACGCGCTGCTGGCTACAGCGAGGTCGAGGTGTGCACCGTCCGGAAACGTGCCGGCTTCACCCGCTGGGTACACGTAGCCCGACGCACACCAGTGCCTTGATCAGCGCGCTGACCGACGAGGGTCGGCGGTGTCCGATCGGTCGTTCAGAAGCCGACTTGTTTGGTGTAGCCGCCGTCGACCACGAGGTTGGCGCCGTTCATCCAACTGGCGCGCGGTGACGCGAGGAATGCCACGACGTCGGCGATCTCGTCGCCGGTCCCCATCCGCTCCTGGGGGTGCATCAGGCGGTCACGTTCGTACAGCTCGGGGAGTCGCTCGCGGATGTCGTCCCACCGACCGTTCTCGATGAGGATCGGCCCGGGTGACACGGTGTTGGCGCGGATGCCTTCTGGGCCCCACCGCTGAGCGAGCTGCGCGATCAGGTTGATCGTGGCGGCCTTGCTCGCTCCGTAGCTGGGGCTGATCGGCACGTCGTGGTGTTCGATTGCGGTGATCGTGGCGATCTGCACGATGGCGGCGGCGTCGGACTCGACGAGGAACGGTTTGGCAGCCTCGTAGAACATCGCCGTTCCCAAGATGTCGACGGCGAAGCTGTTCTGCCACGGCTGCGGACCTTCGCCGCGCTGTCCGCTGGCACTCGCATTGCCGATGCAGATGTCGATGCCGCCGAGCGCCTCGCCTGCGGTGGCGACCCAGGCCTGGACAGCATCGGGATCAGAGAAGTCGCAGATCTGGCCGTCAACGGTGCCGAGTGCTCCGAGTGACTCGACGGCTTCATCGAGCTCGTCCTGCCGGCGACAGCAAATCGCGACTGCGGCGCCCTCCTCGAGCAGTCGGGTGGCAATCGCATGACCGAGGCCTTTGTGCCCCGCCGAGACGAGCGCGCGTTTGCCGGAGAGTTGAAGATCCATGCGCCACCATTGCACCTCCCCGCTATTCGGATCGATGCGAGGTGAGCGGCGTCAGAACACGAGGACCGGCTTGATCACCGAGCCGTCGGCGCTTGCAGCTTCGGCATCGTTGATCTGGTCGATCGGATAGGTGGTGATCAGCTCGTGGTATGGGAATCGTCCGTCGGCATTGAGCTGAGCCAGGCGCGGGATGAACTCGTTCGGGGTGGAGTCGCCTTCCATCACGCCGGTGATCGTGCGCCCGCCGATCAGCGAGATGAAGTCGAACGTGAGGTCGCCGAACCCGACGCCGGCGAGCCCGATCGTACCGAGGTTGTTGAGCCCTTCGAAGGAGGCGCGCACCACCGCAGCATTGCCGGTGGTGTCGAACGCGTAGTCGGCGCCGCCGCCGGTGGCCTCGTGGATCCCGGAGGTCAGGTCGGCCGGGTCACCCGACAGCGTCGCCGTTGCCCCGTACTTCTCGGCGAGTTCGAGTCGGTTCGCATGGCGGTCGATCGCAATGATCGTTTCTGCGCCGGCAACCTTGGCGGCCATGACGGCACTGAGTCCGAGTGCTCCGGCTCCCGTGACGACGACTGATGACCCAGGTTGCACGTCGAGCGTGTTGAGGATCGCGCCGGCGCCGGTCTGGATCCCGCAGCCCAGTGGACCGAGGAGGGTGAGGTCGTAGGACGGGTCAACCTTGACGACTGACGTGCGCGCCACCACCGAGTGGCTCGCGAACGACGACTGGCCGAAGAAGTGTGATCCGATGGATTCGCCTCCGGAGTCTGTGAACGCCTTTGAGCCGTCGGGTCGTCCGCCGCTCATGTTGTGCTCGGTCAGGTTGTAGCAGTACGGAAGCTTGCCGGTGTCGCATGCCGGGCATGTCCCACAGTGGTTGAACGACAGGACGACATGGTCGCCCTCGGCGAGATCGGTAACGCCGGCGCCGACTGCCTGGACCACCCCGCAGCCCTCGTGGCCGTACACCTGCGGACCGCCGAAGAATTCGGGTGGGAGCTCTCGCGACAACAGGTCGGTATGGCACATTCCCGTGGCCACCATCCGGACGAGCACTTCGTCGCTGCGTGGCGCCTCGAGCTCCAGTTCCTCGATCGTGAACGGTCCGTTCCCGGTCCGCATGACTGCTGCCTGCACCTTCATGATGCCCCCTTGCTCGTCGCGACTTTGGACCACGATAGACGCGCCGCCCAATCGGTGCGTGAGCCGAGCGATACCGCGTCCGGTCAGGTGTTCGCGTAGGCGTCGATGACCGGTCGGAGCTGAGTCGGCGTGGCGCCGTGGAGGATGACGGCGTCGGCACCCAGCGCGAGTTGGTGCCGTACGGCGGCTGCGCACTCGTCGGCGGTCCCGGTCGCCGCCGCGGCCAACCACTCGTCAGGGAGGAGCGTGGCGATGTGTTCGAGCTCAGCCGTCGTGGCTTTGTCGTCGATCGCGCCGCGAAACGCGGTGACCATCTCGTCGGCTCGGAACGCGTCGAGCACCGCTGCGTCCCATCGGTTGGTGTCGACCATCAGATCGCCGTACGCCTGGAGGTACGTCGCAAGACGACCGACGCTCTTCTTCAGTTGCAGCGGCTCGTCGATGTGGTCGCCGATCGTGGCGAAGCACGACCACACGCGGACGTCGTCGGGATCGCGCCCCGCCTGTTCGGCAGCGGTCTTCACGGTCGTCACGCAGCGCTCGACCGTTTCATCGGTGAAGAACGTGTGGAGGATTACATCGTCGAAGAGTCGGCCACCAAGTTCGAGCGAGTTCGGCCCGAATGCGACGAGGCCGAGCGGGATGTCCGCATCGAAGTCGGGGTCGAGTCGCAGGACCGGCCACGAGCCTGCCGGACCGTCGTGACCGATGATCGTCTCGCCGTGCCAGAGCCGTCGCATCAGCTGTGCGAAGTCCTCCATCTGCGCCGTGGTGACCCGGTCGATGCCGTAGGCGTCCTGCATCGGTGGGATCCCCCGCCCGATTCCGAGGGTGAACCTGCCACCCGAGAGATAGTGCATCGTGGTGGCATACGACGCCGTGACCATCGGATGGCGGGTGTTGTGGTTTGTGGCACCCGTGATGATCCGGATCTCGTCGGACACTGCGGCCGCTGCGCCGCTCAGCGTGGCGGCCTCCTTGATGTTGAAGCGCTCGGAGATGAACGCCGCCCCGAGCCCCATCGCCTCTGCCTCGCGGATCTCGCCGATCAGCTCTCGGGGCGATTCGGGTGCTCCAGCGAGTGTGTAGAAACCGAGTTCGGGATGCGCAGCCACGTGCACGACCGTACACCGCCTCGTCGCCGGGCCTGGCTTCGGTGCGAGCCGTGGCTGAGTCGCCGACGATGATGATGTGATGAGTTTTCGACTCGCAAACGTCGCCGGTCGTGCGGCGCTGGTTCTGGGCGACCGCTCCGTCGACATCGAGTCCACGACGGATGGCCGGCTGGGGAGCGAGGCCGGTCAACTCCTGTCGGCGCCGTCGGACCTATCCGAGCTGCATCGTTCGCTCACCCCTGCGGTACCGTCGAGCGCGCTCGACGAGACGATCCTCGGTCCGCCGATTCCGAACCCGGCGCAGGTCTTCGGAGTCGGGCTTAATTACGCGAATCATGCGTCCGAAGGCGGGATGGACGCCCCCGATCTGCCGCTGATCTTCACCAAGTTCCGGTCGAGCATCGCCGCGCCGAACGCCGAGATTCAGCTCCGCAGCGACTACTGCGACTATGAGGGCGAGTTGGTCGTGGTGATCGGGCCGGGCGGACGCGACATCTCGGCTGAGCATGGGTGGGACCACGTTGCCGGGTTGTGCGTCGGCCAGGACGTATCCGACCGCGCCGTCCAGATGGCCGCGACACCACCGCAGTTCAGCCTCGGCAAGTCGTTCGACACCTTTGGCCCGATCGGTCCGGTCGTTGTCTCGCCCGACGAACTCGACGACCCGTCTGCGCTGCACATCACGACTCGCATCAACGGAGAACTCCGCCAGGACGGGACCACAGCCGACCTGATCTTCGACATTCCGACACTGGTGTCGTACCTCTCCCACGTCGCGACGCTTTCTGCCGGTGACTTGATCTTCACTGGTACCCCTGGAGGTGTCGGCGTTGCGCAGGGGCTGTTTCTCGGCGATGGTGACGTAATTACCACGACGATCGACGGCATCGGCACGATCACAAACCGGTGTCGACGACTGCCTGACCATCCGTACGCTGCGACAATCCCCGCAGGCTGGAGACCAGCCTGGAAAGCGAGTACCACCGATGACTGAGCCACAGGCCGACTCCGACGAGATCGTGGTCGTGCTCGAACCCGAGGACGAGTACACCCACGCTCCCGACGAGGCCGAAAACTACAACGAGTCGATGTATCTCAACGCGTTCGACCTCGGACTGCAGGGAGGCGGATGGTTCCGGCTCGGCAACCGGGTCAACGAGGGGTATGCCGAGATGACCGTCTGTCTCTATCTCCCCGATGGACGCGTTGGTTTCATCTACGATCGTCCGAAGATTGACAACAACGACGTGATGAGCGCTGGCGGATTGACGATCTCAGTGGTCGAGCCGTTCGAGCACCTGACGGTCGAGTACACAGGCCGCGTTTGTCTGCTTGACGACCCCAGCCAGATGGCTGACCCGCGGATCGCGTTCCGGAACAACCCGATGGTCGAGTGCACGGTGTCGCTCGATTACCGCGCAGTGTCACCCATGTATGGGGGCAAGCCGCAGTACGCCGACGGTCGCGAGATCGAAGTGGAGCCCGGCAAGAGCTTCGCCAAGGCGCATTACGAACAGCATTGTTCGGTGACCGGCACGATTACAGTCGGAGCCGACAGCAGTGACCGTGCCGGGACGGTCATGGAGATCGACGGGCTCGGCCTACGGGACAAGTCGTGGGGTCCGCGTTACTGGCAGGCACTCACGTGGTACCGCTGGCTCCCAATGGTGTTCAGCGCCGACTTCGCGATGATGCTTTCGGTAATTGATCGTGGCGAAGGCCGCTCCCCGTCGGCGAGCGGCATGGTGCTCGTGGGCAACGAGTACCACAAAGTCCTCGACTGCAGCGTCGACGTTGAATGGGACGAGAAAGGCGAGCAGACGACGATGCGCGCATGGGCGAAGACCGCCGATCGCGAGTACGAAATCACCGGCGAGGTGTTGTCGATGATTCCACTCCGTAACCGTCGCGCAACGCCGGAGGGCGAGCAACTCCACACCCGGATCACCGAGGCGATGACCCGCTACGAGTGCGACGGCAGAGTCGGCGTCGGCATGAGCGAGTTCCTTGATCAGGTCGTCGAGGACTGGCCGATCGGCGTACCTGCTCCGTTGAGGACCTGATCACGGATCACCGGGAGTCCGGCGAGTAGTCGCCGCACCGTCGCGGAACGGCTGTCGCCGTGACTTCGTGCTCAGGAACGAGAATTCTCGCAGCGTGTGATCGATCGAGCGGCGCGGCGGTGCTTCGGATCGTCCTGCGGAGAGGTCGCGCGCGACGATCGCTCGATGACCACCACCCGTCGAGTCGCTCTCATTCGCCGTCCGACCGGTCAGGCGACGCCTGATTGCTTCGAAGTTGGCGACGTCGAACTCTGCCCGCTCGAACCCGGCGAGGTGCGAGTCGCTGTCGAATTCATTTCGGTTGACGCCGGCACTCGCACAATGCTTCGCGGCGAGGGATTCCACATGCAGGTTGGGATCGGCGAGACGATCCGGGCCGGCGGGGTCGGCCGGATCATCGAATCGACGGCCGATGACTGGGAGGTAGGGCAGGCCGTGATCGGTGGGCTTGGGGCGCAGACGGTTTCGACTCTGCCTGCAAGCGAAATTAGGCGGGTCGACGACACGCTTGGCCCCCTAAGCTTGCACCTCGGCGTACTCGGAGGATCGACCGGAGTCACGGCGTGGATCGGCGTTCGCGAGGTCGCCAAGCCTGGACCTGGCGACGACTTCGTGGTGTCGGCGGCCGCCGGCGCAGTCGGCTCGATCGCTGGGCAGATCGCCAAGCGTGATGGTGCTCGGGTCATAGGCATCGCCGGTGGAGCCCACAAGACCACACATCTCGTCGAAACCCTCGGCTTCGACGCGGCGATCGACTACAAAAACGACGACGTCAACGCCAAGCTCCGCGAACTCTGCCCCGATGGTGTCACCGTCTTCTACGACAATGTCGGTGGACCGATCCTTGATGCCGTGCTCGACAACCTTGCGATGCGCGCTCGTGTTGTGATCTGCGGCGCCCTATCGCAGTACGACGACATGGACAACGTCACCGGGCCGTCGATGTACCTCCGCCTAGCGGAGCGTCAGTCTTGCATGGAGGGATTTGCGTACTTCCACTTCCCTCAGAGCTTCCGCCCCGCCACCGAAGAATTGGCGGAATGGGTTGCGGACGGTTCGATCGTGCTGCCCGAGACCGTGCTGGAGGGCATTGATCGGTACCCAGAGGCGCTGCAATTCATGTTCGAGGGCGGGAACACCGGCAAGCTGCTGGTTTCGACAATGCGCTGATGGCGCTCAATCCGTTGGCTCGAGCAGTATCACGGGAATCTCCCGGTCAGTCTTCTTCTGGTAGCCGGCGTAATTCGTGTGCACCTCCGAGATCTCGGTCCAGAGACGCAAGCGTTCGTCACCCGTGACCGTTCGCGCGGTCATTGGCCGTTCGCGATCCTCGGTTCGGACGCTCACCGACGGGTCGGCCTCAAGGTTGAGGTACCAGGCGGGATGGGCATCATTGCCGCCAGCGGACGCGATGATTGCTATGGATTCTCCGTCTTGCCACGGTGAGGTGAGCATTGTTGAGCGCAGTTTGCCGCTCTTGCGTCCGGTTGTGGTGAGTTCGAGCACCGGCATCTTGCCGGCGGTCCAACCGATCCGACCACGGGACGCGATCATGATCGTGCGGTGCACGGCATTCATTGTCTTGAGGACGAGAGCTGAGGGCATAGGCACCTTTCCGTCAGTGCGGCACTTTCGATTCTGCGTGTTTCGGGCGGCTTGGCGCGAAGTCCGAGCGCTATCTTCTCCTCATTTACCAAACCGCCAAGGTACATCGTCCGACGAACAATCATCGCTCCGCTCGTTGCGCAGGGAGCGGAGCTTTCCATTGGAACCCACAGATTCCGACGCGGGTAGGCCTGTTAGTCCCGGCATGATGAGCCAGGCCTTGAGGCCCCAAATCGGCCTCAAGGTATTCGGCAAAATGGGGAAACCCTGAAGAGCACCATCGCCGCAACGCCGCAACGTTGAGCTTCGCGAGGATTATTTGACTTTGCCGGCTTGGACGGGTGCCGAAGATGACCTTTATCGCATCACTCACGGATCGTTCCGCCACGTCCCCGCCTTGTCCGCTGATGCCTGCGAGAAAGGTGGCTGGTCATGCCCAATGGGTCAACTCGGGTTTTCCGAGTTCATCTTCGACGTGGATCCATGTGACCAGCCTTAGACCACCGGAGCGATCGTGACGACGAGTGGATTAGTCAGCGATGACTGCGACTGCCTCTATCTCGATCAGTGAATCGTCGAGAAATAACGACTGCACGCCGATCAGCGTGATCGGAACGAGGGGCACGGGGTTCGTCGCTGCCGCCTGTCCGATGCCCTCAAACAATGCGGCGGCCATCGACTCTCGCCACCCGACGACATACATGGTGATCTTCGCAAGATCCTCGACGGTCGCATTGGATGCACCTGTCAGCGCATCGACCATGTTGAGCATCGCCTGTTCGGTCTGGGCGGCCAGTCCGTCCGGGTGGTTTCCGGCGGAATCGGTCCCGATCTGGCCGGCGAGGTGCACAATGCGACCCGCCGGAGCGATCGATGCATGGGAGTAGCCGGCGGGCGTTGGCAACTTGTCGGAATTGCGTAGTTCGGTTGTCATGTGAGCATCATCCCGCGTCCATCGTTCACCTTCCCTATCGGGTTGCAGCCAGATATCGATGCAGTTGAGGCGATCAGCGGGTCTTCGCGTGACCCCCGGGCAGCCCGTTATTGAGTGAGTAGTGCAGGGCCGGTGTTCTCCAAAAAGCCCCGCTACGTCGTCCTAGTCGCCGGCGTGGCATCGTTGTGGAGCCGATCACCACCGAGGTTCTCGAAATGTCCATCAATGAAGCGCGTTCCGCCATCTCGGCCGCACCGACGATCGAGGGCCCGATCCGACCGGATCTTCGTCCGCGCGGCGTGAACCACCTGGCGATCTCGACCACCGACATGAAGGCTCAGCTGACCTACTGGGCCGACGTGTTGGGGTGTCCGACGAAGGCGTTGTACTGGATGCACGGCGTTGACAACACATTCCACGGGTTCGTTGAGCTGTCGGGTGACTCCTACATCGCATTCGTGCAGCATCCCGATAACCCGAGCGACATCGAGTACGGAGTCACACATGCAGCAAACCCGGGTGCCCCAGTGACGGGTGGAGCGACTCAGCACATCGCAATGCACGTCGACACTCTGGATGAGGTGTTGGCGATGCGCGACCGGATCCGCTCGCACGGAATCCAGGTGATGGGTCCCATCGATCACGGCATGATCAAGTCGATCTACTTTGCCGGCCCGGAAGGATTGAACCTCGAGGTCTGCTGCGGTTCCGACATCGATGAGAACCAGTGGATTGATCCCGACGTGCAGGCCCTGTGTGGGATCTCTGGTGATGAGGTCGAACGGCTTAAGCATCCCGATCCGATCGAGAGCGGTGAGCAGCCGGTTGCGCAACCTTCGACCGATCCGTCGAAGCCGCAGATGTCCTATCCGACCGGTATGTACGAGGCAATCATGGGTGCATCGGACGCAGACATCTGGAACGGCGCCAGTGAGGCTACGCCACCCGTCCCGCTCACCGAATGACCGGACTCACACGGTGTCGAGCAACGGCTCGACACCAAGGCTGAGCTTTCTTGCGTACGTTGCGTGATAGTGGTGCAGCGCCGGTTCGTTGCGGCCGAAGATGATGTGGTCGAGTGCGCCGCTGTTCGCCGCTGTTTGCTGTGACTCGCCCATCACGTAGTCCTCGTCGCGGATGATCTCGGCGAAGCCCTGCGCGATGGTTTGGATGAATTCCTGGATTTCGAGCGCCTCGGGGCCGGTCGCGTTCTGTAGTTCGGGCTTCATGTAGAAGTCGATCCGACTGACATGGCGGCCCGGGTCGTTGCGGTCCGGATAGGCGCGTACAAGGAAAACCCCGGCGCGGAACGGCATCAGGATTACGTTCGGGAAGATCCAGTACACCGGAAGCCCGGCAACGGTAATGTCCCACTCGTCCTCGGGGAGGTGGCGCATCTGGTCAATCTCGCGTCGGCACAGGATCATCCGGTGGCTGTGGCCGCCGACATCAGCATCATCGTCGTAGCACTGAACGTTGCCGTGGAAGGTGTTGAACAACGTGTCCTTGTGCAGCGACGAGAAGTGATACGTCTCACCGAACGTGTCCATCGCCAGTTTCCAATTGCACGCCGTGTCGTACGTGTCGCGGTTGATAGGGACCATCGCGGCGAAGTCCCAAGTCGGGAACTCGTCATTGAACCACGCGCCGAGTAGGTCGTCGAGATCGAGCGCGCCGTTGGGATTCGGGTGGACGAACAGCAGACCGTGTCGTTCCTCGGCAGGGAGTTGCTTAAGACCGTGGCATTCGGTGTCGATGTTACCGAAGTGCTCTAACTTCGGAATGCCAACGAGAGCGCCGCCCGTGTCGTAGATCCACGCATGGAAGGGGCAGGTGAATCGGCGCTTCGTGCCGCGGGGCTCGGTCTCGACGATTGCCCCACGATGTCGACAGGAGTTGATAAATGCGTGGAAGCTGCCGTCGGCACCGCGCGTTGCGAGGATCGGGACACCGACATCGTTACTGGTCAGGAACGCGCCGGGCTCTGCCAGGTCGCCGGACATGCCGACGCACTGCGGGAGCCCGAGGAAGAACTCGTCGCGCTCGCGACGTGCACGCTCTCGATTGGTATACGTCGAGGTCGGCTGAATAAACAGGCCACCTGCGTCGACATTGCTTCCCGAGTCGAGCCGCTCGATCAACTGCTTCATCAGGCGAACCTGCTCCTTGTGGTGCATGAAATCAGTCTCGCGTATCAGGCTCACCTCGGGGCGAAACGAGTGCCAGCGTCCAGTCGGATCGTGTCACCGTTGATCATCGGGTTTTCGATCATTGCCAAAGCGAGTTTCGCGTACTCGTCGGGGCGCCCGAGTCGGCGGGGGAACGCAGCGTCTTTGGTGAGATTCGTTGCCATCTCGTCGGTAACTCCGGCTGTCAGCCCTGTAGCGAACAGGCTCGGGGCGATCGTGTTGACCCGGATACCGAGCGTGCCGAGATCGCGCGCCATAGTCAAGGTCATCCCGGCGATCCCGGCCTTGGCAGCGCTGTAGGCGACTTGGCCGATCTGCCCCTCGAATGCCGCGATCGACGCAGTGTTGATGAGCACGCCGCGCTCGTCGTCGGCATTGGGTTCGCTATAGGCCATGTGTGCAGCGCAGAGCCGGTTGGTGTTGAACGTTCCGACCAGATTCAGGTCGATAACGGCGCGAAAATCGTCAAGATTGAATGGTCCATTGCGTCCAATCGTTCGACCAGCCTTGCCGCCGCCGGCCGTGTTCACGGCGACGTCAAGCCCGCCGAGTGCTTCGACGGCCTCGTCGACCACCACTGCGATGCCATCGAAGTCGAGGACATCGGTGGGATGCCATGTGCCGCCGAGTCTGGCGGCCACCTCTGCGCCAGCTGAACGTTCGCGGTCGAGAATGGCGACGGATCCGCCGCCTGCGACGATTCGTTCAGCGGTTGCAAGTGCGAAGCCGGAGGCTCCGCCGATCAGAATGGCCCTCAGTCCCAGGATGTCCATGATTTGGTCTCCTTGCCGTGTTTTTTTACAGTCCGAATATCGGTGGAGTGCAAGGCCCGCCGACGAGGCGGATTGTTGTGCCTGCGATGACATGAGTTGTCCCGATGCGGTCGGGGTCAACGGTGCGCACCTGATGACGGAGCATTGCTCGACTTCGGCTGCAATAGCTTGCAGAACGTGTCGACGACAGCGACCACGTAGTTTCGCATCTTGCATAAGTTTGGGAACTGCGATGGACGGCGGCCACGTGGCGGTCTGCAACGGTGAACTGAGCGTCACGCCAAATGTTGTCGGCGCAGAGCGCAACGTGACAGACCCTCGCCGCCGAGCGGCCGGTGAGCGCTGCACCGCTCATGCCTTTAGTTGTCTCGCAGACTGTAGCGAATCGGCAGAGACTTGTGCCCACCGACGAACGTGGTTTGTGATGTGGTCGGGGTCCCGGCCATTTCGACCGATTCAAGCATCGGCACAATGCGGCTGAATAGTGAGCGGAGCTCCATTCGTGCGAGTTGTGCCCCCATGCAGAAGTGCTTACCGAACCCGAACGAGATCTGGCGGTCGGCGTTCGGCCGTTCGATATCGAACCGCAGCGGATCGGCGAACACCTTCGGGTCCAGGTTCGCTCCCTTGTAGGAGAGGTACACCAGGTCACCCGCCGCAAGTCGGTGACCGTTGACGTCGGTGTCGGCTGTCGTCGTGCGCATGAAGTGGCGAACCGGCGCCGTCCACCGGAGCATCTCCTCGATTGCGTTGTTCATCAGTTCCGGACGCTCCTGCAAAAGGCGGAGTTGGTCAGGGTGTTCGATCAGCGCCCGGAATCCGCCGGCCATCGCACTTGACGTGGTGTCGTGGCCCGCCGTCGCAACGATCACGTAGTACCCCATTGTTTCGAGGTCGCCCAGTGGATCGACGCCGATGGTGCCATTTGCAATCAGTGAGGCGAGGTCATCGGTTGGCTGCTTGCGTCGGTCGGTCGTTATGTCGTTGAAGTATGTGAAGAAGTCCATCAGCACGGCAGCGATCGCCTCAGGCGTTAGCTCCTCGCGTTGAAGGTCGGGATCTTCACCACCGAAGAGCTGTTGGGTCAGTGTCATCATGCGTGGGTAGTCCGCCTCGGGTAGGCCAAGGATCTCCAAGATGACGTGAAGTGGGTAGGGGAGTGCGACTTCGTTCGAGAAGTCGATCTCACCGTCTGCGTTGCGCATCGTTGTCAACGCTCGTTCGCTGAGCTCATCGAGACGCCCCTCAAGTCGCGACAAGCTTGCCGGCTTGAACTGTGGGAGGCCGAGCTTGCGGTAGGCGGCGTGCTCGTCGCCGTCCATGTGGATCAGTGTTTTGAGCTCGACGAGCGGCGGCGTGTCGAGTGCCGCTTGGGTTGTCAGCACCGGCGCTGGACCATTGGTAAATAGGTCTGGTTGGCGTTCGATCTCAAGCACGGCTGCGTGATCGAGAATCGCCAACACCGGTGGAAACCCCTTCCGGTCGATGCGGTAGAAACCGTCGCGCTCTTCGTGGATGGCCACTGCGGCCCGGTTCCAATCTGCGAGGTCACCGAAACGAAAGTTGTTCGTAAAGATGTCATCGTCGGCCGGCCAGCCGATACCCGGCAACATCTCATCGGGGCCAAGTTCCGGTCCCTTGCTGTCAGCTGATCCTGCGGGCTGATCCATAACTCAACGGTAGCGAAATCGAAATTCGCCGCATCGATCGGACGACATGCTTCGGGCCGAGCCGAACGCTTGGGTTGCGGTGAGTAGCGAAGCCATGTGTTCACCAACGCCCTCGTCAACGCTGGACGCCCACGATGTGCCTTCGCATCGTTCCGACGTTGAGGACATTCGTTGCCCGGCAAGGCACTCTTTTTGTCGACGCAGTCCTGATGACGAGTCGCGCTTTCGTGTCAGACTGGCAACTGGATCGCTTTCGTCTCGAGGAATTCGTCAAGCCCGGCTCGGCCAAGCTCGCGGCCGTTCCCAGAGGTCTTGTAGCCACCGAACGGCGCCAGCGGGTTAAATCGGCCGCCGTTGACCATCACTTGACCGGTCTGCAGTTTGCGCGCCGCATCGATCGCACGCTCGTTGGTTTCGGCCCACACAGCACCGGAGAGCCCGAACGGTGAATCGTTCGCAACGGCGATGGCCTCGTCGTCGCTGTCGACGGGAATGATGCACAGCACGGGTCCGAATATCTCTTCTTGAGCGATCACCATCGAGTTCTTGACGTCGGCGAAGATAGTTGGTTGGACGTAGAAGCCGGCGGGGTACCCCTCAGGGTCGTCTGGGCCTCCGGCCACGAGCCGAGCCCCCTCGTTGATGCCGGTGCGGATGTAGTCCTGCACCGTGGACTTCTGCGATGCCGATACGAGTGGCCCGAGGAAGTGTTCGTCGTTCGTCGGGTCGCCCATTGAGAGCGAGTCGAGAGCGTTGATCGCCAAGTTGACGACTTCGTCCTGCTGATTGCGCGGCACGATCATGCGGGTGAGGGCGGTGCACGTTTGGCCACAGTTGAGCATCATCCCGGTGATGCCGGCAGGAACCGCTTTGCCGAGGTCAGCTCCATTGAGGATTACGTTCGCTGATTTTCCGCCCAGCTCCTGACAGATGCGCTTGACCGTCGGAGCACCCAGTTCAGCAATTCGAGCGCCGGCTTCGGTTGAGCCGGTGATAGAGATCATGTCGACTTCTGGGTGCACGCATAGGGCTTCACCGACTGTACGACCCGCACCGGTCACGAGGTTGAACACGCCGGCGGGCAGGCCGACACTATCGATGATGTCCGTGAGCAAGAACGCGTTTAGCGGCGTTTCTGAACTCGGCTTGAGGATCATCGTGCATCCGGCGACGAGTGCAGGCGCCACCTTGCCGATTGTCTGGTGTAGCGGATAGTTCCACGGGGTGATGAACGTGCACACACCGATCGGTTCCTCAAACACCAGTGAGTGCCCTATGTGTTCGGGTTCGATGTTGGCGAACTCGCGGCCTATTTCCACAAAGCTCTTCATCACCATTATTGGGAGCCCGGCCTGCACGCGTCGGGCGTTCGTCATTGGCATGCCTTGCTCAGACGAGATCAGGGCGGCGATTTCCTCGGAGCGCTCGGCCAGGGCGTCTGCGATGCGCTCGACGTAGTTGACTCGCTCCTCGACCGACAGTTGCGACCACGCCGGAAATGCGGCGCGGGCAGCACCGACAGCTCGGTCGGCATCACTGGTCGATGCGGCAGGAACGGTTGCGATGACCTGCTCAGTGGCCGGGTTTACGACCTCGATCACGTTGGACCCGGTGGCTGCTGTCCACTCGCCACCGACGTAAAGATCACTGTGTATCTGCATGGGCTCGTCCTCGTTCTGTCGTCGTGGAATGAAGCTCACCATATGTGTCAGCTGAATTGCGGCTCCCACCGAAGACGCCCACACTCTGCTCGGTGGTCAGCAGGATGTCGACATCACGCGCGCCGAGGTGGGCGAGTGCCCCGCCCACGGTGTTCTTTACGGCCGGTATGAGACGCCGAACCGATTTTGCAGTGGCTCCGAACGGTTGGGGCCGGGACTCGGCTAGGTCGCGCGCGTTACGGTGCGGACGTGGTCGTCCGTGTCGCCTCCTTCGTTGTTCAAGGTGTCGCAGGGAGCGGACGATCGACAGCTCTAATTCAATGGATTGACGATGTCGAACTTGCCCGCCGTTGTCGACCTCGCGAGATCAATGCGGCTATCGCAGCGGTAAACGCTGCAGAGATTGATCACTGGCACGCAGAAGCTGACGGCGATGTAGGGCTAGCGGTTGATGACGCTGAACTGCTTCCCGATGACGCAATCGCAGCGCTTGTCGCAGTTGCCGAGCACCGACCGGTTGGCCTAGCGGTCGCGTCGTGGCCACGCTCACAGTTGCTCGGTCGGCTTGTCGACCGACTCCTCCAAGGAACGCAAGGGGCTGACGCTGCCGAACACAAGATCCTTACACCTCTCGACGCGGACAGTGTTGGAGCGCTTCTCGACGACGCATTAATTGCAGCTCCTGCTGAGGTGCTGCTCCGTCAAACTGGAGGTAACGCGGGACTCGTTGCGGCGTCGATCAGATCGGGTTGGGTCGGCGACCTCAACGAGTTGGAACCGACGCTTGCGGATGCCGTGCTGCGCCGGGTCGGACGGCACTCTGGTCGGGCGCTTGATGCGCTTCGTCTTGCTGCAGCCGGTATCGCTGTGTCGTCGGCGATTTCGGTGGTTGAAAGCCAGTCGAGTGAAACGGGTTCGTTAGCCCATGAACTGAAAGCCGGTGGTCTGGTCGCTGATGGGTTGCTGGTTCCGCTTGCGGCGTCGGTCATCAATAGCGACACCACCGCAGCCGATCGACGCCGTCTCGCTGACCTCGTCCTGGCTAACGGCCCTGATGCGGTCAATCTCGGCCTCGACGATCTGGCACTGCTGCATTGGTCTGCTACGTCATCCTCGCAGACCGAACGCGCGGCAGCAGCGCTTCGCTTGGGTCTTTCGTCTGCGTCGTCAGCAATCGCCGAGCTCCCCGACTTGAGCGCGCCTGCTGCGGCGGCGGTGGCATTCGCCGATGACCTCCGTCATCTTCGTCTTGATCGGGCAACCCAGCGCCGTCTCGATGGTGAATTGGGCGCAGCGCTGACTGGACTGGTTCTTACGGTCGCAGGCCAGCCCGCTGTTGCGGACGACTCGCCAGTCGCCGACCCCGCAGCAGCCCGGTGGCGCGAACTCGAGCGTTCCCTCGTTGCGTTTCTTGAGGGGGATCGTGACCGTGCGGTCCGCGACGCGCTTCGTGCGCATGACGATGCACTCCGAGCTGGCGACGGAACACTCGCCGGCATCACTGTGTCGTCGGTCGTCGGCCTGCTTCTTCTTCAGACAGGAGAGCCATCGCTAGCCGCAGACGTGATGACCGCTGCGATCGCCGCAGACCTCGGTGGCCCAGGCGAACGCCGCACACATCGCCTAGTAGCAGCGCACGCTGCGGTGCGGCTTGGCGACTTCTCTGGAGCGCTGGATCTGACGAGGCGAAGTGAGCACTTGACGCCTGCTGAGACTGGACGTGATGCACTCCTCGTTGCGTCGCTTAATGCCACGGTCGCCCAACGATCGGGTGACACGGCCCGGCTACGAGATGCTTGGACGACAGCGCGGCCACTGGTCGAGCGCGGTCTTGAGACATGGCTACTTGCTGATCAAATCGTCGATCTTGCCGTGACCGGGACGCGCATTGGCGAGCAGGATCCCGCCAGCCGGCTGTTCAGCAGACTGGTTAAGGGCTTCGACGGCCTCCCGTCCGCCGGGCCGGCTTCGATGATTGCCGGGTGGGGTCGTTTACAGCTTGACATCGCCGCAGAGCGTTGGGATTTAGTCGCCAGCTTGGATGCCACAGCGGGCAATGCGACTGTGCCTGATAAACGGTCGGCGGCCCGCCGAATCGCAGGTTCTGCCTGGGCGGAAGTGGCTGCGGCACGCTCTGGCAGCCAGTCGGCCTCGTTTGAATTGGTCAGCGAGGCCGCCGACGCGCTCGCTGCGGTCGGCGACGACTGGGACGCCTCGCGGCTGCTTGGCCAAGCCGCGCTTGACGACGACGACCCGCAGCGCGCCCGTGAGCTGCTCGAACTTGCCCGCGGCCTCGTTTCCGAGCCAGTCGAGTCGTCCGATCGCCTCGTCGCGGCCGGGTTATCTGAACGTGAGGCCGAGGTATCCCGTCTGGTCGTTGAAGGTCACACCTACAAAGAGATCGGCGCAGTCTTGTACATCTCGCCGAAGACGGTTGAGCATCATGTTGCCCGAATTCGGCAACGCCTAGGCGTGACATCGCGAGCCGAACTGCTGGCCACGGTCCGCGAGTTGCTGAGTAGCTAAGGGCGCTGCTGCGCTCATCGGTATAGGGCGGCCGCCTGTCCCCTCAAACATCTCGCATTGACTGCCGTGTCGAAGCAGCGCAATACTCGAGAAGCAGACCGGGTCACAGCACGTTTATTTGGATCCCCCAATGCAACTCGGGGAATAGGGGGATTTCACCAATGGCGTGCCGTTAGCTCGCTGTCAGAGTGGGGATTGTTCGAACAGCCGAACAACGAGACCCACAAGGCTCGGAACCACCAATCAAAGATCACCATTGTGAAAGAAGGAAAATTCCAATGAGCACTCAGACAATTGTTAGCTGGTTGACCCAGATTTTCTCTGACCCCCAAGCCGCCCAGAATTACGCCAACGATCCGACGCAGGCCACCCAACGCGAACTCGGCGACGTCGATCTCAGTGCAGTCGACATGAGGCAAGCCGTTACCGACGCCTGTCAGAGCGCCGGCATCAATCCTGACGCCACCGAGGCGATCGTGAACTCCATGTACCAACCAGCGCAGACTCTGCGCGTGCCATCAGAACGGCTCACCCTCAACGACGACGGCTATCCCGAGCGCTGTGATTACACCGACTTGGTCAACAACTATGATGATCAGTCGACCGTCAGCGAGCCGTGCCTGGTCGGCCCGGAGCAGGTCGCACCGCCTCGAATGGTCGACGGCGACTATGGCGGCAAGTGCGTACAGCCTGAAGAACTGGCTCCTCAGACCTACTACCCGGGGGACTACGAGCCCACGGGGCCCATGACTGAGGAGTGTGTGGAGTACACCGTCAGCAACTGCGTTGTGGTCTGCCACGGCGACACCCCAGAAATCGCTGAGACGCTCTGTGAAGAACGACGTTACGTCGATCCGTATCCGCGGGAGGACCCATCGCACGTTTGCCCCACTGACACGGGCGGCCACTGCATGCCCGAGTGGATCCCCTGCGACGATCTTCCCGAGTACGACTCCGAGGGCTACGACCAGTGGGGGTGCGACGATCAGGGTTATGACCGTCAGGGTTACGACCCGACCGGCTGTGACCGTGACGGCAACACCCGCCCATATCCGGACTCCCCGGAAGATGATGATCGTCCGCCGGTGAAGGAGTATGGGGACGAGTCGATGGATGATCGTCCGCCTTATGAAGGCTACGGCGGCGGGGAGAAGAGTGAGCCTCCGTCGGCCGATGACTACGGCAACGGTAACGCGACAGAGCCTGAGGAGACGTACAGCTCAGTCAGTGAGGAGACGTACGGCTCAGACAGTGAGGAGACGTACAGCTCAGACAGTGAGGAGACGTACAGCTCAGACAGTGAAGAGACGTACAGCTCAGACAGTGAAGAGACGTACGGCTCGGACAATGAGGAGACGTACAGCTCAGAACCAACTACCGACATCTCCGAAGACGACATGATGCTCGACTGACACCACTGACGCAGATGGATCCCGGGAACAATGCTCCCGGGATCCGTTCGCGTCGCTGGACCGCCAAGCTGCGCCACCATCTCCTACGACATGACGTCATCTCCAGAACACACCCCCCCCTCGATCAAGGTCGACGACGTCGCATCATCCGACCCGCGCACCGCTGCAGCAGCTGAGGCGCTTGCCAGCGGCGTCCGTGCGGCGACGGCCTACGGACGGGCCGATCTCGCTGGGCGCCTCCAAACGGCGCATGACCGACTCGTCGAGCCCGACGTAAATGTCGTTGTGATCGGCGAGTTCAAACAAGGAAAGAGCTCTTTCGTCAACGGACTCCTTAACTCGCAGGTCTGTCCGGTAGACGACGACATCGCCACCGCAGTGCCCACCACTGTGCGGCACGGTCCAGAACGTCGAGCATTCTCTTTGGTCGCATTGTCCGATGCCTTCGAGACGACTGACGCACTACCTGCGGTTGAGCGGAGGGAGATCGAGTTCGCTGATATCTCCGCACACGCTACAGAGCAGCGGAAGGCCGTTCACCCTGAACTCGACGTTCGTAGTGTCGACATCGAACTCGACCGCCGCCTCCTTGAGGCCGGGTTGGTTATTGTTGACACCCCTGGAGTCGGTGGCCTCGGTTCAGCCCACGCAACTGCAGCGCTTGGTGCCCTATCGGTTGCAGACGCAGCTGTCTTCCTGTCCGACGCGTCGCAGGAGTACACGAGAACCGAGATGGCCTTCCTCAAGCAGGCCCTTGACATGTGCCCGCACGTCACCTGCGTACTCACGAAAATTGACTTCTACCCCGCCTGGCGAAAAGTGCTTGAACTTAATGAAGGACACCTAAGAGCCATCGGTTACAACTTGCCGGTAGTACCGACCTCTTCCTCGCTGCGTATAGAGGCGTTGAAGCGAAACGACAAACAACTCAACACCGACTCTGGGTTCCCTCAACTCGTCAGTCATCTGCGCAACGAAGTCGTTGGTGGTGCCGCAGAGCGCGAACAGTCCCATGCTCGGGCGGAGCTTCTGGCGGTTTGTGACCAACTGATCGGCCACTTTGAGGCCGAACTGAGGGCGATCAACGACCCTGAAGCACGCGCAGATTTGATGAATCAGTTGGCAGAGGCGACCGAACGGTCACAGCAATTAAAAAGCCAGTCTGCAAAGTGGAGTGTCACTCTCAACGATGGAGTCGCAGACCTTACAGCCGACGTCGAACATGACTTCCGCGAGCGGGTTCGCACCGTGCTCGCTGAAAGTGATGAAGCAATCGACAACAGTGACCCTGCCCAAACATGGAGCGAATTTGAACCATGGCTTGCGAATCGCATGTCACACGAGGTCGTTGCCAACTATCGGCTGCTGACTGACCGCTCTGCGGAACTCAGCGCTGAGGTCAGCGAACATTTCCGCATCGCAGGAGGCGGGGTCCTTGAGAGACTGGACCTTGGCGACGCTGGAGCTGTCCTCAATCGGGTTGGCGCCGGGGCGTCGGCCAACTTTGACCGCAGCTCGACCCTGATGCAGGGGATGACAGTACTAAAGGGCTCCTATAGCGGCATCTTAATGTTTACGATGCTGGGAGGGATGCTCGCAGTGCCCGGTATCGGCGCTCTCGCAGTCGGAATCGGGCTTGCGATGGGTCGCAAAGGACTCAAAGATGAAAAGGCTCGCCAGCTCACCCAGCGCCGTCAACAAGCGAAAACCCAGATCCGGAAGTACACCGACGAAGTTTCGTTCCAGGTGACGAAAGACGCCCGAGACAATCTCCGCCGAAGTCAGCGTCAGCTGCGCGACCACTACAGCACCCGAGCAGAGGAGCTGCATCGCTCGACATCGGATGCTCTCAACGCAGCCAAGCAGGCGGCCCAAACTGACGAACGAGATAGAGGAACTCGGTTGCGCGATATTGAGGCCGAACTGGAGCGTCTTCGGACCCTGCGAACACGCGCTGACAGGCTCGTGATTGGCTCGAACGGAAGTGATGAGCGATGAGCGCCCCGGCCCTTATGGCCCAGACCAACGAGCTGTTAGACCTCGCTTGCCGCGAGTTCGATGACCCGGACGCCGTGGCCGATCTCAACGCAATCCGTGCGCGGCTCGACGAACCGTTACGCGTTGCAATAGCGGGCAAGGTCAAGGCGGGAAAGTCCACGCTGCTTAACGCGCTTGTCGGAGAGCTCTTGGCGCCCACTGATACCGGGGAGTGCACAAAGGTCGTCACCTGGTACCGCGACGGTCATAGCTATCAAGTGATGCTGCACCCTGCCGACGGCTCGGACCCCCAGCAGGTGCGGTTTCGACGTGACGAAGGAGCGATCGAGATCGATCTTGGAAGCCGCAACGCCAACGATGTCGACCGGCTTGAGGTGACCTGGCCGTCAGAGGGCCTGCGGATCCTCACGCTTATCGACACGCCCGGCGTTGACTCGCTGACCGACGGCGTTGCCACTCGCGCCTTCGAGTTTCTCGACCCCGATGACGCAGATACCCCAGCTGACGCAGTGCTGTACTTGATGAAACACATCCACGCATCTGACCTTCGGCTGCTCGAAGCCTTTCATGACGATGCGGTATCGACCCCGAATCCTGTCAATGCAGTCGCCGTGCTCTCGCGTGCCGACGAAATTGGAGCCGGCAGCCACGATTCGATGGTGTCGGCCGGGCGCGTGGCGCGGCGACTGGGCGACGATCCTCGCCTTCGTCGTCTTGTGCAGATGATCGTCCCAGTTGCTGGGCTCATCGCCGAGACCGGGAAGACCATGAGCGAGCGGGAGTATCGCCAACTCGCGGCGCTTTCCGCCAGTGTTGACCTCGACGGAGTTCTGCTTTCGGCTGACCGGTTCATCGACGCCCCGCCCGAGACCCCTCTGACCTCCATTGAACGCGAGGCTCTCCTTGGTCGCTTCGGGTTGTTCGGAGTCCGCGTTGCCTCAACGATGATCCGAGACGGCGAGGTCAGCTCATCGCAGATGCTGGCCGACCGTTTGGTGGATCTGTCTGGGCTGACCGAGCTCCGGCAGGTTCTCGAAACTCTTTTTGTCAGCCGCGCCGATGTCCTTAAGGCTCGGTCGGCGTTGCTTGCGGTCGAGCGATTGTGTCTAGCAGCACCGGCGACCTCAGGAGCCGAACGGGTGCTAGCGGAGCTTGAAAGAGTGATGGCCGGCGCCCACCCATTCAACGAGATGGTCACATTGGCTGCAATTCGGAGCGGATGGGTCGTCGGGCCGGCACCCAAGCTCGCAGAGCTCGAAAGAATCCTCGGCTCGAGCGGCTCAGCACCCGCAGTGCGGCTTGGGCTCGAAACATCGGCAACGTCAGATTCGATACGCTCGACAGCGTTGGATGAACTTGCTCGGTGGCAACGATTGGCCGAGAACCCGCTGACCGCCCACGACATGGCGACCGCAACCCGAGTTGCGATCCGCTCTCTCGAAGGAATCTTGGCGGGTGCGAGCTGAAGCCTGCTCCTCGGCTCAGATATCGAGATCAAATGCGTCGTCGTCGGGCTCCGGATCGATTTCGCTCAGAGCGAGGGGAACCTCATTGACAGCCCACGTTGAATCATCGACGGCTGGAGTATCGAATGCCTGTTCGTCCGGCGCGTCGAGTGCCGGGCCGATGTAATCGCCACTCTCGTCAGTGGCGTCCTCGGTCACGGCCCCAGCACCGGCACCGAATCCCTCGCGTCTGCCATCTGCTTCGTCGGGTTCGAGCAGCGGCTCAGGAGGTTGGGAAGCATTTATCTCGTTGGCCTGGTCCTCATCGGCGCGGTCGGCCTCGTCAAATTCCTCAGGGTCGATGTCGACGCTCGCCGTATCGGAGGTCATCTCAACCGGGTCAAGCTCCCGATCAAATGGCACCACGCTCGCGTCGGTCACGATCGGTGCCAGCGCGTCTGCGATCTCGATAGCGGCCGTGTCGGCGTAATGGACGAGCGCCTCGCCGAACAGCTCAGGATCGAGCCCAAGGTGTCCCGCCTCGTCCAGCGCATCCCGATTCTTAGTTGCGTCGGGTGCCGTGTCGGACGTGTTTAAAGCGCCGGTGCCAACGAGTTCATCAACCAGTCGTCGCAACCTCATATCGCCGAACGTACCCGGGGCGGGTGACCAAGGGATCGGGGATATCCCCGTTTCGCTAGAGGAGCTACCGCGCTTGGATTGTCAATACGCCGTCAACAATTGGCGCACTGCGCGTTCATGAGCGGACGCGCCGTAACATTGTAAAAGAACGACATGAATGTCGACAGTCATGGGAGACAGCAACGTGGGCTATCAGGTAGGCATCGATCTTGGGACCACCTTCACCGCAGCAGCGATTTACCGGGACGGTAGGGCGACCATCTTCTCGCTGGGTAACCAGAGCTCGGCGATTCCCTCAGTAGTTCTATTGCGTGATGACGGCACCGAACTCACCGGAGATGCTGCGGTGCGGCGGGCCTTGACCGAGCCTGAGCGGGTCGCCCGGGAGTTTAAGCGCCGCCTCGGCGATACCACTCCCATCATCGTGGGCGGCGCCCCCTACTCAGCCGAGCAGCTCACGGCGCGATTGCTCACGGCCACGATCGCAGCCGTGATTGAGCGGGAGGGTGACTCGCCAGACCGTGTTGCGGTCACCCACCCTGCGAACTGGGGCCCCTACAAGATTGACCTTCTCCAGCAGGCAATTCGCCTCGCCGGGCTCAGCCCCGAGAGCGTAGATCTGTTGACCGAACCGGAGGCAGCGGCAATCCACTACGCCTCGACAGAACGCGTCGAACCCGATCAGGTCGTCGCTGTCTACGACCTCGGCGGTGGCACCTTCGACGCAGCAATATTACGTAAGGCCGAAGAAGGTTTCGAGATCATCGGGCGTCCCGAGGGCATCGAACGCATGGGAGGCATCGATTTTGACGCTGCCGTGTTTGCTCATGTCGACCGGTCACTCGATGGCAAACTCCAAGAACTTGACCCAGAGGATCCGCTTGTCGTCAGCGGTGTCGCCCGGCTGCGTGATGACTGCGTGAATGCCAAAGTCGCGTTGTCGTCCGACACCGACGCCACGATCCCAGTCTTACTCCCGGGGATCCAGACCGACGTTAGAATCACCCGTGCCGAGTTTGAAAACTCAATCCGCCCGTCGCTCGCCGACTCGATCGCCGCTATAGACCGCGCACTCGAATCCGCTGGAGTCACCCCTGATGACGTAGCAAAGGTTTTGCTGGTTGGCGGCTCAAGTCGGATTCCCGTCATCAGCCAGATGGTGTCCTCGGAATTGGGTCGACCGGTTGCGGTCGACGCCGACCCCAAACACTCGATCGCGCTTGGCGCCGCAGTATTCGCCGGCCGGCACACCAACAATGCCGGTGGGCTGCCGCTCGTAGGCGGAGTTGCGGCCGCCGCTGGAGTTGCTGCCGCCGTTGCGTCAGCTGCCGGCCCAGAAGACAGCGAGCTGACGGAAACGGCGACACCAACCGCTGAGCAGACCCAGCCGATGTCGACCGCTGTCGCCGCAACAGCTGGTGCCGCCGCAACGGCTGCACCCCCACCCCCGTCCGCGCCTGTCGACCCGGCAACCGAACAGGGCGGAGGCCCCAATCGCAGTCTCCTAATAGGTGGAGGGGTGATTGCGGCGGTCGCCGTGGCGGTGGTCGGCTTCCTTGTTCTCGGCGGCGGCGGAGACGACGAGATCGTCGAGACAACCGTTGTTCCCGAGGCGTCCGTCCTTCCTGCGACAACCGTGGCACCCGACGTCACCATTGCTGAAGCGGTCGTACCCGAGACTACGGCGGCTCCACTTGATGACGACGCCATAGAGGCTTTGGTCCGGCCGATAGTGGCTGGGGCTGCTCCGCAGGCGACTGCCGCTGTCGCTGCTGGCTTAGTGACGTTGACTGGCGAGGCGACGGATGAGCAGGTCACCGCCGCAATCAACGGGGTAACCGCAGTCCCAGGTGTCACCGAGGTTGCTGATCAGATGACACGTCGGCTGGAGGACGAACTCTGCACCGAGGCGATTCGGTCCCTTCAGCGCTGGGCATGCATTACCTCGGCGACCTTCGACGGAACGGCGATCGCTGCAACGTTCGATTCTGAGAGCGGCGCCCGAGAATTCAATGAATCAGGTGACTTCCATCTGCACTTCTTCTCTGACTCAACCAGCCCAGAGGAAGCGGGGATTCAGGGTGCCGGAGAGTCCGTCGGCGGTGGCCTATGGATCGTGTGGGACGATCCAGACGGGTTCACCGGGACCACGGGAGACTTCGGTGGCGAGATTCCGACGCGACTTTGCGTACTCGTTGCTCAGTCTGACCACAGCATTGCCTCAATCACGTCCGGCAACTGCTTCCCTGTCGAGACCATCTGACGCCGCCATGGCTGGACCAGCTCGGGCCGTCTCCTTGCGGCTGCGACCGCTTGCGTCAGCCACGCCGGCGACGAGCGCACCGCTCGAAAGCCAGGTGGACGGGGTGACACCTCCGACGACCAGCATCTCGATGGGTGTGTTGCCGGTCCATCCGAGCATTCGGACGAATACGGCGCTCAAGTGGTCTGGCCGGCGAACTGTGCATCGTGCAGACGGGAGTACGCGCCATGCCGCGACAACAGCTCGGCATGGCTGCCCTGCTCGACGATATGGCCGTTTTCCATCACCAATATGACATCCGCGCCGCGAATAGTCGACAAGCGGTGCGCGATGACGAAACTCGTACGGTCCTGTCGGAGCGCGTTCATCGCCTCTTGGATCAAAACTTCGGTGCGGGTGTCGACCGAGCTGGTCGCTTCATCAAGAATTAAAATCGACGGATTGGCGAGGAACGCTCGCGCGATCGTGAGCAACTGTTTCTCGCCAACACTGATGTTGTCGCCCTCCTCGTTGATCATCGTGTCGTAGCCGTCAGGGAGCGAATCGACGAACCGGTCGACGTAGGTGACCCGCGCAGCATCGAGAATTTCGTCTTCGCTTGCATCGGGGTTGCCGTAGGCGAGGTTCTCGCGAATCGTTCCACCGAACAACCACGTGTCCTGCAGGACCATGCCGACTTTTGAGCGCAACTCGTCACGCGGGAACGACGAGATGTCACGCCCGTCGAGACTGATCGTGCCGGAATCCAAATCGTAGAACCGCATGATCAGGTTGACGAGTGTGGTCTTGCCGGCTCCGGTTGGACCGACGATGGCGATCGTTTGTCCGGGCTCGACGGCGAGGTCGAGGCCCTCAATGAGTGGTTGGTCGGGCACGTAGGAGAAGTGGACGTCATCGAATAGGACGCGGCCAATCACTGGGGGTGGGTCGTCGGTAGGTGCTTGCTCGGCGCTCTGCTCGGCGGCATCGAGGAGCTCGAGAACCCGCTCGAGCGAGGCGATGCCGGACTGGAACGTCGTTGCCATCGACGCCATGCGGGTGAGCGGTTCTGAGAACGAGCGGGCGTACTGAATCATCGCTTGCATGTCGCCGATACTGATGGCCCCGGCCGAGATACGAAGCCCGCCGACGACGGCGATCAAGACGTACTGAATGTTGCCCACAAAGGTCATCGCCGGCTGGATCAAACTCGACATGAACTGAGCGGCAAAGCTGGCTTCGAACAACTTGTCGTTGTCCTCGGCGAATCGTCGCTCGACATCACGATGGCGGCCGAAGCTCTTGACGATCGCGTGGCCGGTGAACACCTCCTCCGCCTGCCCGTTCACGGCGCCGGTGTGGCGCCATTGCTCGACGAAGCGTGGGCCTGCTCGCCCGCCGATTGCCTTGATGAGCGTGATTGAAGCCGGAACCGTGACGAACGCGATCAGAGCCAGGAGCGGCGAGATAAGGAACATCATCACTGCGACACCGACAAGCGTGAGGAGCGAGGTGAGGATCTGGCTCACCGTTTGCTGGAGGCTCTGTGCGAGGTTGTCGATGTCGTTGGTAACGCGACTGAGCAGATCGCCACGCGATTGACGGTCGATGTAGGCCAACGGAAGCCGGTTCAGCTTGGACTCGACTGACTCGCGGAGCGCGAACATCGAACGCTGCACCACACCTGCGAGCATGTAGGCCTGGCCGTACGCAAGCGCGAACGAAACGAGGTACAAACAACCGAGGAACAGTAGGAGATTGCGAAGTTCGTCGAAGTCGATGGCTCCGTCGCCAGTGATGCCTTCGACGATGATGTCGGTTGCGTTTCCGAGCAGGCGGGGCCCGACCACGATGAGGCTGACGCTTACGACAGTCAGCACCGCGATGATGCCGAGCCGCAACTTCTCGGCGCCAAGAATTTCACCTAGCCGTCGCACGGTGACACGGAAGTTCGAGCTCTTCTCGGCCGGCATCCCGGCAGCGCCACTGGGGCCGAAACTGCTACGTCGGGCCTCGGCGCCTGTTGTCGTGAGGATGTCGCGCTCGTCGTCAGAACTGCTGTCCGGCATGCTGGCGGGTGTCGTGTTGTCGCTCATGCGCTCGGCTCACGTTCGAACTGAGAATCGACGATCTCGGCGTAGGTCGGGCATGTCTCGAGGAGCGCGATGTGGCGGCCGCGCCCCACGATGCGTCCGTGTTCGAGGACGATGATCTGGTCGGCATCGGCGATGGTCGACACGCGCTGCGCGACGATCAGCACTCCGGCGTCCCGGACGTGGGGTTGCAGGGCCAATCGCAGGCGGGCGTCGGTGGCCAGGTCGAGCGCCGAGAACGAGTCGTCGAAGATGTACAGATTGGGCTGCAGCACGAGTGCTCGTGCGATCGAAAGACGCTGACGCTGACCACCCGACACGTTGGTGCCTCCCTGCGTGATCGGGCTCCTGAGACCCTCGGGCATCGACTGGACGAACCCTGCTGCCTGAGCAACCTCGAGGGCTTTCCACAGCTCGTCGTCGGTAGCGTCGGGACGACCGAAGCGAAGGTTAGATGCCACGGTCCCCGAAAATAGGTATGGCTTCTGCGGGACGTAGCCGATCGACCCCCATAACAGGTCGGGGTCGAGGCGGCGGACATCGACGCCGTTGACTGACACGATTCCGGCGCTGGCATCGAAGAGCCGCGGGACGAGGTCGACTAGAGTCGACTTTCCCGATCCGGTACTTCCGATGACGGCCGTAATGCGACCCGGACGCACCGTGAACGAGATATCAGACAGCACTGCGTGGGCGGCACCGGGATAGGTGAACCCGACGCATTCGAAATCGACCGTTCCGTGCTCGTTGACGGCTGTGATCGGGTCGATGGGTGGGGCGACTGACGCGTCCGTCTCGAGGACTTCAACGATTCGTTCGGCCGCAACGGCGGCGCGGGGGATCATCGACACCATAAATGTCAACATGACAACTGCGACCAGGACCTGCACGAGATAGCTCAGGTAGGCGACGACCGATCCGAGTTCCATGTCGCCCGACCCGATGCGTGAGGCGCCGAGCCAGAGAACGGCGACGCTGGAGAAGCTGATGAACAGCGTGACGGTGGGGAACATCAGAGCCATGAGGCGCCCGGCCCGCAGTGATGTCTGCGTGAGTTCGTCGTTCGCGACGGCGAACCGCTCTGCCTCAACCGGTTCGCGCACAAATGCTCGCACCACCCGGATCCCGGTGATCTGGTCGCGCAGGACGCCGTTGACGCGATCGACGCGCATCTGCATTTTCTGAAACGTTGGCACCATCCGCGTGATGATCACGGCGAGCACCGCAATCAGGGAGGGGATCGCAACGAGCATGATCACCGATAGGCCTGCGTCCTCGCGAACCGCGAAGACGATGCCGAAGAGCATCGTGATCGGTGCCGCGATCATCATCGTGCAGGCAAGCACAACCAGCATCTGAACCTGCTGGACGTCGTTGGTGATGCGGGTGATCAACGACGGTGCGCCGAAGTGGCCAACTTCGCGCTCGGAGTAGCTGTTGACCTGCCTGAAGATGTCGCGCCGAATGTCGCGTCCGAAGCTCATCGCGGCACGCGCTCCATAGCGGACGGCAGCGACGGCAAACACGATCTGGACGAGGCTGAACCCGAGCATTATCGCGCCCGTGCGCCAGATGTAACCGTTGTCGCCCTTGAGAACGCCGTTGTCGATAATTTCGGCGTTTAGCGTCGGCAACGTGAGTGCCGCTGCAGTCTGGATCGCCTGCAGGGCCAGCACGACGACGAGCAGCCGTCGGTATGGACCCAGGTGCGAACGGATCAGGCGAATAAGGCTCACGCAGAGATCGCCTCGGCCGTCCTCACTAGCTGATCTCCCTCTCAAGTTTGTTGCCGTCAGCACCGAGTCGGAGCTCGACCGCGAGCACGTAGTGTCGGCCATCACGTCTAAATTCGACGTCTCCATGACGTTTGGGGTGGGCCGCTAACCTTTGGAGCTGCGCGGCCGCTTGTCCACGTGTGATCGTGGAGCTGGTTCCTAGCTCAATGAGCGATGACATGGGGACTTCCATTTTCTTGAAGACATTGCTGCTCGCGAGAATGCCGATCTCGATGCACCATTGTGGATCGTTGGCGGGCATCACCCAGATTCGGAGTCCGGCGACTCGTTGGAGGGTGGGTCAGCCCGGCCAGACCTCGGCCACCGCAAGCAGTTCGTCGCGCACTTCAGGGTGGCCGATTGAGGCGAGAGAGCGCGCACGTTCGCGTACCGTCAGACCGCGGAGCTCGGCGACACCATGCTCGGTGATCACCACGTCGACCATGTGGCGAGGTGTGGTAACTACGGATCCAGTCGGCAGTTTGGGTGTGATCCGCGAGACGAATTCGCCGTCAACCGACGTGGACGACGGCAGACAAACCAGCGATCGGTCGCTGAGTTCGATTGCTGCGCCGGCAACGAAATCCTCGTGTCCTCCAATGCCTGAGAACTGAGTGCCGCCGATGGTGTCGGCAACGATCTGGCCCGACAGGTCGACTGCCATCGCGCCGTTGATCGTGACCATATTGTCGTTGGCGCTGATGATTTCGGGCGAGTTGATGATTTCTACTGGGAGAAAGCGGACCTCCTCGTTACCGTCAAGCCACTCGTAAAGCTCTGGGACTCCGGCGGCGAAAGTTGTGACCGAGTAGCCGTCATAGACGCCCTTGTGTTTGTTAGTGACCTTGCCGGCCTGCGACAGGCGCATCAGTCCACTCGTGAACATCTCTGAGTGCACTCCGTAGCCCGAGCCGGGCCCGTCCGCGAGGGCGGTCGCAATGGTATTCGGGATCCCTCCGATGCCGGTTTGCAGCGTTGCGCCGTCGGGGATGAACGGCAGTGCGAACCCGGCGATCGCCAATTCGACGTCCGTGGTGGGTGCATCGGCGAGGTTGATCGGCGTGTAGTCACCCTCGACGACGATGTCGACGTCGTCGACGTGCATCGCATGACGGTACTGGGGCTCAATGCCAAGTGTCCGCGGGAATCGCTCGCTCGTCTCGAGTAGACAGATTCGGTCGGGGTCGGCGGCGGCTCGGCGCAATTCGGCAACGTGCGCACCTGCGTGCAGTGAGAGGCTCATCCAGCCGTCGGCATCGGGTGGTGATGCCATCGTTGCAACCACACGAGTGTTCAACATCTGGAGCATGCTGATGAAGCCCCGAAAATCGGACGGTACGAACTGGACATCGACGCCAGCGTTGAGCAGAAATCGTTCAGCCGGTCCGAAAAAGCCGGACCGGTACGACACACCCGGTTTGGTGAAAACTCCAAACAGATCGGGGAGTAGCGCCCCATTGACCTGGAAGTCCTCGAAGTCGTCGCGGCTGTCGAGGGCATGGAGGAACTCACCGGGTACTCCTGGTCCGAGTGGCACCGAGAGCGAGTCGACCGGTGTGATGATTCCAGCTGCCTCGGACGGCGAGAGTTTGCGCACGGCGTGTTCCCCTTTGTTCCCGGACCCATCCCTTGAGCCCGCAGCTATCAGTATGCGAGATGGGCTGGTAACGGACCAAAGACCCGAACTGCTCGAGCGGTCGAAGACCGTGGCGGCCGCCGAGGCCCTAGACGATGCCCCTCGCCTGGGTATAGCGGAAGAAGCCGTAGCCGGGAATCGTCGGTAGCCAGAACGTGAGGGTGCGGAAGAACAACACGATTGCTGCTGCGGTTGCGTTGTCGACGCCGTAGGCGATCAGTGCAGCGGTGAGAGCGGCTTCGACGCCGCCGACACCGCCGGGGGTCGGTACGGCTGAGCCAATCGTGGTCGCGATGATGTACATCGCACCGGCCTTAGGGAAGGAGATGTCGACGCCGAAGGCCTGCATGCTTGCCCAGAACGACACGACGTTGGCCAGCTTGCCTAGCAGAGCGCCGCCGAACAATTGGCCGAGCTTGCTCGGTCGCTTGAGGAGGTCGCTGATCGACTCACGGATCTTCGACAACGCTGATGAAACCCAGGGCCAGATCTTGGTTCGCCCGAACCGGGTGATCATGAACAGTGTTGCGATTACTCCGACGACGACGATGGCCACCACAATCGTGCCGATGTCCGGGAACTCGAAGTCACTCAGCTTGTCGCTGGACCCACCCCAGATAAGGAATACGACGATCGTGACCACCTGCGCAACCCCGCTGGCCCCTGACGTTAGGGCGATCGCCGATGCAGAGACGGCGGTGTCGAGGCCGTTGAGCTGAAGGTAACGAACACGCATAGCCATGCCGCCGGCGTTGGCCGGCGTAAACCGGTTTAGGTATGACTGGCCGAACATCACTGCGACAGTTCGGGCGTAGACCAGGTCGATCGTGACAGCGCCCATCAGACTCATCGCGCCCGAGAAGTACGTCGAAATCATCATCAAGATGATTGGGACGGCGTACAGGAGGTTGGCGGTCGTGAACGCCTCCCAAGTCTGATCCCAGTTTGCCGCAAGGTTGAAGACGTACCAGACGAGCACGAGTGAGCCGACGAGCGAGACGGCACCACCGATCGTGATCCGGCGGACAGGAGCCATGGCGACCTTCTCGATGCCAACCGCTTCTGCCGCAGCGTCTCGCAGATTCTCTAAGAGGTCGTCGCCAAGTTCCTTGTAGCTGCGTCGGGTTTCTTTCGAGAGCACAGCCTCCTGCAGCAGTGGCACGGCTCGCTCAAGCACGTCGGGTGGGAGTTCCTCTGCTGCCGTTGCGACAGCGCGGTCCGCGCCGACGATGAGAGCCAGTGACGCGAGCATCTCTGCGACGTCGGCGCCCATCGTGGCATCGCTGGCGTCAACATCTGCGGAGGAGAGATCGACCAGGGTCACTTGATTACCGTTGACCATTACGTTTGTCGCATCGAGTGAACCGTGGGCTAGGTGTCGATGCTGGAGTCGAGCGACGTGCCCCCACAGCGTGCGCAGGACCTCGTCGGTCACCTCAGGCTGATCGGCGAGCCGTACGCCATCGGCAAACGTCGAGACGAGCACGACGGCTTCGTCGATGGTTCCGAGCACGGCGATTGGTGCTGGGGTCGGCGCCACCGCACCGAGCAGGCTCATCGCGAGCGCTTCGTGATCGACAGCTCGGCGCGGTGACGTCTGCACGCCGCCGCCCACCCCTTTGACGGTCAGACTGCGCCACACACGCAAGAGCGCATCTGAATCGCGTTGATCGCGGCCGAGGACCTTAATGAACCACTGATCGCTGCTCGTTGCGGTGGCGATGAAGGTCGGTGTGCGATGGCGGTGGGCTTGTGAACGGATGCCGTCAATTTTGAGGCCGGAGCGACCTAGAGCGGAGCGCACGGACTCAATGTCTACGGTACGCCTCGGTGCACCAAAGATCACGAGTGCCAGCGAGCCCGCCGCTGCTCCGACGGCGAGCATTATTAGATTGCGAACCGGCACCTCAGTGGATGACAGGATCCGGGCAGCCATAACAAAGACGACGAACACCCAACCGGTGCGTCGCCACGGTTGGGTCATCCAGGGGGAGGCAGTAACGAGCCACGCCGTCAAAATGGCAAGGTACGTAGCAGACGGGTACTGACTACCGATGAACCATGATTCGACCTGTGCGTAGCCCAATAGGTCGCGCGGGACACTTTCCTCGACGAATTCAGTCAGGAGCGGCATGGCAATGGCCGCGATCACCGAAGCCAGCACCATCAGGAGGCTTAGCTGCCAACGGCGCGAGCGGTAGAGAACGAACACCGCAATGATCGGCACAAGTGTCGCCAACATTTGGACGAGTCCGACTAATCCGTTCTCCAGTGCAGCCGGCAGCGCGTCGAACAAAGCGAGAATTTTGGTCGAAATGCTCGCGATTTCGCCGTCCCTGAGAACTGCGAGCATGAGGAGAACGCCGAGTACACCCAGCCAGAACACCAGTCGCGCAACATCGGATGGATGTCGGTACAGCCGGGCGGGGTCGTTGGGCATGGTCAGTCAGTCGGTTCGATGTCGACCATTAATTCGTTTGCCAGTGCCTCTAGCTCGCGGGCAAGAGCCTCGTGGTCCGAGTCGCTCGTTGCCGCAATGACTGCAGTGGCTTCGAACAGGATTTCTGCTGACATGGGGGCGCTGCTCGTCGACGTCTGAAGTTCCTCAATACTGAGCCCGCTACGTGCGAGTGCATATGCGATTTCGTGAACGATGCCCGGGCGGTCCTGACCCACGAGCCGCAACTCCCAACGTGGGCCGACTGCTGCGGGAGACATTTCGGTCACGCGCTCGACAGTGATGTCGAGAAGCCCCTGCGTTGCCAGCGGATCCAGTTCGGCTGTTAGGTCGCCGACACGGGTCTCGGCGACCGAGACCTCGACGATCCCGGCGAACTTCGAGCCGAGACGAGCCATGCTGCTGCGGTGCCAGTTTCCCTCATGCCGGGTGACGACGTTCGAGAGTGCCTCCACCAGGCCTGACCGGTCGTCACCGATCACTGTGAGGATGAGCGTCGTCACCTGGTCGAGAATACAGGCTCGGATGACGACGGTGTCCCTCGGGCTGATCGAGCAGTTGCGTAGCGACTCGAACCATGTGATCCGTGAGGAATGGTTTGCCGACATGGTCGAGCTGAAGTGATAGAGAAGTATCGATGCGACATCGACGACTGGGTCGGACCGCCCTGAAGGTCAGTGAAATTTGCCTCGGAACGATGAACTTTGGTCCAAATACAGTTGAAGCCGATTCGTTCAAGCTTCTCGACCACGCCCTCGACAACGACATAAACTTCGTGGACACCGCTGACCAGTATGGCGGGCCGCTCGGCGTCGGTGCCACCGAATCGATCATTGGCGGCTGGTTGGCGCAGGGGGCAGGCCGACGCGAGAAAGTCGTGCTCGCCACCAAGCTCTACGAGCCAATGTCGGACCGTCCGAACGATCGAGGCCTGTCGGCCCGTCATATCCGGCTCGCCTGCGATGCCAGCCTGCGTCGGCTACAGACCGATCACATCGACGTTTACCAGATGCACCACATCGATCGAACTGCTCCGTGGGATGAGGTGTGGCAGGCAATGGAGATTCTTGTTGCACAGGGCAAGATCTCCTACGTCGGATCGAGCAACTTCGCCGGTTGGACCGTTGCGCAGGCCAACGAGGCGGCGGCATCGCGGCACTTCCTCGGGCTGGTGTCGGAGCAGAGTCTCTACAACCTCGTTGAACGGACCATAGAACTCGAGGTAATCCCGGCGTGCGAGGCGTATGGCGTTGGCGTGCTGCCATGGAGTCCGTTGGCTGGCGGTCTGCTTGCTGGCGTGCTTTCGGCCGATGAGGTGGGACGGCGGGCTTCTCAACATATGCACGAGCGAGTTGCACAGTTGCGACCGCAGCTTGAGGCGTGGGAGCGACTGTGCAGCGAACTCGGCGAGTCGTCGGCGACCGTTGGCATTGCATGGCTGCTCCATCAACCAGCGGTTACGGCACCGGTTGTCGGGCCACGCACCGTGGAGCAGCTCAACGACGCGCTCCGCGCGCCGTCGGTTCGGCTCACCGAAGACGTGCTCCGCCGGCTCGATGAGATCTTCCCAGGCCCAGGCCCGGCGCCCGAGGCATACGCATGGTGAGTAAGCGGGCGGGCGATGTGACAGCTCGGTGGGATGAGTTCGATGTCGTGGCGGGCGACGTCACCCTCCACGTGTATCGAGTGGGCCGGGCTGATCGACCGACGCTGGTCCTTGCTCATGGGCTCGGAGACAGCGGCCGCTGCTGGTGGCGCGTTGCTGCGGCACTTGAGGATGACGCCGACTTGGTGATGGTCGACGCGCGGCATCACGGTCGTTCATCGAGCCCCAACACACCGGCATCGTCTTTAACTGAGGATCTAGCGACAGTTGTTGACGCGCTGGGACTTGAGCATCCGTCGTTCATGGGTCATTCACTCGGAGCGCGGACCGTCGCTCATTTCGCTGCGATGCACCCTGGTCATGCCGCACGACTGGTCCTGATCGATCCCCCGTGGGCCGCTGATCGCGAGCTTGACGGTGACCTGCGGGCATCGGAGCGCGAGGCGATCCGCGGCTGGCTCGGTTCGTTCGCTGATATGACCGACACCGACCTAGCCAAGCTTGGTCGTCAGCAGCACCCTGACTGGCCCGACACGGAGTACGACACCTGGATCGAGTCGAAACAGCAGGTGCAACCCGGCGCTGCCGACGATCTCTCCACCGTCGGATGGGGTTCGGTTGTGGCCGCCATCGACTGCCCAACGCTGCTGCTTCGCGGGGAAGCCAACTGTGGCGGCATCGTCACCGACGACGTCGCACGACGCATGGTCGAACTCAGTGATCAGGTGACCAGCCGACGAATCGAGGGGACCGGCCACAACATTCACCGTGAGGACTTCGAGGCATTCATTGTTGTCGTTAGGGAGTTCGTGTCGAGCGGCGACGAGATTACGCCATAGCCGAGACGGCCGATTGAGCGGGAGTGCCTGACTCTTGACCCCACATCAGGCGCGGTTACCGTCGATCACAGTCGAAGTCCAATGGAAGTGAGCACAGTCGTGTACGACATCGTCATCAAGAACGGGAATTTGATTGACGGAACCGGAGCGGAAGCGGTCGATGGTGACCTCGCGATTCGTGATGGAGTCATCGCCGAGGTGGGCGGAACCATCACTGCGGCGGCTCATCGAACGATCGATGCCGACGGTGCGATCGTTACGCCTGGCTGGGTCGATGTGCACACGCACTACGACGGCCAGGTCAGCTGGGATTCACAGATTGCACCGTCGTCCCATAACGGCGTCACTACCGTCGTGATGGGCAACTGCGGTGTCGGATTTGCGCCGGTTGCTCCCGGGTCCGAGCAGACGCTGATCGAACTGATGGAAGGCGTCGAGGACATCCCGGGTGCAGCGCTCCACGAAGGTATCGATTGGGGGCAGTGGGAAACATTCGCCGAGTACCTTGACTACATCGAGAGTCGCGAGTACGCCCTTGACATTGGCGCGCAGATCGCTCACGGCGCCGTTCGCTTCTACGCGATGGGTGAACGCGGTCGTCTGAACGAAGACGCAACGGCCGACGATCTTGATGTAATGGGCCGCATTGTCGCCGAGGCGCTCGACGCAGGCGCGGTCGGATTTAGTACCTCACGCACCGTCGGTCACCGTGCACTGTGGGGCGAGCCTGTCCCGGGCACCTTCGCCGCTGACGAGGAGCTGCTTACGATCGCCGACTGTATGCGTGGCGTCGGCAAGGGTGTGTTCGAGATGATCCCGGCGGGCACCGTCGGCAAGCTCGAAGCACTCGGAGGCGAGCGCACCACACAAGAAGCAGAGCACGACTTGATGCGCCGCTTTTCGCTCGCCAGCGGGCGACCCGTCACGTTCACGCTTGTGCAATCGCCCGACTACGACCCTGATCTGTGGCGCGAGATCCTCCGGATGACCAGCGACGCGAACGGGGCCGGCGCGCAGCTCTACCCGCAGGTGTCATCGCGGCCGATCGGATTCCTGACGGGCCTCAGCGGGTATCACGCATTTATGCGCAAGCCGACCTACCTCGAGAAGCTTGCCAGCCTGCCGCTTGCGGAACGGGTGGTCGCAATGCGCGATCCGGACATGAAGGCAACGCTGATCGCCGAACCGGACATTCGACCGAAGGAGCCCGGGTCGATGGAGAACGTGTATGGCCTGTTCAATCGAGCTGCACCGGTGATGTATCCGATGGGCAACCCGGTCGAACTTGAACCGGCGCTCAGCGAAACAATCGGCGCCCGAGCTGCAGCTGCCGGAACCGAGCCGTTGGACTACCTGTACGACTTCATGCTCGAAGACGGTGGCACCCGCTTCGCCTCGCTGAGTGCGGTGGACGTGTCGGACCGGATGAACGTGCTGCGTGAAATGTTGCTCGACCCGAACACCGTGACCGGCCTCAGCGATGCAGGCGCCCACGTGACGCTGATCTGCGACGGTACGGCACCGACCACGCAGTTGAATTATTGGACCAGGGATCGTGTCGGCGAACAACTTCCGATCGAGTTCATCGTCAAAAAGCAAACAGCGCGCAATGCTGAGCTTTACGGCTTCAGTGATCGCGGTACGCTCGGAGTCGGAAAGCGTGCCGATGTCAATGTGATCGACCATGCCAATCTTTCGGTCTCGGCTCCGGTCGCGCATCATGATCTCCCGGCAGGCGGAACGCGGTTGATGCAGCCGGTCTCGGGCTACCTCGCAACCCTTTGTAACGGGGTCGTCACCCTTGAGCACGACACCGAAACCGGAGAGCACCCTGGACGCCTCGTACGCGGCTGAGGCCGGCTAAGACGCGGCGAGCGGCGCGCATTCGGGTTGGAGAAGATCAAGCCCGATCTCAAGTTGCTCAACGACGATGTTGAGGTCGGCGATCGTGTCTCGATTGGCAACGAGGATCAGGCCCACGTCCTGGCCGGCAATGCTTTCGACATGACCGCTGAAGGGCAGCATCATGCGCAACCCGGCTCTCGTGGTCGGCCTCAGTTGTGCAGCGGCGGCAGTGAGTATCGATGGTGATCTGACACGGCTCGAGATTGCCTGTGTTGGCTGCGGATCAAGTTCGAATGTGAGCTTCGACATCGACGCGCAGGGTGAAAGCGACGAGCAGCTCTGCTGGCAGTTCGTTGCTTACCGTGAGCTGGTCGGCAACGGATGGTTTCAAGTAGGGGCAAAGAGTGAGTAGCCACCGATTGCAACAATGACCCCCGTCGCTGGCGTCCCCGTCTGCATCAGCCACGCTGTCCTCGGTTGGCGATGCATGCGTTCGCACCTTTTTGTTTATTGACGGCGGCAGACCCGGGTGGGTACGGAACCTGGTTCCCCCGCATCCCTGAAGCGCTCAGTGAACGTCGGTACGCAGCTCGTTGGCATCTTCTGCGCTGCGATGCAAGCGCGAGACAATCGCTACCACGAGGAAGCCCACGCCGAGTCCGACAAGCGCAGAACACAAGGTGTTGACGAGCCAGGCGAGAAACCCGCCGATGCCGGCGACATCCTTGACCTGCTTCTCCAGGTCATGGACCAAATCATAGGGAGCGTGCCAGCCGAGTTCGTCGGCACCGACAAGCAGGATGTGGCCACCGACCCAAAGCATCGCTGTGGTGCCGACGATCGTCAGCAACGACAGCACCTTCGGCATTCCGGTGACCAGCAAACGTCCAACGTGTTGAGTGCTCTCGGAGTCCCGGCCAACGAGCGCAAGCCCGATGTCGTCCATCTTCACGATAAGAGCGACCACGCCGTAGACGATGACGGTGATCAGTAGTGCGACGACGACGAGGATGATGGTCCGGGAAAGAAAGCCCTCGTCAATCACCTCCTTTAAAGCGATCACCATGATCTCGGCCGAGAGAATCAGGTCGGTACGGATTGCTCCTTTGATTGTCTTCTCCTCGGCCTCCGGCCCTTGCATGACGACAGGGGTGTCGTGGTCATGATCGTCGTGCTTGAGGCGGTGATAGATCTTCTCGGCACCCTCGAAGCAGAGATAGGTGCCGCCCGCTATCAGAATTATCTCGACGAGTGTCGGTGCAATCGCGCTGAGTACCAGCGCTACCGGGAGAATAATCAGCAACTTGTTTCGCAGTGAGCCGAGTGCGATCCGCTTGATGATCGGGAGCTCGCGCTCCGCTGCGAGTCCCTGTACGTATGCCGGAGTCACCGCGGTGTCGTCGACCACGACACCGGCAGCCTTTACGCTTGCTCGTCCTGCAGCCGCTCCGACATCGTCGACTGATGCTGCCGCGAGCCTTGCGAGCGCTGCGACGTCGTCGAGCAATCCAGCGAGACCACCAGCCATGTTTCCCTTTCATTCAGCGACCACAAACAGTCGCTCACATTACTTCGTGGCGAACCGGTCTGGGTCGGCGCTACGACTCAGGGGCGGGGCGCAGGTGTCTTGTTGCCGGCCGCCGGCGATCGCGTCCACATCAGTGCGCTGTCGAAGCCGAGCTTGTCGTCGGGTCGGAACTCGATGACCACACGATCAGGTGAGTCGAGAAATTTCTGGAATGTGGTCGCGGCGACCTCGTCGTCAGGACGAATTCGCCCTGCAAACACTGGGTAAAACCAGTCCTTCACGTCGCGGTCAGAGTGCACGATGCACTCGCCCTTGTACGTGACCGTCTTCCCGGTGCCCATGTCGGTCCCCGTGCTTGTGATGCAGACAGAGGCGCGGGGGAAGCGCCGGATCGCTGAGATGCGAGCACGCCGCTCGGCAGCGGTCAGCCACAGGGTCCCCTCGTGGGGCAGATACGACATGATCACACCGAACGCCTCGCCGGCCTTGTTCGTCCACATGAACGTGCACTCGCGCTGTTTGTCGAGCAGTTCCTGCTCAAGTTGCTCGCTGAGCCCACACTCGGTCAGGTCCTCGTAGTCGTCGTGCATGGTTCGACGATGACATACGGTCAGCTCGATGGGCGAGACGACCTTGATCGGTGATGCCGACGATCCTCGGGTGTCCGACTTCCGCCGATTGAACGACCAGGCGGCGCGCCGGGAGATGGAAGGCGATGAGTACTTCCTGTCGGAGGGATGGGTGTCGATCGAACGACTCATCGACTCGGGGCACGTCTTCCGGTCGGTCTTGCTGTCGCCCTCCCGGGTGAACCGGTTCCGGCCGTTCATGGACCAGCCGGAGTTGCACGGGGTCCCGGTGTATGCGGCCGACCGGGACGTGATGCACGACATCGTCGGCTTCGATCTCCCACGAGGTGTTCTCGTCTCGGCGTCCCGCAAGCCGCTGCGGACCGTCGAACAACTCGCTGCGACGTCCACCCGATTGATCGTGCTGGAGGCACTCAACGACGACGAGAACGTCGGAGCGATCGCCCGCGCCGCCCGGGCGTTCGATATCGACGGCATGGTGCTCAGCCCGACCTGCACCGATCCGTACCACCGCCGTACCGTGCGGGTCAGCATGGGCGAGATCCTGCACATGCGCGTGGCCCGGGCCGGGCCCGACGAATGGCCGAGAGCGCTCGACACGCTGCATGCACATGGATTCCGGTCGTGGGCGATGACGCCGGCTGCCGACGCCATTGGACTGTGGAACGCCGACGTCCCGTCGCGCCTGGCGATTATGCTCGGTGCGGAAGGCCCGGGACTGACCCAGGCTGCTCTCGATGCGGCGACCTCGCAGGTCAGGATCCCGATCAGTGAGATGGTCGACTCGTTGAACGTGGGCCATGCGGCGGCGATCACGTTCGCCGTCGCGTCGCAGGGTGGCCGGTAGATTCCGACGGTGGCCGCCGGTGATCGACAACCTGACGAAGACGTCCGTCGCCGGCTGCTCGACGCGATGGCCGTCCTGCGCGACGTCATCGCGGCTCCCGAGTTGGTGAACGAACTCGACGCGAGTGAGAAGGCAGCGTTCTTCAATGCGGCGGGTGACGTGTTCTGCCCCGATCCTGAGATCCGCCGTCGCCGGACCAAGTTGCTGCAACAGCAACGGCGGAGCCAGAAGTCGCAACGTGACGACGAGACCCTCGCCAAGACCGGCATCCGCGCATTGCGCAGCCGTCCCGTCTTCACCACACCCGACGTCTATCCGCCGAGGCGGTTCGAGCAGGACGACGTCGACGACGATCCGGCCGCGCCACCGTTTCGCAGGACCATCAATCCGCAGCACTGCTATATCTGCAAGGTCCGCTACCGAGAGATCCATCACTTCTACGACCAGCTATGCCCCAACTGCGCCGCGCTGAACTTTGCGAAGCGCGGGGAACTCGCCGACATGAGTGGGATGGTCGTATTGCTCACAGGTGGCCGAGTGAAGATCGGCTATCAGGCCGGTATCAAGCTGCTGCGTTGCGGTGCAGAACTGATCGTGGCGACGCGGTTTCCGCGGGACGCAGCGAAGCGCTATGCCGCCGAACCGGACTTCGCCGAGTGGGGCGACCGACTCGAGGTGTTCGGTCTCGACCTGCGCCACACCTCGAGTGTCGAGGCGTTCTGCGCCCACCTTCTGGAGACGCGCACTCGACTCGACGCGATCGTCAACAACGCGTGCCAGACCGTCCGCCGCCCACCGGCCTTCTACGAGCACATGATGGACAACGAGACAGCGGCGCTCGTTGCCCTCCCGCCGGAGGTGCTGAGACTCGTCGGGTCGTACGAATCCCTCCGCGGCGGAGAGACCGCGATCGAGGCGGCTGCGTCAGCCGCAACCTCGACCTCGACCGCAGCATCGAAGTCGTTGGCCATGCCTGTGCCCCCAGACGCCATCGAGCATCCCGGGTTGACCCATGCCGCGGAGATGTCGCAAGCGGTGTTGCTGCCCGACGACCGGCCGACGACCGACACCCTGTTTCCCGACGGGCAACTCGACCAGGACCTTCAGCAGGTCGATCTCCGCGGCCGGAATTCGTGGCGACTGCAGATGCACGAAGTTTCGTCGGTCGAACTGCTCGAGACCCAGCTCGTCAACGCGGTCGCTCCGTTCGTGCTCAACGCCCGCCTCAAATCGCTACTGGAAGCAACGCCGGGCGACCACAAACACATAGTGAATGTGTCGGCGGTCGAAGGCCAGTTTTATCGACCGCGCAAGACGACGAAACACCCGCACACGAACATGGCCAAGGCGGCATTGAACATGATGACGCGCACGTCGGCCACCGACTACCACGATGCAGGGATCAACATGAATAGCGTCGACACCGGCTGGGTCAGCGACGAGGATCCAGTGGAAATCGCCGAAGCAAAGACGGCGGAGCACCGGTTTCACCCGCCGCTCGACATCGTCGACGGCGCCGCCAGAATCGTCGATCCGCTCATCGACGGCCTCAACACTGGCGAACATGTCTGGGGTCAGTTCCTGAAGGACTACGCGCCGACCGACTGGTAGCCCGCTGCAAACGCGACGATCCATGTTCCGGTAAGGGTTTGCTGGTCGAAACAGGAGAAGCTCACCAACGTGCTGGCAATCGTGGGAAGCGGTGAGTACCTCCCGCAGATGAACGAGGTGGATCGTCAGCTCATTGAGCTGTTCGACACACCGCCACGAGTGGTCTGCCTCCCCACTGCCGCCGGGCGCGAGGGAGACGCCATGATCGACAGCTGGGCACAACGCGGCGTCGACCACTTCGCGAGCTTGGGGGTGGAGGCCGAGTCGGTGCGCGTCTGGGATCGCTCGAGCGCCAACGACTCAGCGCTGGCCGAGCGCATCGCCCTTGCCGACTTCGTCTATCTGTCGGGCGGCAATCCGGGGTACCTCCACCGGACACTCGAGTCGACGCCGGCATGGGACGCGATTCTGGACATCGTCGGACGCGGCGGGCTCCTGGCGGGATGCAGCGCCGGTGCGATGATCCAGGGCGAGGCGTTCACGGGGCTTCCCCGTCCGCACGACGGCTTCGGACTGTGGCCCGGAATCCACATCATCCCGCACTTCGACGAGATTCCCTCGGCGATCGTGTCGGCGATGCGAGTCGCCGTCGGGAGGAAGCGAACGCTCGTGGGTGTCAACGGCGATACGGCGCTGGTGAATCGTGACGGTGTGTACCACGTCCTCGGCGACGAGGTCACCGTCTGGACGCCGACGCACAAGACCCGGTTCGGAGCGGGCGAGGTTCCGTCGAGCGCACTGGTCGGCTGAACCGACCTCCGAGCCGAGCGCAGATCCGGCTGGCGGGTACCGTCGCGGATGGACCGAGGGGGCCCTGCATGATCATCGTGACCGCGACGTTGTCGTTCGAGACCCAAGCCGACCGCGACAATGCGGTCGCCTTGACCACAGCGGTGCAACAGGCCACCCGTGACGACGAGGACGGCTGCTTGGCCTACTGCTTCGGCGCCGACCCGGTCGAACCGACACACGTCCAGGTGTACGAGTTGTGGACCGACGCCGAGCGTCTCGGTGCGCACTTCGATCATCCGAACTACGCCCAAATGGTCGAAGTGCTCCACAACTGCGGCGGCTTCCTCAAGTCCGAGAACCGGCTGTACGCCGCTGACGATCGGGGTCCGGTGTATGCGGACGGCAAGTTCCGCTTCGACGCCGTTGCGGACACCGTCGCCGATCCGGGACGGTGACCGTGTCGGGCGTCGTCGACCTGCACGCTCACGTCGTGCTCGACGGTGCCTTCGGTGCCGCGGGGAGCTACGGGCCCGAGCACGGATTCGACGGCGACGGCCTCGAGTTCTTCCGTGTCGGCCAGTACACGATGAAGCCGATCCCGTACCGCGGGAGCGTCTTCATGGACGTCGAGCGGCGCCTCGCCGAGATGGACCGCGTCGGCATCGACCGGCAGATGCTGTCGCCCAATCCGCTCACGTTCCTCGGCGGCGTCGAGCCGGCTCCGGCCATCGAATTCGCACGGGCGACCAACGACTCGATGGCTGCGCTGGTCGCCACGCACCCCGAGCGGCTCCTCGGCGCCGCGCAGCTCCCGATGCAGGATCCCGACGCGGCAATCGTCGAACTCGAACGAGCGATCGGCGATCTCGGTCTCGTCGCCGGCTACATCGGAACCGACTACGGGATGGCGCCCGATGACCTCCGCTTCGACGAGTTTTATGGGCGAGTCGTGGAGCTCGACGTGCCCCTCTTCGTTCACGGCGTGACGAATGACGGGCGTGGCCCGGTGGACGACTCCCGGCTGCGCCGATTCGGACTCGACCTCATCGTCGGCTACACGTACGAGGAGACCCTCGCCGCGTCGGCGTTCGTGCTCGGCGGGGTCCTCGACCGTCATCTGGACCTCGACGTGTGTCTCTCGCATGGCGGCGGCGCGATCGCCTTCCTCGCGCAGCGCTTCGACTCGATGGCCCACTTCCTCGGCAACGAGTCCGACTTCGCCGCGTCGCTCGGCCGGCTGTGGTTCGACTCCCACCTCGAGCCGGGCCCGGCGCGCGACTTGGTCGTCGACACCGTCGGCATCGACCGAATGGTCTACGGAACCAATTTCGGTGGGTGGGACACGCCTGCCGCCACCGACGAGTTCGACGCAGCGCTCACCCCGAACGCCCACCGACTCCTGCGCCTGGAGGCCACTTCATGACCAAGCTCCTCATCACCCGCGCGCGGCTGTTCGCCGCGGTGGACGAGACCGTGACCGACGACGGCAGCGTGCTGATCGATGGCGATCGGATCGCCTGGGTCGGCCCGACGGGCCAGCTCCCGCCGACTGCGAGCGACGGTGCCGAGCTCCTCGACGTGGATGGCAAGTTCGTCATGCCCGGGATGACCGAGTCGCACGTTCACCTGTCGTATTCGAATGCGCATCCGAGCCAGCTCGACCGCCAACCGATTCCAATCGCCATGCTCGATGCCGTCGACAATGCGCGCGCGCTGCTCGGGTTCGGGTTCACCTCGGCGATCAGTTTCGGGTCGGCACAGGGGATCGACGTCCCGCTGCGCCATGCGATCAACTCGGGCCGGGTCCCCGGACCGCGATTGCTGGCCTCGGAGAAGGACCTTGGGTCGACCGGCAGCAACGCCGACTCCGCCGCGCCGGAAAGCGACGGCCGTAAACGGATCGCTGACGGCCCCTGGGCGGCGCGCGCGGCGGTGCGCGAGGTCGCCAAAGCCGGTGCTGACGTCGTGAAGATCTTTCTCGACGGCGAAGCGCTCTCGGCACACGCTGCGCCCGGTGTGTTGAGCTACACCGACGAGGAGGTGGCAGCGGCGTGCGACGAGGCACACCGACGCAATCTGCGCGTCGCCTGTCACGCCCGTTCGGCCGGCGCGGTCAAGCAGGCCGTTCGTCACGGGGTTGACTTCATCGGCCACGCCAACTTCCTCGACGACGAAGCCGTCGACATGTTGGCCGCTGCGCGCGATCGACTGTTCGTCGGCCCGGGGATCGCCTGGGAGATCCAACTCCTGGAACGCGGTCACGAGATCGGACTCGGTCGCAACCTGATGGAGGCGCGCGGCTACCAACACGAGATCGACGAGACGATCAGCGCCGTGAAGCGCCTTCGCGAGGTCGGCGTGCGGATCCTGATCGGTGGCGACTACGGACTGTCGATCACGCCGCACGGGTCGAACGCAAAGGACCTCCAGTACTTCGTCGACCTCTTCGAGATGTCACCCGCCGAGGCGCTGCTGTGTGCCACCCGCGACGGCGGGCTGGCGTTCGACCCGACGGGAATGCTCGGCACGCTCGAGCAGGAAACGGCAGCCGACCTCGTGATCATCGATGGTGACCCGATCGACGACATCGCGGTCCTCCAGGACGCCGACCGAATGGTCGGCGTGATGAAAGCCGGCGTGCTCCACGACGATCTGCTCCGCTGACGAAGCATCGACACCCAGCTGTCGGTGGACAAGTACCGTCGGGTGCGACAGATGCCGCATAGAAACGCGAGGACAGCAACACCTTGAAACGTTCATCACCGCCTACAAGACAGCGTTCACCCGCTACGTTGACTTCTCCGGCCGCACCTCGGTGGGCGGTTTCTGGCGCTTCGTCGCCGTCAACTTCGTCGTCGCCGTCGTGCTCGGGGTCCTGGCCAAAGTGTCGTCGGTCTTCCTCATTCTGTACTTCGCCTACGCGCTCGCAGTGTTGCTCCCGAGCCTTGCAATCGCGATCCGGCGACTCCACGACTCCGGCAAGTCAGGCTGGATGATCCTGCTCGGGCTCATCCCGATCGTCGGTTTCATTCTCCTGATCGTGTTCTACGTGCAGCCGAGTGACAGCCCGAACGCCTACGGCCACGGCCCCGAAGACTGACGATCTCCGGTCGCCTGACCGATTCCCGAGCACGTCTACGCTGAGCTCATGTCCGTGTCCGCAGCGTGGTCGTTTCCGACGGCACTTCGTCTTGCGGTTGGTTGCGTTGCAGAACTTGCCGAGATCTGCGCGCAACACGGAATCGCTCGGCCGTTGATCGTCACCGATCCGGGCGTTGTCCAGCTGACGGCCTTCGACGCCGTGCAATCGTCCTTCGACCGCCCCGTGCCGGTCTTCAGTTCGATCCAGCCGAACCCCGTCGGCGCGAACATCGACGACGGTGTCGAGGTGTTCCGATCGGGTGGCCACGACGGTGTCATCGCGGTCGGCGGTGGCTCGGCTCTCGACTGTGGCAAGTTGATCGCCTTCCAAGCTGGCCAAGCCCGTCCACTGTGGGATTTCGAGGACATCGGCGATCAGTGGGCCCGCGCCGACGGCCGGGCCATCGCGCCGGTGATCGCAGTTCCGACCACCGCGGGAACGGGGAGCGAGGTCGGCCGTGCCGGCGTCGTGATCGACGAGGACGCACAGCGCAAGGTCATCATCTTTCACCCGAAGATGATGCCGGTGGCGGTGCTATCCGACCCGGAACTGACCGTCGGACTCCCGACCGAACTCACCGTGGGCACCGGGATGGACGCCCTGTCGCACTCGCTCGAGGCGCTGTGCGCGCCCAGCTATCACCCGATGGCCCATGGCATCGGGCTCGAAGGGTGCCGCCTCGTGCTCGAGCATCTCCCTCGAGTGGTTCGTGACCCTGGCGATCTCGGGAGTCGAACCCACATGATGGCCGCTGCAGCGATGGGCGCAGTGGCGTTCCAGAAGGGTCTGGGCGGGATGCATGCGCTCGCCCACCCGATCGGCGCCGTCTTCGATACCCACCACGGCATGACCAATGCGGTGCTGATGCCATTTGTCCTCACCGCCAATCGCGCTGCCATCGACGAGACCATCACGCGCCTCGCCGCGTATCTCGACATTCCCGGGGGGACCGACGGCTTCATAGACCATGTCGTGTCGTTGCGTGATGAGCTCGGTGTGCCACACCGATTGACAGATCTCGGTGTCGATGTCGAGCGCGTCAGCGGTATCGCAGAGGCTGCTGCAGTCGATCCGTCGGCTAGCGGAAACCCAATTCCATTCACCGAGGCGTTTGCCACTGAGGTGTTTGTCAACGCGTGCACCGGCACGCTCAAAGGATCACGATGAATCTCGACGGACTTCGCTCCCACATAGCCACCGGCGACATCGACACCGTGGTCGTCGCCTTCACCGACCACTACGGGCGGACCCTCGGCAAGCGGTTCGACGCCGAGTTCTTCCTCGAGAGCCTCGGATCCGGCAGTCACGCATGCGACTACCTGCTCACCGTCGACATGGAGATGGAGCCGGTGGACGGGTACCAGTACGCGAACTGGGAGCGTGGCTACGGCGACTTCCACCTCGTTGCCGACATGACGACGCTGCGCCGATGTGGGTGGGCTCCCAATGCCGCGATTGTCCTGTGCGACATCCACGACAATGCAGAGCACGAGCTCGTGCCGGTTGCCCCACGCTCGATCCTCCGAGCCCAGGTCGCCGCTGCCGCCGATGCCGGGTTCGTCGTCCAAGCGGCAAGTGAACTCGAGTTCTTTCTGTTCCGCGACAGCTATCGAGAGGCCCACGACAAGGGCTATGCCGACCTGATCTCGGCGGGCTGGTACAACGAGGATTACCACCTGCTGCAGGGAGCCCGCGTTGAGGACTACGTCGGTGCGGCGCGTCGAGCGCTGCGTGATTCCGAGATTCCCGTCGAGAATTCGAAGGGGGAGGCGGCGATCGGCCAACACGAACTCAACATCCGCTACGCCGACGTGCTTTCAATGGCCGACCGTCATGTCGTGGTCAAGCAGGCCATGAAGGAGCTCGCCGAGCAGCACGGTGTGGCGGTCACGTTCATGGCCAAGCTCGATGCCGAGCAGTCCGGCAGCAGTTGCCACCTCCACCTCAGCCTGTGGTCGGGCGACGGCGATGCCGCCGCGAACGTCTTCGCCGCCGACGACGGTCCCACCGATCTGTTTCGCTGGTTCCTGGGCGGCTGGATGCGGCACACCGACGATCTGATGGTGTGCTATGCGCCGACTGTCAACTCCTACAAGCGCTACCAGAGCCAGTCCTGGGCACCGACGAAGATCGCCTGGAGCACGGACAACAGGACCGCAGGGTTTCGGGTCGTCGGCAGCGGTTCGAGCCTGCGCATCGAGTGCCGCATCCCGGGCGCCGATGCAAACCCGTACCTGGCGTACGCGGCTGCCCTCGCCAGTGGTCTCGACGGCATCGCCAACCAGATCGAACCACCCGATGAGTTCACCGGCGATGCGTACACCGCTGTCGACGTCCCGATCGTCGCCACGACCCTCACTGCAGCGCTCGACCGATTCCGAACGAGCGCCGAGACTCGGCGCCTCCTCGGTGACGTCGTGGTCGATCACTACAGCCACTTTCTGACCATGGAGCGCGATGCGTACGACGCCGCGGTCACCGACTGGGAACGCCGCCGCTACTTCGAGCGGATCTAGACGAACGATGGCGGTCGAACACATCGCGGCCCCTGAACTTGCGCTCTGGATCCGTCATCGTGCACCCGGCTTCGGCCGGTACCTCGTCGGAATCACCGGCTCTCCCGGGAGCGGGAAGTCGACCCTCGCGGCTGGGCTGGTCGCCGAGCTCGGTGCTGTGGTCGTGCCGATGGACGGCTTCCACCTCGCCAACGAGACCCTCGACGCGCAGGGGTTGCGCAGCGTGAAAGGTGCCCCGGAGACGTTTGCGGCCACCGCGTTCGTCGCCGCCATGCGGCAACTGGCGGCGGCTGATACCGACGTCCACCTTCCCGACTTCGATCGAGTGGCCGACGAGCCGAGGCCGGGACGGATCACCGTGCGACCGTCCGACGACATCGTGATCGTCGAGGGGAACTATCTCCTGCTTGACGAAGCCCCATGGTCCGAGTTGCGCGATCACTTTGATGCGGTTGCCCATCTCCGTGTCGACCCGGTGCTACGGGTCGAGCGCCTGGTGCGCCGCCACGTCCGCTTCGGCAAGACGCGTGATGAGGCGTCTGCGTTCGTCCGGTCGTCCGACGAGCCGAATGCGGTACGTGTCGAGGCTGTTCGCGGCCGCGCTCACGTCCATGTCGACGCCAACTGACCATCCGCTCGCAGTGTGCGCGGGTCGATATGCCAGGCTCGGCGGATGACTCACCCCCGCCCCTTCCGTTTCGGTGTCATGGCAGCAAAGGCCAAGTCCTCGACCGAGTGGACCGACACCGCCAAGAAAGCCGAGGACCTCGGCTATTCGGCGCTCCTCATGCCCGACCACTTCGGCGACCAACTGTCGCCGATCCCTGCACTGTCGATCGCCGCGGCAGCGACCAAGGCGCTGCGGGTTGGCGCGTTGGTGTTCGCCAACGACTTCCGCCACCCAGCGGTGCTGGCTAAAGACACCGCCACGCTCGACCTACTCAGCGATGGTCGACTCGAAGTCGGCGTCGGTGCCGGCTGGATGACCGAGGACTACTCGTCGACCGGTATCGCTCACGACCGCCCAGGCGTGCGGATCGACCGCATGATTGAGGCGGTCGAGGTGCTCCGCGGGCTGTGGGGTGAGGACTCCTTGTCGTTCAACGGTGAGCACTACACGATCACCGAGATGAACGGCTTACCCAAGCCCGTCCAGGCCGGTGGCCCGCCGATCGTCATCGGGGGCGGCGGAAAGCGGGTGCTGTCGACAGCCGCCCGGCTCGCCGACATCGTCGGTGTCAACCCGAACGTCGGCGAGGGAAAGATCGGACCCGAGGCGATCGCGTCGATGTCATCGGACGCCACCGAGCAGAAGCTCGGCTGGATCCGCGATGCTGCCGGGGACCGATTCGCCGACATCGAGATCAGCATCCTGAAGTTCGTCACGATCGTGACCGACGCACGCAACGCAGTCGCCGAGAAGGTCGGCGGCGGCATGGGAATGGACGCTGCCACACTGCTCGCCAGCCCCCACGCGCTCGTCGGCTCGGCCGAAGAGATCGCCGACGAGTTGATCGCCCAGCGCGACCGCTGGCAGGGTTCATACGTGACGGTGCAATCCGATGCGCTCGAGTCGTTCGCTCCGGTCGTCGCCGCGCTCGCCGGAACCTGACGGCTCACCGTGGCGTTCGACTTCGACGGCAAGTTTGCAGTGGTCACCGGTGCGAGCCGCGGGATCGGTGAGGCGATCGCGCGGCAACTCGACCGGGGCGGCGCTCGCGTCGCGTTGGTGGCGCGCTCCGCAGATCGGCTCGAGGCAGTCGCCGCTGAATTGGTGAACGATCCGCTCGTGATCACTGCCGACCTCTCCGAGCACGAATCGATCGAACAGATTTTGACCGCAGTCCTCGCTGCGTTCGACGGTCTCGACATCCTCGTCAACAATGCTGCAGTCGAGCGCAATCAGCCGGCCTCGAAGGTGACCGGTGCTGCGATCGACGAGACGTTGTTCGTCAACCTGCGCCAGGCTTTCATGTTGTGCTCGGCGTTCGCCAAGCCGTTGTTTGCCTCGAATGGGGCGATCGTCAACGTTTCGTCGACCGCAGCAACCGGCGCAGGCGGGACACAAGGCGCCTATGCCGCATCCAAGGGTGGGCTGAACACGCTCACCAAGAACCTGGCCAACGAATGGGCGAGCAAGGGAGTGCGGGTCAACGGCGTAGCGCCGGGACTCGTCGACACCGAGATGTGGGAGTCGACATTCGAGCGCCTCGGGGAAGATGCGGTGCGCTCGGGGTTCGCGAAGCGGGTGCCGATGGACCGCTGGGGCACCGCCGACGAGATCGCTGATGTCGCGTGCTTTCTTGCCTCGAACCGATCGAGCTATGTCACCGGCCAGACAATCCGCGTCGACGGTGGCATGACGAACGTCTGACCGGGTGGCCGTCAGCCTCCGAAGAAGGCAGGCGCGGTGGTTTCATCGATCCACGGCCCGACGCCGCTGAGTCGATCGACCTCGACGCGAACGACGACGCTCGACGGCGAATCGCGAAGTGCCAGCGGATGTTGGCGCAGACCGGTGTACTTCACAGCGAGTCGGTCCATCAGCGCCGGGTCGGGCCCCACTTCGATCCGGGCGTGACCACGGATCACGAGGTGCCGCTGGTAGCCGCGCGCATTTCGTTCCTCGTCCTCAATCGAGAGCACTATGCGGGCATCGCGGGACAGATTCTTTGCCTTCTGGCTCGACGCGTCGGTGCCGAACAGGATTTCGTCGTCCTGGGCGATGACCCAGACGACGGACACCTGTGGGCTCCCATCGGAATTGACCGTCCACACGTGGGCAACAGCATCCGAGCCGAGCAAGGTCTGAGCCGGTGCTGCAATAGTGGGCACGTGGGGCCTCCTTCGATGAGTCAAGACCACCGTAGTGCGTTTGTGAAACCCTGTCGAGGGTCAAGAATCTGCGGTGAAGCAGGATCGCCCCGAGGACGCATTCGAAGAGACCACCGCAGATCGCAAAGATGTCGATGAGATCTCGACCGCTCATCGGGTCGCCCACTGGCGGATCTCGTCGTTCGTGCCGACGAAGTCGTTTTGCATAGCACCAAAGCCAACTTGGCTCGGTGCTGTTTGACGACCCGCGACTCGCTGAGAGTCGCGACAGTCATGTCGCGACGAAAGCCTAGGAATGAGACACGGGAATGCAGTAAGACGTAGCAGCGGCCGCCCCGGGCGATGCACATTCGGATATTTTCACCTTGAAGATCGAGTCGTTGCGTACGCTCGGCTCTATTCGAGCCTGTCGTGCAGGGAAAGGAAAGAACGCATGGCCGACGCCGACCCGCTGACAAGTGAACTCGAGGACTCCGACGAACCGAGAGCGGGCTACGAATGGGCTCGCCTCGACTTATCGCGTCTTCTGAAGCCCAATGCCATCCGCCGCATTACTGGGATTGCGGTCGCGCTCGTAGTCTTGTCCTGGCCGGATCGCTCGATTGTGATCCTTGGGCGACTGGTTGGTATCGGGACGATCGGTTACGCAGCGATAACGTTGTGGGCGGTTCGACGGACCCGACCTGTGCAGTGGGCTGTCCTCTTGGTGTCATTGGTGGCGATTGGGCTTGGTGGATTCATGGCCGTGTTTCCTGCCCGAACCGAGGTTGCACTTGGGCGTCTCTTCGGGTTGGGTCTCGTTGCAGCCGGCGCCGTCAAGCTCGGCCAGCTAGTGCGACATCGGACGCGTGGCACCCTTGACTGGCAGCTGACGAGCGGATGCTCCCTGATCGCAGTCGGATTTCTGATCGCGTTGTTCCCCTCGGAGCTGTTGTCGACGCTCACGGTCGCTGTGGCGGTTCTGTGGATTGGCTTCGAACTGCTGTCGATCAGCGTTCTGCTTAATCCGGACCGCGACGCCGATGCACCGCGTACGCCGACCTCGGAACTCGTTGCGGAGTGGTTTGCAGCCCGACCTCTGGCCGTGCACGACCGTCAGAGGTTGTACACCGAGCTGATGTATGAGGGTGCGAACACCCAGACAAAAGTCATTCGCTTTGTTGTTTTGATGGTTTTCGCGTCGGTGATCGCATCGTTGGGTGTTGTGGCCGACTCGACCGCCGTCGTCGTCGGCGCGATGCTTATCGCCCCGCTCATGACGCCGCTGATGGGCATGGCGCTATCGCTTGTGATGGGGTGGCCAAATCGTCTGGCTAGGTCGTCGCTGGTAGCTCTGGCCGGTATCGCGATCGCGATCGGAATTGGGTTCGTAGTTGGACTTGCAGAGTTCACGCTCGTCGACACCTTGGCAAACAGCCAGATTGTGTCGCGTTCCAATCCGACATTCGTTGACCTTGCGATCGCTGTCGCTGCAGGAGGAGCTGGTGCGTACGCATGGTCTCGTCCCGATGTGTCGAATTCACTCCCGGGTGTGGCGATTTCGATCGCACTCGTCCCGCCCCTAACGGTGATCGGGATCAGTTACTCATATGGTGATTGGGAGTCAGGTAACGGGGCTTTGTTGTTGTTTGCTACGAATGCGACAGCGATTCTGATCGTCGGTGCGGCTGTGTTCTTGTTGACCGGTGTGGCGCCGCTGTCAAGGGCGACCGAGAACCAGTTTCGGGTCCGGACGGCATTGGCGGCTGTTGGCGGCGCAGCAGCGGTCATCACTGCTGCGGTCATTCTAAATGGCACGAGCGTTGCAACGAACGTCTTCGAGCAGAAGGCAGCTTCACGAGCAGTCAGTGACTGGATTGAGTCTTTCCCTGGTCACACCAACGTTGGCGTTTCTGTGGTCGGCGACAACGTCTCGGTGGTGCTGGCTGGCCCGGCACTTGACGAGTCACCTTCGGCCGACGCGCTCGCCGAAGATTTGTCCGTGGCCCTCGGGCGCGACATCGCAGTCGATCTCCGTATCCGGCTCGAAACCCAGGACTTCTCTGACGATTAACGGTCGACAGTGGTGTTGCAATCTGAGTGATAACCCGCGCTCTCCTTGAGACCGAGCGCTTTGGCGCCCGGTCACGCATTCGCGTGTCGCCCTGGCGGTTGAGCTCAGTTCTGCGCGCTCCACTGCTTCTGCAGTGTGGAGAACACGCCCTGGTCCCATGAAAATTCAACGGTGTTGCCATCAGGATCGCGCAACATCGCGATGTAGCCAATGGGCTGAGGCATCATCGTCGGTGGCATCGAGAGACAATCAGCCTGCTTGCCCCGTTGGGCCATGGCGTCAACCGCATCTTGGGTGGGCAACTCAATTCCGAGGTGAGCAAACGGCCCAAGAGTGTCCATCGGAGCACCGGCAAATGGATCCGTCTCTTCGAAGAATTGCGCAATGACCAGAATGAACGGGTTATTCGTCTCGCCGGGCATGCCGAGCCATGCGCCATATCCCATCTCGTCCTCCCGTTTGTCGATGAGTTCAAGAGGAGTGAACTCCTTGTACCAGGCGATCGTGGCGTCGATGTCGTGGACGCGCAGGGCAATGTGGGTCCAACGTGGTTCGGTCGGATGGGTGTTGTGATGGCTTTTGTTCACAGCGTTCTCCATGGTTTTGCGGATTGTCTGGCCCGAATAATGACGAATGGTACCACTTGGTCAGTTGGTCAGACCGAAAGGCAGGTTGCGCTGTTGGTTCTGACAATTGCAGGGTACTTGCGCCGCATTAAATCTCGAATACAAACTCACATGAGGCAGACAAAAGGTGAGGCACTCCTCTCGGCGTCGTTGTAGGCGTTTGGTATGGTTGTCATACCAACACTCCAATCTCTGCGGAATAATGCAGTCTGAAAGAAGTCTTAGCAATGCATCAAACTCCAGCAGTGACACCGATCTCGCGAGAGACCGTGAGCTCGCAGATACGAACCCAGTTGTTGGAGTGGATTTCGACCGGCGAGTTGGCCCCCGGGAACCGGATGCCCTCCGAACGCGAACTCTCGGAGAAGTTTGAGGTGGCACGCACCTCAGTGCGAGAGGCGATGCAGGGGTTGGTCTCCATGGGGGTTGTCCAGCGGCGTGGGAATCGTGTGTACGTGGCGGAGCATCTACCCGATGTGGTGCTCGAGCCGAGTGGTGACGGGAAGACGTTTATTGCCGAACTTTTCGAAACGCGTAGGGTTCTCGAGGTTCCACTCTTCGAGATGGCAGCGCAGCGCGCAAGCCAGGAAGATCGCGAGCGCATTGTTGCTGTCGCTGCTCAGTTCGATCCACAACTGGACATTAACGACTTTCGCCAGCTCGATCGAGAATTTCATACAACTGTTGCGGCCGCATGCGGTAACCCGCTCTTGATCGAACTTTACGGCAAGGTTCTCGACCAGCTTTTCCGCTCCATCGAATTCTTTACGCTGCTCTCAGCGGAGAGCAACCAGGCCGAGGTGGCTCGAATCATCGCTGAGTCGGGCGAGGCGCACCGCGAGATCGCCGAAGCCTTCTTCAGTCGAGACGCCGAAGCGGTTCGTTTCGCAGCGCAGTCGCATCTTGATGCGGTCGAGCATTCGATGGTCGACGATCTCGACTGACACGCCACCGATGTCGCTGGAACGAATCTCGGAATTCGGGGGCGCGTGACTGTCGTGGCGTCGATGACCTATGGTCAGGTCGGTGGTCTGCTGGTCTGACCACTGAGGCTTTTGCTTGCCGGCAATTATGGGGAAGGTCATCAAATGACTCAATTTGTTCAGAGCCCAGCACTGCGCACAGCCTGGTATCCGGTTGCGCGGGTTTCGGAGCTCGGTGAAAACGTGCTCGCCGTCCGTCTTCTCGGTGAGGACCTCGTCATCTGGCGAGGGCCTGACGGATCGCTTGTCGTCGCCCCTGACCGGTGTCCGCATCGCGAGGCGCCGCTCTCGATCGGAATAGTCGACAATGGTGAACTGACGTGCGCCTATCACGGTTGGGTGTTCGGCGCCGCTGGGCAGTGTGTGTCGGTTCCGTCGTCTGGCCCGCAGGCTGCAATTCCGCCGACGGCTCACCTGCGGTGCATGCAAGTTCAAGAGCTCTACGGGTTGGTATGGGTCTGCCCGGGTGTGCCCGCATTCGACATCCCGCGAATCGCCCAAGATGATGACCCGATGTTTCGGCGCCTGAACACCGAGGTCGAGGCGTGGAGTACGTCGTCGCCGCGGCTTGTCGACAACTTCATGGACTTCAGTCACTTCCCCTGGGTACACACGGGCACGTTTGGCGCAGGACAGGATCCAGTTGTTCCGAAGCTTGAACTCGGCCCCCTAGACGATGACTTCTTTGGCTACACGTACGAGGTAGATGCAGCAAATCCCGACGAAGCAGTGGCGGTGAGTGGAAGTGAGGACGATTTCGTTCATCGTGTCATGACTACGGGCTTTGCGCTTCCCTTCATCGTCCGCAGCACTATTCGTTACGACGACGGGCTGGAACACATCCTGCTGCTCTGCAGCACTCCCGTCGACGACCTCAATTCGCTTTTCACCTTCGTTGTTTGGCGTAACGACGACCACGGCGTCGATCCGGAGGAAATCTTGGCCTTTGATCGAGCGATTGGCGCAGAGGATCGGGCCATGCTGGAAACAGTCCCGGGCACACTCCCACTGAGTCGAACCGGGCTGGTGAACGTGCAGTCCGATAAGCCGTCCGTCGAGTGGCGCCGTCGGTTCGCTGACCTGGTTGGCATTGAGTAGGGCAGCGTTAGGACTCGGGTTGAATGTGATTGGAAGCGGCCCCTACGAATTTGTTATGGTCTGACCATCAGTCCACCTCAACGCGGGAGAGCACCGGTGAGCATCAAAGGTATGAACCACGCAGTTTTATATGTGCGTGACTCGACACGGCATCGACAGTTCTACGAAGACGTCCTTGATTTCGTAACGGTTATCGACGAACCAGGGCAGTTCGCCTTCATGCGTGCACCGAGGTCGGACAACCACCACGACATCGCCTTCTTCACCATCGGAGAGCAAGCGCAACAGTCTGCTGCCGGCCGCGAAACGGTTGGCCTCTACCATCTTGCCTGGGAGGTTGAAACGCTTGGTGATCTTATTGCGATGGAGCGACGCCTAAGCGCTGCCGGCGTCATGAAGGGTGCCTCTGACCACGGGGCGAACAAGAGCTTGTACTGCATGGATCCGGACGGCCTCGAGTTTGAGGTGATGTGGCTCGTCCCAATAGACCGTTGGGGCGAAGAGGAGCATGAGGCAATCATTCGGCCTCTTAACCTTGATGAAGAGGCTGCTCGGTTCCCGGACATGATCGGAGCTTCGTCATGAATCTTGCAAATGAATACTGCCACTTCTTCGATGACGAAGAGTTCACCGAAACCGACCGCCCGGGTTTCCGGCGTCGAGTTATCACCGGCGATAACCTGCAGCTCTGTTTCTGGCGAATTGCCGGAGGCGCAACCGGATCGTTCATGCATAAGCACGATGAACACGAGCAACTCGGCATCATTGTCCGTGGTGCGCTCGACTTCCGGATCGATGATTCTGAGGCCGCGCCCGATCGAAAGGTCGTTGGTGTCAATCAGGCGTACCTAGCCCAGCCTGGTGTTTGGCACGGCGACAGCCTGTTCGTGGGCGACGATGAGCTGAACGAGTGCTGGATCCTCGACGTGTTTGCTCCACCTCGAGATGACCTGCGAGAAGACCGATGAGCCGACTTTATGTTCCTGGACATAGGGAGAACAGCCGATGACCGACTGGAGGCTGGCAGTAGATATTGGTGGCACGTTCACCGATGTTGTACTGCTTGATGCTGCATCGGGCCGAGTTGTTGTTGACAAGACGCTCACTACGCCGAACGCGCCCCTTGATGGCGTGCGCACCGGCGTCACGCAACTACTTGCGAAGGCGGATGTGAAGCCGGGTGAGATCACCGCACCGATCGTGCATGCCACGACACTGATCACGAATGCGCTAATCGAAGGTAAAACAGGTCTCGCAGGCCTCGTCACCACGAAGGGGTTCGGCGACACATTGCTCATCCGTGACGAGCATCGATATGACATGTACGACCTCCAGATCGAGTTTCCACCGCCTCCGATTGCGCGGGAACTCACTTTTGAAATCGACGAGCGAACCGATGCACGAGGCAACGTCATTATCAAACCAACCGAGGCTGACCTTGACGCGCTCGCCGTTCAGCTCGGCGCGGCCGGCGTCGAGTCGGTCGCGATCTGTTGCCTGAATTCTTACGTCAACGCGTCTAACGAGCAGAAGATTGCTGACCACCTTCGCGCTGCACTGGGAGTGCCGGTGTGCATCTCCGCCGAGATCTCTCCACAGATTCGTGAGTACCCGCGCATGGTCACCACTGCATGCAACGCTGCGACTATGCCGGTCATCGGACCGTACCTCGACGAACTCCAGAAGTGGCTCGCCTCGGAAGGCTTCGGGGGATCGGTTTTGATGATGTTGTCTAACGGTGGCGTCGTCTCCGCTGATGACGCGGCGCGCGGACCGATTCGGCTCGTCGAATCCGGCCCCGCCGCCGGGGCGCTCGCCGGGAGTTGGTTCGCGAATCGTCTCGGAATTGACCGTCTGCTTTGCTTCGACATGGGCGGCACCACCGCTAAGGCGTGCCTAATCGAGCAAGGTGAGCCGGAACTGACGAACACCTTCGAGGTTGCCCGCGCTTATCGCTTCAAGAAGGGCTCTGGGTTTCCGGTGTCGGTCCCGTCAGTCGACCTCGTCGAGATCGGCGCCGGCGGCGGCAGCCTCGCCCGCGTCGACCAATTCGGTCTCCTGAAGGTCGGTCCCGAATCCTCCGGGGCTGACCCAGGCCCGGCGAGTTACGGGCAGGGCGGCACGATCCCTGCCGTCACGGACTCCGACGTAATTCTGGGGCTGCTCGACCCTGCAGAGTTCCTGGGTGGCGACATGCCGCTCGATCGATCGCTCGCCGAGGGTGCCGCACAAACGGTAGCCAGCGGACTCGGCCTCGAAATGATCGACACGGCCGCCGGAATTCACGAGGTGGTCAACCAGAACATGGCAGCTGCGGCGAGTATGCATGGCGTCGAAATGGGCGTCGACCTTCGAGGCATCCCACTCATAGCGTTCGGCGGAGCTGGACCTGTTCATGCCTGTGGAGTTGCCGAGCTCCTCGAATCTGACCGGGTCATCTTTCCGGTCAACGCGTCGGTCTTGTCCGCTTTCGGAACGCTCGTGTCGCCCGTGCGTATTGACCTTGCCCGTTCGATGCCCCGGCTGATCGACAAGGTGACGGACGCAGAACGCGACGGTCTGCTCGAAGAGCTGCGCGACGAAGGAAGGCGAGTCCTGAGGGCAGCGGGCGTTCCGGACGAAGCGATCGTCTTCCGCTACGGCGTCGATGCCCGGTATGCGGGCCAAGGCAACGAGATCACGATCTGGGTCGGTGAAGGGGATACATGGCCAGCCACCGCCGCGGGCGTGACCGTTGCGTTCGAGAGTGAGTACCGGCGTATCTACGGGATGGCCATTCCTGACGTTGCGGTGGAAGCGATTACTTGGCGGCTGTCGGCATCAGCCACCACGTCGCTGGTTGAACCCGACGACTCGATCGCTGACCACGCTGGCGACGTTGTACCGAAGGGTTCCCGCCCGATGGTCTTCTCGCGTGGGGTCGACGCCCTCGATGCACCAGTTTATGACCGCACGACCCTCGGAGCGGGGGCGCGCTTCACCGGTCCTGCCGTGGTCGAAGAACGAGAGACCACCTCTGTCATCCGACCTGGTTGGGACGTCGAAGTCGCCCGCGACGGCAGCCTCATCGCAACCAGGATCGCGAAGGAGCCATCATGACCATCACCGAAACACGACCTTCGGGATTCGATCCGATCGAACTCGAAATTCTTTGGCAGTCGCTTATTTCGACGGTCAACGAGCAGGCGAGGGCGCTCCAGCGGTCGGCCTTCTCGCCGATCGTGCGTGAGGCCGGCGATCTAGCCAACGCAGTATTCGACCGCCGCGGTCGCATGGTCGCTCAAGCGGTCACCGGCACACCCGGCCACATTAATTCACTTGCAATCGGCGCCGCCAAAATGCTGGAGGAGTACCCCGTCGACACACTCGAGCAGGGCGACGTGCTGATCACCAATGATCCGTACAAGACCGCCGGACAGTTGCTTGACGTCACGGTCCTCGTACCGGCGTGGCGTAACGGCAAAATCATGGCCCTATTCGGCTCGACCATCCACCACACCGACGTCGGCGGCTACGGCATAGGTGCTGGTGGCCGAGACGTGTTCGAAGAGGGGCTGTGGATCCCGATTTGCAAACTCTTGAAGCGTGGCGAACGCAATGAAGACGTGTGGAAATTTATCCTGTCGAATGTGCGCCAGCCCGACCACATGGCGGGCGACCTGCATGCCCAGATGGCATCGGGTGAAGTCGGAGCACAACGGCTGAACACACTCTGTGCGGCTCACGGTCTTGACGACATCGAAGAGTTAGCCGACGAGATCATTAACCGTTCCGAAGAGGCCACCCGGGACAGCATTCGCGGGCTTCCGAGCGGGACCTACGAATCCAGCGCGGTGCTCGACCTTGCCGACGGATCGAAGATCGACATCATGTGTGCGCTCACAATTGATGCTGAGCTCGGAGAGATTACGGTCGACTACGACGGCACTTCCGAGGCGTCGCCGTGGGGCATCAACGTGGTGATGAACTACACCCACGCGTACACGACGTTTACGGTGCGATCGGTACTTAATCCCGACATCCCGAACAATCACGGCAGCCTCGGCCCGATCAAGGTCAAGGCCCCGATCGGTTCGATCGTGAATGCTGTTTCGCCGCAACCAGGTACGGCACGCCATGTCGTGGGGATGTTTTTACCTAACGCGCTCCTCAAAGCGCTTGCGCAAGTTCAGCCCAACGCAGCAATGGCCGAAGGGTCCGGAGCGGTTTGGACGATGCAGGTCAACGGTAACCATCCCGACGGCAGTCCATTCATCACGGCCATGTTCACCTACGCTGGGGGCGTCGGTGCACGAGCGACCAAGCCCGGGCTCAACGCTTGTTCCTATCCAACCGGTGTGTCGGCGGTCCCGATCGAGGTGGTTGAAGCATCCGCTCCGATCAGATTCCGCGAAAAGTCGTTGCGCCTCGACTCGGGTGGTGCTGGCGCGCAAACTGGAGGTCTCGGGCAGGCGATCGAGTTCAGTGTTGACACCGAGAAGGCCTGGCAGTTGAATGCGGTCACCAGCCGTCTCGCCGACCCGCCGCTAGGCGTTTTCGGTGGCGAGGCCGGTGCGACAGGCAGCTTCCTCGTCAATGGCGAGGCAGTTGAAACTCAGGCCCGGATCAGCCTTGAGGGGTCCGACGTGATCCGCCTCGAACTCCCCGGTGGCGGGGGCTACGGGGTTGCGGACTAGCCATGCATCACTGGCCCGACGCGCAGCCGTTCGCCCACGTGTGGGCCGACGCTGTTGCAGCGCGCCCTTCCACCGCGTTCCTCAGCTTTGAGGCGCCCGATGGAACAATCACCGATTGGACATACGGCGAGTTCGACGGCGTGGTTGCGCGCATGGCGACTGAACTAGTCAGCAACGGTGTTGGCCCCAACACATCGGTCCATCTCGCACTCACAAACTGCCCGACGTTCATCGCCGTGTGGATCGCTACGGTGCGCCTAGGCGGATGGATCGTGCCCTCGGATCCGTTGGGTCGTGCTGCCGAATTCGAGGATCATCTCATGCGCACCCGACCTGTGGTCGGGTTCTGCGCAAGGGATCGTCTCGATGCGTATCGACAGGCTGCCGGCGACATGCCGGTGTGCGTTATCGACGAGTCCGATGCAGCCATGAGGTGGCTGCCCGACGTTGAGTTCAACGAATGGCCGGTCCTCGAAATCGGGGACACAGCAGCGGTGATGTTCACGAGTGGAACAACCGGTCGGCCCAAGGGGGTCGTCATTACGCAGGCAAACTACGCATTTGCGGGCAAGATTATGGCTGAGGCGGCGGGGCTCGGTGCCGACGACCGACAGCTTGTGGTTCTGCCGATGTTTCACGCAAATGCCCAGTATTACTCGTTTGCGTCGGCGATCTGGGCCGGCGCATCGGTCGCCCTAATGCACACGTTTTCGGCAACCAGGTTCTTGTCGCAGGCCGCTCGACACCAGGCAACCTGCGCCAGTCTCTTTGCCGCGCCACTGCGAATGATTCTTGCCCGTGGCGCACCCGTTGACGGCCTCAGACTGAGGCATTGCTGGTTCGCTCAAAACATCTCGGACGAGCAATACGACACGGTGTGTGATTGGTTTGGCTGTCGTCCGCGACAACTGTACGGCATGACAGAAACCATTCCGGCCGTGCTCACTGATTGCCTAGGTGACCCAAGAGCTGACTCGATGGGGTATGTCACCATTGGATGTGAGGTAGCGATACACGATGCCGATGGAGTTGAAGTATCCGACAGTCAGGTAGGTGAGATCGTTGTCCGCGGGACACCCGGCGTCACGCTCTTCCGTGAGTATTTAGAGGATCCGTCGACGACTGCCGCAAGCTTCAACGGTGAATGGTTCCGGACCGGTGACCGAGCAGCACGTGATGCAACTGGCCGCTTCTTCTTTGACGGCAGACGCTCCGACGTGCTCAAAGTAGCTGGAGAAAACGTATCGACGGTCGAAGTCGAGGCCGTACTCAGCTCTCACCCCGGCGTGCTCGAGGCGTCGGTAGTCGGCGCCCCCGATCCTGTTCGCGACGAAGTGCCGGTTGCATTTGTAGTTCTTTGCGAGACGAAAACTCTGCCCTCGGTCGATGATCTGCGTGCATGGTGCAGCGATCGCCTTGGAAAGGCGAAGCAGCCCAGAAAGATCACAATCATCGACGAATTGCCGCGCACAAGTGTTGGCAAGATTCGTAAGTTCATGTTGGAAGAAGAGGTTTTGCGATTGTGAGCATGCTGAATGAGAACTTGTTGGCTGGTCTCGATGCGTCGATCGACGACGTCTCCACAGCAGCGACACTCCCCCCAGAGCTGTATACGTCGCCGGATGTGCTGTCGTTTGAGACGGATGCAATGTTCATGAAGGAGTGGTTGTGCGTCGGCCGCTCCGAACGGATCCCGAATGTGGGCGATTGGTTCACGGTCACCATCGTCGACGAGCCTCTCATCATCGCCCGCAACAAGGACGGTCAAGTGCGCGCTATGTCGGCAGTGTGCCAGCACCGTGCTATGCAGGTCTGCGAAGGTCAGGGCAACAGCACCACGTTCAAATGTCCATACCATCATTGGAACTATGGTCTCGACGGTCGCCTCCTCGGAGCACCGGCGATGGAGCGCACCGAGGCATTCGATAAGGCTGATTTCGGCCTTCCGCAACTGCGAGTCGAACAGTGGCTCGGTTTTGTGTTTGTGAATTTTGACGCCGACGCGGCGCCGCTCGCTCCAACCCTGGAACGGTATTCACCGTACGTTCGCAATTTCGACCTTGAGAATGCCGTTTGCCCTGGCACCTTCACGCTCGAAGGAATGCCGTGGAACTGGAAGGTCATGTTCGAGAATTTTAACGATGGCTACCACGCCAACCGGCTGCATCAATTTGTACAGGACTTCTGCCCGTCGAGCATGTCGAATTTTCCGGTTCCGTGGGACGACAGCTCCAACGTGATCTTCCGAACGGCCGGATACACCCACATCGACGGAGGGTTCAATGCAACTCACCGTGTCATCATGGATGTATTCCCCGGCCTGACCGAGGAGGAGCGGACCCGTTCGACCTTTGCTCTCATACCGCCGACGCTGTGTTTCGGGACGGCACCGGATCAGTGCTTCTTTTTCCTGATCCGCCCAACCGGTCCGGAAACGATCGACGTCGAGATCGGCTACATCTTCCACCCATCGGCGCTCGAGGACCCGCTGTTCGAGCAGAAACTGGCGTTGTCAGATGCCGGGGTGCAGGTTTTCGTTGACCAAGACCAAGACGCCACGACCAAGGTGCAACGCGGCCTTCGATCTCGGTTCGCGCCAAGGGGTCGGTACTCCTGGCAAGAGGAAAGTCACATCCAGTTCAATCGCTGGCTCGTCAAGCGTTACCGCGCCGACGCGCTGGGGGCTTCTTAAGAAGCCGTCAAGTCCAACAAGCAATAAACACAAGGGGGAGTAATGAACGTATTGAAGAGCAAGAAAGGGCGCCCGATTGCGCTGTGCGTGTCACTTGCGCTGTTAGCCGGAGCGTGTGGGAGCGACTCTGAATCAGTCACAACTGAGGTGGAGAACCTCGCTGAGGATGCTGTTGACGACACCGAAGGCGTCGTTGATGACGCCGAAGATGCCGCCGATGACGTTGCGGACGATGCCGAGGAAATTGTTGAGGACCCGGCGACAACCGAGGCTCCTGAGCCTGAAACTGACGCCATCGTTGCGGCGTTTGACGCTAACGGAGATGGCACCGTCACCATCGGGGTGGCCGCCGCTGGACCGCGCGACGACAACGGCTACTACCAGTCGCTAGTGAATTTTGCGGAGGAATACTCGGAAGAGAACGGGTTCGCCGCACCGATTGTGAGCGACAACATCGGCCCCGCTGAGGCAGCGCAGTCTCTGTCTGATCTTGCCCAGCAGGGTGTCGACATTTTGATGGTCGGTGCGAGTGAGATCGCAGAACCGCTGCCGGACCTGACCGAGCAGTACCCGGATATCTTCTGGTACTGCAACTGTGGAGCCGGCTTCCAAGAACTTCCTGGGTTGGCGCAGGCAACCGACTGGGGTGCCGCCATTCACTACACCGGGGGCGTCGCTATGGGCGCGTTGATGCAGGAGCAGGGGAGCACAAGCTCGGTTTTCCTCGGATGCTGTGACATCAACTTTGAAGTTGAGGCCTACAACGCCACCGTCTTCGGAATGCAGTCAGTCGATCCGAGTTTCACCATGGAGTATGTCGGGACCGGTGACTTCGAATTCGACTTCGACAATGCTGCTAACGCAACCGCAGCGCTCACGAACGCGCAGGCGAACGGCGCTACGCTTGCCTACGCTTATCTCGGCGGCGCACTTGATCCTGTTGGCCAACTTGGCATCGACGAGGGTATGGCCGTGTTTGCGGCCGGGCCGGCTGACGCATGCGAGCGCGATATTCCCTGGACCGGTTCGGTCGTCTTCGACGGTGGCGTGTATGCGTCACAAGCTCTGACCTTGATCATCGAAGGCGAACTCACCGAGGGTTCGACCTACGAATTCCCGACAGAGCAGGGTCTCAACGGCGGTCTCCTGTGTAACCCATCGCCGGAAGCGCAGGCAGCAGTGGACGGGGCGTTCGGTCTGCTCGCTTCGTTCGACGACACGCTGTACGGCGAACTCGGAGCGATCTCCGGCGCTGCATACGGCGGCTGATGCAATCCAGTGCCGACGGTCTGACCGGTGCGGGCTCCCTAGTGGAGTCCGCACCGGCGGTGGACATACGCGGTATCACGAAACGGTTTGGTCCCGTCACGGCGTGTGACGGAGTTGACCTCACTCTTCGACGCGGCCGAATACATGGGATACTCGGCGAGAACGGAGCAGGAAAGTCCACGCTCATGAAGATGCTGATCGGGCTGGTGCTGCCTGATGAGGGCTCGATTTGCATCGATGGTGTGCCGCAGCAGATCCATAGTCCGCTCGCAGCAGCATCACTCGGCATCGGCATGGTGCACCAGCACTTCAGCCTCGTCGACGCGCTCACCGTGTGGGAGAACGTCGCGCTCGGCGAAGCAGGGCGCCTAAACCCTGCCTCGATCAGAAACCGCATCGGAGAGATCGCCGACCACTACGGTCTAATCATTGACCCTGACGCACGGGTCGGGAATCTCACCGCTGGACTGCGGCAGCGAGTCGAGATCATCAAGTGCCTGCGCAGAGATCCGAGCATCCTCATCTTCGACGAGCCAACGTCGGTGTTGACGCCGGAAGAGTCCGTTCAGCTGTTCTCGTCGCTTCGTCAGGTCGTGACCGAAGAAGGGCGTGCCGTGGTCCTCGTCAGTCACAAGCTCGACGAAGTCCTTCATGCGACTGACGACATCTCGATCATGCGCCAGGGAAAAGTCGTTGATCGGCTCCTGGCAGGGGACACCGATGCCCCCACGCTCGCTCGGGGCATGGTGGGAAGGGACGTATCACTCCGGTCGGAGAGTGCGGCTCTCGGCGTTCTCGTGATCGATGAAGACGGTGCCAAGGCGTTGGACTCCAACGCAAGTCCCGACGCCGTGCCGGCAGTCTCGAGCCCCCCAATTCTTACGATTGATCGGGCAACACTCCGCGGCCCAGGAGGTACGCCTGTTCTCGATGATTTCTCCCTTGAACTCCATCCGGGCGAAATTGTGGGCGTCGCCGGCGTCGAGGGCAACGGACAACGCGAACTCGGCGATCTACTCTCGAGCCTCGTTTCTTTAAATTCAGGCTCGGTTGCAATCGAGGGAACCCGGGTACCAGATGGTCGTTCGGGAGCCATGGCAAAAGCTGGCATCGGAGTGATCCCCGAGGATCGTCATGACAGTGGGATCGTGCTCGACATGACGTTGGCCGAGAATCTGATCCTTGTCGATCAGTCGAGAGTCTCAACGGGCGGCGTCATCAACCAAGTTGAGCTCGACGATTTTGCTAGGGAGATGATCAGCCAATTTGGGATTCATTGCAGCGGTCCAGACGCCCCGATGTGGTCGCTGTCGGGTGGAAACCAACAACGAGTTGTACTCGCACGCGAACTTGCACAGCATCCCAAGGTGCTCGTTGCAGCACAGCCAACGCGTGGCCTTGACGTTGGAGCCATCGAATACATGGGCGATCGGTTGAAGTCAGCAGCCGCAGACGGCGTTGCAGTGCTGCTGATTTCCAGCGAGCTTGAAGAGATTCTGGACCTCTCGCACCGCATCGTGGTGATGCATGCCGGTCGGATCGTGGGTGGAATGGACCGCGCCAACGTCAGCCTCGAGTCACTCGGCTTGATGATGGGTGGCGTCGCGCAATGACCGAAGGCGCAAGTTCTCAGCGCGGTGCGCGCCTCGGCGAGTGGCTGTTCTTGTACGGGCTGAGCATCCTTGCAGCACTGGTGCTGTCAGCCCTGCTCGTGGAGTCGACAGGTGGGGCGTGGCGATCAGTCGTCAGCGCGTTGATTGATGGCAGCCTGCGCAAGCCGGCTCGGTGGGGGGAGACCCTCGGCACCGCCGCGCCGATCCTGCTCGTCGCCGTCGGAACGATCGTGTCGGGCAGAGCCGGCCTGATCAACATCGGCCAAGAGGGCCAGTTGCTGGTCGGCGCAGCGTTCGCCACCTACTTCGGTTTTCTGATTGGTGGACCCGGTCCTTTCAATGTTGTGGTGATTCTTTTCTTCGGAGTGGTTGGAGGTGCGCTATGGGCGGGCGTCGCAGCTCTGCTCAAGTTCTGGCGAAATGTCCCCGAGGTATTGTCGACGCTGCTTCTTGTCACAGTGGGTGGCCAGTTGGTCGCCTATGGACTCAGCCAGTCGTGGCTTCTACTCGCACCGCTCGCGGATCGCGGGAATCGCAATCAGGTCAGCTCTCAACTCGCGGACGACAACCGTCTTCCTCGCCCTGAGATCTTTGGGAATGAGATCTCGTTTGCAGTCATCCTCGCAGTCGTCGCCGCCGTGCTGGTCAGCATTCTTCTGTCCCGCACCGTGTGGGGCTTCCGACTTCGCATGTTGGGCCGCAACCCACGCGCAGCCCAGCGATCAGGTGTTGCCCAAACGCGTTACGGGGCGACTGCACTGATGCTTAGCGGAGGTTTCGCTGGACTTGCCGGAGCGGCCATGTTGGCCGGCGGCGGTTTCGCGTTCGGTAACTACCAACTTGTGCCCGGCTTCGCCACCAACATCGGTTGGACAGGGTTGCTGGTTGCCTTGGTTGCGCGCGAGAAAGCGCTCGTAGCGATACCGGTGGCGTTCATTTTTGCTGGCCTGCGAACGGGTTCGAGCTTTGTCGGAGCAACCGGGGTGGAAGGCCGAATTACCGATGTGATTCAGGGCTTTTTGGTCCTTGCGCTGCTTGTCCCACCAGCTGTCATGTTCCTTCGAGATCGACGGCGGTCACGTGCTGCAGCAACGGATCGGGCATAGCGATGTCAGGATTCTTCGAGGCAGTCATCGACATCTTCACGAGTGAGTCGACCTACATCAACGGCGCCCTGTTTGCCGGGTTCCTTGCGTTCGCCGCATCCGGTGAGCTCGTAGCGGAGCGCGCCGGGACCATCAACATCTCGGTTGAAGGTATGTTGCTCGGCGGTGCGTTCACCAGCGCAGTCGGCTACCACCTGACGGGGTCGACGATCGCTGCGATGGCCGCCGGAGTGCTGGGCGGAGTGATTGTTGCAGGAGTGCAGGCTGAGATGAGCCATCGGCTTAGTGCAGATCAGTTTGTCGTTGGTCTGACCCTCAACATCTTGGTGTTCGGTCTCGCCGGCTTCCTTGACAACGAACTAGAGCCGGACACAGAACTCGCGAGTCGGTGGGAGGTCCCGGTGCTCAGCGACATCCCGCTGCTCGGCCAGGCGTTGTTCGGTCAACGGTGGCCGTTCTATCTTCTATATCTTCTTGTTCCGTTCACCTGGTGGGTTCTCTACCGAACCCGGTGGGGTCTCGAGCTCCGTTCAGTTGGCGAGAATCCGCAATCAGCCGACGTATCGGGTATCGATGTCAACCGCCGCCGCCGGCAGAGCATCTACTACGCGGGTCTCACATCCGGTCTCGGTGGGTGGTTTCTCATCTTCGGCCAAATCGGTCTATTCGAAGACTCGGTGGTCGGTGGGCGAGGTTTCATCGCAATCGCCGCCGTGATCTTCGGAGGATGGACCCTGCGTGGAACTATCGCCGGGTGCGTGATTTTCGCCGGCGCCCTGTCGTTCCGGCTATCCGTGCAGGGCCTCGGCTACGAGGTCAACAGCGAGCTGCTGCAATCGCTGCCCTTTATCGTCACATTGGCCGGCATGGCCGTGTTCGCACACCGAGTGCGTCCACCGGCGGCACTTGCGCAACCCTTCGTACGTGGTCTCAAGTAGCGATTCCACGGTCAGTCACGAACATAATTCGGCCGAGCCCACCGTGTAGCGCATGAATGTAAATGGCATTCATGGAATGCGGTGCTGCTCGTGCTCGTCGGACTAGTGGATGGGTTCGCCGCAGTTCGTTATTCGATTGTCCAACCGTCGGGAAGAGGGGTCTCGCCGATGACTTCATGAGTGTCATCGTCAACCTCGACGCCATCGAGATGAGCCCACAGCATCACCTGGTTGCCCCATGGATCCATGAACGAGGCGTTGGCCCCACCAAACTCGGTCCAGAAGTGATCGCGCCACAATTCGGTGCCGCCGAGACGGACCGCAGCCTCAAGGATGCGCTCGAACGAGTCGTCGTCGCTGACAAGAATCCAGGGCCGAACGGTTCGGCCACCGGGGTTGAGGTTGGTTGGTTCCTGCGGAGCGCCCGGGGGGCGCGGTCGCATGTCGCGGGCGTTCGAGATGCCCATGTGGAAGTTGCCGCTCGGGCCTTGTGAACCGTCATCGATCTTCTGGTTCTGTCCGGGGACGATGCGCGCGAACGTGTCAGCAATTCGGTCCTCAACCTCCCAGTTGAAGACTTCGGCATAGAAGGCTCGAGCCGCGTTGACATCATCGGACGGGAAGTCGACGAAGACGAGGGTGTTGGGATAGGACATGGGGCCTCCTTGAGCGGGTTGGACTCCGAGAGTAGTCTTTGGTCTGATGGTCATACCACTTGGATTGTCGATTGAATCGCTGCGCAGGTCGAGCGGAACGTTTGAGACGGCGGTCGGTCTGCCACCGGTGGTGTATTCCGATGCCCAGTTCCACGACTTTGAGATGAACGCAGTGTTCGGATCTGGGTGGCTTTGTGTCGGCCGCCAGGAACAGGTCCCGGCCGTCGGCGATTATCTGTCCGTGACGCGCGCCGGCGAGCCGCTCATTGTCGTCCGGTCGAGCGATGGGAACATCAGAGTCATGTCGGCGGTGTGTCAGCACCGGGCAATGTGCATCACCGCGTCGGTCGACCGGTCCGATGAGGACATGCTAAGCCCACCCGAACTCCAGTCAGGCGCAGGCCGTACGTTCAGGTGCCCGTACCACTACTGGGTGTACGACCTTGATGGACAACTGGTCGGTGCTCCGGAGATGGGTAGGACCCCAGGGTTCGACATGGCCGAGGTGCGGTTGCCTGGACTGCCCGTCGAGATTTGGAATGGGTTTATCTTCACCAACTTCGATGCAGCTGCGGCACCGCTCGCTCCGCAGCTCTCGAAGCTTGACGAGGTGCTCGTGAACTACTGCGTCGAGTCGTTAGTTACCGTCGATCCCGTCACGATCCCAGACGTCCCGTTCAACTGGAAGATCATGGTCGAGAACTTCATGGAGATGTATCACCAGAGCCGGCTTCACCATGGCATCCATGACTTTGCCCCCTCCTCCGGCGCTTCATATGCCGACTACGAGCCGGGCGACGTCGCAATGTTTGGCTTCAGTGAGACGTTGGAACCCGATGGCGGATTTAACCCGACGATGAAAGCGCTCTTCCCACCGCTACCCGGAGTGACTATGGAGGAACGTCAGCGCGTGATCTTCGCGCTAGTAGCGCCGTCGCTGTTGATGGGCTTCCAAGCTGACTCGGCGTTCTGGTTCTACGTCGACCCCACCGGTCCGACAAGCCATGCACTCAGCATGGCCTACATCTTCCCCGAGTCGACGATTGAGCTTCACGACTTCACTGAATCACTTGAGGCAGCAATCGCCGGCGTTTCGACGTTCAACCGCCAGGACATGCCGACCAACGTGGCAACGCAGCTTGGGATGCAGTCGAGATTCGCCCAGCGTGGCCGCTACTCCTGGCAGGAAGGTGTCCTTGCCCAGTTCAATTCGTGGCTAGTTGATCGATACGCAGTTGCAGCCGGCGAGTAGCGCTTAGATTGCCGTATCGACCATGGCGCTGTAACGGCGGCGCCACTCGAGCGATGCTTTGTCGGATTGTACGTCGACAAGCGTGCCGCGCTTGAGTGACAGCTCACCAGAGAGTTGCTCAAGCATCTCGCGATCCTCCCGTGCAACCTCGCGCTCGAAGTCAACGATCTGCTGACCAGTTGTCGAGACGTCGTCGTTCCGCCAGAGCACAAACGTGAAGTAGCTCCGTTCTGCGCTCATGGGAGACGCTGTCATGAAGAGCGTCTGTTCGATGCCGTTGTCGTAAGACATCGTGCTGCGAACCGAGTACGGCAATGCAAATCCTGTCGACATGTCCAAACCGATGACATCATCACCGCCCCCAGACATCGCTTTCGCCTCGCCTTCGTTGTTGACAACAACGCTGTATTTGTACCCAAAAAAGGTGTCGTCGAGTTGCTCGAGGCTGAAGTTCGGGACCGCTTGTTCTTGCTCGCGGCCAAAGGTGCCGGCATGGGTGTAGGGAAAATGTGCGACGTCGAGCATATTGTCAATCATGCGAGTCACCGAGCAGTCCCAGATCTCCATGTTTGTGTTGAGCCGCGTGAAGGTGCTGTCCGATTCAACGTCAAGGGACGGGATCGGCTGTGTCGGTTCGCCGGGGGAGAACCAGATCAGGCCATACTGTTCGGCGACCTGCAGGGTGTCAAGATGTGCGGTGGGTGCAATGGTGGCGCTGTCTCCCGACGAGGGGACGGCGACGCAGCGGCCGTCATCCCCGAACACCCAGCCGTGATACGGGCATCGAAGGCATCCGTGGGTGATGGTTCCGAGTGACAGTTTCGCTTCTCGGTGCGTACATCGATCCCTTGCCGCAATCAGTGCACCGTCTGACCCGCGCCAAATGACATACGAGACATCACAAATTTCGACCGGATAGGGCTGATCCGTGATCGCAACCGCTGTTGCGACGGCATACCAACAATGGTCCAGCGGGTGATCGCTCGCAGTCATCGGCCAGAGTCGTCCGTCGCCATGTCGATGAAGAACATGTTCCTCCTACGTTTCGTCTGTAATGGTCTGATGGTCTTACCATAAGATGCCACTAGGCACTGACGCAAAAATCACATGGGCACGGAGAACACCAATGAAAGCGATGCTGTACACCGAGGTCGGAGGCCCTGAGGTCTTCCAGTACATTGACGTTCCGGATCCCGAGCCCGGCGCCGTTGACGTGGTCGTCGACGTGGCTGCCACCTCGCTCAATCGGCTTGACCTCGTGCAACGCAACGGCTGGTTCCAGATGCCGGGATTTCAGTTTCCGCATATCGCCGGAATGGACGTTGCCGGAATTGTCTCTGCGGTCGGTGATGCCGTGACCAGTGTGTCGGTGGGCGACCGCGTCGTCGTCGACCCGTCGCTGGCCGGTGTTGCCGAGGACTCGAAGTTGGCTGGTCGTGGCGACCTGTACGGCGAACTCGGCGTGATCGGCGCCACTGTGGACGGCGGATACGCTGAAAAGTGCCTTGCTCCGGCGTCGCACGTTTATGCGATTCCGGACGAAATGTCGTTTGATCATGCGGCAACCTTTCCCACGGCGTACCTCACTGCCGCCCATGCATTGTTTGCGGTGGGAGGGCTCAAGGCAGGCGAGACCGTCATGATTCACGCTGCTGGCTCGGGGGTCTCGACTGCTGCGATCCAGCTCGCCAAGAACGCTGGTGCCACCGTGCTAGCTACGGCTGGGACCGACGAGAAATGCGAGCGAGCGCTTACGCTCGGTGCTGATCACGTAGCCAACAATCGGGAAGTCGATGTTGCGGGATTTGCGCGGGAGACTACATCTGGCACGGGAGTCAACATGGTTCTCGACCACGTTGGCACCGCACTGTTTGGACCGTCGCTGTTCGGATTGGGTGTTCACGGACGACTTGTCAACTGTGGCAACTCATCGGGTGACGAGGCCACGATTCCGTCTCTCGGTTACGTGTTTCACTCGGGGATCAAGATCCTCGGATCCGACCCATACCGACCAGAAGAATTCGGCCCGGTCTGGGACACGTTCAGCGAGGGGAGCTTCGAGGTCCCGATCGATTCCACATTCGATCTGGCCGACGCTGCCGCTGCACAGGACAAGATGATGCAGAGCGACTTCTTCGGCAAGATCATCCTGAGGCCTTGAGCCATGTCCGAACCTCGTGACGCTCCGTATCCGGAGCTGAAGAAAACTCATACCATGGCTCACAAGGGTCGGCCGTGGACCGATTACAAGCCGCCACCAGCGGCCCCAGTCTGGGCCGCGATCGAAGGACTGGGTCGCTATTACATACTGCTCGCTGCGCTTGAACTTGATGTGTTCGACACACTGCAGCGACTCGGCCCCTCGCCGGTGGAGAAGGTCGCTGATGCCATCGGTGCATCGGTCGACCACGTCCGGGCGCTGCTGGACGGCGTGGTCGCACTCGAACTGCTTGACCAATTCGCTGACGTGTACGACCTCAATGATGCTGCCAAGCGTTATCTCGTGTCGGACGGCCCAGCGACGATGGCCGACCTCATCCCAGTTGCGCCCGGCCCTCACGAGAACTGGACGCAGCTTGCCGATACAGTCCGACATGGTCGACCAGCTGTTCCAATCGAAAACGATGCAGCTGCGTTTTACGTTCCGTTGGTTGAAGGAACGTTCACGACGATGTTCCGCTGTGCCACCCGCGCCGACCTGAAGATTCGGTATTCAGCGATGCGTGATCCAAAGATTCTTGATCTGGGAGCTGGGGGGGCGCCTTGGGCGATCGCAATGCTCAACGGTTGTCCGGATGGGACTGCTGTCATCAACGATCTGCCCTGCGTCATCGACGTTGCTGCAGCCAAGACGGTTGAACATGGTGTCGCCGACCGGTGTGAGCTACGTCCCGGCGACTTCCACAGCATCGACATAGAACCCGGCGCTTACGACATCGTCGTGCTTGGACACATTTGTCGAACTGAGGGAGTCGATGGTGCCCAGCATCTCATTGAGCGAGCGTTCACCGCACTTAAGAGGGGCGGCAGGTTGGTCCTGGCCGACTACTTCACCGACATCGAACGCAAGTTCAACCCGCACGCCGTGATCATGGGGACCACGATGATGGCGAGCACCGAGAAGGGTTTCTGCTTTACGCATCAGCAGTTCTCCGAGTGGATCCGTGCGGCCGGATTCATCGATCTGCGCCTTGTCGAGCCGATCGGATTCCAACAGAGCTTCGTAGCAAGCACGCCGCGATGATCAGTCTCCTCTCCCTTCTCGAAAAGATCCGCCATAACCTCCGCCACGTCACGGGAGTACCGACATGACCAAACAGATCGACACCCTCATCATCGGCAGCCATGTTGTCACGATGAATGAAACGCGCGACGTGATCCGCCACGGTGCTGTTGCGGTCCGGGGGAATCAGATCGTTGCTGTTGGCAAGCAGACCGACCTTGAAGCCGAATACACCGCCACGAATACGGTCGGCAGCGACCGCTTCGTGGTGACACCAGGGATGATTAATACGCATATTCATGTCACCGGTGAACCGTTGACTCGTGGCTATGTCCCTGATGACACACCGTTTGAAGAGAACGTATTCATGTGGTTGTGCCCGCTCTATTCGGTCTACACGGCGGCAGAGGAACGGCTGTCGGCACAGTTGGCTGCTGTTGAGATGCTCAAGTCAGGTACAACGACGTTCCTCGAAGCGGGCACAATCCGGTTCCTTGACGACGTGATCGACGGTCTTGTTGAGGTAGGTATCCGCGGGCGAGTCGGCAGTTGGGTGTGGGACCTTCCACCAGAGCCAGACGTGTACAAGCAGGACACGGACGCAGCGATCTCAATGCTGCACCAACAGTTGACCGATCACGCTTCCGTTGCGGATGGTCGCTTGGGCACATGGTCGATACTGGTCGGCCATACCACTGCGTCTGACCCGCTTTGGAAAGCTGCGCGGGAGCTCGCCGACGACCACGGAACCGGCATGAGCTTCCACATGTCGCCCGCTAAACTTGACCCTGAAGGCTTCGTGGCCGAGTTTGGCCACCGTCCCATGATTCATCTGGCCGAGTTGGGGGTCCTTCGCGATGATGTCGCCATCACCCACTGCGTTCAAGTCGACGATCAAGAAATCGCAGTGATGGCTGAAGCAGGGGTCTCGGTTGCCCATTGCCCGACCACGGCACTCAAAGTCAGCTATGGGGTCACTCAGGTGGGCAAAATGCCGGAGATGATGCAGATGGGACTGAATGTCAGCATCGGCACCGACGGGAACAATGCGTCAAACTATTCCGATCTGATGCGGGCGACCTATCTCGTTGCGGGGTTGTTCAAGGACGGTCGTCAGGATCCGCAGATGTTCCCCGCCGAGATGGCGTACGAGATGGCAACACTCGGCGGCGCAAAAACTATGCAGATGGAGGACATTATCGGGTCACTCGAGGTGGGCAAGCGGGCCGACATCGTGTTGCACGACACGGATCGGCCCGAGTGGCGACCGCTACTCAATGTTGCCAACCAACTCGTATGGTCAGCCGACGGTCGTGGCGTGCATACGGTCTTCGTCGACGGCGTGAAAGTTGTCGAAGACGGTCAGATGACCACGATAGACGAAGGTCCCTTCTACAACCGTTGCCAGTTGGCGGGCGAAGCGATCACCGCCAGATCAGGCCTTCCCGATAAGGCGAAGTGGCCACTTTTGTGAGGAGCGGTCGTTGACCTTCGAGGCGGAAATCACTCCGGGTATGTCTCCGGTCGAAGCGGTCGACCTCGGGTGCATGGTCGAACACGCAGGTTTCGACCGGTTGGGAATCTCATGCGTCGCCCTCTGGCCTGATACGTATCAACTTCAGGCACTCATTGCAGCGCGCACCGAGCGGATTCACATCGGTTCGATGGTGACGAACCCATACACCCGCCATGCTGCAGTCCATGCGACTGCGCTGGCAACGTTGCAGGAACTGTCGCACGGACGCTCATTTTGTGGCATCGGTGTTGGTGCCGGGCTGGAAGAAATTGGCATAGACCCCTCGCGCCCAATTCAGACGTTACGGGAAACGATCGCGGCGATTCGAGGCTTGCTGGTCGGCGACGAGATCACGTTTGAGGGTGAAACACTGCGCCTTGAGGCGGCGCGCCTGCTCCGCCCGGCGGGCCACCCGGTTCCGATCGCTATCGGTACCCGTAGTCCGGGTGTGATGAAACTCGCCGGAGAAGTAGCCGATGTTGCGCTCGTTGGCGCTCGCCATCTGACACCGGAGATCGTGAGTCGGTACCGCGGGTGGCTCACGGAGGGTGCGCAGAGCGTGGGACGCGATGTCGATGAGATCGAAATCTTGCCACGCGTCACATTGTGCGTGTCTGACGATGAGGAGTTGGCGATTGCCAGTGTCAAGCGATTCGCAGCTCACTATCTCGACGTGCTTGGTGACCATGGCCCGCCCGTCGATCCTGAACGTCGTCGTCGGATCGTGGCCACGCTTGACGACGCAACCGGCTGGTACTTCGACTTGAATCGCTACGACCCACCAGAAATGCTTAACCTCGTCGATGCCAATCTTGCTCGCAAGTTCGCGGTCGTCGGAACACCGGAACAATGCGCTGATCAGATCCGCGAGTTGCAGGCATTGGGTCTCGACGGTGTCAGCTGCAATCTCGCGGCTGTCAATCGAGCATCAATGTACGACGGTCTACGCGAGACGATTGAGGGCAGCAAGCGCGTGCTGGAACTGCTCGCAGCAGAGGCCTGATCAAAGTTGCGGCCAGCGGGCTGTGGCCCCGATACCGCTCCGAGTACGTAGGGCTGTTCCTGCAGCGACTGCGTCGTCGGCGAGCGCGTCGACGTCAACCGTCTGGAGTTGGCCGTCGGCGACGACGTGTTCGCCTGCGACGAATACCTCGCGGACCGATCGTCCGTCGGACCCCCAGATCAGCTGCAGTACGGGGTCGGGGCTCGGCGGGATCCATTCAAGCCGCGATCGATCGTGCACGACCAGGTCGGCCTGCTTGCCCACTTCGATCGAACCGACTTGATCGTCTATACCGAGTGCCTCGGCACCCCGAATCGTAAGGAGCTCGAGCGCGTCATGCGCTCCAAATACCGTCGGGTCGAGATCGCGATCTTTCGCCATGCCAGCAAACAATGCGGCGGACCGCAGCCCGTCGACCATGTCGCCTGCGTTCTCCGAGTCGCAACCAAGCGCGAGTCGCCCACCCCGCCGCCAGAGGTCGAGGTGCCGGAACTCGCGCGATAGGCCCTGACCCAGTCGGATGTACGCCCACGGACACGACACCACGGACGTGCGCTGGTCGATCAGGAGGTCGACCTCGTCGTCGTTGATGTGCACAGCATGAGCGATCGCAAGATGGGGACCGAGCACACCGAGTGAATTGAGGTGAGCCAGTGGTCGCGTACTTGTTCGGGCGAGGTAGCTCTCGTTGTCGCTGGTGCTGGGCGAGAGGTGAAAGGTCATGCCGACATCACGCTTGCGCGCCAATGCCGTTGCGCCGACTACTAGATCGTCGGACATGAGATCGTGACCGACAAGACTGACCCAACTCGAGACGAGCGGCCCGGTAACGAGATCAAGTGCTGCGGATTGACGATCGAGCACCTCGTCGACCGCCCCGGTGAATGGTCCGTGCTCGATGTCCCAACCCCACGTACCAATCGTGAGTCGCGATCGAACGCGCTCAGCTGCCTGGGCAACTCGGTTGGGGTGCGCAATGGTGCCGGCCTCGAAGGTGGTGGTGATGCCGTTGGTCAGTGATTCGGCGAGCGTGAGCGTTGCCGAGAGTTCGTCGTCGTCACCAGAGTGCTCGGCGTGCACCGGCACGACCCAGGTGAAAATTGCCTCACCCGGCGGGAGGTCATCTGGGATTGATGACTGAATCAGACGGTCCCCGGTGAGGTGCTGATGTCCGTTGAGGTATCCGGGCAGGATGAGGTCGGATGCCGAGCCTGTGGCGGTCGCAGCAGGATGTTTCAATTGCACCCGGTCGAACGAGCCGACCTCGGCGATGGTTGACCCGTGGACGGCGACTGCACCGTCAACGATGATGTCGCGACCGGGATTCATGGTGACGACGGTTCCCCGGATAATCCGCATTTCGCAAGGGTATTGCCGTGTGCGGCTCTTTCGGGAATACGCCTAACCCTGAGGGTTGGTGACCTGCGTTTTATAACCGTCATGCACAGAGTCCTGTGTCGTCAAGTCGAACCTCGTAGCGTCTGGGGTGATGAATAAACCTGTTGATGTTGTGACCGGCTACCTCGGCGCATTTCTACGGGGCGACCCTGATGAGATCGCCAGCTTCGTTGCCGAAGAGTTTCACAACGAGCACCTCAGCTCAATTGCCTCAAGTTGCATCGGTCGTGACGAGTACCGCCGTCGACTCCCAGGCTTCTTGGCCGACTTTGCTGAGCGGAGCTACTCCGTTCTGGACATGGTCGATCAGGACCGTGAGTCGCACGCCGAGGTCGTTGTTCGGTATGACTTCAGCGCTGTGTACCAAGGCTTCTCCATCAGCATCCCAGGGGTGATGTGGTTCACCGTCCGGGACGGTCTGATCGCCAAAAGGATGGATGTCTGGGACGGCGGTACGTTTCTCTCTCAAATCGCAACGGCCGATTGATTTTCAAGCCCGCTGGCAGTCCACGGCGCTAGGTGTGATCAACCCGCTGCGGGTGCTCTGCCGGTGCCGAGCGAGAGCGGTGCGTTGGCTGCCCGGATGCGAAGATTCAGCTTCAGAGTTCCGAGCATGATCCCGGGTTGATGCATCCAGTCGTTGCCGTCGCTGTATTCGATGGACTCGATCCTGTCGAGGACAACACTCCAGCCAATCTGCTGCTCAAGGCGTGACAGCGTGGCGCCGGGGCACACGCGCGGACCGGCGGAGAACGTCACGTGGCGGCTGACCGCCTTGCGGTCGAGGTCGAGGTCGAAGGGGCAGTCAAACTCATCTGGGTCGACGTTGGCTGCGCCGTAGCGCAGGTGCAACAGGGATCCCGCCGGAACGTTGATGCCTTGGAAGACCTCATCGTGTGCAGTCACTCGCGTCGACAGCCCGTGTGTGGGCGACCTCATCCGCATCGACTCCTCGACGAACGCGCGAAGCTTGGTTCGGTCAGTTCGCAGACCGTCGAACGTACCGGGGTTTTCGCACAACAGTTGGGCTTGTTCCTCAAGCGCGTACTGGGTCGTCTCAAGGCCGCCGATGATCATCGCGTGAACGATTCCGGCGATCTCGATGTCGGTCAGCTTCCGGTCGAGCGCTTTGTAGTGGACGTCGCAGAGGAAGCTGACCATGTCGTCTTGGGGGTCGTCGCGCTTAGCCGTGACGTGTTCATAGATGTAGTCCTGGAACCCCTCGAGGCGGGCAAGCATGTCGGCCGTCTGTTCGGGCGTTAGCTCGTGTTTGAGGCCGGTGCCATGTACGAAAGGAGTCACCACAGCGTCGCCCCAGGCAGCAAGTCGCGGGATGTCGGTATGCGGAAAACCGAGGATGCTCGCCATGACACGCTGTGGCAGTGGGCGTGCAAACTGACTGATGAACTCGACGGTGCGGTCACTGATATCGTTGCCAGAGTCGTCTGCGGTCCACTCGTCGAGCAAATCGTTCGCGTGGCGGGTGATCATGTCGCGGTGCCGGAGTGCGCCCGGCCCGACCCAAGGGTCGGTGAGTTCCTTGCGATGCCGGTTGTAGAGCTGCTGTGTCGGACGCAACGACAGCATCGATGCAGTCATTAGATTGTGATGGGTTGCGTAGGCCTCCTCGGGCGAAAGTCCCTGCTTCGTGATTTGACCGAGTCGCATCGTGGTCAGGCTGAGGAACCGTTCAGGGTCTCTGACAACACGCGACACGTCGGCGTGCTTGGTGAGGACAAATGCATCGGACCCCGGCGTGAGGCCGCCGCCTGTGATCTGGAGGACGGGCGCATCGCGATGGAGGATCTCGTACGCCTCGTACCAATGTTCCTGGGCGCCGTCTCCGAATAGGTCGACGTCGTCGAGTTGAACCGGACAGGCCATCGGGCTGAGTTCGTGGTTGACGTGCTTGGAATACGACATGCTCGAGACTCCCAGGTCAGGGGATCCGTTGGATCCTCTCAACTTCAGACCTATCAGATTTGGACCGTCGCGTTAGCGGCGAGCGTCGGTGATGATCGGTCACTCACGTGCGGGTCCGATCCTGCGGGTGGGGTTCTCGCGGTTCGAACGCAGGAACCGATCGACGCGGATGGCGACGCTACGAGAATATTCAGCTGCTCGGTGGCCGAGCTCGACGCAATCGAGATGCAAAGGGAAGAATCAAAGCATGACTTCTCGGATCCCGCTTGCAGCAATCAACGCGGCAGCCCCGACGTCGCGGTCAACCTTTCGGCACCTTGTCGGGTGCGTCGCTGCAACAAATCGAGACGCCGACACCCTTCGTCATGCGCTGCTTGGGCAGTGGAATGAGCATGCCGAAGTCCAGGCCCTCGTGCGCCGTCTTCGCTCGCTTGACCATTCAGATCCGGATGGTGCTCTCGGTGTTGACGCACGGCTGGCAGTCTGGTTCTTGTACGCCGATCCCGGCGACGGCCGGCTCATCTCGGAAGATGATCCCATCTTGGTCGGACTCTCCGACGACCTCTGCAACCGTCTGGTTGAGACGTCCCGTCCGGCACAGGACTGATGACAGGATCTTGAGCACCCGAGGACTCTTTGGGGCTGGCTCGGTTGCACATCCGATCGGGCTCAAAGGAATTGTTCGCGGAAACGACGGCAACCCCGCAGACTCGCCTGAATCTGCTTCATCCAAGCCGAATTTAGCTACGTTGTCCTACAACGTCTTTTCTGAAACCTGTGAGGCCCAGGCGGGGGAGGGAGACACTACTGCGTCGGTCGTGGGCCCCATGCCCACTAACCGTTGTAGGCCGGTGAGCTACCTGCAACAACTCATGTTCGTTGAGCTATTTCGGCCCGGCGGCCTGGCACAGAGCCCATGACGTAGTCACTGGCAGCACTCGACTGTTGGTCCGCTGCGTTTTTGAGCGCCAGACTTTGGGTCCGCGAAGAGTGCCGTGGTCACCAGAACCGGCGCGGTCCAGAGTTCCTTGAGGTCGCGTTGGCGTCTTAAGAAGGGATTGGGGTCACGTCGGTCGAGAGGTTGCGCTACGTTGCGTTTTCTTTGGCGAAGGCCCGCACGAGGACGATGCCGATGACCGCCGCCGCTGCCCAGACGACGAACGTGGCGAGCAACCAAGTGCCGATGCCGTTGATCGACAGACCGTCGGAGATCCAGCTGGTAAGAATCAGAGCGACGCCAGTCGCGATGAGCGCACTCGCCCCACCTAGGAAGTCGGCCCACCGCTCGGCTGCCCTGGATACGAGCGGCTCAAGCACCGCCACTAAGACAGTGAAGATGACGACGGCGACGACGAAGGCAAGCCCACTCAATCTCATGTCTTCGTTGAGGATCAGCGAAGCGATCCAGAGTCCGATCGCGTTGCCAACCAGCAGTAGGCCGAGCCGGATCATGCGCAACTTCATTGTTTACCTCCAGATGGGTTACGAACGTGAGGCTAGTAACAAACGCTGTCTACTGTTCGACTAGTTGATCGAGTCGTGACCAGATGGGTGCTCGTTTAGCGAAGTTGATGCAGCCTGCTAGCGGGCTTGAAGATCCAGGACGAGATCCGTGTCGGCCGCAGTTGAGTTTGTGTCGGCGATCTGCTTTACGGTGGGTTTTGCGTGCTGACTTCATGGCCGGCGGCGACCAGCGTCTACAAACAGTCGGCGAATGTGTCTTCGTTGGCGAAGAACAGGGGTGCGTAGCAACGCGGAATGATGATGCTGTCGGTCGGGCGACCCTCAGGGTGGGCGGTCAGTCGAGTGTGGACCAGAACTCAACGAGTGCGTCCGCCGCAGCAGATGCAACCGAACACATCCACCAATGGCCTTCACCCTCCATTGTGAAGACGCTTGCGCCAAACCGCTCGGCCATATCCCGACCAAGGTCTGGTTGAGAGTACGCGTCGCCTGTCGCATCTAGTACCAACCCGCGTGGGAGCTCGGTGGCCAGAAGTGTGCGGCCGAGGTCAGCCATAACCGGTTGAGCGGCACCTCGATAGAGATCCAGGATGCATCCTCCGATCGACGGGTCAGTTTCTGTGACGATCGCAGCTGCGATCTGCTCGGTCATGCCGAGTTCAACGAACCGATCGACGCGCTCGTTCACCGAACCGGCCATCATCATCTCAATGACGTGTTCGCCGATCTCGTCGGTCTGCCAAGCCTTGGCCATGTCGTGCCAGACGTATTCAGGGTGGACGAGACCGGCACAGTCAGCAGCCCATGAGCGAATGAGATCTGGCCGCTGGGCCAAAAGCCCGTAGACGTGCCCGGCGCCCCAGTCGTGGGCGACCAGATCGACTGGGCTCTCGATACGTTCCAGCTCGCCGACCAGCCAATCAACGTAGGAGGTTGGAAGTGCATCGAAGTCGTCGGGCCTGGGCGCGCCGAATCCCGGCGCCGAAAGACACACCAGGTTGGACTCACGGCGCGTCCTGAGTTCGTTGAGCAGAGGTCCCCAGATTGCGGTCGTCTCCGGATTGCCGTGAATGAAAACGCGGGTCATCGCTGAAAAGCTAGATGCCTTCGGTTTCGAATTCGGTGAGTGTGCTGCATTGGGTCGATCACCGCTCGCTCAATCACTGCGGCTGGTGATGGTGAGTGGAACGATCATGATCAAGTGCGCAGCGATACACATGACCCACACGTTGCGCGCGCCACCGAGCAAACTGGTGCCGCTTGCCTCACCGAGCAGCGTTGCCATTAGTGCCAGCCCGAAGCTCGATGCCATTCGCCGAGCGGTCTGGTGAGCGGCATATGCCATTCCCTGATCCTCCTCGGATACCGACCGTAGGGCCATTCCGGTCGTCAGAATCCCGCATGCTCCGCCCCCGAGCCCAAACAGCGCAGCGCCGGGGAGATAGACGGCCCAGAATGACGGTTCGTCCGTGAAGACGAACACCCAGTAGAGCGGTCCGGCGGCCGCCACGACGGCGCCGATCACCGTCGGCCAGAACATGCCGATTCGGGCTCCGGCCTTCCCTCCGGCCCAGCCGGTGAGTGCCGAGAAGACGAACGTCAGGCTGATCGCCTGCCCGGTTTCGCGGACCGACCAGCCCCAAATTTCGCTGAGAACAAACGACGTCGAGAAGAACCAGGAGAAGAAGCCAAGTTGCTGCAGTGATGCCGCAAAGGTCGGACCGGTGTACCCGCCGACCCGCAGGAGGTGAAGGCTGAGTAGGGGGTTCGATTGTCGACGCGACCGATCAAGAAAGGCCGCCAGAGCAAGGAGTCCAGCCGCGAATGCAGACAGCGTCTTGGCGTCGCTCCAACCCCAGATGCGGCTTTGCGACAGTCCGAGAGCGATCGTCCCGATCCCGAACGTGGCTAGCAGCACGCTGGGTAGGTCAAGACCGCGAGGGCCTTTCGTGATGTTGGACTCGCGCAGAGAACGACGCCCGATGCTGTAGGTACCGAGAGCAATCGGCGCAGTTAACGCCAGCGCAAATCGCCAACCGGCAGCATCGACGATCTCAGCGCCGAGCGTCGGGCCGAGGACCGCCGCAATGGAGCCGACCGACCCCCAGATGCCGACCGCGAACGCTCGACGGTCGGAGGGGATGTTCCCCAACACCAGCGTGAGGCCCGTGGCACTAACGAGCGCACCACCGACCCCTTGCACCATTCGTGACACGATCAACAGTCCGATCGAGGGCGCCAGCGCGGAGGTGAGCGAGCCGACGAAGAGCACGAGCATCCCTGTTTGAAACATACGCTTACGGCCGAATGCATCCCCGAGTCGTCCTGCCACGAGGAGGAGCCCGGCAACTGACACGAGGTAGCCGGTACTAACCCAAGAAATGGTGGCACGGCTTGCATCCGGGAATGTCTGGGCGATCTTGGGAAGGGAGACCGACAGCAAGCCAGCGTCGAGAACGAAGAGGAAGATACTTGCCGATGCAACAGCGAAGGCCCGCCAGGCCCGTGTCGACTCGATGTCCCCCATCGCGCTGGACTCGGATGCGATGTCGGAGTCGGCAGTCACGAGAACCGCACGTCGCCGGCCAAACCGCGCGATCTTTGCGGCGTCCTGAGCATTTATTGACAGTAGCCCTTGACTTGCTGAAAGCGAATGGTCGGACGCTTGGGTACGACGGCACAGCCGTCAGCGGCTTGCGGCGTTAGTCAGGTGGTGGAGGTTCTTTTCTCGACCAATAGGTCGAGCTGTGTGAGCCCGCGCATGATGAAGCTGGGCTCGTACTCAAACGTGTTGCCGGGCGCAAAAGTCGGACGGTGCAGCCGCCTTGCCAGTTCTTCGAATGCCACGGTGCCCTCGAGGCGAGAAAGCGGCGCACCGATACAGAAGTGCCGTCCCATTCCAAATGCGAGGTGTTCGTTGAGGCGATCGCGCGACGCGTCGAAGGCTTCCCCGTCGGTGAATACGTGATCGTCGCGGTTGGCGGCACCGAACATGAGCCAGATCTTTGATCCTTCAGGAACATTACGCCCGGCGATTTCGGTGTCGCACGTGGCGTAACGGAACAAGCCTTGATTCGGCGACGACATTCGGAGGCCCTCTTCGACCAGGTCGTGGATGACGTTCTTCGGGTCGCTGCTGAGCGCGTCCCATTGGGCCGGGTTCTCGATGAGCAGACGCATCGTCTCGTTTAAGAACTTCGTGGTGGTCTCGTTGCCCGCCACCATCAACTGCTTCACGATGCTGTAGATCTCGGGAAATTCCAGCTTCCGGGTTTCCCCATCGGCGGCGTCTGGCGCCTGGTAGTCGGCGTGCACAATTTCCGACAAAATGTCGTCGGTCGGGTGGGCAAGCCGGGCTTCATACTCGTCGTACCAGTAGCGCTGGCCTTCGACGGCAAGGTGGGCGGCCGCGATCCGATCGTCATCGGACGGGCTAGCGCCGAGTGCTACGTTCGCAGCGTCGGACCACAACTTGATTTTATCGATGACGTCAGGCGACATGTTCAACGCGAAATGGATGACCCGCACCGGAAGCGACACTGCGAAGTCGCGGTGAAAGTCGATCGTCCCCTGGTCTGGAAATGTATCGATCAGATCGACGGCGATCCCGCGAACCTGGTCGTCGAGAGCGGCAATACGGCGGGCGGAGAATGCCTGCGAAACCAGTCGGCGGTAGCTGGTGTGGACAGGTGGATCGACGGTAAGCATCGTCTCTGCGCGCGGCCAACCCTGCTCCATGATCTTCGCTACTTCGCCCATCACCGCGTCCGATCCGGCGTGCTTCGCGTTGGAGCCGATCGATGAGAACGTCGTTGTATCGCGCAGGATCTGTTTGACGATGTCGTGGCGCGCCGCAAAGAACATCGCGCTTTGCTCGTGCCAGAAGATCGGCCCGTCTTCGCGAATCGCGGCGTAGTGTGGATAAGGACACTGTTGAATCAAAGGATCCATCGGGTCGTAGTTCGCCAGGTCGATCTCGATCACGCCACCGATCATGCCAGTCGCGGCAACCTTTCAACTCGGCTGGACCGTCGGCCTGGCCCTGGTCGTGTATCACGGCGAGGTAACTCGGCAGTCCGGCCGTGGGGCCAGGTCGCTACGGTCGTTTCGTGGACCGCACCGAGATTGAGATCAAGTTGAACCGCGATCGAGCATGGTTGCTCGAGCGACTCGGGGAGATGCCGACCGACGAGTTGATAGCACCACGTACGTTCAGCGAGCACGATCCTGAGAGCCGCTGGTCGTTCGCCGATCACTTCGTACACACCACGCTCATCGAACAAAACTGGAATGCGATGTTCCGACGACACCTGTCGGGCGAGGAGGGCCTCGAAGCGCGGCTACGAAGCGACGGTTCACGACAGTCGATGGATGAGGTCATGGCCTCGATCCACTCGTGGACCGAGGAGTGGAAGGCAGAGCACAGTGGCAAGCCGTTCGTCGAGCTAGTTCGTGTCGGTCAAGCCGTGCGCGCCGAGACGCTGGCGCTGCTTGCCGAGCTATCTGATCATGACCTGACCTCAAAGATCCCTGGTGCACCGTGGGCAGACGGCACGGTCGGCGGGATCATGGCGGCCAACGCCGATCACGGCCGTATGCACTACGGGTGGGCCGCAGAGGACCCCGTCTCCGCATGCGACGAGACCTGACATCAGCCGCAGCGTGGTGGTCTGAAGTGTGTACCAGCTGTTGAATTCAGCACTCGGCCAAGAGCGTGACGGGACCTGTCTCACGCGCTTGCACAGCCGATCGTAACTCGGTCACGACGACTGCGTATGAGTGTTCACTTCCGCGTGACGGTGACTGGGAGAGTCGCGTATCCATGGACGAACGATGAGAGGGTCCGCGTCGGTTCGGCCTGTACGTCAATTCGCTCGAAGCGGGCCAGGATCTCTTCCCAGAGGATCCGCAGCTGCATCTCGGCCAGCCGCAGGCCCATGCACCGATGGACGCCGTAGCCGAATGAGAGATGCTGGTCGGCGTTGGACCGCTCGATGTCGATGCTGTCGGGATTCTCGAAAACTGTTGCATCACGATTTGCCGACAGGTACCACATGAGCAACTGGTCGTCCTTCTTAATCTGCTTGCCGCCCAACTCAACATCACGGGTTGCGGTCCGTCGCATGTAGGCGAGAGGGGTCTGCCAGCGGATGATCTCCTGCACCATGTTTCGAATCAAGTCAGGGTTAGCGGTCAGCTTGTCGTACTGCTCGGGGAACGTATTGAGCCCGTAGACACTGCCACTCATCGTGTTGCGCGTCGTATCGTTGCCGCCGACAATTAGGAGCAGCAGGTTGCCGAGGTGCTCCAAGGCCGACATGTCCTTCGTGGCTTCGCCGTGGACCAGCATCGAGACGAGATCGTGGCCGGGATCCTCCCGGCGTTCCTCCCAGAGTCTCGAGAAGTACTTCACGCACTCCACCAACTCGTCGAAGCGTTGTTCGTGAGACTCAATCACACCACCTGGCTCCGGGATCGCGAAGACGATGTCGGACCAACGAGCCAGCTTCCTGCGATCCTCGAACGGAAAGTCAAACAGGGTCGCCAGCATTCGCGTCGTCAGCTCGATCGAGACCGTCTCGACCCAGTCGAACGTCTCGCCCTCAGGCAGCGACTCGAGAACGTCGATTGTCCGCTCGCGGATAAGGGGTTCGACGTTCTGCAGGTTTTTTGGCTGCACGGCGGGAGTCACGGTGCGGCGTTGCGCACGTTGCTCGGGTGGATCCATCGCAATGAACGACGTGGTCTGCGCCCCCGCAGCAGGGGTTTCTGGGGTCGGGATACCCAACGTGATGCCACTGGCCGATGAAAAAGTTTGCCAGTCGCCTTCAACGGCTTTGATGTCATCACCCTTGGTAACCGACCAGTAGCGGCCCGCTGTCTTGATCTCGTTGAAGTGGATCGGGTCCTCGTCTCGGAGGCGTTCGAAGTACCGGTGGTACCGGTCTTCGGCGAAGAGGTTCGCATTGAGTGGATTGATATCTGAGATGTCCAATTCGTCGGCTGGCGCCACACCGGCGCCTTTTTCGACCTGCTCCTGTTCGGGCGACCGAAACCCGGCAGGTGGCCGCTGAATCTGGATCTCGCTCCTTGTGTCGGTCATCGTCTTTCCCCTTCGGAGTCGCCTGGGGCACCCACCCCTTGTCGGTGCGCCGCTCTCCGCCGGGCAGGATATCGACCATAGCGGTGTGCGACCGAGTTGTCCGGGGCTCGATGTCGGCTCGACCGCATGCGATTCGCCAGTCCGGCTTGGCGAGGGTGCGCGCTGTCTCAGCTCAGCTTGTACCGGTCGGCGTCGGTCACGAAGTCGGCGTGCCCGTACATGTCAAGCAGCTTGGCGAGCCGCCGGTTGAGCCGGGAGTCAACGTGGCGTGACGCCACAGGAAGACGCAGGCCCACTCGGTAGAACGCTGTCTTGAGGGCAATCGATCCAGCTGCGACACCTGCGGCAGCCTTCTCGGAACTGCTGAAGGTGATACCGATCGAATCGGCTCGCTCGGTGTCGCCGCCGAGGAAGCTCTTGATCAACACGAACTTCGAGAAACCGTTTTCAAGCCACGCGTGTAGCCGGCCCGTGCTCGACGACGTGTCGAACAAGTCGGCTTTCATGGTGCCGCGCACGAGTGCGCCGCAGGTCTCGTCGTCATATCCCTCGCGCAACGAAATGTGCCGCGCGATCAGGAGGTCAACAATCTCCTGGGGTGTCTCGCCAAGCAGGTTCTCCGGCAGTCCGAGGAGGAAGCACCGGTAGCGGGACAATTCCACGCTTGCGCGCTGTTCGGGGGTGAACTCGGTCTGCCCCTTGCGGAGCAGTTGTGCCGACATTAAGAAGACCCCGATCAGTCCTGCTGGCATCTGGTCGGCCTGCGGAATCGGAATGCCGTACGTGGTGACATCCCACTTGCCCGAATTGAGAAGGTGGTAGCGGACCATCGAGTGCATAAGCCGGACCTTTGCCGCAGCCTCGAACCCCTTGCCCGAACGCCGAAGGGCGCCGGGCATCGTGGTGGCAGTGAAGAAGCTCGCCGTTTCGAAGACTCGCTTGGCCGCCGCCTCGTCGGACAGCGTCCCTGTCATTGTCATCGGGAGCGCCGCATACTTGTTGAGGAACGTGGCGAGAAACGCTCCACGGATTGCGAGGGGTGTGGCGGTCGCCATCGGGATCCGTTCGGCTTGCGCTCCTTGCTCCACGAGTGCCATGTCGACCCAGGTCGGGGTGTTTTCCATCGCGGTGATGAGACCGATGAGCTCGGGTGGCGCATTCTCGACGCTCTCGACTCCGTGTTCGCAGGCGGCTTCGAGCATCTCGACGAGGGTCCGGAAGCCGAATTTGGGGATTAGTGACGCGTACGCATCAGCAATGCCGTCGCCGGTCATCGTGGCGTTGCGCATCGTCTCGAGCAGCTCGGACCGGTCGAAGACCCGGCTCACCGCATCGCGATTTGCCGAGAATCGCTCATCGTCGATCGTGGCCGCCAGGTCGAGGCGTTCGGGCACGATCGCGAAGTCGACCTTGCCGTACATCCCGGGGAGGTCGTCTCCTTGCCGGTTCACGCTCTCGGTATACGACTGTGTTTGCATCCTGCTCCCTTTTTCTTCGCGAGATGACGAGCGCTACGTGTTCGTCGTGATTGGTTCGGCGTCCCAGAGCTGTGTCTCGGGCGGATCTCCGTAGAGCATTTCGGCCGGGCTTCGCTTCTCGATGTTCCCCGTCAGGCCCCGGTACATCCCGAGACCACAGAGTTGGCGGAGTTCCGGAGAGAAACCTGCCATCACATCGGATGGGATACCGAGCTGCTGATTCTCCTGCTGACGGATGAACCCTGCGCAGTAATTCATCGCGATGCCGACCCGGACCTCGTCGCTCGTCATGTTCGCTCCGCCGCCGTGCCAGGTGCTGCCGTGCCACACGAGCACGCTGCCCTTCGACATCTCGGCCGGGATCGTTGCGACGTTCATGTCGCCGGCGAAGTAGTCGGGGTTCTGCCAGCGGTGGCTGCCCGGAACCAACCGTGTCGCGCCGTTCGCCTCGGTGAAATCGGTCAGCGCCCACATCGAATTGCAGACGGTAGCGATATGCGGCTTCGCCAACGGCTGGATCTGGTCGTCTGCGTGGATCACCTGGGCGGTCTCGCCTGGAGCCAGCGAGATCGAGGCGAGACTCGAGACCAGGCATTGGGGCCCGAGCACGCCTTCAATCAGCTTGAGCACGACAGGGTGAGGTGGCACCTTCTGCCAGATCTCGCCGTACGCCAACAGGTTGTAGGTCCGCGTCGTTCGGTTTCCCTCGAACCGGTTGTCGGCCGGGCGCCGATCGAGTTCGGCCTCGAGATGCGCCACGTCTTCCAGGAGTGCGTCGACGAGTTCAGGCTCGATGGCGTTCTCGACGATGGTGTACCCGTCGTCGGTGAGCTGCTGGTGATGGGGCGCGAGGTCGATCGGCACACACGTGATGGTATTTCCTTCGCCATCGGGTTGACGAGGTTGCGCTCTCAGCTGATTGGATCCGTTGCGGTTCCGATCCTGAGATATGACGAGGTTCAGCGAACCATCGAGGCAGAGAATGCGTTGAGTGCTGCTTCTCGGTCTACTGGCGTGTTGAGTCGAGCATTCCGTCCCCGATAGCCCACGCCGGGGCTGTTGGTGCCTCCGCCGTCAGGTCCGGTCAGTGCCGCGATGTCGGCATCGTTCCACGCCCGCACCGCGCGGCGGTACCAGTCTCGAAAGTTTGACTCGGCGGTCACGTACCGCTCCTCCGTGAACCCGACGTCGTCGTTGTCGACCATCTCGATCTCGCGATCAGTCACGGTCCCAGAAAGCATCTGCTCGGTGTGCCCCGTTCGATCCGATGCCGTCTTTCAACGTCCATGCGCGGACGCTACGGGAGCGGCTCCTGCGAGTCCTACTTGCGATTCTGCCGGGCACGTCGCTCCGAGCACTCGCCGAATCGGTCACGACAATCGATCGCCGTTGAACGGGACAAACAAGATGGCGCAGGGTGTCTGAGCGGCGTCCGTGCCTCACACGCGTCGCGCTCTGCGGAGTGCCGTCCATCGGACGACGGCTCACGAAATGCGCATCGAGACAGCGTGATCCATCAGCGCTGCGACAGTAAACCGACGAAATCGACAGCAAATCGAGGCAAACGGAGGAAGTAAATGCACGACCAGAAAACGTCGATACAAGTAGAAAAACCCTGCTCAGCGAGGCCAAACAGGGGCTTGGAGCGGATGACGGGAATCGAACCCGCGTTCTCAGCTTGGGAAGCTTCAGACCTGTTCACACGGGCAGGCCGCTGAGCAGGGAGAACGACCGTTTCGGCGAGCGCCGTGAATCGGTCGTGCATCAATCGTGCAACTGCGTCGAGGCGCGTTCTCGCCCACAGATCTCCCAAGGCTGCTGTCTCGTCGTCGAGGTCGGATGAATCGCGGGCCTGGCCGATCAGTCCGTGCTGCGCGTTCGAAGCCGGTAGCGCACCGGGAGGTGCTTCAAGCCGACCACGAACGGTGAGTGGATCCATTCGGGCTCGCCAGTGAGCTCGATCGATTCGAGACGCGGAGCGAGCTCGCTCCACAGCGCGCGTTGTGATCGCTTGGCCAGGTTGGCGCCGAGGCAGAAGTGCTCACCGACACCGAACGCCAGGTGTTTTTCGTTCTTGCGATCGATGCTGAACTCGTATGGATTGTCGAACACGTCTTCGTCGCGGTTCGCTGACGCGTAGAAGAGTACGAGGCTGTCGCCAGCGGCGATCTTCTGTCCGCCGACCACGGTGTCTTCGGTTGCGGTGCGCTTCATGTAGTTGACGGGTGACGTCCAGCGTGTGAGCTCGTCGACGGCTTGGTCGATGAGGCCCGGATTGTTCTTGAGCTTTGCGAGTTCCTCGGGGTGTTCGAGGAAGGCGTTCATGCCACCGACGAGTGCGTTTTTGGTGGTGTCGTGCCCGGCACTGAACACGATCAGGTAGTAGCCGACCGTTTCCATCATCTCCATCGGGCAGCCGTCGACCTGTCCGTTCGCGAGCACCGACGCCAGGTCGTCGCGCGGGCACTCGCGGCGGTCCTGGATGATCATGTCGAACATCGTGTACAACTCCATGGCCAGTTCCATGATCGCCACCTGGCGGTCCTCACCTTCGCGTTGGAGCTCGGGGTCGTCCAATCCGAACAGCTCGTTGGTCAGGCGCAAGATGTCAGGCTCCTGCTCGCGCGGGACGCCCAGCATTGTCGACAAGATGCGCAAGGGGTGCGCTGCGGCGACGTCGGACGCGAAGTCGCATTCACCTTCACCTGTCGTTCCGGCAAGCCGGTCGATGGTGTCTCGCGCCGCTTCGTTGACCACGTCGTCGACTTCGTTCATGGCGCGGGGTGTGAACACGCGGTTTGCCACCTTGCGGTACGACCAGTGATCGGGTGGATCCATCGTGATGATCGTGCGCATTGACGCGAACGCGCTGGCTTCCAGGCTGGAAATTTGTTCCGCGGTCAACACGTTGATCCCGGGCCCTGACGCAAACCTGTCGGGCGAGGTCGAGATGTCGAAGATGTCGGCGTGCTTCGTAATGGCCCAAAACGGTTCGTAACCGGGTGGCTCGCACCAATGAACGGGGGACTCGGCGCGGAGGCGTCGAAAGATCTCGTGCGGCGGACCGCCGTTCGCGTACGCCTCCGGTGAGATCAGTTCGAGACCGTTGGTGATCGGCGTGGGGTTCGACATGGGCAGCTCCTGGGAGGTGAGGGAATGAGTTGGATTTTGATCTTCGAGTCAAATCTGTACACATACTCAAAATGCTGCGAAGTCAACATCTTGGGGATCCACGTGGATCGCGTCCGCTATCGAGCACTGCGCTGAATGTCGCGCCATGGAACGGTATCCGACCAGCAACGTGAATCGAGAACCATCGTTTCCGCCGACCGCTGATGGCGCGTACCGCACCAAACCGCCGACATGGACTGGACTCGCGCTTGGTCTTTCCGAAGAGGCCACGCTGTCCGCATCCTGGTGATGGCGCGCTGCCCCGAACACCGTCTTGCGCCGTGCAACATCCGTGCAACAAGCAAAGAACAGCACGCATCGGGCGATGCCCGAGCTGGCATTGACCGCGCCTGTGAGCTGGAGTGATGTGAGTCGCAGTCGACTTGAATTCGAGCGATTTCAGCTTTTCGGGCGATCAAAAGCTGACAACGATCTCGCCCTTCGCAACTCATCTACCAGGGGGAATGAGAGCGGATGACGGGAATCGAACCCGCGTTCTCAGCTTGGGAACTGCGCTTCGCCCCTGAAACCCGCATGAACGCCGGGATCGGTGTTCCAACGATGTCGGCTGCGACAGCGTTGCGACAGCACAACAAGGTTCCGGCGGCGCTCGCCGGGTTCTCGCGGACGCCGCTCTTTCGGAACGAGCTGCTTGCGCAAATCGGTGACGTCGACACAGACAGAGCGATGGGAACCACGTCGGCGTCGCCCGGCGCAGCACACGACACACCAACCCGCCCCGTCACCGGCGACGTTCACGACGCCTGCGCATGCACCGGATGCGACCGCATTCTGGGTGTTTGCGAACTCGAAGTCGTCCTCGACCTGCCGCGCAGCACCCTTTACAAGCGCTCCCGGCTCGGTGACGCCCGATCCCGCACCGGCTACCGGCTGTTTCCTCGCCGGCTCCAAGACCGCTCAACGATCGCCGTGCGCTGCCGAGACGCCAAGGCCTACCTCGAGGAGGTGACGGCATGAGACTCCTCAGCGCCCACGTCGCCGCCAAACAGGTCAATACCGCCAAGGGTTCGCGCTGGCAGGTCCGCTGGTACCTCGACCGCGGAGCTGGCCACCCACCCAAAGAACGCAAGAACAGCACCTTCGAACGCAAAGGCCAAGCCCAAGCGTTCGTTGACAACCTCCACGAAGCCGGTCTGCGAGCAAACGGCTGGAGCCTCGACACGAAAGGCAACCCGGTCCGCATCGACACCAACGCCCCAAGCGTCATTGCTGCTGTCACCACCTACCTGCACGCCCACTGGGGCACCGTCTGGCAGTCCAAGCAACAGAACAAGGTGC